>NZ_JBTWEN010000019.1:0-15306 GCF_056958115.1 Agarivorans sp. D1326 | reverse complement strand
TAACGCAGTTATCGAGTATTTTAACCAGATAGAATGAACGGTTACTTGGCACAATTGGTATTATTTGGGTAAGCTTAGCTCTAGTTCGATCGACGTACAGCCCTTGGCGCAATAAACGCCAGGGGCTTTTTCTTGCCCAGGTAACACCACCGTCAAAGGCTGCTTACAATGCTCACACTGCTTAGCTTTGCCTGCCAATACTTGCTTAATTAAGTTTCGCTGCTGAGCATAAGCATTAGCACTGCGCTTATTGAGTTCTTTAAATTCCGACATAATTAATACTCTTTCATTACTCCCGCTACTGTAGAGCGTGAGCCCTAGGCTTACAATATCAAATCGGCTTGCTTGGGCTATTTGCTAGGGTCAGTTGACCTTTCGCGGTTAAATTTTGTTCGAAATAAAATCGTTTTAGGCGCGGCAAGGAGTGTGCAGCCTAGTTATTCTAAGCAAATACTACTTAACAAAGCGTAAAACGATTTTAGCCGAACCCTTCGGGCAGGAATTTGTGGCTCATTTCTACTGCGTTATCGGCTTCGCATGTAGGCTAGCTACACATTAAAGCCTCTGCCTTGTAAAAATACCCCACAAACTGCTGCAAAAATCAGCTCGAAAGGTCAACAGACCCTAGGAACTTATGCAAGTTTTGGCCAAAGACACAACATATCAAACCCAATAAGACTAAGCCTGCAGCAAGCCACTCCAAGTGAGTTAAGCTCTCATCAAAAACTAGGTTGGCAGTCAACATTCCGACTACAGGCACCAACAGGGCAAAAGGTGTTACAGCAGCGGCGCTATACTTAGCCAGTAGATGCCCCCAAATGGCAAAGGCAAGTAAGGTAGAAATAAACCCAACATAAGCTAAAGCTAACCAAGTTGAAGTTTGAGCACTTACTAGCAACTGATAAGGCGTATTGGTTTCAAATAAATATGAAAAAGCCAACAAAGGTAATGGAGGAATCAGACTCACCCACACCATAAAATGCAGCACATTAACGCCTTTCGCCTGCTTCATAAACAAGTTAGAAACGGCCCAAGACAAGGCCGCCAAAAGCAACAACAGCAAGCTTATCAAGCTGAGGTTCTCGGAGCTCAAGCCAAAAAACAGCGCAAAACCAAGGCTAGACAAGCTTATTCCCGCTAGCTGGTAAGTGGTAATTTTTTCTTTAAACCAAATAAAGCTGAGCAAAATAGTGAAAATCACTTGTGCTTGCAATAACAAGGACGACAAACCGGCCGATGCCCCAACCTGCATGGCCACAAACAGTAAGCTAAACTTGATCACTCCCAAAAACACGCCCACGGCGACTACGTTGCGCACCGCTGTTTTAGGAAAAGGTACAAAGAACACCGCAGGTATTGCCACAATGGCAAAACGCAAAGCAGAGAACAATACTGGTGGAAGCTCCGTTAAACCCAACTTAATTACTGAGAAGTTCACTCCCCAAATAGTGGCTACGATTAAGGCAAACAGAATATCAATAGGCTTCATAGTATCCATGGGCGAAGACAGGAGTGCTTATCCAGCCTAACCGCAAGTGTTAAAGGCGTCAAAGCTGATTCAAGAACCCAACAACAACTCCCTTACCCTAACAACGAAGCTCCACCTCCCCAGCTGCAAGTTATAACCACAGAAAAACCTTTAAAGAGCGAAACTAAAACCAAGGTATTGAGTAAACGAATATGAGAAGATGCCCTTAATAGATAGAAGTGACCATTTTATGAGATTTTTTGACGTAAAATGTAAATAGTGTGAGTAGTAAATACGATGAAAGAATTTGATATTGGGTTTATTCGGCTTAACTTCATTAAGCCCTTGCTCAATGGCTTATACGCAGAGTTTGCGATTAAGCCCGATGATCTTGGCATTCCTTCGGCTTTGCTTGAAGAACCTCTCACACTTATCCCCATAAACATCGCCAATCGCTGGTTAGAGCAAGCCGAACACTTAAGCCAAGACCCACTTTTTATGCTTAAGTTTACCCCGTATATTGGTTTTGAAAATGTAGAACTGTTTAACAAATGGGTTTATCACACACCTGATTTTGTAGTGACATTTCGCCGTATTAACTATGGTTGTTCGATGCTACAGTCAGGTTGCTCATTGAGCGGGTTACAGTCAGGAAATATTGTGAAATGGGCATACAATAACCCCTATGCAAGCCACCAAGCGCGCCTGCATGATAGCCTGCGTATGGCAATTATGATGTTCAACATGTTGCGTTATTACTTAGGTGAAGATTTCACGCCTTTGCAAGTAAACCTAACCGGTCCAACAGCAGACCTTAAACAACTGGAAGCTTTTTTTGGCTGCAAGGTTAAACAAAGTAGCGCTCAAACCGAAGTATGGCTTAATGCTTCAGTTACCCATTTAGACGAAAATAGCCAGTGGGAGAGGCATGCTCCACTACGCTTAAATGATGCCCAGCTCGACGAATACATTAATATCCCTCAGCCTCACGACACGGTTAAATCATTATATTCACTAATAAACTTTTCCCGCTATTACGGACGCCCGAACGTAGACTTTTTGGCCGACTGCTTGAGTATATCGCGTCAACAATTACAACGCCGCTTATTGGCCCATGGCTGGAATTTTTCAGCCATGACAGCCAACGTATTATGTAACGAAGCGGTACAGTATCTATTTAAGGGCTACGACATTAATAACATTGCCCAGCGTTTATCTTATAGCAATGAGCAAAGTTTTTGCCGCGCCTTTAAACGCTTACGTGGTGTAACACCTTATCAATATTTGCAAAAGCTTAAGGCTAAAACCTAACACCTACTCACGCCCTTCTTGGTGTTGCGGTAAGTTATCGCAAATATCGAACCAGTTAGCTTTATAAGCTACAAAGATATGTGCGTCTGGTTTTAGCTTTATGTCATTATCAAGAGTAGCCAAGCTAAACTCTATAAAACGGCCATCATCATTGGCGGGAGCAAAGCTTAAGCTTGAGCCACACTCACTGCAAAATTGTCTTACAGTGCCATTCTCAGCGGTGAATTTCTTTAAGTATTCCAAACCGCTTGTCCAGCGAAAGTTCTCGGTTTTAGCTTCACCGTAGGTTGCAAAAGCAGCCCCATGAAACTTTCTGCACATACTGCAATGACAATGCCCCATTCGAGGCTCAAGTTGCTCAACTTGATAGCTCACTTTTCCACATAAACAACGCCCTGTCATTTTGCTCATAGCGAATTCCTTAACCAATAATGGGAATGAATTATCACCTTACACTGATAATCCACGTTTGTTGAGTCAGCAAAAATATGCCACCATCAGGCCCTATAACCATGACTTAATCGAATACGCTCATTTATAGGACTCTAGTTAATGTTGAAGATCATCAACAACAAGGACTTTTCAGACTTTAGCGACAAGGCTAAAGCAGCTCCACGCCAGCGCAGCCATCACAATTTACACGAAACCTTAGACGCAGGTGTGCAACGCTTGTTTATTGCTACAGAGCCCGATACCTACATGCGTCCGCACCGCCATAGTGAAGCCCACAAATGGGAACTATTTTTAGTGCTAAAAGGACAACTCGACTTACTAATATTTAATGAGCAAGGCGAGGTTACCGAGCGACATAGTTTGTCACCAGAAACAAACCGAGCTATCGAAGTTCCACCCAATGTTTGGCATGGATATGCTTGTATGCAAGCTGGAACAGTCGGCCTAGAGATAAAAGAAGGTGCCTATGAGCCCACACCCGCAGAAGATTTTGCGCCTTGGTCTCCAGCTGAAGGAGAAGACGGAGCAGATGAGTATCGCGAGTGGATGCGCAGTGCTCAAGTAAAGTAAGCAATTTGCGATGTTTAGCTGAGTATAAAGTGTACCTGGCTAAACAAAACACCTTGTATTCTCAAGCGTTTATTCCGTATTGCTTAAAAAGCCGCTAATATCAGAATACTGTCATTAAATGTCTGATGGAGCAGCCACCACTTAATGCGCCTTTTAGTTGTTGTATTGTTAATAAGCTCTAACCTCAGCCTAGCGTTAGCAGCAGAAACCTCTGCTCCCGAGGCCGAGCAGACGCCCAACTCAATAACCGAACAATTTCAACAAGACTACTTTAGTGCACTAGATTTGGATGAAGACAAAGACTGGATTCAATTAGATTCTGGTGAAGTAATTCAAGGAAACTTAGAAGAGCTTTATCAAAAAGAAGTGCTATTTGACAGCGATGAGTTAGACGATTTAAACATTGATATTGACGATATTCAACGGCTGCGCACTGCCAAATGGTTTCAAGTAAATTTGCGCGGCTTAGGGGTAGTACGTGGCCGCTTAATGGTAGATAAAGATGGCGTGACCATCATTGGAAAAGACACCCATTATGCCTCGCGCCAAGATGTTATATCGGTGTACCGAGTAGCCGAACGAGAAGCCGATCGCTGGGAGAACAAAGCGACCTTAAGCGCCAACGTTGCCAGCGGGAATACCAATACCTTAGAGATAAACGGCAAACTAAATAGTGAACGAAAAACGGCACTTAATCGTACAATTATTACTTATCTTGGGGTGATCTCAGAATCAAATGATGAAACCACCGCGCGTAATCACCGCGTTACCCTTTCTCACGATTTATACAAACACCACGATTGGTTCTTTCGCCCTATATTGGCTGATTTCTATCACGCACCATTAAAGAATATAAAACTGCAAAGCCAATTGGCCTCGCAAGTGGGTTATATCGCAGTGGACGATGATGACAAAAAATGGGAGTTGTCTGTTGGTCCTTCTTGGCAGCAAACCCGTTTTGAAGAAGTTACCGAAGGCAGTTCTAACAAAGAAAGCAGTATGGGTTTGTCTTTTGGCTCTAACTTCGAAATAGACATCACCAAAGACATTGAATTGACTCATGACTACCAAATGACCTTGTCGCAGAAAAAGACCGGTGGTTACCAACACCACAACCTACTTAATCTAGCCATTGATATCACCGACGATCTAGATTTAGACATCGACTTTATTTGGGATTACACCGAGTCACCCACAGCAGACTCAGACGACATAACCCCGGAAAAAAATGACTATCGCCTAGTGATTGGTATTGGCCTAGATTTTTAACAAAAAAAGCCTCTTAACAAAGAGGCTTTAGCAGCAAATATCTAACTTTAAAGGATTTTGGTGTTTGTCTGATCTTCAGCAGTGGCAGCTTTAACACTGTTTTCGTTTGTCTCATCGCGCAAACGCGCCATATTGCGAATATGTTCTACACAAAACTCTACTGAACGCGCTAACTCACGCTTAAGCCCTTCACCACTTTCCAGCTCGACATAAGAAGGCGCTTGCTCAGTATCTGCATACTCAGGCATATTGTTACAAGCTTCTTCAGCAATAACGATTCCCTTTTCACGGTCGATAAGTCGAGCATGTACCTGATAACTCACACGATAATTGTCCCAGTCACTGGTGTAATATATAGAGCTCCAAGATAAGGTGCGAACATCAAGAATGTAGTCATAATCAGAGTACAACTCGATGATGTTAGGTAATTCAGGAATGGTTACTGATTTAGATTCATCATCCACCACCTTTACTTTATAACTATCACTTAGGCCGCTGGCTAATTCACGTGCAATATCCAGAGCAGGGTCTTCAATTTGATTGTTTACAATCATGGCATTGCCTGAAGAAATAGCAGAAGCCAACCCCAATAAGCCAAACTGCACATTTGCGGCAGTTTGTGCAGCAAAATCAGGAAGCGCACTATAACGGGTATAAACGAGGCTCTTATCCGCTAAAGATAGAGACTCATTAGCATCTAATGGTTTGGTTTTTATCGTAGAACATGCCGTAAGAGACAACACAACTACTGCAAATATCAGTCGTAGTAACAAGATTTTAATCCTTTAAAAATTTAAGTATCCACTTCGCATACCAAGCTCAATCATGCAGCTTTGGTGCGGACAAAAGACTACCTAATTTAATCAAGGATTTCAGTACCTAAGCACCTGATTTTATTGTTTAATATCAAAATCATACAAAAAAAGCACCTATTAAGGTGCTTATTAATAATGAAAATGTTTACCCTACCGGGACTTAAACTCTCGACGCCATGCGTGTAATAGGGGTTCGGTATAACCACTAGGTTGCTCACAACCTTTAAACACCAGATCTAGGGCGGCTTGATAGGCACAACTAGTAGCGACATTTCCTGCCATATTCAGATAGGCTGGGTCGCCACTGTTTTGTTCATCGACCAATGCGGCAATCACTTCAAAACGCTGCTTCACTAGCTCTTCACTCACAATATTGTGTTTTAACCAGTTTGCCACGTGCTGACTAGATATACGCAAGGTAGCGCGATCTTCCATTAAACCTACGCCATTAATATCTGGCACCTTAGAACAGCCAACCCCCTGCTCTACCCAGCGAACAACGTAACCAAGAATACCTTGGATGTTGTTATCTAGTTCTGCAATAAGTTGCTGCTCAGTCCAAGCTGTATCAGCCGCTAATGGCGGCGTTAATAAGTCATCTAAGTAACGCTGATCATCATTACTTAGCGCCTCTAATAGTTGATTTTGAATACTCGATACATTTACCTGGTGATAATGCATCGCATGCAGCGTTGCCGCAGTTGGTGAAGGAACCCAGGCCGTGCTAGCGCCACTTTCTGGGTGGGCTTGTTTAGCCAGCATCATAGCTGCCATCATCTCGGGCATGGCCCACATGCCTTTACCTATTTGCGCTTTGCCGTGCAAACCACAAGCAAGGCCAGCTTGAACGTTGTTAAGTTCATACGCTTTAATCCACACGCTTTCTTTTATATCTCCTTTTGGCACCATAGCGCCGGCAGCCATGCTAGTGTGAATTTCATCCCCCGTTCTATCTAAGAAACCAGTGTTAATAAACACCACTCGCTGATGAGCTTCTGCTATACACGCTTTTAAATTAACACTCGTGCGACGTTCTTCATCCATAATGCCCAATTTAATGGTGTTAGCTGTAAGACCAATTAGCTCTTCAACGGCTGCAAAAATTTGATTACTAAATGCAACCTCTTCTGGACCATGCATCTTAGGTTTAACAATGTAAATCGACCCTTCGCGGGAGTTGCGATAAGGGCTATTTCCAAGCAAATCATGTTTAGCGATGAGGCTAGTAAACACAGCATCAAGTAAGCCTTCTGGAACTTCATTGCCCTTAGCGTCCAACATTAGGTTGTTGGTCATCAGGTGACCCACATTGCGCACAAACATTAACGAGCGTCCACTTAAGCTAAAGCCGTGGCCTTGGGTGTTAATGTATTGGCGGTTAGGCGCTAGCTCGCGAGTAATCTGTTTGCCGTTTTTGGTTAAGCTTTCATTCAATGTTCCGCACATTAAACCTAACCAATTTTTGTAAACTTCCACTTTATCTTCGGCGTCTACTGCGGCAATAGAGTCTTCACAATCCATAATGGTGGTAAGTGCTGACTCCAATACAATGTCTTTTACATTGGCACTGTCTTGCGCGCCAATTTGGTGTTCCTCATCAAACTGAATTTCGATATGTAGCCCATGGTGTTGCAATAAAATCGCCGAAGGCTGCTCGGCATCCCCTTGGTAGCCCGCAAGGTGAGAGGCTTCTTCCAAGGTGGTATTCGAACCGTCTTTAAGGCCTACCAATAAACCACCAGAAAGCACGCTGTATTTGGTTGCATCAGCATGGCTGCCATGAGCTAAGGGACAATGTTTATCAAGTAATGCGCGGCCATAAGCAATAACCGCTTCTCCACGCGCAGGGTTATAGGCAGAGCCGGGGGCAAGCTCACCACTTTGCTCAATCACATCGGTACCATAGAGTGCATCATACAAACTACCCCAGCGAGCATTAGCGGCATTTAATGCATAACGAGCATTCATTACCGGTACCACTAACTGTGGGCCTGCTAATAGAGCTAGCTCACGGTCTACTTTTGATGTAGCAAGGCTCACTTGCTCAGGCGCTTTAACCAGATAATTAATATCTTGCAGAAACTGCTGGTAAGCTTGAGCATCGATGGGGGCAGGATGCTGCTGATGCCATTGGTCAATTTGGCTTTGTAAGCTATCACGCTTAGCCAACAAATCTTGGTTTTTAGTAATGAAGTGATCTAAATAGGCTTCTAGCCCAGACCAAAAGCTGTCTTGCTCTACACCAGAGTTTGGCAAAACATCCTGATTAATAAACTGATAAAGCAAATTCGATACTTGGTAGTGTTCCAGCTGATGATAGCTAGATGCGTTATTAGTCGGTTTACTCATCAAACGTTCCTTTATTTTATAGTTATTATGTAGTTAACGAAGTTGAAACTTCGCTAATTGGTTCATGTTACCCTTAACAGTGTTGCAAGCCCGACGAGTAACTCGACGCGCAATAGATTTCAGATTAGCATCCCATACTCGGCCCATGAATAACAATTGGCCAAATGTAGCATTTGCAATCATACATCTCTTTGCTAGTATTTTTCAAACACTTGTTTGAATCTGTTTCTAACTTGCGTTTCAATCTGTAAATAACACCGCGCTAGCACAGCGTATAACCAAAATGGGGCAAGGACTTGCTAAGGTTTATCACTCGCTACTCTACTCAGCTATTAGCCAGCTGTGTTTTCATCGGCTTTGCGCTGCCTAACTTCTCTAATGCCTTACTGCCTTTTTTACCGGCGGTACTGTTTGCTTTAATGTTATTTACCATCGTAAGTTTGAACATCAAAACTTTAGTTAAAGACTTAGCGCAAACATCAATTTGGCTCTACGCAATTTGGCATACGCTTGGTTTAACCGCTTTGATCATGCTAATTGCTTGGTTTTTCAATGTTAGTAGCCAACTCTATTTAGCCATTGCAGCCACTTGCGCTACTGGCTCTCTATTCGCCAGCCCCGCGATTGTTCGCTCGATAGGCTTAGATGCTCAACGCTGTATGGCCATGACAATTGCCTCTACTTTATTAATGCCTGGCGTATTACTGCTTAATAGTCATCTGTTTAGCCACTTTAGTCATAACCAGCAATTACAACTAGACATGCAGGTTTATGGCCAACGTTTAGCAATTTTCATCATATTACCTATTATTATCAGTTTGTTACTGCACAAACTGCTCAAGCAACAACTGATCGACAAAGCACTTATTCAGATCCGGCCTGTAACCATAGTATTGGTGTTTTTTTTCCCCTTGGGCCTAATGGGAGCATTTCGCGAAGTGTATGACACCAGCCCAGCTGTTGCGTTAGAGTATTTGGCAATTGCCAGTACTGCATGTTTCATTGCCTTTGTCGCCAGCTTTTTGTTGTACCTCAAAAAAGGTAAAGAGCTCGCTATAATTAGCGGGGTAACTGCCACTAATCGTAATGTTTTGCTCACCTATAGTATCACTGGTAGCTTTTTAGGGATTGAATACATGATTTATATGGGGGCGATTCAGCTACCCGTGTATTTGTTGCCAATGCTAGTAAAACTGACTTCACGCTCTCGCTAAACTAATCTTATAGGTAATCAAACAAGTTAGAGGTAATTATGAGTGAGCATGCACTAAGCCAACCAGCTATTCACTTAGCCTTAAAACACCTACCGAGTTGGCAGTATCAAAATAACTTTATCGTAAACTCTTATCGGTTTAAAAACTTTGTACAAGCCTTTGAATTTATGGGAAGAGTAGCTGATTACGCCGAGCAGCAAAATCATCATCCAGATTGGAGCAATTGCTATAACAAGGTAGATATTTCATTAACTACCCACGAATTAGGCGGAGTAAGTGAACGTGACTTTAAGTTGGCCACACTTATCGAAGACTTGTACCAACAATACTATCTCACCAAGTAGGCAGCCCTATTTGATGAGATAGTGATAGATGCAATTAAAGTTTAGCGGCATCTACGGCTTTTATTTCTGGCCAATTCTGGTTGGCGTCCACAATCAATTCACCGGTGTTTTCTAACCAACGCTGTTGGACCTTTTTATCAAGGTTAAGGTAAAGCTTCCCATCGACAATTTTCCATGCTGTTGGGTCGGTATCAAACTTCTTCTCCATGGCTACGCCAAAAGCACAATAACCACCGTATTGAGGCGCGTACTTAGCAGGGTCAGCTTTAAATGCATCACGATTGTCTGCTGATGCAAAATGGTAGATAGCATTATTATGAGTGGCGGTATAACTATTGTTACCTTGGGTTGGCTGACCACTGACAAAGTAGGCAACTGGATCATAGCCCTTAATAGCTAAATCATTGGCGTCTACGCTCATACCCACATCGGCAGCAAAGCTAAAGCTACTAACAGCTAGGGAAGTGGCAAGTGCGCTGGTACGAATAATTGCTTTTAGTGTATTCATTTTCATTCTCCAAATAATAGTGTGCTAAGCGACAATGAAACATTAACGGCTAGCTCCGGTCTGTTGGGATACAATCGTTCAGCAATTAGTGCAAAAAGTACGGAATAACTAAAATGGACCAACTTTCTAGCCTACTCAGACAGTTTTCAATCAGCGCTGGTGTTTTTTATTCAGGGCAATTATGTGGCTTATCTGATGTAGCTACAGGTGATGAGCTTGTTGGACACATTCATGTATTGCGATCTGGCAGTTTAAGTATTCAAAGCAAGCAGCAACTGTTAAATGTAGTTGCACCAAGTTTAATTTTTTTCCCCCAACCGCAAGCCCATCGACTTATTGTGGATGAGAAACAGCCAGCAGAACTTGTGTGTGCCACTATTCGATATGACAATGCCAATCACAGTGCGCTGGCGAATGCCTTGCCAGAGCAAATTGTACTATCGCTTAGTCAACATGCTCAATTTGCCCGTGCTATAGAGTTGCTCTTTAGCGAAGCATTTGAGACTGACCAGGGCTCGTTAGTGATAATGGACAAGTTGGTGGAAGTTCTCGTCACCTTATTACTACGCCACAGTATTAACCAACAAAACAAACACTCCGGCTTAATTGCCGGCTTATTGCACCCCAAACTATCGCTCGCCTTAGCAGCTTTACATAAGCAAACGGCTTTCGAGCACTCAGTTGCATGGCTAGCAGAACAAGCGGCTATGTCGCGCACTAGTTTTATTGAAAGCTTTAAGCAGACTATCGGCTGTTCGCCTGGCGACTATTTAGTGGAATGGAAAATCAACCAAGCCAAACAGCTGCTAAAGCGTGGAAAACCAATTACTTGGGTTGCTTCGGAAGTGGGTTATCAAAGTGTATCAGGCTTCACCCGAGCATTTAGAGGCAACACGAATATGTCTCCTAAACAATGGTTAGATGAGCGTAGCTCTAGCAACTAGGTTAATAAGTGCTTAATCTGGTTTTGCAGTTTAGGTACTAAGTCTTGCTCAAACCAAAGGTGCTTAGCAAACCAATGGCGATTGCGCGGTGAAGGATGAGGTAAAGGCCATATACCTTGGGCCGCGTAATGCTGATAATTACCAACATTTTCGCTTAGCGTAGTTTTTGTATCGGTGGGCAAATAAAGAGCTTGGGCGTATTGGCCAATCAACAAAGTAAGCTCAACCTTGTTGAGCTGTTCGATGATTTGTTGATGCCAAGTATCAAAACACAGTTTTGGTGGCGGCAAATCTCCATGCCTGCCTTTACCGGGGTAACAAAAAGCCGAAGGAACAATAGCCACCGTTTCTGCATCATAAAATGTCTCTGGTTCTAGCCCCAACCATTGTCTTAAACGCTTACCACTGGCGTCATCCCAAGGCACGCCACTTTTGTGCACTTTTATTCCAGGAGCCTGGCCAATAATCAATATCTTTGAGTGAACACTAGCCTGCACCACTGGGCGTGGCTCAAGCTGTTTCTCACACAAACGACAAGCACTTACCTGCTCTAGTAATTGCCTAAGGCTTTCAGAACGATCTTCTTTGATCATAGATTCACGCATTAGGGACAAGGGATCCTAAATTTATTACCCAGCTCTTGAATTCGCTGCTCCAACTGATCAGACATTAACACTTTAGTACTACTCAGATTTTCTTTGAGCTGTTCAAGGTTGGTGGCACCAATGATATTGGCTCCCACAAAGCTACGCTGATTGACAAATGCCAAGGCTAACTGGGCAGGACTTAATTCAAATTCACGCGCTAAATCGACATAATGCTGAATCGCTTGTTGAGCTTCTGCGCCATAGCGAGCAAAACGCTTATATAAGGTGAGTCGTGCACCTTCGGGCCATTGATCATTCAAATACTTCCCAGTTAGTGCACCAAATGCTAATGGGGAATAGGCTAATAAAGGAATATTCTCGCGGTGCGACACTTCCGCTAAGGCAACTTCAAAACTACGATTAAGCAAATTGTAAGGGTTCTGGATCGAGACGATCTTCGGCAAGTTATGCTTCTCTGCTAAATGAACATAACGCATTGCTCCCCATGGTGTTTCATTAGAGATCCCCAGGTAGCGAACCTTTCCGGAATTCACAAGATCAGCTAATGCTTCAAGTGTTTCTATAATAGGTGTTTGATCAGCACCTTCTTGGTGCTGATAGTTTAACTGGCCAAAAAAGTTGGTAGCACGATCAGGCCAATGCACCTGATAAAGATCAAGGTAATCGGTTTGTAATCGATTTAAAGAGTCTTCTAGTGCTTGATGGATGCCATTCCATGTAAGCCGCATATCTTGACGAATATAACCACCACGATCTGATTTAGAAGGCGCAGCAACCTTTGAGGCTAATATCAGCTCGTCTCTACATTTTCGCCGTGTTAAGTAGTCACCAATGATAGTCTCGGTGTCACCTTGGGTACTTTGTTGAGGTGGCACTGGGTACATTTCAGCAGTATCAATAAAATTAACCCCATGCGCCAAAGCGTAATCAAGTTGATCAAAAGCCTGATCACGAGAGTTTTGCTCTCCCCAAGTCATTGTTCCTAAGCAAATTTCGCTTACTCGTAAATTTGACTCTCCTAATTGACGATATTTCATCATGCAATCCTCATAAGGTCAGACAATTTCTTTTTGACGTAAAAAACAATTAGCAGCAAAAACTGGACATTTTTACTGCAAAAACCTGCAGCAATTGGAGCTAAGTCTATTTTTCTTTAAAATTTAACACCATATTGGTGATCTAGTTGCTACTTCTTTAATGTTTTTTTAGTTATTATGGGTTCATGCGACTTAAACAAGTTAATGGAGTAATTGTGCAAAGAGCATCCATATTTATATTACTTTTCTGGTGTATTAGTACAGTTGCCAGTGCAGATAGCGTAACTGTTCACTACAAGAGCATTAATAACAACTATGATGGTTGGGGTTTACATATCTGGGCCGGTGAAGAAATGGTGAATGGCAAACAAGTTGGTGCTAGAACCGACTTCCGTTTGCGTAAAGGCACCACCCCTGGCGACCCGTTAATGCCGAGCAAGTTTGACGACTTCGGTGTAGCCTTTACGATCCCTGTACGTAAAGATGCTAAACAATTCTCATACACGTTGACTAATGGTGAACTTCACCATATGAACGTTGAAGAATGGAAGTGGATCAAAAGCAAGCATGGTTTAGAGATTTGGATTGTAGAAAAAGATCCGAAGATATACACCGGCGTGCCAAGACAGTTTGCTAAAAGTGCTACAACGCAAACGGCAAAAACCACAACTACTTCAGCTAAGCCGAAAGCAGTACTGCCACCGCCAGTGCCTAAAGCTAAAGCAACAACCACTACAGCCAAGGTAGCAGCCAAGCCTAAACCTACGCCAAAACCGGTTGCGAAGAGTACAGGCCCAAGCCCAGAAATGACGCGTACTTTGAATTTGCTTAAGAACGATTTAAGCAAAAAGAATAAGACTATTAACAAGCTTCAGTCTGCGCTAAACGATACTCAAAAAATCAACCAGCGTTTACAAAACGACTTAAACAGCAAGTTGATTGACTACCAAGCCTTATTGCAACTTAACGACAAAATAAGCAACGAAAACCGCACATTAACTGCGTCTAACCAAAGCTTATATGCGCAAGTTGAACAGGCTGGTAGCAGTAATGCCGAAGCTCAGTTGTTAGAGCGAAATCAGCAGCTTGAAAAACAACTTGCTGGCGTTAACGAGCAAGTGCTTGGTTTACAGAAAACCATTGCGGAAAACACCGGTAATTCTGAGCAACAAAAACAGTTGCAAGAACAGTTTAACCAAATGCAAACGCAACGAGATGAGCTACGAGCAGACAACAACAAGTTAAGTGCTCATATTGTAGAACTTGTACAACGCTCGGAAAATGCCGGCCAAGCCCAAGAATCAGGCATTGCTTGGTGGTTATTCGGCGCGGTAGTTGCGGTGCTAGTGGTATTAATTGGTCTAGTCTTCTTGGCAACCAGCAAGCGTTACAAAGATCTTCAGTTAGATATGGAAGATGCGCTTAAACGTAAAGAAGAAGAAATCAAAACCGAGAAAATTTACGCTGCAGCTGCTAACGAGAAGCTACGCAAGGTACTTCACGGTGAAGCGCAACAACGCAGTTGGGCGCCAGTACCAGATGGCTTACCAGAGAATCTCAAAAAAGATACTGCATAAAATAACAAGGCCAGCTCAGCTGGCCTTTTCTTTACCCTCAATAAAATTAGCCATTGAGCTATCCTTCAGTTTTCCTTAGCTTCGTCTTTAGTCGCTCACACGTGAAAGAGGCCTATGTGGAACTACATATATTCGATTTAGATGAAACACTGATCGCTGGCGACAGCGGCGTACTATGGCATCAATTTCTAGTACAGGAAGGAGTGGTTACCCAAGCAGGTTTTCTTGAACAAGACGCTGCAATGATGCAGCAATATGCTTTAGGCGAGCTAGCCCTAGAGCAATACATATCTTTCAGTTTAACTCCGATAAAACACCTTAGTAGTGAGCAAGTTGACCGCTTAGTAAGTCAGTTTGTTCGCCAGCAAGTTAATCGTATTGTCTACCCACAAGGCCAAGCATTAATCTCTCAGTTAAAGCAAAGCCATGAGGTACTTATAATCTCCGCTACAGTTAGCTTTATAGTTAACCAGGTTGCGCAATTTCTAGGTGTTGAGCATCATTTGGGGGTTGATTTACATGCCGAGCAGGGAAAGTACACAGAACAAATACAAGGTGTTGCTAGCTTTCGAGAAGGAAAAGTCACACGGCTTAAGCAATGGCTCACTGATCAGTCAAGGCAGTACTCATCAATCAGCTTTTATTCTGACTCAATTAACGATCAGCCCTTACTAGAGTATGCAGACAACGCATATACGGTTAACCCCTGCCCTAAGCTTAAACAGCTCGCTTTAGAGCGGAAATGGACGCAGTTTAGCTGGCAGCTCAACTAATACCAATCGTACTAAGTAACAGCTCACTCTATCTGGTTAAAATACTCGATAACTGCGTTAGAATTT
>NZ_JBTWEN010000018.1:0-16903 GCF_056958115.1 Agarivorans sp. D1326 | reverse complement strand
CGGATTCCAAATCCGAATGTTGGGAGTTCGAATCTCTCCACCCCTGCCACTATCCCTATATGAAGGGATTTATGATTTTGTGGGATTATTTGTAGGTTGTTTGATGAGTACCAGTACTGAAAACCAAAGTGGGTCGTTAGATGGCCTAAAATGGGCATTAGCTGCTCTAATTTTAATCGCCGCTGTTGTAGGTAACTACCTATATACAGATATGTCGATCTTGGTGCGTGTAATCGGTGTTGTGATTGCCGTGATTGCTGCTTTAGGCATTGCATCGCAAACCAATAAAGGCAAGCAAGCCTTCGAATTTGCTAAAGAGTCGCGTATGGAAGTGCGTAAGGTTATCTGGCCTACTCGTCAAGAAGCCATTCAAACTACCATGATTGTATTAGCTGCTACTGCATTCATGTCACTAATTTTGTGGGGCCTAGATGCGATATTGGTTCGCCTAGTTGCCTTTGTAACAGGGGTAGGTATCTAATGACTGAAGAGCGCAAATTGCGTTGGTACGTGGTTCAGGCTTTTTCTGGCTATGAAGCTCGCGTATCTAAATCATTAAAAGAGTACATCCAAATCCATTCTATGGAAGATTCTTTTGGTGAGATTCTAGTACCGACTGAAGAAGTAGTTGAAATGCGCGCTGGTCAAAAACGTAAGAGTGAGCGCAAGTTCTTCCCTGGTTACGTTTTGGTTCAAATGGATCTAAACGATGAAAGCTGGCACTTAGTGAAAAGTGTGCCGCGGGTACTAGGCTTTATTGGTGGAACGGCAGAGCGCCCAGCTCCAATTTCTGATAAAGAAGCTAAAGCTATCTTGGATCGCTTGGATGAAACCAGTGATAAGCCAAGACCAAAAACTCTATTCGAACCAGGCGAAGTGGTTCGTGTTACCGATGGCCCATTCGCCGACTTCAACGGTACTATCGAAGAAGTGGATTACGAAAAGAGCCGCGTAAAAGTATCAGTATTGATTTTCGGCCGAGCTACGCCAGTAGAGCTAGAATTCGGACAAATCGAGAAAGGCTGATAAAAAATAAACAATCAGTTGTTTTTAGGGCAGGGGATCGACTATAATCCGCTGCCCTTTGTTCTATCGGGAAGCTAATCGCATGTGCGAAAGGCGTTTGAACCCAAAATAAGGTAAATTTAAAATGGCTAAAAAAGTCCAAGCTTATATTAAGCTTCAAGTTGCTGCGGGTGCCGCAAACCCGTCACCACCAGTTGGTCCTGCTCTAGGTCAACATGGTGTAAACATCATGGAATTCTGTAAAGCATTCAACGCGAAAACAGATTCAATTGAAAAAGGCGCGCCAGTACCAGTAGTAATTACTGTTTACTCTGACCGTTCTTTCACTTTTGAAACCAAAACTCCACCTGCTTCTTACTTATTGAAGAAAGCGGCTGGCATCAAGTCTGGTTCTGGTGTTCCAAACAAAGAAAAAGTTGGCAAAGTAACACGCGCTCAACTAGAAGAGATTGTTAATACTAAAGCAGTAGATATGACTGGTGCTGACGTAGACGCAATGGTTCGTTCAATTGAAGGTTCTGCCCGTTCTATGGGCTTGGTTGTAGAGGGCTAATACGATGGCAAAACTTTCTAAGCGCATGCGTGCGATCAACGAAAAAGTTGATTCAACAAAAGAATACTCAGTAAACGAAGCTGTTGCTCTTCTTAAAGAATTAGCGTCAGCTAAGTTCCTAGAAAGCGTAGATGCAGCGGTTAACCTTGGTGTTGACCCACGTAAATCTGACCAAAACGTTCGTGGTGCTACTGTACTACCGCACGGTACTGGTCGTAACGTTCGTGTTGCTGTATTTACTCAAGGTGCTAACGCCGAAGCCGCTACTGAAGCTGGTGCTGACGTAGTTGGTATGGATGACTTAGCTGCTCAAGTTAAAGCAGGTGAGATGGACTTCGACGTAGTAATTGCTTCTCCAGATGCAATGCGCGTTGTTGGTCAACTAGGTCAAATCCTAGGTCCACGTGGTTTAATGCCTAACCCTAAAGTGGGTACAGTTACTCCTAACGTAGCTGACGCAGTTAAACTAGCTAAAGCGGGTCAGATTCGTTACCGCAACGACAAGAACGGTATTATCCATACTACTATTGGTAAAGCCGATTTTGATGCTGACAAGCTTAAAGAGAACCTTGAAGCATTGGTTGTTGCTCTTAAAAAAGCAAAACCTGCTCAATCTAAAGGTCAGTTCATCAAGAAAGTTAGCCTATCTACCACTATGGGTGCTGGTCTAACTGTTGATGTAGCTACTTTAGATACTCAAGCTTAATCATTTACAAAGCGCAAAATTTATACTATCATTTTGCGCTTTGTATTTATGGGTCAGGGCTTATGCCCTCATCCAAGACCGTAGGTGCTAGTTTCTAGCTTAATCTCCTACGTAGATGGTGAGGAAACCCAAGAATAATTTTTTATTCTGGACAACCAAACCGTAAAGGCCTCTAAATCTAATGACTTAGAGGGAAGTAAACACCAGATTTATCTGGTATTGGAATCCAGGAGTAAAGCCAATGGCCTTAAGACTCGAAGACAAGAAGCAAATTGTTGCTGGCGTCAACGAAGCTGCCAAAGGTGCACTTTCTGCAGTAGTTGCTGATTCACGTGGCGTAACTGTAGATGCGATGACTTCACTTCGTGCTAAAGCACGTGAAGCTGGCGTATCTATGCAAGTGGTACGTAATACCCTTGCTCGCCGTGCAGTAGCTGGCACAGACCTAGAATGTCTTACTGAGTCATTCACTGGTCCTACTTTGATTGCCTTCTCTAATGAGCACCCAGGTGCTGCAGCGCGTCTATTTACAGACTTCGCTAAAGAGCAAGACAACTTTGAAGTACGTGCAGCAGCATTTGAAGGTGCATTAGCAGACGTAAACGTTCTTGCAAAACTACCAACTTACGAAGAAGCAATTGCCAAGTTAATGGCAACTATGAAAGAAGCTTCTGCAGGCAAGCTGGTTCGCACTCTGGCCGCACTACGCGACCAAAAAGAGTCAGAAGCAGCATAATTTGCTTGTTGCTACATTATTTTATAAATTTAATTGAATTTAGGAATTTGAGTCATGTCTATCACTAAAGACCAAATTATCGAAGCTGTTGCTGAAATGTCAGTAATGGACGTTGTTGAACTAATCGAAGCTATGGAAGAGAAGTTCGGCGTATCTGCTGCTGCAGCTGTTGCTGTTGCTGGTGACGCTGGTGCTGCTGCTGAAGAGCAATCAGAATTCGACGTAATTCTTACCGCTGCTGGCGCTAACAAAGTTGCTGCTATTAAAGCGGTACGTGGCGCTACAGGTCTAGGCCTGAAAGAAGCTAAAGGTCTTGTTGATTCAGCTCCTGCTGCAATCAAAGAAGGCGTTGAGAAAGAAGAAGCTGAAGCTCTTAAAGCTGCTCTTGAAGAAGCTGGTGCTTCTGTTGAGCTTAAGTAATCTACCTATAAGTAGATTGCAGCCTTTATAGGCTATGGCTGGTGGTTATTTAACCACCGGCCTTTTTGCGCTGTAGGACGCCGTCTTTTTTATCACCGTTTTAGATGGTGCGTCTAGCAAAAAACTTAGAGAAGGAATTCTCTTCGACAATGACAAACGGTATGTAAGAACTGTCCCAGATTTTGCGGACAGAGTGGGTCACTTATCAGCGAGCTGAGGAACCATATGGTTTACTCTTATACAGAGAAAAAACGCATTCGTAAGGACTTTGGAAAACGTCCTCAAGTAGTGGACACGCCTTACCTGCTTTCAATACAGCTTGACTCTTTTGAGAAATTCATAGAGATCGATCCTGAAGGCGAGTATGGGCTGGAAGCTGCATTCCGCAGTGTATTCCCGATTGCCAGTTATTCAGGATATTCAGAGCTACAATATGTTAGCTATCGTCTTGGCGAGCCGGTTTTTGACGTTAAAGAATGTCAAATTCGTGGAGTCACCTACTCTGCTCCCTTGCGCGTTAAATTGCGTTTAGTGTTGTTTGATCGTGAGGCTCCGGCTGGTACGGTTAAAGACATCAAAGAGCAAGAAGTATACATGGGTGAAATCCCATTGATGACAGGTAATGGTACCTTTGTAATTAATGGTACAGAGCGTGTTATCGTATCTCAGTTACACCGTAGTCCTGGTGTATTCTACGATCATGACCGTGGTAAAACACACTCATCAGGTAAAGTGTTATATAACGCGCGCGTTATTCCTTACCGTGGGTCATGGTTAGACTTCGAATTCGATCCTAAAGACAACTTGTTTGTTCGTATCGACCGTCGTCGTAAGCTTCCAGCATCTATTATTTTGCGCGCGTTAGAAATGACCACGCAAGAGATTCTAGAAACCTTCTTTGACTCTACTGCTTTCGAATTGAAAGACGGTAAAGTGATGATGGAGCTAGTACCAGCCCGTTTACGTGGTGACACTGTTTCTTTCGACGTTATGCTAAACGGCGAAGTATTGATTGAAGCAGGTCGTCGTGTAACAGCGCGCCATATTCGTCAACTGGAAAAATCAGGCGTCGAGCAAATCGAAGTGCCGGTTGAGTACCTTGCTGATAAAGTATTGGCTGAAGAGTATGTTGACGAAAGCACTGGTGAAGTTATTGCCGAAGCTAACAGCGAATTAAACCTAGAGTTAATTGCTGCGCTTTCGCAAGCTGGTCACTCGGTGATAAAAACGATTTATACCAATGACCTAGATCATGGTTCATTTATCTCTGATACCTTGCGTGTTGATTCTTCAACAAACCGCCTAGAAGCGTTAGTTGAAATCTACCGTATGATGCGTCCTGGTGAGCCACCAACGAAAGACGCAGCCGAAGCCTTGTTCGAGAACTTGTTCTTTAACGGTGACCGTTACGATTTATCAACAGTTGGCCGTATGAAGTTCAACAGCCGTGTAGGCCGTGAAGACGGTTCAGTGGCTGGTGTACTTGATAAAGAAGACATCGTTAAGGTTATGCAAACGCTAATCGAAATTCGTAACGGCCGTGGTGAAGTTGATGATATCGATCACCTAGGTAACCGTCGTATTCGTAGCGTAGGCGAAATGGCTGAAAACCAATTCCGCGTTGGTCTAGTACGTGTAGAGCGTGCTGTTAAAGAGCGCCTAAGCTTAGGTGACCTTGATGCATTGATGCCACAAGACTTAATTAACGCTAAGCCTATCTCGGCTGCGGTTAAAGAGTTCTTTGGTTCAAGCCAATTGTCTCAGTTCATGGATCAAAACAACCCGCTTTCTGAAGTAACACACAAACGTCGTGTTTCTGCATTAGGCCCAGGTGGTTTAACTCGTGAACGTGCTGGCTTCGAAGTGCGAGATGTACACCCAACGCACTACGGTCGTTTATGTCCGATTGAAACGCCGGAAGGTCCAAACATTGGTTTGATTAACTCGTTGGCGGTTTATTCTCGCACTAATGAGTTTGGTTTCTTAGAAACTCCTTACCGCAAAGTAATTGAAGGCCAAATCACTGATGAAGTAGATTACTTATCAGCGATTGATGAAGGCACTTATGTGATCGCTCAGGCAAACGCTGAAGCTGACGCAAACGGTAAATTACTTGAAACAGATTTAGTACCTTGTCGCCACAAGGGCGAATCAACCTACATGCCTACTGACCAAATTCAGTACATGGACGTAAGTCCTCAGCAGATTATTTCTGTAGCGGCATCGTTGATTCCGTTCCTAGAACACGATGATGCAAACCGTGCATTGATGGGTTCTAACATGCAACGTCAAGCTGTACCAACTCTACGCGCTGATAAGCCGTTAGTAGGTACTGGTATTGAGCGAGCAGTAGCGGTTGACTCTGGTGTAACTGTTGTATCGAAACGTGGTGGTACGGTTGACTACGCAGATGCAAGCCGCATCGTAGTTAAAGTAAATGAAGACGAGATGCTTCCAGGTGAAGCCGGTATCGACATTTACACGCTAACTAAGTACACCCGTTCTAACCAAAACACCTGTATCAACCAACGTCCGGTAGTTAAATCAGGCGAATTGGTAGCTAAAGGCGACGTACTGGCAGATGGTCCTTCAACTGACTTAGGTGAGTTGGCATTGGGTCAAAACATGCGCGTAGCGTTCATGCCTTGGAATGGTTACAACTTTGAGGATTCAATCGGTATTTCTGAGAACGTAGTTAAAGAAGATCGCTTTACTACTATTCACATTCAAGAGTTAAGCTGTATCGCTCGTGATACCAAGCTTGGCAGTGAAGAAATCTCAGCCGATATTCCAAACGTTGGTGAATCAGCGCTAAGCAAACTTGATGAGTCAGGTATTGTTTACGTAGGTGCTGAAGTTAAGCCAGGTGACATCTTAGTGGGTAAAGTAACCCCTAAAGGTGAAACACAATTGACACCTGAAGAGAAGCTATTGCGTGCCATCTTCGGTGAGAAAGCGTCTGATGTTAAAGATACATCACTACGTGTACCTAACTCTGTATTTGGTACCGTAATCGACGTTCAAGTCTTTACTCGCGATGGCGTAGAAAAAGACAAGCGTGCTCAAGAAATTGAGTCTATGCAGCTTAAAGAAGCGAAGAAAGATTTAACCGAAGAATTCAAGATTCTTGAAGATGGTATCTTTGCTCGTGCTAAATCTGTATTGATTGCAGCCGGTAAGTCAGAAGCTGACTTAGACCGTCAGCAACCTGCAGAGTGGCTAGAAGCGGCATTAAGCGATGAAGACGCGCAAACGCAGCTAGAGCAAATTGCTGCGCAATACGACGAGATCAAAGCTGAATTCGACAAGCAGTTCGACATTAAGCGCCGCAAGATCACCCAAGGTGATGACTTAGCGCCTGGCGTACTGAAGATTGTTAAAGTTTACTTAGCAGTTAAACGTCGTATTCAACCTGGTGACAAGATGGCTGGTCGTCACGGTAACAAAGGTGTAATTTCTACCATTGTTCCTCGTGAAGATATGCCTTATGACGAAACTGGTCGCCCAGTAGACATCTGCTTGAACCCACTAGGTGTACCATCGCGGATGAACATCGGTCAGATCCTTGAAACCCACTTAGGCCTAGCAGCTAAAGGTGTTGGTGAAAAAATTGATGAAATGCTGAAAGTTCAGCGTGAAATCGAAATGGATAAACTGCGTGACTTCATCCAGAAAGTGTACAACGTAGGTGATGATGCGCTTAAAGTTGACGTTGCTAGCTTCACTGATGAAGAAGTAATGACTTTGGCCAAGAACTTACGTGGCGGTGTGCCAATGGCTACCCCTGCATTTGATGGTGCTAAAGAAGCTGAAATTAAAGAGCTATTACGTTTAGCCGACTTACCTGATTCAGGTCAAATCGTGTTACGTGACGGCCGTACCGGTCAAGAATTTGAGCGCCCTGTAACTGTTGGTTACATGTACATGTTGAAACTTAACCACTTGGTTGATGACAAGATGCACGCTCGTTCTACTGGTTCTTACAGCTTGGTTACTCAGCAACCTCTAGGTGGTAAAGCACAGTTTGGTGGTCAGCGCTTCGGTGAGATGGAAGTATGGGCACTGGAAGCATACGGTGCTGCTTACACCCTACAGGAAATGCTAACGGTTAAATCTGATGACGTTAACGGTCGTACTAAGATGTACAAGAACATCGTTGATGGTAACCACCAGATGGAGCCAGGCATGCCTGAGTCGTTCAACGTGTTGCTCAAAGAGATTCGCTCTCTTGGGATCAACATTGAGTTGGATGAGCTGTAAGCACAGGACTTCACCTGAATTAAAAGCAAGGCGGGCGTTTCATTAGAAACGCCCCAGGTTTAACTCCAACCTGGAGAGAAACGTGAAAGATTTACTTAAGTTTCTTAAGCAACAAAGCAAGACCGAAGAGTTTGAAGGCATTAAAATTGGCCTAGCTTCACCAGACCAGATCCGCAGTTGGTCGTTTGGTGAGGTGAAGAAACCAGAGACGATTAACTATCGTACTTTTAAGCCTGAGCGTGACGGTTTATTCTGTGCCCGTATTTTTGGCCCAGTAAAAGATTACGAATGTTTGTGTGGTAAATACAAACGTTTGAAACACCGTGGTGTTATCTGTGAGAAGTGTGGCGTAGAAGTTACCCAATCTAAAGTTCGTCGTGACCGTATGGGCCACATCGAATTGGCTTCTCCAGTAGCGCACATCTGGTTCTTGAAATCATTACCATCGCGTATTGGTTTATTACTAGATATGACTTTACGTGATATTGAACGAGTTCTTTACTTCGAATCATTTGTTGT
The DNA here is from genome assembly GCF_056958115.1 of Agarivorans sp. D1326. NCBI lineage: Bacteria > Pseudomonadati > Pseudomonadota > Gammaproteobacteria > Alteromonadales > Alteromonadaceae > Agarivorans > Agarivorans sp. D1326. The sequence continues at coordinate 8,683 of NZ_JBTWEN010000018.1, read as the reverse complement.
GACTGAGCCTGGCATGACCAGCTTAGAGCGCGGTCAAATGCTTACCGAAGAAACTTACTTGGATTCACTTGAAGAGTACGGTGACGAGTTTGAAGCTAAAATGGGCGCTGAAGCTGTATTAGCTTTATTGCGTCATTTAGAGCTTGACCAAGAAATCGAAGTAATGCGCGAAGAGTTACAAACTACTAACTCTGAAACTAAGCGTAAGAAGACCACTAAGCGTCTTAAGCTTATGGAAGCGTTCCGCGATTCAGGTAACAAACCTGAGTGGATGATTATGACCGTATTACCGGTTCTTCCACCAGATTTACGCCCACTAGTACCACTAGATGGCGGCCGTTTTGCTACTTCTGATTTGAACGATTTATACCGTCGTGTAATCAACCGTAACAACCGTTTGAAGCGTCTATTAGACCTAGCTGCTCCAGACATCATTGTGCGTAACGAAAAGCGTATGCTGCAAGAAGCAGTAGATGCCTTGTTAGACAATGGTCGTCGTGGTCGCGCTATTACTGGTTCTAACAAACGTCCGCTTAAATCTTTGGCTGATATGATCAAAGGTAAGCAAGGTCGTTTCCGTCAGAACTTGCTAGGTAAGCGTGTAGATTACTCAGGTCGTTCGGTAATTACCGTTGGTCCAACACTGCGTCTACACCAGTGTGGTCTTCCTAAGAAAATGGCACTTGAGCTATTCAAACCATTCATCTACGGCAAGCTAGAGCTGCGTGGTCTTGCGACTACGATTAAAGCTGCTAAGAAAATGGTTGAGCGCGAAGGCGGTGAAGTGTGGGATATTCTTGAAGAAGTTATCCGCGAACACCCAGTATTACTTAACCGTGCACCAACATTGCACCGTTTGGGTATTCAAGCCTTTGAGCCTGTGCTAATTGAAGGTAAAGCTATTCAATTACACCCGCTAGTGTGTGCGGCTTATAACGCCGACTTCGATGGTGACCAAATGGCGGTACACGTACCGTTGACCTTAGAAGCACAGTTAGAAGCACGTTCGTTGATGATGTCGACCAACAACGTACTATCACCAGCTAACGGTGAGCCTATTATCGTTCCTTCGCAAGACGTTGTATTGGGTCTGTACTACATGACTCGTGAACGTGTTAACGCTGAAGGTGAAGGTATGTACCTTTCTGGCCCTAAAGAGGCTGAGAAGTTATACCGTGCTAAACAAGCCAGTATTCACGCACGTGTAAACGTACGTATTACCGAGGTTGTTGTAGCAGAAGACGGCTCTAAAATCGAAAAAACTGAGATTAAGCAAACCACCATTGGTCGTGCCATTTTATGGTTAATTGTACCTAAAGGTTTGCCATTTGATTTAGTTAACCAGTCAATGGGTAAGAAGCAAATCTCAGGATTGCTAAACACCTGTTACCGTAAACTAGGTCTTAAGCACTCAGTTATTTTTGCTGACCAATTAATGTACACCGGTTTCCATTACGCAACCTTGTCTGGTGCCTCTGTAGGTATTAACGACATGGTTATCCCTGATGCTAAGAAAGACATCGTGGAAGAAGCCAGTGACGAAGTAAGCGAAATTCAAGAGCAGTTCCTAGCTGGTTTGGTAACCGCGGGCGAGCGTTACAACAAAGTAATCGATATTTGGGCTTCGGCTAACGAAAAAGTATCGAAAGCGATGATGGACAACTTGTCTACTGAAACAGTTATCAACAAAGATGGCGAAGAAGAGAGCCAAGACTCGTTCAACAGCATCTTTATGATGGCCGACTCGGGCGCACGTGGTAGTGCTGCTCAGATTCGTCAGCTAGCTGGTATGCGTGGCTTGATGGCTAAACCGGATGGTTCGATTATCGAAACGCCGATTGTGGCTAACTTCCGTGAAGGTTTGAACGTACTTCAGTACTTCATCTCAACCCACGGTGCGCGTAAAGGTTTGGCCGATACCGCATTGAAGACTGCTAACTCTGGTTACTTAACACGTCGTCTAGTAGATGTTGCACAGGATTTGGTTGTTACCGAAACTGACTGTGGTACCGAAGACGGTATTATCATGACGCCTCACATTGAGGGTGGTGATGTTGTTGAGCCATTACGTGAGCGTGTTCTTGGTCGTGTTCTAGTAGGCGATGTAATTAAGCCTGGTACTGAGAACGAAGTACTGCTTAAAGACAAAACACTACTTGACGAGAAACTGTGTGACCTTCTTGAAGAGAACTCAGTGGATACCGTTAAAGTACGCTCAGTAATTAGCTGTGCTAACGACTTTGGTGTTTGTGCTCTTTGTTATGGTCGTGACCTAGCTCGTGGCCACTTGGTTGGTCGCGGTGAAGCGGTTGGTGTAGTTGCAGCTCAATCAATTGGTGAGCCAGGTACACAGCTTACCATGCGTACCTTCCACATTGGTGGTGCGGCATCGCGTGCGGCAGCAGAAAACAGCATTCAAGTTAAGAACGCAGGTACTATTAAGCTACACAATGCTAAAGTAGTAACAAACAGCGAAGGCAAGTTAGTTGTAACCTCTCGTTCTACTGAATTGACCATTATTGATGAAATGGGTCAAACCAAAGAAAGCCACAAGCTTCAATACGGTGCAATACTAGAAGTAGTAGACGGTGGTGCGGTTACCTCTGGCGACACAGTTGCTAACTGGGACCCACATACACACCCAATTATTACTGAAGTACCGGGACGCGTTAAGTTCATCGACATGGTTGAAGGCGTGACTGTTAGCCGTCAAACTGATGAACTAACTGGTCTTTCTAGTATTCACGTTATGGATCCTAACGAGCGCCCAGGCGCTGGTAAAGAAATGCGTCCAATGGTGAAATTGGTAGACGGTTCTGGTAACGACGTACTTATTGCTGGTACTGATATTCCAGCTCAGTACTTCTTGTCTGCAAAAGCGATTGTAAACTTAGAAGATAATGCTGAAGTGGGTGTTGGTGATGCAATTGCTCGTATCCCACAAGAATCAAGCGGTACTAAAGATATTACCGGTGGTCTACCTCGCGTAGCCGACTTGTTCGAAGCTCGTCAGCCTAAAGAGCCAGCTATTTTGGCAGAAATTACCGGTACTATTAGTTTCGGTAAAGAAACCAAAGGTAAGCGCCGCTTGGTGATTACTCCTGCTGAAGGCGATGCTTACGAAGAAATGATTCCTAAGTGGCGTAACCTAAACGTGTTTGAAGGTGAGAAAGTGGCTAAAGGTGAAGTAATTGCCGATGGTCCAGAATCACCACATGACATTTTACGTTTGCGTGGCATTAGCCCTGTTTCTAACTACATCGTAAACGAAGTACAAGACGTATACCGTTTACAAGGTGTGAAGATTAACGATAAACACATTGAAACTATCGTGCGTCAAATGCTTCGTAAGTGTTTGATTCTAGATGCTGGTGATTCTAGCTTCTTGCTAGGTGAGCAAGCTGAAGTTGCCCGTGTGAATATTGAGAATCGTCAATTGGAAGCTGAAGGCAAACGCCCTGCGGTATACCGTCGTGAGTTACTAGGTATTACTAAGGCGTCACTATCTACAGAGTCGTTTATTTCTGCGGCTTCGTTCCAAGAAACTACTCGTGTGCTTACCGAAGCAGCAGTGGGTGGTAAACAGGACGAACTACGCGGTCTTAAAGAGAACGTTATTGTTGGTCGCTTGATTCCTGCTGGTACTGGTTATGCCTACCATGAGAATCGTCGCAACCAAACTGAAGCGCCAGCTCCAATTACTGCAGATGAAGCAGCTGATAACTTAGCAGCTCTACTAAATGCAGCCCCTGGCGGCGAAACAGAGTAGTAACTGACTCTACTAAGCTAAAAAGGCAGCCATTGGCTGCCTTTTTTAATGTCTGCGGTTTAATTATCTCTCTGCAAAATATTTGACAAGTGTTGGCGTTCGTCACAGACTCCATTTTTAAAAACAACAAAATCTAGAGCATTTTATGAGCAAACAAATTGTATCTACAGAGGCGGCTCCAGCTGCAATCGGGCCATATTCTCAAGCAACTAAAATTGACGAATTGGTCTTCACTTCAGGCCAAATCCCACTAGACCCAGAGTCGATGGAGATCGTGGAAGGTGGAATAAGCGAGCAAACAAGACAAGTAATGGAAAATCTAATGGCGGTATTAGCTGCTGCTGGTGCCGATGCTTCAACAGTGTTTAAAACTACCTGCTTTCTAAGTGATATGGCTAATTTTGTTGCCTTTAATGATGTTTACGCAAGTTACTTCCCAGAAAGTGCACCTGCGCGCTCATGTGTAGAAGTTGCGCGTTTACCTAAAGATGTGTTGGTAGAAGTAGAAGCTATTGCGCATATTAAATAGTTTATGAGCCTTACTTATACCTTAGTTGTTACTAGCCCCTTGTATGGCAAGCAGGGAAGTGCTTCGGCGCTCAACTTTGCCAAGGCTTTGATTGAAGCCGGTCATCAATTAAAAACGGTGTTCTTTTATCTAGATGGGGTGAGTAATGGCCTGTCTACATCTCTACCTGCGAGTGATGAAGTAAATATTCATCGGCACTGGCTCGATATAAAAAAAGCATCGGCGTGTTCGCTTCTTGTGTGCAGTGCAGCAGCCTACCGCAGAGGAATTATTGGTGAGGAAGAAGCAGCAGTAAACCATTTGCCGGCGAATATGCACAACGAGTTTAATATGTCTGGTTTAGCCGAAATGGCTACTGCGATGTTAAGTAGCGATAGAGTGGTGCATCTATGAGCAAATCATTAGTGTTTGTATTTAGTCGAGCACCACACGGCAACTCTTTAGCACGAGAAACACTGGATGCTGCACTTGCTGCCTCTGCTGTATCGGAAGATATTGTCGCCTTTTTTGAGGGCGATGGGGTTTATCAGTTATTGAAGGGGCAAAACCCCACTAACATTAAGCAACGAGACGTGCTTCCTACCTATGGTTTGTTAGATCTGTATGACGTTGAAGAGATCTTCGTTGATCAACAATCATTAAAAGAACGTGGCCTTTCTTTAGAACAACTTGCTATTAGCGTTAGAGTTAAACAAGCAAAACAGTTCTATTCAGAATGCTGTCATGCTCATGCAATATTGAGATTTTAGCATGCTACATATTATGCGACATCCTTATGCAAGTGACCCCTACGAACGCTGCCTTGAACAGCTTGAAAACGGTGGGCATCTAGTACTCATCGAAGATGCTGTATACTCATGGCTGCGTGATGACACGCGTTTAAAGGTACTTGCACAAAGCGCTAGAGTCTCGGTGTTAAGTGCCGATGTGAGTGCTCGGGGTATTGAAGTCTGCGATAGCGTACTGATCGATTACCAAGGTTTGGTAACATTAACCGAGCAGCACACGCCCGCTATGACTTGGTAACTCAGGTCCCATTCATCAAAAATATCAAGCTTGTGATCATCGCAAGCCTTGACTCTTTACCTGCAAGCGCATAAAATTTCGCCTCCCCAAAATTGGGGTAGATTTTTTCACATGTTTAAATGTAATTTCAGGAGCTATTTCGAATGGCAACGATTAACCAGTTGGTTCGCAAGCCACGTGCAAGTAAGGTTGCTAAAAGCAACGTACCAGCACTAGCTGCGTGTCCACAACGTCGTGGTGTATGTACTCGTGTATATACCACCACACCAAAGAAACCAAACTCAGCACTACGTAAAGTAGCTCGTGTTCGTTTAACTAACGGATTCGAAGTGACTTCTTACATCGGTGGTGAAGGTCACAACCTACAAGAGCACAGCGTAATTTTGATTCGCGGTGGTCGTGTTAAAGATTTACCAGGTGTGCGTTATCACACCGTACGCGGCGCGTTAGACTGTGCTGGCGTAAGTGATCGTCGTCAAGGACGTTCAAAGTACGGCGCTAAACGTCCTAAGTCATAACGGCTCTCCGTTAAGTAAGGCCAAACATTTAGTTATAGCGAAATTTTTTTAAAATTCGTTTTGGGGAAACCTGAAGCAAACCGGAGATATAAAAATGCCAAGACGTCGAGTGATCGGTCAACGCAAAATCTTGCCAGATCCTAAGTTCGGATCAGAACTACTGGCTAAGTTCATCAACGTAGTAATGGTTGATGGTAAAAAATCAATTTCAGAAAAGATTGTATATGGTGCATTAGACGCTGCTGCTGATAAATCAGGCAAGTCTCACCAAGAAATTTTTGAAGTTGCTCTTGAAAACGTGCGCCCATCGGTAGAGGTTAAATCTCGCCGTGTAGGTGGTTCTACTTACCAAGTACCTGTTGAAGTACGTCCAGTACGTCGTAACACTCTAGGTATGCGTTGGATGGTAGATGCAGCACGTAAACGTGGTGAAAAATCTATGGCTTTACGTCTAGCGGGTGAAATCCTAGACGCAGCTGAAAACAAAGGTTCTGCGGTTAAGAAACGTGAAGACGTTCACCGTATGGCCGACGCAAACAAAGCGTTTGCACATTACCGCTGGTAATTGGTTGCGCAGCTGCTTAGCAGCTGCGCTACTTTCTATGTGAGACTAAGGATTACTCCTTAGCAAGAGGATAACAATGGCTCGTACAACTCCAATTGAGCGCTACCGTAACATTGGTATTGTTGCTCATGTTGACGCTGGCAAAACAACAACTACAGAACGTGTCCTTTTCTACACCGGTCTATCTCACAAAATAGGTGAGGTGCATGATGGCGCAGCCACCATGGACTGGATGGAGCAAGAACAAGAACGCGGTATTACCATCACCTCTGCGGCTACTACCACCTTTTGGCGTGGTATGAACGCCCAGTACGACGAACACCGTATTAATATCATCGATACCCCTGGACACGTTGACTTTACAATTGAAGTTGAACGTTCATTGCGTGTATTAGATGGTGCAGTTGTTGTATTTTGTGGTTCATCTGGTGTTGAACCTCAATCAGAAACAGTGTGGCGCCAAGCTGACAAATATTCTGTTCCGCGAATGGTATTCGTGAACAAAATGGATAGAGCTGGTGCAGACTTTGAACGAGTAATTGATCAAATCCGTGATCGCTTAGGTGCAAACTGTGTACCTATTCAGTTGAACATAGGCGCTGAGGACGAATTTGTTGGTGTTATTGACCTGATCAAAATGAAGGCCATTAACTGGAACGAAGCAGACCAAGGTACCACCTTCAATTACGAAGATATTCCTGCTCATTTGGTAGAGCGTGCAGAGGCTTTACACGAAGAACTCGTTGAAGCTGCTGCAGAAGCTACCGATGAATTAATGGATAAATATCTTGAAGACGGCGAGTTGACTGAAGCCGAGATTAAGTTTGGTTTGCGTAAGCGCACCCTAAACAATGAGATCGTGCTAGCGACTTGTGGTAGTGCATTTAAAAACAAAGGTGTTCAAGCAGTGCTTGACGCGGTTGTAGAATACTTGCCTGCTCCAAACCACGTTGAAGCAATTAAAGGTACAGACGAAAAGGACAACGAAGTTGCTTGTCCGGCAGATGACGACGCGCCGTTTGCGGCACTTGCGTTTAAAATTGCCACCGACCCATTTGTGGGTACACTTACCTTTATGCGTGTTTATTCGGGGACGGTTGAAACCGGCACTGCGGTGTATAACTCGGTTAAACAAAAACGTGAACGTTTAGGTCGTATGGTGCAAATGCACTCAAACGATCGTAAAGAGATCAAAGAAGTTCGTGCTGGTGATATCGCCGCTGCGATTGGTCTTAAAGACGTAACCACGGGTGACACTTTATGTGATATGAATCGTAAAGTGATTCTTGAGCGTATGGAATTCCCTGAGCCGGTAATTCAGATTGCCGTAGAGCCTCGAACCAAAGCTGACCAAGAAAAAATGGGCGTAGCTTTAGGTAAGTTGGCTGCTGAGGACCCATCGTTCCGCGTAGAAACTAACGAAGAATCTGGACAAACCCTTATCTCTGGTATGGGTGAGTTACACTTAGATATCATCGTAGATCGCATGAAGCGCGAATTTAGCGTTGATTGTAATGTAGGTAAACCTCAAGTTGCTTATCGCGAAGCAATTCGCAAGCAAGTTGAAGTGGAAGGAAAGTTTGTACGTCAATCGGGTGGTCGTGGTCAATACGGTCATGTTTGGTTGCGTATGGAACCTCTAGAGCCAGGTGCTGGTTACGAATTTGTCAACGAAATCGTTGGTGGTGTTGTTCCAAAAGAATACATCCCAGCTGTTGATAAAGGCTGTAAAGAGCAGATGGATCAGGGTGTATTGGCTGGCTATCCGCTACTTGATGTTAAGGTCACCTTATTCGATGGATCATTCCACGATGTTGACTCTAACGAAATGGCGTTTAAAATTGCCGGTGCAATGGGCTTTAAGAAAGGTGCATTGGACGCTGATCCAGTACTGCTCGAGCCGATGATGAAAGTAGAAGTTACAACCCCTGAAGATTGGATGGGTGATGTAGTGGGTGACTTGAATCGTCGTCGTGGCATAATTGAAGGCATGGACGATGGGGCTGCGGGCTTAAAGATTGTTAAGTCTAAAGTGCCGCTGTCTGCAATGTTCGGCTATGCTACAGATCTACGTTCGGCAACTCAGGGGCGAGCCTCTTACTCTATGGAATTCCTAGAGTACAACGAAGCGCCGAAAAATGTTGCTGATGCTATTGTTGAAGCAAAGTAAACTAATTCAACTATGATTGGTCTGTCTCGGGTGAGGCAGATTGGAATGGAAAAGAAGGTACATATCGTGTCTAAAGAAAAATTTGAACGTTCAAAACCGCACGTAA
>NZ_JBTWEN010000017.1:0-32972 GCF_056958115.1 Agarivorans sp. D1326 | reverse complement strand
GAAGAAAATCACAGAAACACGTTTAAGTGTTCAGATAGTAGACAGGCGCTGTATTTATTGGCGATTTTATCTACGTTTATAAGCGTTTTATCGCAATGATCTTTGGCGCCCAATAAACATTATCGATACGCGAAAAGATCACACCTTTAGATGTGGAGGCATGGAGAAAGTGACTTTTATCGTATACCACACCCACATGCCGCACTTTATAACTGGTTTTAAAGAAGATGAGGTCGCCTGTTTGAATGTTGTTTAGTGATACAGCCTTTCCTTGTTTTAGCTGCACTTCTGTTGTTCGTGGTAAAACTTGATTATAAACGTCTATATATAGGTGCTGAACAAAAGCGGAACAATCTATACCGGCCTTGGTTGTTCCCCCAAGTTGATAGGGAGTACCTTGCCATTGCTTATGAACTTGCAACATTAGTTGTTGTGTTGTCGTTGCATTTTCAGCTAGGCCAACATGTGAAGACTCGCTCCCTTGCTTAGCGCTACAGGCCATGAGCAAATAACAAACGAGTAAAACTGCTAAGCAATTAGATGTAGCGGCGATTCTAAGCATTAAACTCGCGACCTTTACTTAGGGCGTTGAATAGAAAAGCTATTGCCATTTGCCCAATACTCGCCACCACCCAATCGCCCTAAGGGATTAAGTCTATTGGTATCTAAAGTGATACGCCCTTGCGCTTCAGCGACAAACTGCTCTTCTATATATAGGTGCAATACTTTAAGCAGTATCATTGCTTGAGGTGTATTCCCCACTTTATGCATTTCATAAAGCTCGCAAGCCATAGCAATAGGGGCGTTAGTAAGCCTTGGTAGAGAAAAGCTATCAAACTGGGTTAAACCAAGTTGTTGGAGCTCTATTTCAGACTCACCATGCGGCAACGTTTTTGCCGACTCGGTAACTTGCTCGGCCTGGGCTGCGCTTGCGATATGCACTACACAATGTTTACGTTGTTCAATATTAACTTTGGTATCTTTATCGCTGCCATCTGGTTTTTTGCCCACCGAAAGCATCATCAGAGGAGGGTTAGAACTAACGGCTGTAAAATATGAAAAAGGCGCTAAGTTATAAGATCTAGGCTCTCCGTTGTCGCTAAGCACCCAAGCTATAGGGCGAGGCACTACTGTTTGAGTCATGCAGTGGTATATCTGATTAGTACTTAAACTTGAAAAATCGATGTACATCTAAGCTCTTCCTATATGCCGATAATAGGTTTGAATAAAAAGAAACCCGCAACTGCGGGCTTCAAGCACTAGTATAGAAAGAAAATATCAGCTTTCGCCAAGAACTTCAGCCAATGCCGCTAAACATAAACTCACGTTCTCTTTGCGGGCAGCATAACCCATTAAACCTATTCGCCATGCTTTACCAGCAAACTGACCTAAACCCGCACCAATCTCTAAGTTATAGTTATTAAGCAACTTAGCACGAATTGCTGCTTCGTCTACGCCATTGGGGATTGCCACTAAATTTAGCTGGGGTAAACGACAGCTTTGATCCACCATCAAATCTAGGCCTAACTCAGCTAGACCATCGGCCAACTGGCTGTGCATATCGGCGTGTCGCTGCCAAGATTGTTCTAAGCCTTCTTTATATAAGGCCAGCAATGACTCATGTAATGCATACAATGCAGTAACTGGCGCAGTATGATGGTAAGAACGCTTTTGCTCCCCAGACCAGTAGCCCATTACTAAGCTTTGATCTAAAAACCAACTTTGTACTTTGCTGCTTCGGCTAGTTAACTTACTAACTGCCGCTTGGCTAAAACTTACCGGTGATAAACCGGGTACACAAGATAGACATTTTTGACTACCAGAGTAGATAGCATCTATGCCCCATTCGTCCACTTTCACGGGGATACCCGCAAGAGAGGTAACGGCATCAACAATGGTTAGACAGTTGTGTTGTTTCGCTAAGGCACATAAGGCTTGAGCATCAGAAGCTACGCCGGTAGATGTTTCTGCGTGAACAAAGGCCAGAATTTTAGCGTCGGGATGCTGCTCAAGTGTTTGACTCACTTTCTCTATAGAAACGGCTTCTCCCCAGCTGTCTTCTACCACCACTGGAACACCACCACAGCGTTCTACATTTTCCAGCATGCGTTGACCAAATACGCCATTAATACACACAACAACTTTATCACCTGGCTCAACCAAGTTAACAAAACAGGTTTCCATGCCTGCAGAGCCAGGCGCGGATACGGCAAAGGTGTGAGCATTTTGGGTTTGAAATGCGTACTGCAACAAAGCTTTAATTTCGTCCATCATGTTCACGAACAAAGGATCTAAATGGCCAATGATAGGGCGGCTTTGTGCCTGCAATACTTGTGGAGAAATATCTGAGGGCCCTGGCCCCATCAAAATTCTACGAGGAGGATTAAAAGAGCTAATATCCATGAAAGCATGTCCTTATATTTAATCTAATTATTTATTGTAATTATGAGTGTTGCGTAATTACTCTAACATTCAGGTGGCAACAATTGAACACAAAACAGCCAGAAGCATAAGCCTTTGAGTGATCTTTTCACTGAGCGCATAAACCCCATACACCTCTCATTTGGCATTTTAAAAAACCCTAAAAAGACAAATACAGCTAATAGAAAGAAGCTAATAAAAACGAGTATTTATTAAACTAACCATTCTATAAGCCAAGCAAAATATGAATAAGATCTTTAACGCAACCTAAACAACACTCAAACACAACAAAATTCACATAAAAGCAACATTGGAATCTTCATAAAAGATCAAAAACCACCATCGACAAATTGATCTAAAACAACAAACACACCGAAATCACAAACCACCCTAAGAGCTTTTAAATAAAAGGCATTAAGCCACTCAATCACTACAAAATTCGCTGTAGAATAATTACTCAAAGGCAATGCTAATAGAGCTACAAAAAACACAAACTGCAGAATCGCGCCGATTCTGGCTTAGCAGCTTAATAAACACACAAAAAAGGTTAAATGCTTAAAGTTCCCCATATTAACAAAGCATAAAAAAAGAATAATTATTCATGATTTATTCACACGAAAATTCCGCTCTCAAAAACCAGAATAAACATTAGTTTTTCTAATGATTAAGTTGCAGTTTTACTTGTTTGAGAAGGCGAATTTTCAGATCTATTATTGCCCCATCAACTGAGATGAGGTCTTCCATTATGAGCACTAACGTTAATTCAATTGGCAACAACAAAAATACTTCTTTCTTCCAACAACTTGTTGAGGTTTACCACCTTTGCAATACATGGATTTTGCGTCAAAAAACACGCCGTCAGTTAGCCCAACTACCAGCTTACTTACTACGTGACATTGGTTTAAGCGAAGCAGACCGCTACCAAGAATCACGCAAACACTTCTGGGAAAACTAAAGCTCCTTTAACGCTTTTCGCCAAGGACCTCAGGCTCATTACAAACGGCATGCTGCTTTGCACATGCCGTTTTTGTTTTTTCTTGCTACCATTCGCTTTTCAATTACCACGCAATTAAAACCACTATGCAAACTCAAGCCGCTAACCTTATTGTTGTATTAGGCCCTACTGCTTCAGGTAAAACCCATCTCGGTGTAGAACTAGCACGCCGCTATAAGGGGGAAGTGCTATCGGCAGATTCACGCCAAGTATATAAAGGTTTAGATATTGGCTCGGGCAAAGACTTAGATGAGTACCAAGAGATCCCCTACCATCTTATTGATATTGTAGAGCCCGACACCGAGTACAGTGTATTTCACTTTCAGCGAGACTTCTTCGCGGCTTATCAGCAAATAAAACAAGCTAACAAACTACCGATTATGGTAGGCGGTACCGGCTTATATATCGACGCAGTAACCCAAAACTATCAGCTACACGAAGCGCCAGTAAATAAAGCCCTTAGGGATGAGCTGACTGCACTAAGCCTAGAGCAGCTGCAGCAACGTTTATTGGCACTCAAGCCAGAGCAGCACAATAGTACCGATTTAACCGTGCGGCCTCGTTTAGTAAGGGCGATAGAGATAGCCGAATCAGACAAAACTATTGAGCCGCAAAACGCGCCCAAGCATCCAAGGATCAATCCACTTTATATGGGGATTCGCTGGGAACGCTCAGTTCTAAGAAAACGCATTACCCTGCGCTTAAAGCAGCGTTTAGAAGAGGGCTTAATTGAAGAGGTACAAAATCTTCATAGAGATGGCGTGAGTTACAGCAAACTAGAGTTTTATGGTTTGGAGTACCGCTTGGTCGCTCAGTATTTACAAGAGCAGCTCAGCTACAACGATATGTTTCAAAAGCTTAATTCTCAAATCCATCAGTTTGCTAAACGCCAGGATACTTGGTTTAGGAAAATGGAGCGCCGTGGAGATACTATTCATTGGCTGGATCCTCAGCAAAGCCTGGTAGAACAAGCAACAAAGTTAGTAGAGCCACAACTAGAAAGCTTAAGTGCAGAGCTGCCTTGAACCAACTACTTACTTGGTGGTTGCTTAGTCGACCACCGATAATAAAAAAACATCAGCCAATGGGCCAAACTTAAGCAGGCAAATGCTGCAAAAGCTAGCCATAGCGCGACAGAATATACAGCTACTTCACCGCTGTAGCTCAAACAGCCAACCAATAGCAGCAAACTGCCTAGGTTGGCTTGCCACATACACTGTTGGCAACGGCCTAGCTTTTCTAAAAACCATGCCTTTTGGCAAAACTGACAACTCACGGCTAAACCCTATTGGCAACAATCTAAGCAAATTATCCACGAGTCATCAGTTTGATCAATAACTCACTGAATTTTGTATAAGGTGGACGCATCAGTTTTATTGCCGGAAAACGCCCTTGCTTAAACACGGGTAGCATTTTAGAAAACTGCACAAAACCGTCATAACCGTGATAGTGCCCCATTCCACTCGGTCCAACACCACCAAAAGGCAATTCATGTTGAGCTACGTGCAAAAGCACATCATTGATACATAAGCCACCAGCTTGAGTTTGCTGAATAACTTGTTGCTGGGTAGCGACATGATTAGAAAATACATATAAAGCGAGCGGATGAGCATGTTGCCGCACATAAGCAATGGCTTCGTCTAACTGCTGATATTCAACTACTGGCAAGATTGGGCCAAAGATCTCTTGCTGCATAACATCGGCATCTTCAGCCACATTTAACAATAAACTCGGCGCTAGTTTTTGGTCACTCTCCCCTGGAAGTAAAGTAATGCTCTCGGCGCCCTGCTCTGTTGCCTGCTGGCTTAGCTTATTGAGTCTATCTAAAAAGGCGTCAGAAATGATGCTAGAAAATGCCTGATCGCTCAGCGCTTGATAATGCTTCTTACAATAAGCCACACAAGCATCAACAAATGCTTGGCGTTGTGAGTGATGCAGTAAAACGTAGTCGGGTGCTACGCAGGTTTGCCCTGCATTAAACAGCTTACCCATCATGATGCGCTCAGCGGCCAGTTCAACTGGATAGTCTTTTGCAATAATGACCGGAGATTTACCGCCCAGCTCTAAGGTAACTGGGGTAAGGTTAGCAGCTGCAGCTTGCATAACTTTGCGGCCAGTATTGGTTGAGCCTGTAAACACCATATGATCAAAGGCGAGGCTTGAGAATAGGGCGCCGCGACTGCCATCCTCATCGGCATATAGCCTTACCAAATCTTCAGGAAGATACTGAGGCATTAGCTCGATAAGCAATTGGGTTAATGCTGGGCTAAGTTCCGACATCTTAATCATCACTTTATTGCCAGCGGCTAGAGCATCAGTAAGCGGCCCTATGGCTAAATATAATGGGTAATTCCAGGGCACTATTACCCCTATCACTCCTAATGGTTTTGCAATCACTTGATTGCTCGCACCCAAGTGCCAAATGCTAATACCTCGCCGCTGTGGCTTTAGCCATTTTTTAAGGTGCTTTAAGGCATAGCGTATTCCCTCAATAGAAGGAAATAACTCGATCAACTGGGTTTCATGTGAGCTACGGTGACCAAAATCTTGGCTAATCGCCTCAATAATGGCGCTTTGATTTTCCATCAACAACTTTAGCAACTGCTGTAGGTTGTATTTGCGTTGCTGCAAACTTGGGTAGCTTTGCTGAACAAAGGCTTGCTTTAGGCTGGTTAAGTCACTAGAAAATTGCTGTTGATTCACATCTGTCACCATAAACACTCTATAATCACAAATAGATTATGTTACCCACGGTAACTTGTAAAATGTAAATGATGATACTTGAACAAAATTATGACAGGTAGCATAGTTTAGTCGCATCGAACAAAGGGAGAGCAATCATTAATCCAAACCAATTTACCGCTCCTTGGTGGGCCAGAAACAAGCATATTCAAACCTTATTACCTACTTTATTACGGCGGAATAAGCGCTTAAAGCTAGCTTGGCAAAAACTGGATTTAGCTGATGGAGACTTTGTAGACCTGGCTTGGATAGAGAGTGTTGAAGCTCGTTCATCAAACCAGCCCATTGTGGTGGTGTTTCATGGCTTGGAAGGCAGTGTTGAGTCTCCCTACGCAAAAGGAATTCTACAGGCTTGCCAGCAACAAGGTTGGCGCGCAGTAGTTATGCACTTTCGCGGCTGCAGCGGCAAACCGAATAATTTGTGGCGTGGTTACCACAGTGGCGAAATTAAAGATGCTACAAGCTGCATCAATTACTTACACCAGCAATATCCCGAGGCTCCATTACTGGCTTTAGGCTATTCCTTAGGTGGTAATATGTTAGTCAACTATTTAGCCAAAACGCCCAACTCTCCACTGGTTGCTGCCGCTGTGGTATCGCCTCCTTTAAACTTGGGAGCTTGTTCAGAGCGCTTGCAGCGTGGCTTCTCCAAAGTTTATCAACATCACCTGTTGTCACGAATGAAACGTAATCTATGTAAAAAAATTGAGCGTACCCAGCAGGCTCCTCTTAATGCTCAAGAAGTCCAAACTTGGCGTAACTTCGTACAGTTTGACGAACACTACACAGCAAAAGCACATGGTTTTAAGGGCGCCGCCGACTATTACCAGCGTTGTAGCGGCTTGCCTTTATTAAAAGAAATTACCCAGCCAACCTTATTAATCCATGCGGCTGATGATCCTTTCATGGACCAACGGGTTATTCCCAAAGCAGATCAATTAAGCCAAGCTGTAGAATATCGCCTCAGTAATACCGGTGGACATGTAGGATTTGTTGGTGGTAGCCTGCTGCGCCCGCAATTTTGGCTTGAATCAACTATTCCAGCTTGGTTTAAACAACAACTTGAGCAAACATCAAAATGATCATTCCTTGGCAACAATTAGAACCCGCCACCTTAGATGCATTACTAGAAAGCTATGTACTGCGCGAAGGCACCGACTATGGTGATCAAGAGTTGAGTCTTAGTGACAAACTAGAACAAATTAAACAACAAGTTATTAACGGCTCGGTTTTAATCGTATACTCTGAACTTCATGAAACAGTAAACTTAATTGCCAAAGAGCAATTTGATGCCTCTGCCATGGAAGGGCAGCAGGATGATGGGTAAACCCTGTTTATAATCATCACCAACAAATAAGGCCACTATGTCAGCTAAGCATCCCGTTATTGCGGTTACCGGTTCATCAGGCGCTGGAACATCAACCACCAGCGAAGTATTTGCTCATCTGTTTAGGCAGCACAAGCTAAACGCAGCCTTTATCGAAGGGGACAGCTTTCACCGTTACACTCGCCCAGAAATGGATGTGGCTATTCGTAAAGCTCGCGAACATGGTAAGCATATTAGCTATTTTGGCCCCGAAGCTAACGACTTTAATTTGCTGTACGACTTCTTCAAGCAATATGGCGAAACTGGCACCGGCCAATATCGTCGTTATCTGCATACCTTTGATGAAGCAGTACCTTACAACCAAATGCCGGGTACCTTTACGCCTTGGCAAGATTTACCCGAAGACACCGATGTACTGTTTTATGAAGGCTTACACGGCGGTGTGGCCTACGATGATAAAAACGTAGCCTCTAAAGTTGACTTGCTCATCGGTATGGTGCCGATTGTAAACTTAGAGTGGATTCAAAAGCTGGTGCGAGATACCACCGAGCGAGGCCATTCTCGCGAAGCAGTGCAAGAATCTATCGTACGTTCGATGGATGACTACATTAACTACATCACCCCTCAATTCTCTCGCACTCATATCAACTTTCAGCGCGTCCCCACGGTAGATACCTCTAACCCATTTAGCGCTAAAAGCATTCCAACCCTAGATGAAAGCATGTTGGTTATTCGTTTTCGCGGCCTAAAAAATGTCGACTTTCCATTTTTATTGCAAATGATCGATGGTGCTTATATGTCACGGCAAAACACCATTGTGGTACCTGGCGGGAAAATGGGTTTTGCCATGGAGTTAATCCTGTCGCCAATGATTCAGCAACTATTAGAGACAGGAAAAATTCGCTAAGTTAAGCAGATTCAATACGATAGCTGTGGCTTACTTCACAGCTTTTACTCAACATTAGCGACACAGAACAGTACTTCTCCATGCTTAATTGCACTGCGCGTGCCACATGCTTTTCACTTAAATCAACCCCGGTAACCACAAATTCGAGGTGAATTTTGGTAAATACTCGCGGCGTGCCTTCTGCCCGCTCAGAATCGAGATTAACTGTACAATCAGTAACTTGCTGTCTAGCCTTACTCAAAATAGAAATAATATCTACCGAACTACAGCCACCAGCCGCCATTAAAACGTACTCCATAGGGCTTGCCGCAGCCTTTGCACCATCACCATCCATCTCAATTTGGTGACCTGAGCTACTTTTTCCAATAAATTGCAGTTCTTTAGACCACGAAACGGTCGCTTTCATGTTAGATTCTCCTAGGGAATATTTCGTCGACCAGCTTAATCTAGGTCAAGGTTCAAGGCCAGCGTTTGACTCATACTAAAGGCGTATAAATGCCTTGCAGCAAAGCCCGAAGCCTTTTATGCTAGAGGCGGAATGGACGACTATTAAAATAAATACAGTTTGCGTGTTATAAAGCTAGCAAACAATTATAAAGACAGAGGATTTCTTTAATATGGTAATTGGCAAACCTCAAGCTGATCCGGTGATGGAGTGGTTTCTTTCTCACTGTCACATTCATAAGTACCCATCAAAAAGTACTTTGATTCATGCTGGCGAAAAAGCTGAAACACTTTACTACATTGTAAAAGGTTCAGTGGCAGTATTGATTAAAGATGAAGAAGGCAAGGAAATGATCTTGTCTTACTTGAATCAAGGTGATTTCATGGGTGAATTGGGTCTTTTCGAAGACACTGAAAATCCAATTCGTACTGCTTGGATCCGCGCAAAAAGTCCTTGTGAGGTAGCGGAGATTTCTTACAAGAAATTCCGTCAGCTAATTCAAGTTAACCCTGAAATCTTAATGCGCCTTTCGGGCCAAATGGCTAACCGTTTGCAAATCACCAGCCAAAAAGTAGGTGACTTAGCATTCTTAGACGTTACTGGTCGAATCGCTCAAACGCTATTAAACCTAGCTAAGCAGCCAGATGCTATGACGCATCCAGATGGCATGCAGATTAAGATCACTCGCCAAGAGATCGGCCAAATTGTAGGTTGTTCTCGCGAAACGGTAGGTCGTATTCTTAAGATGCTAGAAGAGCAAGAGTTAATTACCGCACACGGTAAAACTATAGTGGTTTACGGCACACGCTAATAAAACCACCATCGCTCAAATAAAAAGCCGCTTAATGCGGCTTTTTTGTTTTTTAAGAACGGTTGTCGGTACTACTAAATATTTTATCTGCCGACGCTTCTACAAAGCCTGAGTACAACTCGCCATCAGCCTTTGCATAACGCAGCGCAAACTCATAAAAACAACTGGGTATGCTGTGTTTACTGTCACTAAACACCACCTCAGTTTGATCGGCCATTGTTGAAGATTGCTCAAGCAATACTTCTGGTGACCCTTTAATCTCGCCACCCACCGTATTTAAGTTGAAGCCAGCTTCCAACAATTTTTGATTAACCGCTTGTAGGCTTTGGTAGCCCGCCAGCTGGTTTACCGACACGGTAAAGTGATTAGCGCGGTAGCCATAGGCTGCTAACCATGCGGCATATTCGCTTTCAGCGAGCAATGCTTGGTAGTCGCTATAGCTTAACTGCCAAGGTCGACCAGAAAAGAATACTTCTGGGCGTTGATATAACTCGTCGTTCACTTGGCTGGCCAAACGCTGAACAATAGCTTGCGCTTGAGGAGAAAGGCTTTCGACTTGTAACTCACTAATAAACACCTTGGGTACGGTTGGGTCACTATGTTCAAAATGAGCCGCATCAAGGTGCTTGTTAGCAAAGTGATAAGTACCACCTTGAACGTAACCCATTGCTAACAAGTGCTTGGCAAACGCTTCTACACCGGTATTAGGCAGATTAAAAGTGCGCACCGCAATGTGATCATTAACGATTGGAGCTCCGCCACCCAGCAAGGCATGAATAGACTCTGCGCTAGGTGTTACCGCCAAATACTGTTGCCATAAACGCTCAAAGAATAAATCGATAGTCATCGCTAACTCCTTAGAAGTGTAAGCCTGGACTTAAGGTTGCTGGCATTACACTGGCTTTACCTTCCATCGACGCCACTGGGTAAGCACAATAATCGGCAGCATACTTCGCGCTAGCGCGATGATTACCCGAAGCCCCTACTCCGCCAAAAGGCGCTGCGCTAGAAGCGCCAGTAATTGAGCGATTCCAATTTACAATACCTGCTCGAATGCGGTGGCGGAAGTTCTCCCACAGAGCGGCATCGTTACTTAACAAACCCGCAGATAAGCCGTATCGGGTGTTATTGGCTTGAGCAATTGCACTGTCCCAATCGTCATAACGAACAACTTGCAGCAAAGGGCCAAAGTATTCTTCATCGGGTAAATCGGCTATTTCACTCACCTCAATAATGCCCGGGCTAACAAAGCCCTTATCTGCATCTGCTTGCTCTAGTTCTACTAAAGACTCGCCACCCAATGCTGTTAACTTTTCTTGAGCGCTAACCATTCCTGCAGCGGCTTTTGCACTGATCATGGCACCAATGAATGGTTGTTGCTCGGCATCGTAGTCACCCACTTCAATCGCCTTAGTCACAGATACTAAACGCTCTAGAATTTGCTCAGCTTGCTCGTTTTTTGGTAAATACAAACGGCGTGCACAGGTGCAGCGCTGGCCTGCAGAGATAAAGGCTGATTGCACAATATCGTGAACTGCGGCATCAACATCATCAACCTCAGCCACAACTAAGGGATTATTCCCCCCCATCTCTAAGGCCAAGATTTTATCTGGCTGGCTAGCAAACTGCTGATGCAGAACGTGGCCAGTATTAGAACTGCCCGTAAAGAACAAGCCATCAATGCCTGAATGCGACGCTAAAGCTTTACCTGTGGCTACTTCACCCTGCACCAAATTAATTACGCCATTGGGAACACCTGCTTGTTGCCATAGCTTCACAACGTGCTCAGATGTCTTAGGTGTTAACTCCGAAGGCTTAAGCACCACTGCATTGCCTGCGATCAACGCTGGGATGATATGGCCATTAGGTAAATGACCCGGGAAGTTGTATGGACCAAAAACCGCAACCACTCCATGAGGCTTATGACGCAATACCGCAGTTGCAATGGGCAGCTCAGAGCTTGACTCGCCAGTACGCTCAAAATAGGCTTTCTCTGAAATGCCTGCCTTGCCGATCATGGCTGCAATTTCTGTACGAGTTTCCCATAAAGGTTTCCCCGTTTCTTGAGCTATAACCAAGGCTAAGGCTTCTTTGTTTTCTTCAAGCAAGCCAGCAAATTTTTTGATGATTGCAAGGCGCGCCTCAACACCGCTCATGTACCAAGCAAATTGGCTGTCTCGTGCTGCTGTTACTGCGTTATCTACTTGACTAGCAAGCGCTGACTTACCCTGCCACACCGACACATTTTTAGCCGGATCAATCGAGTTAAAAGCCTCGCCCTCACCAGCCAACCATTGACCGTTAATAAACTGATTTAAATGTTCCATCTACAACCTCAAATCCTTTATTGCTGCCCGTGGGCAAAATTATTGTTCGAAACGCAGTGCGCCAATGCGAATTTGCTCACCATCGGTCACCTCTAAGGCCATAGCAGCTTCTTTAGAAATCACTGCGTGGCATTTTTGGGTATCTAACTCTATCTGAGAAACACATGCTCTAAACTCTTTTAAACGCGCATTGGTAAGCAGCATTTCTTCGGCTGCATCGCTAGGTTGTCCAATATGTACGGTTACTTTGAAGGAATGCTTCACGCTCTCAATCAGCTTGAGTGGACACTCAACGGTAGGGCCAGCATCAAAAATGTCTACATAACCGTGTTTGCAGAAACCCTCGGCCTCTAATAATCGCAGCGCCGGTCGAGTTTTTTCATGTACTTCACCAATTACAGCTTGCGCTTCTTTACTAAGCAAATTGACGTAAATGGGATACTTGGGCATGAGTTCAGCAATAAACTCTTTCTTACCTACACCGGTTAGGTAATCGGCGGTAGGGAAATCAACACTAAAGAAGTTATCTTGCAGCCATTGCCAGAAAGGTGAACGGCCTTGCTCGTCGGATACGCCGCGCATTTCGGCAATAACCGAGTCGTTAAAGCGTTGCGGATGCTCGGCCATCAACAAAAAGCGACACTTCGACAATAAACGACCATTTTGGCCTTGTCGGTGAGACTCTTGCAAAAATAAAGTACATAGCTCGGTCACACCGGTGTAATCATTGGTTAAGGTGAGGGTTTCCACCACGTTGTATACATTTAGGCTACGTGAAGCATGTACAACCTTGCCGAGATGATAAGTATAAAATGGGCTGGCCATGCCTACCGCGGCATCTATGGCGCTGGTACCCACTACTTCGCCAGTTTCGGTTTCTTCGGCCACCATTAAATAATGCAGGTCGCCAGGGTGGTCGATATCACTAGCAAACGAACGAATAGAATGCGCGAGCTTTTCACGCAATAAAGGTTCGTCTACCGGTAAAGAAGTAAAGCCTATCCCCGAACCCACTGCCATTTGTAACAAGGCAGGGTAATCCGTTTCCTTAATAGGACGGATAACTAACATGGCTATTTCTCCCTTTATTAAATAGCATGAAGCCGTAGCTAAGTATTAGCCACTATTTGTGTTTATTAAAAGTATTGCTTGGGCTGAAACCTTTAACGGCCTCAGCCCAACTGATTTAGCCGTTTACCACGTTGGCAACAGCTTGCTCAAAACGCTGCATGCCTGATTCAACGTCTGCCTGAGGAACAATAAGAGAAGGAGTAAAACGCACAACATTAGCACCAGCAACCAGAACCATTAAGCCTTCTGCAGCTGCAGCTACTAAGAAGTCTCTAGCTCGGCCCTGGTATTGTTCATTTAATACCGCACCTAACAGCAAGCCTTTACCACGTACTTCTGCAAATACCTGATACTTTTCGTTGATGCGATTAAGTGCTTCTCTAAACCATTGTTCACGTTGCTTAACGCCACTTAGCACTTCTTCAGAATTAACAATATCAAAAGCCGTTTCGGCTACGGCACAAGCCAATGGGTTACCACCATAGGTGCTACCGTGGGTGCCGACTTTCATTGAAGCTGCAATAGCAGTAGTGGTTAACATCGCGCCAATTGGGAAACCGCCGCCTAAGGCTTTAGCCGAGGTTAAAATATCTGGCGTTACACCTAAGCCCATGTATGCGTATAGTTCGCCAGTACGGCCGACACCGGTTTGCACTTCATCAAAAATTAGCAATGCTTGGTGTTTATCACATAGCTCACGTACTTTTTGGGCAAACTCTAAGTCAGGGCTAATAATGCCGCCTTCACCTTGCAAGGGCTCCATCATCACCGCGCAGGTTTGATCATCAATAATGGCTTCTAAGGCTGCAAGATCATTGTAAGGAATGTGTTCTACATCGCCGGGTTTTGGTCCAAAGCCGTCTGAATAAGTTGCTTGACCACCCACGGTTACGGTAAAGAAAGTACGTCCATGGAAGCCTTGTTCAAAAGCGATGATTTTGGTTTTATCGGCAGAGCCATGCTCAATAGCATAACGGCGCGCTAGTTTTAGTGCGGCTTCGTTGGCTTCTGCGCCAGAATTACAAAAGAACACTTTCTCAGAAAAGGTACTGTCTACCAATTTTTTGGCTAAACGCAATGCTGGCTCATTAGTGAGTACATTACTTAAGTGCCACAGTGAGTTGCCTTGGTCGGTTAAGCTCTTCACCAACGCAGGATGACAATGGCCTAAGCAGTTAACGGCGATACCACCAGCAAAGTCGATATACTCACGACCGTCTTGATCCCATAAACGCGAACCTTCACCCTTCACCGGAATAATGGCCGCTGGTGCATAGTTTGGAACCATAACTTCATCGAATAGCGCGCGAGTAACAGCGTGTGACATGTAGTGTTCTCCTTTTAGCTTTCTGGCTATTCCGTTATACAGGGCCAGAAAGGTTAATAGTTTGTAAACAGTTTGGCGATTATGGCAAATCTCAAGAGCCTTGTCTGAGCATAGTGCCTTTGAGCCATACAAAATATGGCCATTTTTACGCATATTCAGTGCATAGTTCTAAATCAATTATTGCTAAGCTGACAGAAAACAGCCAAAGACTTAGCCACTACAGCATAAATATGCACAATCTATTCATTCTATAAAATCACTATATAAGCATTTATAGAATCTAAAACGTTCTACTTTGTAGAATCAACAAAGTTAGCTAATAACTGTAAACCTTGTTGTGTAAGTATACTTTCTGGATGAAACTGCACTGCATGGATCGGTAAATCCCGGTGTTTTAGCCCCATAATTTCATGCGCTTCGCCCTCACCATCTTGGCTCCATGCCGTGACTTCTAAGCACTCTGGCAAGCTGTCTTTCGCCACCACTAAAGAATGATAACGCGTTACCATTTGTGGATTAGCCAAGCCCTTAAATACTGATTGCTGCTGATGATAAATGGGCCGCACTTTGCCGTGCATAGCTTCTGCTGCACGCACCACCTGTGCGCCAAAATGCTGCGCAATGCATTGATGACCCAAACACACCCCCAAAATAGGCAAGCGCTGAGCAAACCTGGCAATCACATCTAGAGATATACCAGCCTCATTAGGCGAGCAGGGACCAGGCGATATTACCAAATGGCTGGGGGCTAAGAGTTCAATTTGCTCTAGAGTAATTTGATCGTTACGACGCACTTCAACCTGAATACCTAACTGCGAAAAGTATTGATATAGGTTGTAGGTAAATGAGTCGTAATTGTCGATGATAAGTAACATGTAGCTTGAGCAAACCGTGTATAAGTCAAAACCAAGAAAGTCGCTATAGTAGCCGATTTTAAACGGCGACACAGCGACTATTCGGTGCAGTTTAGTTTAATTCAACTTGCAGCGTCTTCGCTCGAAGCTCTAGGCTCAACAAATACTATCTCAGTGTAGTTATTCTCATAAAACTGATTGGCTAATGCTCGCAGCTGTTTACGCTGCTGCACTAAATCGCTAAGGGCAAGTTGAGATTGTTGGCATTCTAACTCTAGAGTTACCCAAAATCTGCGACCGGTTTTCATTACCATGGCATCAGCAACACTAAAACCATCTATTAGAGATTGCTCATTAAGTGCCGCTAAAAACGGCTTAGTGTGGGCATCATCAGGCGCACTAAGCAGTAACTCCTTAAAGCCGTTTTTAACCAATAAATACGGATCTTTTAGAAACACCAAGGAGAACACAATTACCAATATTTGGTCTACGTAGCGGGCTATCCAGCCGATGCTGCTATCTTGGATCAACAACACAATGATAAGCGCGACGCCAATAGCACCAGAGATCACAGAGTTGATTAACCACCCCTGCTGCTCCGCTAGGAGTAAATTAGATGCTTGTTTTTGATTGCTACGCAAACATACAAACCAGGCAAGTAAACATCCTGCCACGGCCGGCACCACATACACTAACATCATGCCTATTTGCGGTTCTCGCCCTCCAGCTAGCATGGTTTGCAAATTGGCTGATAAGGCAAATGCTACCAATACTAAAATCGAGATGCCTTTCACCATGACCATTAAGGGCTCGAAGGCAAAATAGCCCATCGGAAAACGTTCATTGTAGTTTTGGCTGGTTAAGTAGGCGATACGGATACCTATGAATGCCATAACTGAGGATAATAGATTGAATACGCCATCTAGCATAATAGCGCCAGATTCGGTGTAGACTCCCATGGCTATGCCCCACATAGCGAGCAGCAAAGCAATTATTGCCGACACAACTAAGGTTTTACGTTCAAGATCCATCTATTCCTCACAGAGCCAGTTATCAACACATTGATATACAAATAGATACTAGCAAGCACTTAGCTATGCCACTAGTAGTAACAGACATAAAAAAGCCCAGCAATTAGCTGGGCTTTTCGTTAATTAAGTCGCTGCTACTTCAAACTAATAAAACCTAGTACATCATAAACTGCGCGTAGAGTTTTACTGGCTTGCTCACTGGCACGTTCTGCGCCTTTAGCCATAATAGCCTGCAAAGCGGCCTCATCTTCTCGTAGCGCTTGATAGCGCGCTTGAATAGGCTCCATCATCGCAACCACAGCGTCAGCGGTGTCAACCTTCAGGTGACCATACATTTTACCTTCGTAGCTTGCTACTAAGTCATCAATTGACTTACCAGTTGCCACCGATTGCAAAGTAAGCAAGTTAGATACACCAGGCTTTTCATCGCGGTCAAAGTAGATACGCGCCTGCTCATCAGAGTCAGTCACCGAAGCTTTAATCTTCTTGGCGATCTGTTTAGGCGTGTCACTCAATAGAATGAAAGCCTTAGGGTTGTCGTCAGACTTAGACATTTTCTTGGTTGGCTCTTGCAAAGACATAACCCGCGCACCAAATTTTGGAATAAATGGTTCAGGAACGGTAAAGATCTCGCCATAAAGGTTATTAAAGCGATGGGCGATATCACGAGTTAGCTCAAGGTGTTGTTTTTGATCGTCTCCTACTGGCACAGCATTAGCCTGATACAATAAAATATCGGCGGCCATTAACGCAGGATAAGTATATAAACCCGCATTAGTATTGTTGGCGTACTTAGTCGACTTGTCTTTAAACTGGGTCATACGATTCAACTCGCCCATCTGCGTATAGCAGTTTAAGGCCCATGCTAGTTGCGCATGTTCAGGTACTTGCGACTGAACAAAAATGGTGCTTTTGTCTGGGTCTAAACCACAGGCAATATACATCGCTAAGCCATCTAACACTTGATTAGTGAACTGATTAGGTTCTTGGCGAACAGTAATGGCATGTAAGTCGGCTAACATGAAATGACAATCGTAGTCATTTTGCATATCAATCCACTGATTTATCGCCCCAATATAGTTACCAATGGTTAATGAACCAGAAGGCTGAATGCCACTTAATACAATCGGTTTACTCATGTTCTTCCTATAAAAACTAATACTATGGGCTTAAGCCGTTACCGAGCCTTTAATTAACTCAAGCAATGTTACTAGGCTGTCAGCCACAAAATCGGGGCCACTAAGTGCGATATCTTCACCGTAGTTATAACCATAGGTCAAGCCTAGCGAGCGACAACCCGCCGCTTTTGCAGCTTGAATATCATTTTTTGAGTCACCCACCATCAATAAATCTGCCATCTCAACCTGGCAGCGCTCAACTAAGTGCTGCAGCGGCAGTGGATCGGGCTTTTTACGTGGCAGAGAATCACCCGATAATACTACGTCAAAGTATTGTGCCAAGTTTAAAGCTTCTAATAACGGCTGAGTGAATACGCCAGGTTTATTGGTGACAATAGCCATTGGCACATTCAACTTAGAAAGCTGTTCTAAACTCTCTGCAACGCCATCATACAGCTTGCTGGCGACACACAGTTTTTCTGAATAATGCTGAACGAACAAATCTTTCGCTTTTAAGTACAGGCTCTCTTCAATATCGCTAGAAATGGCAGATGAACCAGATAAAGCGCGTTTTATTAACACTTCGGCACCATTGCCTACCCAGTGGCGAACGGTTTGTTCTGGAAATTGCTCGCGCCCCAAGTCCATCAGCATGGCATTAATAGCCAAGGCTAAATCAGGTGCGCTGTCTACCAAGGTACCGTCTAAATCAAAAGCAATTAACTTTACCGCTTGTAATTGGCTCATTTGTTTAACCTTAATTAGCAACTTTAGCCAGTTCGGCACGCATTTTATCGATTACCGCTTTGTAATCAGGTTGATTGAAGATGGCAGAACCCGCCACAAACATATCGGCACCTGCTTGTGCTACTTCAGCAATATTGTCTGGCGTTACACCGCCATCAATTTCTAAACGAATATCGTAGCCACTCTCATCAATCTTTTTACGCACAGCACGCAGTTTGTCTAGAGTATTTGGAATGAACTTTTGACCGCCAAAACCTGGGTTTACCGACATTAACAATATCATGTCTAGCTTATCCATTACGTAATCAAGACAGTGTAGAGGTGTAGCAGGGTTTAATACTAAACCTGCTTTACAGCCATGTTCTTTAATCAGCTGTAAACTGCGGTCGATGTGCTCAGACGCTTCAGCATGAAATGTAATCATGCTGGCCCCGGCTTTAGCAAACTCAGGAATAATGGCATCTACCGGCTTAACCATTAAATGCACATCAATTGGTGCAGTAATACCGTAGTCTCGCAGTGCCTTACATACCATTGGACCAACGGTTAGATTAGGTACGTAGTGATTGTCCATTACATCAAAGTGGACTACATCTGCACCAGCAGCTAGTACGTTATCCACTTCTTCACCCAAACGGGCAAAATCTGCGGCTAAAATTGAAGGGGCAATTAAAAAAGGTTTGCTCATTGGGTTAACCATTGGATTTGAAAGTGCGCAATTTTAGCGCAGCTTGTGCTGTGATCCAATCTCTGTACAAAGATTGTTTTTATGTCATGCTGAAGTTATTAAGCAAAAGGGGCAACAAATGGCAGAAATATCATGTCTGTGTTGAAAAGTGTTCTCGGTGCATTGTTTGGTGTTCAATCGGATAAGCAACGCCAACATGACTTTAGCCAAGGCAAAGCGTGGAAATTCATCCTAGTTGGCATCATTATGGTTACGCTGTTTGTATTAGCGATAGCAGCGCTAGTGTCGGCAATTACCTAAGGGTAATTAATTGGCCTGATAATAAGCCAGTAGCTCAGCAACTTTCATTCGTTGCTGCCCTTTACGACTAATGGTTCGGCGCACACTTAGTTGGCTCAATTCACTATGCTGATAAATGCTGCGAGTGAGCGGTAAATCATGATTACTAATCAATACAGAAGCGCCCCGCTGCTGGGCCTCTATGGCTAAATCGCCTAAGCGTTCTTGGTCACTTCGATTAAAGCCTTTACTTGCGTAGTTGGTAAAACTGGCTGTTGGGCTAAGCGGAGCATAAGGCGGATCGCAATAAACTATATCGCCAGCCTTTACCTCGGCAAAGGTTTCCACATAGCTACAGCAACGAAACTCCGCCTTTTGCGACTTCTCTGCAAAAAACTCCAACTCTTGTTCAGGGAAGTAAGGGCGCTTATAAGAACCAAAGGGCACGTTAAAGCCACCACCTCGGTTATAGCGACATAAGCCGTTATAACCGTGACGATTCATATACAAAAACATTAAAGAACGTTGGTAGCTGTCTTTGGTGGCATTAAAACGTTTACGCACCTGGTAGTAATACTCGCTTTGATTGCACTCTTGCGTGAAGTAGTGCTTGGCATCATCAATGAACTGCTGCGGGCGTTGCTGCAATATCTGATACATGTTGATCAAATCGGGATTGATGTCACTCAATAAGTAACGGGGATAATCGGTGTTTAAAAACACCGATGCGGCGCCCACAAAAGGTTCTACCAGCAAATCACCTTCGGGTAGTTGTTGCTGGATGTCTTCAATTAAGCCGTATTTTCCGCCAGCCCATTTTAAAAAAGCACGTGTTTTCTTCATTACTATTGAGTCAATTCAAACTGAACCTGTTTAAATTGCTTAATCAAAGAATCAAGATTTTGCTGTTTTAAACTATTACGAGCGGCTTGGGCTTCTTCGCGTGTGGCAAAGTCACCATAAATAATTTTATAAGGAACATTTGGATTGGCGCTTGAACGGTATACCCACACCTCATGTGCCCACTGTCGAGCCGAAACAAACTGTTGCGCTTTTTCGCGATTATTTAGCGCCATTAACTGCAGGGTATAACGCTTGCTTGGTTTAGCATCCAACAAAGCTTTTACGTTAGTGACTTTGATAGGTACTTCTTCTTGAGTCACTTCGCTAGGCACTTGCTCAACAGCTACCTCTTCTGCAGACTCCGCCAACAAATTACCACTATCTTGAATTTGAGCGACTAGCTCAGTGTCTTCACTAGGCTGGCTTTGTTCAGCCAGGAGCTTATTAACCACATCATCTTCAACCACTACTCGCAACTCTGACTCTGAGCTTTGGCTGGTTAAATCTAATTCTTTAGGTAGATCTTGAGACGGCAGCTCTGCCGTGTCTGCTTCACTATTTGAACCAGCGAACTCTGGACTATTTTGTTGTGATTCATTAGCAGCACTTTGGCTTGGAGAGCTACCATTGGCTAAGGTAGGTTCTTCCATTAAGGCTAAGGCAATACGGCTGTCATCGCTTTGTTCATTACCGCCCCAGTCGTTAATAACTTGCACCAGTAAACCGGCTACCGCTGCACATAACACCACCGCAATAACGATATATAACTTACTTCTATTTGGGGCACTTGCTTCCGCCATGGGAATATCTCCGGTAACGATTTGATCGACAAACTGATAAATTAGACGAGGATTTCCTTTCGCCGAGGCGATGTGTTGCTCAATTGCTTGTTGGTTCTCGAATTCCGCCACATACTCAGCACGATTAAATAGTAGTGAAGCCAATTCGAAAGATTCAGTATTATTTAAAGGCGGGACATCAAAATTGAGAACCTGGTTGCTTAGCGCATCCAGTTGCGCATTAAAACTACTACTAGATTCGGCAAACAGTATTAATGATAAATCATGCTGATACAACTGATTGTAATGCTGGTAGAACTCCACCAACTCGTTTAGTAGCTCTACACTCACATTATGCGCTGCATCTATGATGATAATGAGCGGTGCTGAGGTTTCTTTTACATTGCGTTGAAAACTGTCGAACAATGGATCGTCTTGATTAAACAGCGGGTCTTTCAATAATTGTTGCAATAAATCTCGGCGTAAGCGAGCGTCTTGCTCATTGGCAGCGCTTACCAAGGCGTGATTAGCAAAAGCAGCGCTTTCAAGTACGGAGTTGGCCATTGACGACTTGCCAGAACCAACCTCTCCGTTAACGCAAATGAGCTTTGCGCTAAAGCGAATTTGAGTGATCAGCCTATCGCGTAAGCGCAATTGACTTTGCAATTGTGCAAACTCGGCATCACGCCGCACTCCCACCATTCAAATTTGCCTTATTGAAATCGATTGATAACTGTTTTTATATCACTTTCAGTAATTGTATCAACTACTTCTGCTGTACCAATAGAGCTAGGTAGAACTAAACGGAGTTTTCCATCCAATACTTTCTTATCACGCATCATATGTGGAATAAATTCAGCTAAGCCCATATCTTGTGGTGGCACAATGGGTAGACCAGCACGTTCAATCAAAGTCCGCATCCGCGTTACTTCACCTTGACCAATCATACCCGCTAGCTCAGCAGTTTCGGCGGCCATAACCATACCCGCGCCAACGGCTTCACCATGTAACCAAACACCGTAACCCTGCTCAGCTTCAATAGCGTGGCCAAAAGTATGACCAAGGTTTAGTAACGCACGAATACCTTGCTCGGTTTCGTCTTTGGCCACTACTTCAGCCTTAATTTCACAACAGCGCGCAATTGCTCGTGTCATTAACTCTGGGTCAAGCGCCAAAAGTTGATCAAGATTGGTCTCTAACCATGCAAAAAACTCTGCATCATAGATAATGCCATACTTAATCACTTCCGCCATGCCAGCGGCAAGCTCTCTCTTATCCAAAGTGGCTAAACAATTTATGTCAATCACCACGGCTTTAGGCTGATAGAACGCGCCTATCATGTTTTTACCTAAAGGATGATTAACTGCTGTTTTACCGCCCACTGATGAGTCAACCTGTGATAACAATGTAGTAGGCACTTGAACAAAAGGCACTGCACGTTGATAACAGGCAGCAGCAAAGCCGGCCATGTCACCAATAACGCCACCACCCAACGCAACAATGGTGGTATCACGGCTATGCTGCTGAGCTAATAACTCAGAAAATATTTGGTTTAGGGTATCTAAGTTTTTGTATTGCTCACCATCAGGTAAGGTTACTACATCCACTTGATACTGACTTAAACATACCAACAATTGCTCCAAATATAACGGCGCAACCTTAGTATTTGTAACCACCATTACCTTTTTACTGGTAATCGCAGAACTAAATAAGTCAACTTGGTTTAGTAACCCTTGGCCAATACTAATTGGGTAGCTGCGCTCGCCTAGAGCAACGGTCAAACATTCCATTGTTATTTTAGAATCCTAATAATTCGATGATTTGGTTTGCCACTGCTTTTGCGCTTTGGTCATCAGTTTTCACTGTGTAGTCAGCGACATCGGAGTACATTGGATTACGTTCTTCTGCCAAGTTCTCTAATACTTCGCGAGGCTCATCGGTTTGTAGCAGTGGGCGACGCTTATCGCGTTGCGTGCGAGCAAACTGTTTGTCGATTGTGGTTTCAAGGTACACAACAATACCACGAGCAGAAAGATGATTGCGGTTCTCTTTACTAATTACAGAGCCACCACCTGTCGCTAATACAATGCCTTGAAGTTGTGAAAGGTCATCAATAACACCTTCTTCTCGAACCCTAAATCCGGCTTCACCTTCTACGTCAAATACCCAAGCGATATCGGCACCAGTGCGGCGCTCAATCTCTTGATCGGTATCGTAAAATTGCAAATGTAACTGCTGTGCTAAATGACGACCAATTGTGCTTTTCCCAGCACCCATTGGTCCTACAAGGAAGATATTTCGTTTCTCAGCCATGCTTCTTCAAATTTGTCTTTGTCTATTTTCTCCCCGCAATGCGGGCACCTGATGTACCAACCTTAGTAAAAAGATCAGGGCGCGATTATCTCGTTTGAGCGGGAGTTTGGCAACAGCAAAATCACTCCTATACCGAATGACTCGGTATAGGAGTGATAAGAGGTGGGCGTTTATAGTGCGTCGAGCAAGATTCGAGGCGTTACAAAGATTAACAACTCGTTCTTTTTAACGCTTTCAGAGGTTGTTCTAAAGAAGTAACCCAAGCCAGGTACGTCACCTAAAATTGGCACCTTCTTCACACGGTCAACATTTTGCTGTTGGTAAATACCACCAAGCACAATGGTTTCACCGTTCTTAACTAATACCTGAGTACCAATTTCTTGTTTGTTAATCGCAACAGCTGGGCCTGTTGGTGTAAGCACCGCTTCACCTTCAGAATCTTGGGTAATAACTAAATCAAGAATCACATTGCCGTCGGGGGTAATTTGCGGGGTCACCCGTAAACTTAGCACCGCTTTTTTGAAGGTAACCGACGTAGCGCCACTTGAGGCATTTTCTACATAAGGGATCTCACGACCTTGCTCAATGTATGCTGCTTTTTGGTTAGCGGTTGTGATGCGCGGACTGGCTATCACTTCACCTTTGTTCTCTTGCTCTAGTGCTGAAAGCTCTAAATCCAGAATCTGACCATTGGCTAGTTTAGCAACTTGGAACGCGATCGAACCGGCTGGGTCAGCAACCGGTAAGTTAACGTTTAAGCGATCATCTAGATCAGGAGTATTACCTGCTAGTACATCATCAGCACCCTCAAGCGTACCTGATGTAATGCCAGTGCTACTGCCCACAGAGCCTGAGTTGGTTACGCCCCAACGAATACCTAGTTCTTCACTTACATCATCGGTTACGGTAACCATACGTGCTTCGATAACAACTTGCTTAACGGCAATATCGAGTTTCTTAACCATGGTTTTAATATTGGCCAGTGACTCTTCAGTGTCTTTAATAAGCAAAGTATTGGTACGCTCATCAACCGCTACAGAGCCTCTCTCAGACAACATAGAGGTTTGCTCACTCTTAAGCAGTGCAGACAAGTCTGATGCTTTAGCATAATTTACCTCAATGTACTCAGAGTAGAGTGGCGCTAAGTCAGCCACTTGCTGGGCACTTTCTAGTTGCTGTCGTTCTTGCTCTGCTAGCTCCGCAGCTGGGGCAATTAGCAATACGTTGTTATCTAAGCGTTTATCTAGGCCTTTGACTTTAAGGATAATATCAAGCGCCTGCTCCCAAGGCACATCATCCATACGTAGGGTAATGTTGCCGCGCACAGAATCGGTAGTAACCAAATTCAGTTTGTTAAAGTCGGCGATTAACTGCAGTACCGTACGCACTGGAATATCTTGGAAGTTCAGGGAAATAGGTTTTCCTTGATACTCAACTATGCTGCCTTCTTCTGCCTCAAGCTTTTTAACTTCAACTAAGAACAACTCGCCTGATTGGTCATAGCGATAATCAAATTCGCCGTCGATAGCAATTTTAAGCTGAACCTTGGCATCATGCTTAAATACTTCAACACTCTCAACTGGAGTAGCAAAGTCATTTACGTCCATGACATAAACGTTTTCTTCTGCGATATCAGTATTATAAAAATCAACAATTAAGCTGTTATCCCGACGCTTAATATCAGCTGCTATAGAACTGTTATTGAGGTCCACCATAATCTGACCAGAGCCGCCTTTACCGCGTCTAAAGTCTATGCCTTGTACCGTATTGATAGTCGCATGCTCTACGCGACTAGCATTTTCGAAAGCATCATCAACTGTGCTTTGTGCTGCAGCTGCGGCCACAGGCAAAGCGCCAAGCTTAACTAAAATGCGCTGTGACTCTTTACTTACTTGGTATGGAACCAAGCGCTCTAGTGCCAGTACCAACTGTAAGCCAGACTCAGTTTGTAAACTCTGAACTTGCTTAACGCCGCCGCCATCAATTGGTAACGGGTTAATTTTTAGTGCCGAGCTTGCGTTGGCCACATCTATCACAAGTTGATTTGGAGAGTACTCGAGATGGTCACTGACATTTTCCACGGGTCCATCAAACAACAGTTCGATTTCCACCGCCCCCTTAACCATCGGGTTGGTATTTAATTGAATAAGTTGAGCATTTGCCCAAGCCTGCGTTATGCAACAAAACACACCAGCCAACACCAAGCCGCTTTTGTATACTCCTTGCAGCATCTTTCCCTTCATGCCTATTTCCCTATTGATCAGCTTTCGAGAGCGAAAGCTGAGTAGTTCTTTCGTTCCAGCAGCCTTCGCCATCTGAAACAACTTCTTGAATATCTAAACCTAAGTCACTTACTTTAGTGATTACGCCATGATGTAACCCTAAGTAGTAGCCTTCCTTCACGCGATACAGCTCGCCACCTGGCGCTTCAACAAGCGCCCAAAGACTGGGCCCATCACCTAATATGCCTCGCATGGTCAAGCTAGACAGCGAAAACTGTTCTAAAGCTTGCTTAGTGCGTTCAGCGTTTGGCGCTAAGGAACATTCTTTCTCAGTGCTTAAAGCGGTATTAGCCGCTTCAGGTGCAGGGCTAGTAAATGGATTTCTCCGTTCACTCGCCTGATAAGCAAGATGCTCAAAAGGTTTAATTTCAGGTACATCTTCTTTGACCGGAACTTTACGCGCCTTCACTTCCATTACGTATTGCTGTAGATCGTCTTTCGAACCTTCACAGCCAAACAATGCAAGCAGGGTTAATCCAATTGCTAGTGCTCTCATCATTTCCCCTTCGCCGCCGGTTTTTCTTTATAGCGGTAGGTTTTGGCTAACATGGCCATACTTAATGTCCCGCTATCACCTTGTTTTTTCATGGTGATGTTATCCAAAATCACGATCCGTGGTAAGGCTGCAACAGCGCTAACAAAGGCGCCAAGCTGGTGATAGCTGCCACTCACTTCCAATTTAATTGGCAGTTCTGTGGAAAACTCATGCTCAACTTCTGGCTCCCAGTTAATCCGGCGAAACTCTAGCCCATTATCAATGCCAATAAAGCTAAGCTCGTCTAACAAACCTGGAATTTCGTGCTTTTCAGGAAGCTGTTTAAGCAAAGAAGCAAAGGCCTTTTTCATTTCCTCTACTTGCTTCTGGTACTCGGGTAGGTTGCCTGCTAAAGCTGCTTTAACTTCAAATTTTTGTCGCAACTCTTGCTCTTTCGCCTCAAGCTGAACCAGCTTGGTTTTTTCATCGGCGATTTGATAGTAATAGTACCCAGCGGTGATCAAACCACAGACTACGACGACAAAAACGATTTTAGCCAGCTTAGGCCAAGTACCTATGCTTTCTAAGTCGAGTTCATTAAGCTCTTGTAAATCCATTACTTAGCCTCCTTTTTTTCATTAGGAAGGCCTAGATTAACCGCAAAGTTTAGCTGGAACTTACTGAGTTCCATATCCGCTTGTTTACCCGGTAAGGCAACGATAGATCGAATGCTTGGCGTTCCTAACCAGACGCGCTGTTCAATATTACGCATTAGGCTTGCTACGCGGTAATTCGCTTCACTTTTACCATCTAAATTAATTGCTGAGCCCTTAAAGGCTAAGCTATCTAGATATACGCCAGCGGGTGCAATCAAAGGCAAGTTATTGAAAATCTTAGTTGGGATATTTCGACTTTCTTGCAGCGTTTGAATAAGAGCGATACGTTCTTTAAGGCTTTGCTTCTGATTTTTAATCTTACGAATTTCGCCAATTTGATGGTCCAAAATGGCAATTTCTTTTTCTAAGAATTGATTTCGAGCACTTTGTTTATCTTGCAAGCCAGTGTAATAGTTTTGCACCAACAACAGTGCTAACACAGTGATACCAGCTGATGAGGCTAGAGCTACCCAAAACTCGCGTTTTTGTTTGCTTTTGACCTCTTCACGCCAAGGCAGTAAGTTAATGTTAGACATTATCAAAACTCCTTAACGCTAAGCCTAGGGCTACCATATATTTTCCGCCTTCCTGGCAAAGCCGCTCTCGATCAACAGAGCGATCAAATAAGCAATCGTTAAAAGGCTGCGCCTTTATGACTGGCATTTCTAAGTCAGTCTGCATTTGAAACACTAGCTCATTCGATAAAGCACTACCGCCACTTACCGCAATCGCATCCAGCGACTTATAACCACTTGAACTTAAAAACAAGGACACCTGACGACGTACATTCTGAATGACACCGCTAACAAACTGAGCAAAAACATCTATCTCATAGTTTTCAGGTAAGCGACCACTTACCTTCATCTCTTTGGCTTCTTCGATACTCAAACTATAGAAGCTAGCAATTTGTTGGGTATATTGCGCCCCACCAAAGTTTTGCGCCCGGTTATATACCACCTCGCCTTTATCCAAAATAGCGAAGTTTAGTGTAGTTTCACCAATATCGACCAGACCAATGATTTTGTTTTCATCAAGTTCTTCGTCTTGTTGGTTTAGTACAAAATTCCAAGCCCGCCCTAGAGCATGAGACTCTACGTCGACAACTTTTGCGTCAAAATCTGCATTTGCCAATACTTCGGCACGAATGCTTACCGCCTCAGTGCGCGCAGCACTAAGCAATACGTTATTACGGTTAGGTTCACTTTCGTTAATACCTAACACTTCAAAATCAAGACTAATTTCATCAATAGGAAATGGAATTGAGTTTTCAGCTTCAAGTTCAACTTGAGTCTCTAACTCTAATTCAGACAAACTACTGTCCATGTAAATTACTTTAGTAATTACATGACTACCTGCGACTGCGGTCGCAACCTGACGGTTGCGTGAAGGGAGCTTTCGCCTTAATTCACGCAAAGATTCAGTAATCTCTTCCGGAGAAACAACTTGGTTATCAACTAATGCGCCTACCGGTGTTTCGACTTCGGCCACAGACTCAACTTTTAAACCTTTTGAGGATTTAGAAAGTAAAAGTCCTTTAATGGTGGAAGAACCAAAGTCGATCCCTAGTAGAGCAGTCGATGTTTTTTTACCTATCCCTAGTACCATGACTCGCCAACTATCTTTTTTAAATTTAAACAGTTACCTGTTGTTGCAGAATAACGGGTTATTGATTTAGGTGCTAATAGTTATTAAGAAAGTTGTCGAAACAGGTCACAATTTGACGATATAATCGGCGATTCTTTAGATACAGAGTGCAAAATTCGGAATGAAATGGCTTAAAAGACTGTTATTTTTAGTTTTCTTGGGAACAAGCTTAGGCTTAGCAGCCATCACCGCACTATATTTTTATTTTGCGCCACAACTACCAGACGTCTCAACCTTACGCGATGTGCAATTGCAAACTCCAATGCGAGTGTTTAGCGCTGACGGGGAATTAATTTCCCAATTTGGTGAAAAAAGACGGATCCCTCTACAAATTGAAGAAGTGCCTGAACAAATGTTACAAGCATTTCTCGCTACTGAAGATGCTCGATTCTATTCTCATCCAGGTATTGACCCTATCGGCATTACTCGTGCAGCGGTTAACTTAATCGCCACGGGAGAAAAAAGCCAAGGGGCGAGTACCATTACCCAACAGGTGGCGCGAAATTTCTTTTTAACCCGAGAAAAAACCTACATACGAAAGATCAAAGAGATCTTTTTAGCAATAAAAATTGAACAAGAGCTATCTAAAGATGAAATCTTGGCGCTTTATCTGAATAAGATCCCTTTAGGTTATCGCTCTTTTGGCGTAGGCGCAGCAGCGCAGGTTTACTATGGAAAAACCGTAGACCAGCTTACCCTGCCACAAATTGCGGTAATTGCAGGCTTACCCAAAGCCCCTTCGGCATTAAACCCTATTCGCTCGCCCGAAAGGGCCAAAGACCGCCGCCGCGTTGTATTAGGGCGCATGTTAGAGACCGGCTACATTGATCAGGCGACTTTTGATGAAGCCAGCCAAGCGCCAATGACAGCGACTTACCATGGGGCTGAGATTACTTTAGCGGCACCATACTTAGCAGAAATGGTACGTCAGCAAATACTGCAGCAATTTGGCGAAGACGCTTATACCACCGGAATGGATGTTTACACCACAATCAGTGCCAAACGCCAAAATGCAGCGACTCTAGCACTAAGAACTAACTTAAAAAGTTATGATCAACGCCACGGGTTTCGTGGAGCGGTTAAACAGTTATGGACAACCGAACAAGCCCAATTAAGCGCTGATGAGATAGTTAAGCAACTTAGCTCTCTACCTAACTATGGAAAGCTGCGGGCTGCGGCCGTGACCAGCATTGAAGATAAACAGGCAAAGGTGATTGTAAAAGGTGGTTCTTTTGGCGTAATTGCTTGGGATGATATGAAATGGGCTCGGCGTTTCATAACTGATACTCGCCAAGGTCCAGCACCAAAGTCTGCTCAAGAAATTCTTAATGTAGGTGATGTGATTTGGGTTGAGCCACTCGCAACTCAAGTAAATAGTACTGTTGAAGTAAGCGATGTAGCCTTGAGTGACGACGCAGAACAACAAAGCGTTAGTCACTACTCACTCTCTCAATTGCCTGATGCTGGCGCAGCATTAGTTGCCATATCGCCTTTAGATGGCGCGATTGAAGCATTAGTGGGCGGCTTTAGCTTTAATCAAAGTAAATTTAACCGGGTCACTCAGGCTAGCCGCCAAGTGGGCTCAAATATAAAGCCGTTCCTTTATTCTGCAGCATTTGAGCAAGGCATGACCTTAGCGAGTTTAGAGAATGATGCCCCTATTAACCGCTGGGATAAGGCAATGGGAGTAGCATGGAGACCCAAAAACTCGCCGCCTGTATACGACGGACCAATTCGCCTAAGAGTTGCATTGGCCCAATCTAAAAACGTGGTATCAGTGCGCTTAATGCGAGACCTAGGTGTGGATACTATTATTGATCACCTGGCAAAGTTTGGGTTTCCTAAAAACGAATTACCGCGAAACGAATCTCTGTCGCTAGGTTCAGCATCGCTAACTCCGATGCAAGTGGCTAGCGCCTATGGTTCATTTGCTAATGGGGGCTATCTAGTAAGCCCTTACTTTATTGACCGAATCGAAGACGGTGAAGGCAACATAATATTTCAACAGGTGCCTAAGGTAGCCTGTGATAGTTGTTTTGAGATCATTGATAAAGCGCCAAAACTTGAAGAGCTATTGAACCAAGCCGGCGACCCGTTGAAGCAATGTGATATCTCTTTTGCTGATGAAAGCGATTTAGCACCAAGAATCATCAGTGCCGAAAACGCCTTTTTGGTGTCTCAAGCTATGAACAGCGCGGTTTGGGGCGGCGGGAGTTGGGCACATAAAACCGGTTGGAACGGCACCGGTTGGCGCGCAGCAAGGGCCTTAAAACGTCGAGACATTGCTGGCAAAACCGGTACCACCAATGATGCTAAGGATGCTTGGTTCTCTGGCTTTGGTCCCGACTTGGTCGTTACGTCTTGGATAGGCTTTGACGACTTTAACCGTGAGCTTGGTGAAGCGTCTTATAATGCCAATTTAGACAAAAACCAGGTTACTGGAAAGGAATTTGGCGCACGAACAGCTCTACCTGCTTGGATAGATTTTATGGAAGTAGGTTTAGCAGGTGTACCAGAACAAGCTTGGCAAGCCCCACGAAATGTTTCAACGGTTCGTATTGATCGCACGACAGGCTTACTCACTAGATCTAGTGACCATACCACCCGCTTTGAATTTTTTGAGGAAGGCACCGAGCCAACAGAATATGTAAAACAATCTGTTAACTCAGTGTTCGATAGTGAAGAAGAGCTATTTTAAGACAGCGCAGAATGCTGTTGAATCAACTTAGCCAACTGGTTAAAGCAGGGACGCCGAACAGAGTTATTGCGATATAGCAAACTTATTCGGCGGCTCGGCTCAGGCGAACTAAATCTTCGATAGCAGATACCGCTTTGTTCTTCAGTATCAGGAATAGCTAACTGCGGTAGCAAGGTAATTCCCATACCTGCAGCCACCATATGACGCAAAGTCTCCAAACTCGTCGCCTTAAAGCTAGTATCTTCTTTTGCGCCGGCAGCAAAACAGTAGCCCATTGCTTGGTCGCGTAGACAGTGACCATCTTCTAGCATTAGTACCTGCTCACCACTGAGCTCTGAAAGCTCCACCTCATTTTGCTGCTGCCACTTATGGTTAGAGGGCATAGCAAGCATTAGCGGCTCATCAAACAGATCGATGGCTCCAAAGCGATCCATTTCTGGAAGATAGGCAAGCAGAAGGCAGTCTAGCTCTCCCTCTTCTAACCTCTGCAACAGTACATTGGTCTGTTCTTCATAAAGGAATAGTTCCATTTCGCTAAATTCTGAACGAATATGCGGGACAATCTTAGGCAATAAATAAGGAGCCACGGTAGGAATTAGGCCAACATGTAGTGGCCCAGCCATCGGAGCCTGAAAGCTCTTAGCCATGTCTTTAAGGCCCTTTACTTCGAGCAAGATGACTCTAGCTTTGGCTGCTAACTCATCACCAGCATGAGTGAATATCACTTTGCGCGAAGTACGTTCAATAAGCAATAAACCAAGCTCTTCTTCCAACTTAGCTATTTGCCCACTCAAGGTAGGTTGGCTAACAAAACATTTTTCAGCCGCTTTGCGAAAATGCTTCTGCTCTTGCAAAGCGACTAAATACTCCAAATCTCTTAAATTCAAAAGATATCCCCAGTGTTTTACTAAAATCTCTATTTAAAGATCCTAAATCAATATCTTCACTAGTGTAACAATTATCGAAAAGAGATTAATTAAACTGGAAAAGCAGAGACCAGCTTCAGGAGAAAGATAAGGAAGCTCTAATGCCCGAGAGCTTTAGAGCCTTAGAGAAATAAAACTTAGGTTTTTTCGATAACAAACTCTAACTGTGGAAGCAATTGCTTACCTGTTGGCTGCAACACTGGCAGCATGATGTAGTTATTGCCACCATTTAAGCCAACACCGTCATTAAAGTCTGTATAAAATAAAGCTGTTTCTGGGTCGGCTGGTAAGCTGTCTCCTGCAGGCACTACAGCAAATTGGTTGCTATAAGGGTGAGCAGGTACATTGATAGCACTACTATATTCCCCAACAGCTACGCTGCTAGCTACCAAAACCAGTTCTCCACCATCTTCTTTGGTCATATAGAAGTCGAGAGGGCCTTCATAATCAGCATAACTATAAACGTTAAGTAGACGTACATTAACGCTCACGTTAGAAGGTCTAGAGCCTTGAAAAGGTACTTTCGCTAAACGGAGACCTTTATTACTACCTATATAACCGTATGCGTATATCCAGTTTCGACTATTTGAGCTAATCGTAAAAGTTGAACCAGCTTGACCAACAATCGTCCCAGCGTTTGAGTCATAAGCAGTAAACACAACACTTTTAGAGGATATATCTTCTTCCCAGCTATCAAAATTAACAAACTCACCATTATGATTTGCGTAGGCAACGCCTTCACCAATTAAACTACTGGGGGTGTTAACGTAACTATAATAAAGGTCAAGAGGAAGAGAGTACTCTGCATCATAAGGGTTAATGTATAGATTCAGAAATGCCGCACTAGTAGGTATCGTCGATGCATTGTTTTCATCAGCTGTTGAATTACTTCCATCTAAAGCAACGCTACCATCACCTCCACACCCAAATAAACTAAACGACACTAAAAATGCCATAGCAAGTTTTATCTTACGTCCTTTAAACATACCGCTTCCTTGTCAGCAAAAATTCAATAATAAATGACATATTCGCCAATAATATCATTTAATTAAGTGACCTTAATACTTTTAAGTAGAAAGTCATTAGTTATAGAGAGATTATTTTTATTAATGTTGAAGGTGGTCAATTTTTCTAACTTGAATGGGCTAATATATGCAGGGGCACGGTAAGGTTTGGTGCACTAAAACAAAAAAGGCCGCTTACGCGACCTTTTTTCTGCTGTGCTACTCTTCTTATTCGAAGATTTTAGCTACAACACCCGCACCTA
>NZ_JBTWEN010000016.1:0-65343 GCF_056958115.1 Agarivorans sp. D1326 | reverse complement strand
TCAATGGTGGGTCAGCGACATTACTTATATCCACACCCAGGAAGGCTTCCTATTCCTTGCAGTAGTGATGGATCTGTATGCTCGCAACATCGTTGGGTGGTCGATGGGCGAACGCATGACAGAGGACTTGGTGCTTGACGCCTTAACTGCTGCGTATTGGCGGCGAAAGCCGAACAATACAGTGAACCTACATACTGATCAGGGCTCTCAATACTCCAGCCGTAACTTTAGAAAGCTACTGACTGAATTGGGTATAAAGCCCAGTATGAGCCGCAGGGGAAACTGTTGGGATAACGCAGTAGCAGAAAGCTTCTTTAGCAACTTAAAGAAAGAAAAAGTACGCAAAACTAAGTACAAAACGAGGGATGAGGCTAGGCAAGCTATGTTCCACTATATCGAAATGTTCTACAATCCGAAGCGACGACATACTAACAATGACCGTATGTCTCCTGCTGACTTTGAGCAGCAGTATTTTGAGAACCTAGAAAGTGTCTAGGATTATCAGGCCTTACCAATCATCTAACATGAGATTGGTGCTACTAGGTTTACCTCATCTAAAATGAGATTTTCACGTTAAATCATCTAACATGAGATTTTCTATATTAAACAGGTTGTTGCGCTTTGTTTCTTTAAATAAATATATACATTTTTGTATGATTTGGCAACAGTTGGCTTTGCCCCTACATCGTTAATATGTAAGTTTAAGTTTCGTTGAAATCATTTCCGCTACTTTGAAACTACACCCCATGTGAAATGTCTCAATATCAGGTAGAGGTTAGGGTAAAGAAGATACAAAGAGTCGAGCTAACACGCTTTTGGACAGAAATCAGTTAGGTCTAGCAAACAAGGTTTTGCCCTTATTTCGGGTTAGTTCCATTACTCTAAAGGCAGCTTTGAGCGATGAGCCATCATTCAAAGCTTCTCCAGTCTAAGGCAAGCTAGGGGTAATAGCAGTCGGTTTCACTAGTGATGTTTGAACGATGCAATTGGAATTAAAGGGGCTTTATACTCGCTGCGATGTCTCTAGATATCTAGTTTAGTGGTTTACGAGCCTTCTTCAAGTTAGGCATTAAGACCTTAGTTCTTTAGCAGAAAACGGCATCTAGAGAAGGGTATACATACAATCAGCCAGAACGGGTGATGGATGTCAGTTAATAGGCACATTGAAGCGAACACGCAACAGGTCGGCCTAGCCCGTTTCATAATCAATTTGTCGTCTATACTTAAATTCGACTGGTTCAAAACGTCCTATGGAAAGGTAATCTAGGCAGCCCACAAAATACAATAGTGCTTGATGGAAAATAAATTCTTATTTGTCTATTGATGGCCCAAATACCATTGGCGATTCAATGATTTCAAAAGAGTGGTGGATTTTAACCCAGTGCAAAGTACCAAAGAAGGGAAGCCTCCTGACATCGTCAGACGAAGACGACATAACGTGAATATGTCATGTAAATTCACCGTAAGCAACGAAATGGTAGGCAGTGATCTATACGTCGATAAGCATGTTAGTTATTTGAACATTATGAACAAGAAAAGGTATAGAGTTTGAATGCGCTTTGCGCTTCCTCGAATTAATTAACTTGAAAGGATTATTACATGCTTTTACATGCGACTCTTGTGACATTCCTTGTTTGTTTTTTCATATCTGCATTGGGTGTGATGGAAATATATATATTGGAAAAGATTGGAGTGGACTTATTAAGCAGTGTTGAAGTATCTGGCGAATCAAAAAAAATATCAGGCTTAATAAAAGGCACGCTTGCTTTTGGTATTTTAGTTATACAGCCTGTCACGTTTTTTGTGTTTTTTACAAAAATGCTCAACACAATAATG
The DNA here is from genome assembly GCF_056958115.1 of Agarivorans sp. D1326. Lineage (NCBI taxonomy): Bacteria > Pseudomonadati > Pseudomonadota > Gammaproteobacteria > Alteromonadales > Alteromonadaceae > Agarivorans > Agarivorans sp. D1326. The sequence continues at coordinate 63,507 of NZ_JBTWEN010000016.1, read as the reverse complement.
CAGACAAAAGTGATCGATAAAATAAGAGAGGAGTCTCCCCTTACTGTTCGAAAATTAGAAGATAGAGAAGTTTGGCTCAGAAACAAACCAAAGGACAAGTTTGATAACAACCAGTATAAGCATAATGTAAACGAAATTTCAGTTTCAGAAGTTACTGAAGGTGGGTTTGCAGTAGGAACTGCCGACGATTTATTTGATTTAGATAAACCCCAAACATATGATGTTAAGTTTTTTATGGACAACTTAACTGTTGTGAAAGGTAGCAAAACACATCTTCGACTAATGTTTTTGTCGTCACTTTTGTTAATTGGAAATGTTTTTTATCTGAATAGCTCTTATTTATTTGTTTCAACCTTTATATTTGGTGTTGTGTGCTTTGGCATCCCGCTTTTCTGTACGCTGGTTTTAATCAGTGCGAGAGCTCGTCATAGTGAATATAAAAGGGCTCTTTTAAAGGCAAAGGAAAAAGAGGTTAAGCTCGCGGGGGGCCACAAAGAAAACAAATTTTGCGTCTACCATCAAAGTGATGATTATGAATTTATACAAAAGGTAAATCGCATGAAATTCAAATCAAACATGTCCGCGCTTAGTTTTATGAAAAAGTGGGGTGATTTATATAGCCTTCGTTCAAGTTCAGATAAGAGATGGCTCTACACTTCCCTGGTGCTTGAGACAGACGTAGAAATAAATGAGACGTTTCGTCATTTTTTCTATGGAAAGGCCTACTCTTATGACGGTTTTTGTAGAATTTTAAATAAAGAGTACAAATACAAAGTAGAAAAAAGTAGTAAGAACCTATCGCAATTTGTATCGAGGTATATGGAGAAAAGATCTGGTGATTTTCACTTTATCAGTTCAGATGACTTTTACTTCCACAGAAGAAAGTACAACTTAATCGAAAACTTCACCGCTTGGTGTCCTATATTATGATTGGTATTTATTGTTAGTTTTAATTTAATGACAAGTTGTGTTAATAAGGCTTTTTCATTTGCCATTTCACTTTTTATTCTTGAACACTTAAATGAATGTTGTTTGTCTGTAGTGGCATAGTGAGTTTGTCCATCTAATTAGAGGTGATATCATCACCATTATTAGGTAGGCAAATTTATGACAAAACGTACAAGACCAACATATTCACCTGAGTTCCGATTGGAAGTGGCTCAACAGATTGTAGATGAAGGGTGGTAAGGACTGAGGACTCTCGACACTTTCCGGGTTCTAAGAAACGGTTAACCATAACTCGAAATTGTCCAAAAATGGGTTAGGGCGGTTCAATATTAACTATTCTGCTTTTAAAGAATACCGGTAAAGATAGATATTTATCAAGTTGGTTGAACTGACTACAAAAACAACTAACGAGGACACTGTAGTTACTAGCCAGTACCCATTTATTCCGTCGGCACGAGCATAATGTCGCATGCACCTAATTTTTAATGGCTAAGACTTTCCTTTACCAATCACTTAATGAAGCTGACAAACGGAATAAAGCTTTCCAAATATGTGCTTATGCTAAATGGCAAACTAGTTTCATCTTGCTTGACTCGAACAATGGCTATAAAAAAACGAACACAGGAATTGAAAACAGAGTCAACGTTTATCAAGCGGGCACACATTTTTTGTCAGAGGGTTAATTCCTAGCGTTCTGGGAGATACGAAGGGATCCAGTACTAAAATGCTAAACTCCAACTCAACCTAAGGCGAAAGGTAGATCAAATCACTGATTTAACGCTAATTGTTTTTGACACTATATACTGGATCGATCCAGTCTTAAAATGCGATTAACACAAATACAAATTTAGAAGGGTTCCTTTATACACTCTATTTAACATAATATACATTATGCGCCTTATGGGTGAGTTTTTAGCAATCCACAGAAGTTTGCCTGTAATGCCGCGTAGAAATAGCAATTACTTTAAGTGATCCAAAGGCTTATGTTCAGCAGATTGATGGCGTTCTACGCGAGATGTGTGCAAATACTGAGACGTGGTATCAATGCTATCGTGCCCGGCATCGGCTTGTACATGTGATAATGGCCGACCCACTAAGTTTATGTCGTGTGATATTCCGGTGTGTCTAATGCTGTGTGGCGTTAGTTGGCGAATCTCGTTAGCGTCTTGCTTAAAGCCGTCTGCTTCGGCGAGTTTAGCGGCGTGCTCGATGAGCATGTAGATTTGCTCTCTTAATTGGCGAATACCAAGATTGGCATTAAGTAATCCGGAGTCTCTACCTCGGCCAGCTGCTCGGTGTCTTACAAACAATGGCGTTTTCTCATTGGGTGTTGGCAACGGCGTTAATTGTAAAAAGCGTCGATAACGTTGTAAGGCATCTAACAATTGCTTTGACACTGCAACGGTACGCTTTTTTCCACCTTTGCTACGCGGTATATAAAAGCCCCATACGGAAGTTTTAGTATCACGTTTAAACTGTCCCATAATCGGTGAAAAGCCAGGCCTTGCTGCTACTTCGGATATTCGTAAATAGCAGCTGTACATAAGGCTAACTAAAAACAAAATGCGCTCGTTTTCTTCTGGTGTTTGTTTAGCAAGTTGATTAGCTGCACTCATTACATAAGACCACTGTAAGTCACTAAAGGATTTAATGTCTTCCAGATCTTCGCCACTAATAGTGTGTTGGCTGCTAGCTTTAAATCGGCCGTTCTTCATTAAAGCCATGGCTGGGTTACGCTCTGTATATTCTTCATTAATTAGATAGGCATAGAACGAAGATAAAATCGCTAATTTGGTTTTTAAGGCTTTATCACTTATTTGATATGGCTGCTCAATACCGTCTATTTTCTTACCTAAAAAAGGCCGCCATTGTGGATTTGGCACACGTTCTTTCAGCTGTTTATCAACAACAAACTGGGCAACATTTCGATAAGCTATTAACTCTAGCGGCGGCTTGCTGCAATAGTCTAAATACTTACTTAGTACCCGTCGTGTCACCATTGATAAGGAGATTTGCTCAACAGTATAAGCCCAGTGTAAAAAGCTGGTGAGTTCGCTTCGGTAGGTTTTGTAATTGTTTTCACTATGACGCTGTTCTAACAACCAATCTACTGCGTATTCGTAAACAAATCCGGCATCGCTAACGGCGCTTAAGGTAACTTCTGCCAGATGTTGGTTAACGATAGCATTGCCATCTTCAAGATATTGAATGGAATCGAACAGAGGAATGGCTGGCGGAAGTGTTAGCATGAACTTAGTTAAGCTACTGAATAGTATTGATATTATAACCCTAAATGCAATTGCCGATAAATAGCATTATCGGCATTAAGGCAGTAAATTGTTTACTCTATAAATGTAAAACCTAAGACAAACTTACTGCTATAATAAGCGATTGGCTAACAGGCCTTGAACGATGAATGCTCGATGTGAGCCTTAGGATTTACAATGAATTTAAAAAATGAACTTCAATCAATTCACAACAAACTAGACACGGCAAAACGTAAGTTAGATGCCGCCCACGAACGTGGTGACACTGTGATGATTAATCAGTTCAATACTACAATTACTGCACTTACTAAAAAGCTTAAAAGTGTAAAAGCCCAGCAAACTAAGAAGTTAAGTCAACAAGGCGGTGACGTTAAGTCCCTTCCCTTTAGCCGCGTTCTTACAAAAACAGAACAAGCAGATATGGGTAAGTTGAAGAAGTCGGTTAAAGGTTTGGTGGTAGTACATCCAATGACAGCCTTAGGCCGTGAAATGGGCATTAAAGAAGTTACCGGATTTGCCCCAAAAGAGTTTTAATTATTTGGGCAAAGTACTAGCTTTGCCCTACTCTTTTAACGCTAATACTTAGCCACTAAGTGTGCTGGAATATGGCCTATAAACTTACCACCTTTATAGATAAGCGTGTAATTGTGAGTGGCCACTAAATCTTCATAACGCTCTGTTGTTCCATCACTAAAAGTTATTTCTGCGCTTACCTTGCTCAGCTTTCCTAAAGAAAAAACCAGAGGCAAACCGTCCCACCTTGCCCTTTGTTGATCAATGAGTTTTTCACCTTGGTATATCTTGACTATGGCATCAACCGCATAGGGGTTGGGTTGCTTATAGCGAGGGTAAATATACAGGCTGTTTTGTTGCTTTTGGCCGGTATTTAAGAACACTTGCAGCTGTTGGTTACTCGCCCCACCTATCACAATATCTTGGCGCAAATCGTTGTTTAAATCGGTAATAAATACTGGGTTAGAGTCCCAACCATTGAAGCTTAATACTTGTTTAAACTTGCCTTTCCCATCATTTTCCCACACCTTTCCATACTTTTTACGAGGATTAGAAAGTAGCAAATCTAAATCTCTGTCGTTGTCAAAATCCACTGCAAACACACGCACAAGATAAGGCGCACCGGCATTTAGCATCTTGCTTAGTGGCGAGCTTTGCTTAACAAAACCTTTGTCTGTTTGTAGGTAAACGTCGCCTTTACCTTTACCAGTTGTGATTAAGTCTTGACGCTGATCTCCGTTTAAATCTCCAACAAATATTGGCGTTGCGCATTCTGGCAGCTTGAGGCGTTTATTTGATAAAGAGTAACCTTCCTTAGTGGCTAAAAAATACCAGCCCAGGTGATCACCGCCATAGCCGCCGTGACCAGCGACGATAATGTCACTTTGCTGATCGTTATTGAGATCAATGGGTGTAAGCATAGGGCTTGGTATTGGCGAACGATTTATAAAGTGTTGGTACGTATTAGCTCGAAAAAAACGGTTCTTTTTGTTGTTGGCCTTAAAGTCTTGTTCAATTTGTTGGTATTTAGCGGGCAATAAATGATTGTCACTAGAGCTGTAGTTTTTATCGCGTTGAAATGTTTGTTGATCAGCTTGGTAGTAAAAAGCGCCCTTGCGCCCTACATCTAAGTCTAAGTAGCCATCTTTATTTATGTCTAACACCGTTTTGGGATAAGACACTGGAGAAAAGGTTTCATTAGGTGAAGCGACTTCGAATTCACCTTGCTTATTCAAGACATAAGGATTCTTTTTCTCATCAGAAAAGGCGGCTATATCAAGCCAACCGTCTCCATCAAAATCAAAAAACCATGGTTTGTCGTCGGCTCCTGGTAGCTTTTGGCTAGTGCTAAGGCTTTTAAATTCGAGAACGCCACTCGGTATTAATTGGTTAACTAAGAGCTTACCACCTGGAGTGCCGTGATGAGAGAGGTAGAGATCTACATCGCCATCGTTATCGTAGTCAAAGCCGCCTACTCCCCATGGCCACCAACCATGTGAGCCAAACTCGCCGCCTTGGGCTTTAAGTTCTTGTTTGTGCCATTGTTGTATGAGTGCATTAGCGTTAGTCGAAACGGCTTTAAACTCCAAGGCACTGGCGGCCAAACTGGTTACAAATGAAGCTACAACTAAGATAAGTGTTACAAGTTGCATCATGCTAAGCCCTTAATAAAAAAGCCAGCTTATCGCTGGCTATTTAAAGTGTAGCTGTATTTCTTAGTTTAAATCGCTGTCTTGCCAAAACTTGGTGCCTTTAATAGTGGCTTCAAGTGACAGACCCGCTTCCGTTAACTGATATATTTCTACATCACCAATTGCACCTTCGACCTCGGCTGAACCGCCTTTATCTCCAGCCGTTGCGGCGGCATCTGCCTGGGCGCCAAATAACCATCCGCTTTCTACAAATTTGTCGAAGGCTTCACGAGTTTTGAAAATAATTAAAGCCCTAAAATCTTTTACACCTAAACCAAAACCTACGCCAGCTTCGCCCATCTTCATATAGGTTTTCTTACCCGACGCATTATCCACTGCAATACCAGTTCCGCCGCCAGCGGAAATAACAAACAAATTAACGCCAACGTTACTAAATACAGCATAGCCGACACCGCTTGCCATTTTTCCAGATATATCAGGCTTTTCTTCCTTAAATTTAGCGATAGTCTCGTTGGCCGACTTATCGTATTCAGCCCGGTCTTCCTCTACACCTGCAAAGCTAAAGCTACTTATAAACAATAAGGTGACACTTAAGGCTGTGAGTAGGTTCTTCATCGTAGTTCCTCGTATTCGAATAAAACTAATTTGAGAGTGGCAGTGCCACAGTGATTGTAGTTGTATTATCTTTGTCGCTGGTACGCATACTTACTTCGCCATTTTGTGCATCGCTAAGCAAACTTACCGAGTAAGTGCCTAAGCCTGTGCCAGTATCTTTACCGGACGTGACATATTTTTCCCAAAAGTTCTCTCTTATCGCCTCGGGCACTGCTCCTACATTCTCGGTAGTAACTTCGACCTTATTGTCTACAACGCTTATTGAAACAGACACTCTGCTTCGGCTGGGCGCTGCTTCGCAGGCGTTTTTAAGCAAGTTAAAAAACAGCGAATAACTTAAGGATTCGTCTCCCAAGGCTAATACTTCGTTACCTGGATCTTCTTCTTCCGGTTCTAAGTACATAAGTAGTTGTTTGCTGCTAAAAGTTTTCCTGACTACGGTTAACATTTTTTTAAGCATTAAGTGAACAGAAAACGGTTTAGCTTTTAGCTCGAAGCGACCTTGTTCAATTTTATATAACTCGGTTGATAGGTTAATCATGTTGAGCAACTGCATAGACAATTCGTCTATCATCACTGAGCTTTCGTTAATACTAGCAGTTGCCTGACGATCGGTTTTGATTTGCTCAGCTAAGGCAACAATACCCGCAATTGGCCCTTTTAGATCGTGCCTTAGCAACTGATCGACACTATTTTTAAGCTTCTCTTTCTCTATAAGATTATCTAAGTCACTTTGTAGATGTTTATGGAGATCGACCGAACGCAGGTGATTGCGTACTCTAAGTTTAAGTAATTCCGGTTGAATAGGCTTTGTGATGTAGTCTATGGCTCCACCTTCAAGCCCTTTTGTTTGGTCGCCTATCTCTGTTAATGCGGTAACAAAAATAACCGGAATGTGTTGTGAGTTTGGATGTTGACGGAGCTTTTCTAACACTTCATAGCCATCCATTTCGGGCATCATTACATCCAGTAATATCAGATCTGGTGGCGTCTCAGAGCAACAAATCTCTAAGGCCTTTTTCCCAGTTTTAGTCAGTAGCACGCGGTAGTCATCGCGTAATAAGCCGCCTAACAATGTGAGATTTTCTGGCGTATCGTCAACGACCAATACGGTGTTTTGTTTTGATTGGGCTAAAGGCGCTGCAGCCACAGGCTCTGGTATGGGTAGTTCTTCGAGTTCGGGCTCCTCGCTATTTGCTAAGGATTGGCGGTTTCTCACATCGCCTTTTGCTGCTTGTTGTAACCTAGACTGCAACAATGCAGTGGTGAAAGGCTTAATAATAAGATCGGTTACGCCTTCGCTTATGGCTTCTGAAACTCTATCGCGCTCAGCTTCTGCGGTAATCATAATAAACGGGATGTGTCGCCATGTTTCTGATTGCCTAACTGTCTTAAGAAACTCGATGCCACTCATCACCGGCATATTCCAATCAGACAAAATTAGGTCGATATGCCGTTTCTTCAATACATTTAGCGCTTGTGCGCCGTTCTCTGCTTGTATTACTTGGCCGATGCCAAAGCGACGTAACTGCTCGTAGGTGATTTTTCTTATTGGTGCCATATCGTCTACGATTAGCACTGTGAGTTTATTCAGTTGCATGTAAAAGCGTATCCTTCGCGGCCAGCCAACTATTCTTCTAAAGACTCTTTAAATCGTTCTTTTACTTCGAGTATTTCGGGAAGTGCTTCTATAAATAATGGCACTAACTTGGGGTCGAAATGAATTCCAGCTTCACTTTCTAAAAGCTCGATGGCCTTTTCTACTGGCCAAGCATTTTTGTATGGACGTTCACAAGTGAGGGCATCAAACACATCAGCGATAGCAACAATTCGCCCTTCAATAGGAATATCTTCTCCAGCAAGCCCATTGGGGTAACCTTTGCCGTTCCATTTTTCGTGGTGGGTTAATGCTACTGTTCTAGCAAGCTCCAGTAATTCTGAACTATCACCCTCGCCGAGAATTTCACCACCAATTACTGCATGGCTTTGCATAATTTCCCATTCTTCGGCGTCTAACTTTCCTGGTTTTTGCAATACACGATCGGGAATACCAATTTTGCCTATATCGTGCATGGGTGCAGCATTCATAAGTATGTCTGCATCTCTTTCGCTCATTCCTGCGGCTAAACCAAGAATACGCGAGTAGTAACTCATGCGAATAACATGCATGCCGGTTTCATTGTCTTTGTACTCTGCGGCTCTACCTAAACGCTGAATGATTTGTAAACGGGTGGTATTAATAACGTCGGTTTGTTCTTTAACCTTCCGGTCTAACTCGCGATTTTGATTGTACAAAGCAAGTTGCGTTTTCACCCTTACTTTCACTACCGGTGGGCTTACGGGTTTTGTGATGTAATCAACAGCGCCTAGCTCTAGGCCTCTTAGTTCATCAGCGGGGCTTATTTTGGCGGTAACAAAAATAACCGGGATATGGCGAGTGCTTAAATCTTCTTTTAAACGGCGGCAAACCTCGAAGCCGTCGATGCCTGGCATCATAATATCTAGCAGTATTAAATCTGGTTTATTGGCTTTAGCAACAATCTTTAATGCCATATCGCCATTTCGTGCCACTTGCAGCTTATAATCATTTCGCAGAATGCCTGCCAATACGTCGATGTTCTCTGGTGTATCGTCCACAATGAGAACAGTGGCCCTGTTTTCCATAAAATATCCTTGTTTACCAATCCATCGATAAAAATAGCTAGTAGTAACTATAGGCTTAAAATCAACAATTTAATAACAATGACGCTTAAAAAACATGCGTTTCATTAGATATACACGAATGTTTAGACTTAAGTCTAATTAGTGCCAACACTGAGCTAAAGCGCATCGCAAAAATCTAATGTTACGTAAAGCAGATTTTTGGTTACGCGAATGTAAATTATTGGCTCATAATTGATCTAGATCAATGCGGTTTGTTTGTTGGAAAAGATTTGTTAAATATTTAGCGAAGATATGCAAATAACTAGTTTTTCAAACTGTTATTTGATCAGTCGATGAAGTATGATCGCGCCGTTAAGCTACTGCTTGTAGGCTCTATTCGTGCTAAACGTGAAAGTAGTTTAACAATTCGTTTCATGTTGTTGATGCCAATGCATCAAACTCGCTTAAACAAATAATAAATAGCAACGGAAGCATGTATTTATGAACCAAGCAGCTAGCACAGAGACTGATTACAACTACACGGTTGTTCGACAGTTCACTGTAATGACCATTGTTTGGGGTATAGTTGGCATGGGTGTTGGTGTATTAATTGCTGCGCAATTAATTTGGCCTGCACTTAACTTCGATACTCCTTGGCTAACTTATAGCCGGTTACGTCCCCTTCACACAAACGCCGTTATTTTTGCATTTGGTACCAGTGCATTAATGGCTTGTTCCTTCTACGTGGTACAGCGTACTTGTCAAACCCGATTGTTTGGTGGCCCACTCGCCTCCTTCGTATTCTGGGGTTGGAATTTGATTATCGTCTCGGCTGCGATAACACTGCCTATGGGTTTCACTACTTCAAAAGAGTATGCGGAACTAGAATGGCCAATTGGCATAGCAATCGCGATTGTATGGGTGGCTTATGGAATAGTCTTCTTTGGCACCTTGGTCAAAAGAAAAACCTCGCATATCTATGTTGCTAACTGGTTCTTTGGTGCATTCATTATTACCGTTGCTGTATTGCACATTGTTAACAATGCGGCTATTCCGCTAACAATGACTAAGTCGTACTCGATTTACGCCGGAGCTGTAGATGCAATGGTGCAGTGGTGGTACGGCCATAACGCGGTTGGCTTCCTGCTTACTGCTGGCTTCTTGGGTATGATGTACTACTTCGTACCAAAACAAGCTGGTCGCCCTGTATACAGTTACCGCTTGTCTATTGTTCACTTTTGGGCACTAGTATCTATTTACATTTGGGCCGGTCCTCACCACTTACACTACACTGCATTGCCTGATTGGGCACAGTCTTTAGGTATGGTGATGTCTCTTATCCTATTCGCTCCTTCTTGGGGTGGTATGATCAACGGTATTATGACCTTGTCTGGTGCTTGGCATAAACTTCGTTACGATCCAATTCTACGTTTCCTAATTGTTTCTTTGTCTTTCTATGGTATGTCTACCTTTGAAGGCCCAATGATGGCAATTAAAACGGTTAACGCCTTATCTCACTACACAGACTGGACTGTTGGTCACGTTCACTCTGGTGCTTTAGGTTGGGTTGCTATGGTATCAATTGGTAGTGTTTACCACCTAATACCTGTGCTATTTGGCCAAGGCCGTATGTACAGCACTAAATTAATTAACACCCACTTCTGGCTTGCGACTATTGGTGTAGTTCTTTACATCGTAGCGATGTGGATCTCTGGTGTTATGCAAGGTTTGATGTGGCGTGCGGTAAACGAAGATGGCACCTTAACATATTCATTTGTTGAGTCTCTGCAAGCTTCTTACCCGTTCTACTTTGTTCGCTTTATCGGTGGTGTGTTCTTCTTAACAGGTATGTTTGTTATGGCTTACAACGCATACAAAACCATTACTGCTGAGAAAGGCTCCCTAAAACCAATTGAACACGGACAGGAGGCATAACATGAAGCACGAGTTAATCGAAAAGAATGTTGGTTTACTGGCCATATTCATTGTTATCGCAATTAGTTTTGGTGGTTTAGTACAAATCACCCCACTAATTTTTCAACCTGAAACTACCGAACCGGTAGATGGTTTAGTGCCTTACACTGCTCTAGAAATGGAAGGTCGTGATATATACATCCGCGAAGGCTGTAGCAACTGTCATAGCCAAATGATTCGTCCATTCCGCGCAGAAACTGAACGTTATGGTCACTACTCGGTAGCTGGCGAAAGTGTTTGGGAACACCCGTTCTTATGGGGTTCTAAGCGTACTGGACCTGATCTAGCACGTGTTGGTCAACGTTATTCTGATGAATGGCATCGAGTGCACCTAATTAATCCACGCGATGTAGTACCTGAGTCAAACATGCCTGGTTTCCCTTGGTTAGAGGAAAACTTAGTAGATAGCTCATTAACAGGTAAGAAACTCGCGCTATTTAAAAACCATTTTGGCGTGCCTTATACCGATGCAGACATCGAAGGTGCAGAAGAAGCCGTTAAAGGCAAAACTGAAATGGAAGCTTTAATAGCCTACTTACAAGTGTTGGGTACAGCATTAAAATAAGGAGTTAGTTATGGACTTTGGTACATTTAGTGGCCTATATACAGCTTTCTTAATGGCGATTTTTGTAGGTATTTTTGCCTGGGCCTACAGTAAAAAACGCAAAAAGGATTTTGCTGAAGCTGCAAACTTGGTTTTTGCCGACGAGCCTGAAACTAGCCCGACAAAGGAATTTGAAGGAGCACAGAAAAAATGAGCACATTTTGGAGCGTGTGGATTACTGTAATAACCTTAGGCAGCATCGCAGGATGTTTCTTGCTGCTAAGGGCATGTAATAAGAACAACACCGGCGTAAAAGAAGGTGAATCAATGGGCCACGAGTTCGACGGAATTGAGGAGTTAAACAACCCTCTTCCGAAGTGGTGGTCTTATATGTTTATTATTACCATTGTTTTCTCGTTGGTTTATTTAGCGGCCTACCCTGGCTTAGGTAACTGGCAAGGTTTCCTTGGTTGGAAGAGCTCAGAAATGGGTATTAAGAGCATTGCAGAAGGTCAAGAGCGTGTAGCTGCTTACGACGGCAATGTTGCCAACCAATACCAAGGTGAACTTGATAAAGCTGATGCACGATTTGGTGAAGTTTTCCGTCAAGTTGCGTACAACGAGTCTGGCGAATACCGAAGCGTAGAAGAGCTTTCTGAAGATCCAGCTGCGGTTAAAATTGGTCAGCGTTTGTATCTACAAAACTGTTCGCAATGTCATGGTTCTTCGGCTCGAGGTGGCAAAGGCTTCCCTAACTTAACTGACGGTGATTGGTTATATGGTGGAAGCGGCGAAGCGATTAAAGCTAGCCTTATGCACGGTCGTCAAGGCCAAATGCCTGGTTGGGAAGCAGTATTAGGTGATGACGGTATTAAAGAAGTTACCGCCTATGTTCTAAGCTTATCTGGCCGTAAGGTAAACGATGTTGATGCCGCCAATGGTAAAAATCGTTTTGCAGTATGTGCAGCTTGTCACGGCGCTGACGGCACCGGTAATCAAACGCTTGGCGCACCAAATTTAACCAATGGCATTTGGTTATACGGTGGTTCACGCCGTGCAGTTGAAGAAACCCTTCGCTACGGCCGTAATGGTGTAATGCCAGCTTGGAAGGATATTCTAGGAGAAGATAAGATCCAGCTTATTTCCGCCTACGTATATCAGCTTTCTAAGAGCGAATAGACTTAAAATTTATAAAAAGCGACGCCTATGCGTCGCTTTTTTTTGTTATATTTAAGCCCCCCTTGTGAATGGAAGTATGCTGTTATGCAACAAGTTTGGTATAAACAATTTTGGCCGTGGTTTTTAATCGCGCTACCTATGGCTGCTGTGGTTGCAAGCCTGTTTACTTTTTATATAGCTGCTACAACCAACAACGATATGGTGGTTGAGTCTTACTATAAAAAAGGTAAAGCAATTAACGCTGACTTGTCGTTAATCGAAAAAGCTAACCAATTGGGGATCAAAGCCGCTGTAGCACCTGCTAATAATGGTTTGGTATTAGATATAGTTCTGCCTGACTCTCTAAAGAACCAACCACTTAAAATTGAACTAGCACATAAAACCCTCGCTAAAAATGACCGCAGTTATGTCGTTACTGCTGATGCAAATGGTCGCTACCGCTTTGGCGATGATTTAAATGAGTCTGGCCGCTGGTTTATTCGAATTAGTCCAATGGATGATTCCTGGAGACTGCAGGAAGAACTACAACTACCGCTTTACAACGCAGAAGAAATCGATGGCAAGTAATCAAGGCCTGTGTTTCCACTGTAACGAAGTAATTCCCAAAGGCGTAAATTTACATGTTTCAATTCTTGGCAGCTCTCAAGCGATGTGTTGCCAAGGTTGTGCTGCCGTTGCGCAAACAATTATTGAAAGTGGCTTAGAAGATTATTATCAACATAGAACAGCTGCCGCCCCAAGTGCTCAAGGGTTAGTACCAGACGCCTTGGTCAAAATGTTGGAGTATGATGACGAAAGCGTTCAGCTAGAGTTTGTTGCACAAAATGAAAACAGCAAGGAAGTTTTACTCTCTATAGAAGGGATCGCCTGTGCCGCTTGTGCTTGGTTAATCGAAAAACAATTATCACATATTCCCGGTGTTCAAAAAATTCATGTTAACTCGACCACCCAGCGAGCGACGCTGGTATGGGATGATAAGCAAGTTAGGTTAAGTCAATTACTACAAAGTATTCATAAGCTTGGCTATAACGCCAATCCCTTTCAAACAGATAAACAAGAAGAGATAGATCGAAAGCTATACCGCAGTCATTTACTTAAATTAGGTGTAGCCGGCCTAGCCACTATGCAAGTAATGATGTTTGCTATCGCCCTATATGGTGACTTGTTTGCAGACATGGAGCTTATCTATCGAGATTACTTTCGTTGGGTGAGCCTTATTATGGCAACCCCAGTATTGCTGTTCTCTGCACAGCCGTTTTATTTTGGTGCTTACCGAAGCCTTAAAGCTAAAACGCTCAATATGGATGTACCCGTTTCCATTGCATTATTAGGCGCCTATAGTGCGTCTCTTTATGCCACGATAAACGGCACCGGTGAAGTTTATTTTGAATCGGTTTCCATGTTCACATTTTTGTTGTTGCTGGGCCGGCTTCTTGAATTGCGAGCAAGACGCAAGGCCAGCGAAACCAGTTCAAATATGCTTAAGCTAGTGCCTAAGTTAGCCATGCGAATTGATGAGACCGGTCAGCAACAAAAGGTTGCGGCGAGCCAGCTTAAACAATCAGACATTATCGTGATTTTACCCGGCGAAGTAGTACCTGCCGATGGACAAGTTGTGTTTGGTGAGAGTGAATTTGATGAGTCTTCGCTTACCGGCGAATCATTGCCTATCACTAAGAAGCTAGGTGATAAGGTTTTTGCCGGTACCATTAACCATGAACAAACCGTTCATTTAGAAGTTGAAGCGGTATCTCAAAACACCTTTATTGCCAATATCATGCGTTTGCAAGAGCAGGCTCAAAGCGAAAAACCTAAGATAGCAACAATAGCCGATAGCGTAGCTCGCTACTTTGTTTTTGGTTTATTGGTGATAGCTGCACTTACCTACACCTACTGGCATTTTCACTCACCTGAAGATGCGTTCTGGATTACCTTGGCGGTTTTAGTTGCTACTTGTCCCTGCGCCTTATCTTTAGCAACCCCAGCAGCACTAACTGCAGCTACACACAAACTATCAAAAACAGGCTTATTGGTTAAACGGGGACACGTGTTAGAAAGTTTGGCCAAAGTTACGTCTGTGGTATCTGATAAAACAGGCACACTTACCGAGGGCAAGTTACAGATTAAACAAGTGAACTGCCTTGGCGATGTAAATGAGTTAACAACTCTTAATCTGATAGGAGCTTTAGAAGCACAAAGCTCCCATCCCATTGCTAATGCCTTCAGCGAATACCAGAACTACGCTGCAACTAATATTGAGCACCATACTGGCTTAGGTTTAAGTGGAGAAGTAGACGGTAAAAAGTTGAAACTAGGTAAAGCTTCTTTTTGTGGTCAAGCTGCTGAGCCAATAGCCGGAATGCTCGAGTTGGTGTTAATGGTCGAAGATAAGTTGGCTGCTAGAGTTTATCTTTCAGATACCATCAAAAAAGACGCTGTTAGTTTTTCACAGGGCTTAAAGGCTCGAAAAATTTCACTTTCAATGTTAACTGGGGATGACTCCGCGCAAGTGGAATATGTTGCAGAACAGTTACATATCACTGACATTGCTAGCGGCGCTTTACCCCAACAAAAACTCGAAGTAGTTAAAACTAAAATGCAAAACTCCCCCCACCTATTAATGCTTGGTGACGGAGTAAACGACGGCCCTGTTTTGGCCGCCGCACCGCTTTCAGTTGCTATGGGTTTGGGCACCGACATCGCTAAATCTAGTGCTGACGCTGTATTGTTAGGCAGCAAGCTTTCTACCTTGCTCACCGCCATGGATCTCGCTAAAAAGACTAAAAAGATTATTGCTCAAAACCTCGCATGGGCCTTAGGGTATAATGCCTTAATATTACCTTTAGCAGTGGCTGGAATTGTTACTCCTTATATGGCTGCTATTGGTATGTCATTATCGTCTTTAGCGGTACTCACTAATTCCTTAAGGTTAAACAAGCAATGAGTATTATATTTGTCTTGATCCCCATCGCTCTCATCTTTGTTTGTGTAGGAATTGGTATATTTTTCTGGGCTGTTAAAAGCGAACAATTTGAAGATTTAGACCGTCAAGGTATCAACATTTTGTTTGATGATAAGAACAAAACCAAACAAGACAATGATCCTACAGACTGATTTTGTAGCAGCCTTTATCACCGGTTTATTTGGCGCCACACACTGCATAGCAATGTGTGGCGGCATCGCATGCATACTAGGTTCTCGTGCTAATAACTCTTCCAATAAACTTTTAGTAAGTATCGGATTTAACCTAGGTCGGATCCTAAGCTACTCTATTGCCGGCGCTATTGTTGCTGGTTCCATACAAGCAATTAGCCAAGTTCATCAATCATTTTATATGCTCGTAGCTTTACAATGGTTCGCAGCAATAATGCTCATTTTACTGGGCATCCACCTTACTCGATGGTGGTCAATTCTCACGCCAGTAGAACAACTTGGCAAAGGCTTATGGTCAAAGGTGCAACCTAAAGCAAGTAAGATGTTGGCGCTGCAGCATCCAGCAGCCAGTTTACCATTAGGTATGTTATGGGGTTGGCTACCTTGCGGTTTGGTTTATTCAACATTGGTACTAAGTGCTAGCCAAGCACATTGGCTAAACGGAGCAGGCGTGATGTTTAGTTTTGGTTTAGGTACGTTTAGTGTAATGCTGTTAGCTGTATTACTGGGCCAGCAACTAACCAAACTAATGACAAATCGCGTATTACAGGTTTGTTCTGGACTGAGTGTTTTGAGTTTAGGGATCTACCAAGTTGTTACATTGTTGTAGCAATAGATCTAGAAAATTTATTACATAAAGAGTAGAATTGCCTCGAACTCCTATAGCATAGTTTGAGTATGAGCATTAACCCAAAAGCTAGTCAAAGAATCCAAACTGGTGGTTGTGAAATTCACTGCCAAGATTGCAGTATCGCCCAGTTATGTATCCCTTTCTCTCTTAATGAGACAGAGCTAGATCGCTTAGATAGTATTATCGAGCGTAAAAAGCCTATTCAGAAAGGCGAAGAAATATTTGCTGCAGGCGATAAGCTAAAAAGCTTATACGCCATTCGCTCAGGTACAATTAAGTCCTACACCATTACCGAACAAGGTGATGAACAAATTACTGGTTTTCATTTAGCTGGCGACTTAGTTGGCTTTGATGCCATTAATAGCCAAGAGCACCCTAGTTTTGCCCAGGCTCTTGAAACATCAATGGTATGTGAAATTCCTTTCGACACCATGGATGAATTGTCTGCCACAATGCCTAAGTTACGCCGTCAAATGATGCGCCTAATGAGTAATGAGATTGTTGCAGACCAAGAGATGATTTTGCTACTAAGCAAAAAGAATGCTGAAGAACGTTTAGCTGCCTTTATCTATGGTTTATCACAACGCTTTTCGGAGCGAGGGTTCTCTCCAAGAGAATTTCGTCTGACTATGACTCGTGGTGATATCGGTAATTATTTAGGCCTAACCGTAGAAACCATTTCCCGTTTACTTGGTCGTTTCCAAAAAGCAGATATGATTGCGGTAAAAGGTAAGTACATTTCAATTACTGATCGTGACGCCCTACGCCAATTGGCTGGTACTAAACAAAGCTAAGTACCTAATAACACTGACCTGATTTACATCAATCTATCGAAAGAAATCTAGGTCAGTGTTAACTATATCTAATTTATTCCTACCAAATTAAGCTAAAGTTAAGTAGCTATTCCAGAAGATTCTAGGAGCTGCTTTATGATTAAGTATCGTAATATTTTAGTGGTCATCGACCCTCTTCACGACACCCAGGCGGCCTTGTCTCGTGCTGTTTTTCTTGCGCAGAAAGAAGACAAAGCAAAAATCAAAGCTCTACTTACTATTTACGACTTTTCTTACGAGATGACATCCATGTTATCTGGAGAAGAGCGCGAAGCTATGCGTTCAGGAGTGATAGAAGAACGTAATGTTTGGCTAAATGAAGTAATTGCTGCAACAAACACTGCTGGGATAGAAATAGAAACCAAAGTAGTTTGGAACAATCGCTTATACGAGAGTGTCATTGAAGAAGTTCTCGACTTTGGCCACGACCTTGTTGTTAAAGCGACACACCCACACCCTACTTTACAGTCGATTATTTTTACCCCAAACGATTGGCATATTTTGCGTAAATGCCCCACTCCAGTGTTAATGGTAAAAGAACATGACTGGCCAACCGAAGGCAAAATTGTTGCGGCGATCCACGCAGGAGCAGAAGATGAAGAGCATCACAAATTAAACGAGCGAATCGCTAACGAAGCAAAAGACCTAAGTAAGTTGCTAGACGCCAATTTGCATGTGGTAACAGCCTATCCTGCAGCACCGGTAAACATTGCGATAGAGCTGCCAGACTTTGATCCACTTAAGTACAACAAGAATGTCATGGAGTTTCATAAAACGGCTCTTAATAAATTTGTTGAAGAACAATTTGAGCAAGTGGTCACCACACACCTTGAGGAAGGTTTACCTGACGATGTAATCCCTGAAGTAGCAAACGAAATAGATGCAGAAATTGTTATTTTGGGTACCTCAGGTAGAAGCGGGTTTAGTGCTGCACTTATTGGCAATACGGCGGAACACGTTATTGACCAATTAGACTGCGATTTATTGGCGCTTAAACCGCAAAATTTTGTGAGTCCTTTTCAAAAATAGATAAAGCTAAACTGACGTTAAACATTGCTTAAGCAAAGCGGGGTTATATAATAGCCCCGCTTTTTTATTGGGAACACACTATGTCAGTTACAGCAAAACAACAATACAACCACAACAAGCTACAAAAGCGAATTCGACGTCATGTTGGACAAGCTATTGCCGACTACAACATGATTGAAGATGGCGACAAAATAATGGTTTGTTTATCTGGTGGTAAAGACAGTTATGCAATGCTAGACATACTATTAAACCTACGCGCCCATGCTCCGATTAACTTTGATGTGGTTGCTGTCAATTTAGATCAAAAACAACCGGGTTTTCCCGAGCACATTTTGCCCGAATATCTAAAAGGCTTAGATATTGAATTCAAAATCGTAGAAGAAGACACTTATTCAATAGTTAAAGACAAAATACCGGAAGGCAAAACGACTTGCTCACTGTGTTCGCGTTTGCGTAGGGGCATTTTGTATCGAACGGCCACTGAACTAGGAGCGACTAAAATCGCCTTAGGCCATCATCGAGACGACATATTAGAAACTTTATTTTTGAATATGTTCCATGGAGGCAAACTTAAAACCATGCCACCGAAGTTGGTTAGCGATGATGGTAAACATGTGGTTATTCGCCCTATGGCTTATTGTAAAGAAAGCGATATGGAAAAATATGCAGAGCTGAAATCTTTTCCAATCATTCCTTGCAACCTTTGTGGTTCTCAAGAAAACCTACAACGCCAGGCGATTAAGCAAATGCTTAACGATTGGGAAAAGCGTTTTCCCGGAAGAATCGAGTCAATGTTTAGATCGGTACAAAATGTAGTTCCTTCACACCTACTCGACCATCAACAATTCGACTTTAAATCGATAAATCGAGATAGTGGAATCATTGATGGTGGTGATATTGGCTTTGATGCGCCAGAGTTAGAAGACCAGCCAAGCCAACAAAGCCAAGCTGGTATAGTGCAAGTTGTTGAGCTTTAACCTGCGATAATCGGTGTTCGGGTTGGCCAAATGTTTTGGTTAACCCTCATCATTTGCTGTAACTCTTCTACGTAAGCTTCGCCTCTTTCAGAATAACTGCTCAGTTGAGTAGCTAGTCCCATCGCGTTTAATTCTCCGCTAGAGCGTGCCAGATTTCGTTGTTGCTGGAAACCTTTGTAAGCTGGGTGGCTATTTAAGTTATTCATATACACACTCACCGACTCATACACACTATCGAACTTTCTTACTTCGTGGTTAGCCCCATCGTTTCGATTTAAAGGAACTAATCCGCAGCCCTTCTTATAACACCATTGCCCAAATAAGTTATTACCTTCACGGGCAAATCGCGACGTTCCCCAAGCTGATTCATTTGCTGCCTGTGCAAGCACCAAAGCTGGTGGAATAAGGTCTACTTTAACTAATAAGTGTTGAACTTGGGATTTTTCATCCAGCGATGGGTCAACTCGATAGAGTTCTGTAAGCTGAGTTAATGTCTGTTTTTGATTCTTAGAAAGGCTTGAGCCCTTAGCTAACGTTGCAGCTATAGTTTCCACCTCAGAGCGTTGCTGTAATATCTTATTATTGCTTGCTTCAATTAGTGGAGTGATGAAGTCAGTAAAGCTTTGCTTTTTCTGTTGAACATTTTCAATTTCGTGCAGCGGAGGTAAGCTTTGTGACTGTGCTTGCTGCTCTAGGGATTGTTCACAAGCAACTAAAAAAACGGCTACCAATACCGGTAAAATTATTCTTTTCAATTATTAACTCTTAGTTCTGAAGTGAGTTCACTAAGAAACTCAGGTACTAATTCACTGGCTGGGCCGTAATAACGTTCGCCAAATTCGCTCTGCATTTCCGAGGGTTCAAGGTTTAATTCTATAGTGCGCGCATCGTGACTTGCCGCTTCGTGAACAAAACCTCCTGCAGGAAATACATGACCAGATGTTCCGATCGCCATAAATATATCACAGTGGTTCAGCTGGTGATAAATTCTATCTAAACCAATTGGCATTTCGCCAAACCAAACTACATGAGGTCTAAGTCGCGTCGGAAACTGACAGCAAGTGCACAGCACGTCGCTACCTAAGTCTTGCTTCCACACTGTTGTCTGGTTACTGACTGGGCAACGTGCTTTTAGTAACTCACCGTGCATATGTAACACATTCTTACTGCCTGCTCGTTCGTGTAAGTCATCGATATTTTGGGTGATAACCAATAATTCGATGTCTTGATGTTTCTCAAGTTCTGCTAAAGCAAAGTGGGCAGGATTTGGATGAACATTCCCTTCTTGTAGCTGCTTACGACGTAGATTATAAAACTGGTCAACAAAATCAGGAGAGCGTTGATAGGCTTCAGGTGTTGCTACGTCTTCTACTCGATGCTTTTCCCATAGCCCGTCAGAATCTCGAAATGTTTGGATGCCTGACTCAGCAGAAACACCGGCGCCGGTTAAAACAATGACATTTTTTTTCATATTCATCTTCTTTTCTTCAATTTCAGGTAGAAGCTACTATAAATATATAATAAGTCAGCATAAGACCCCATCCTACTTAAGTTGTAACACAGTATTTTACGCCTATTTGTAACTAAGTGTTAACATACTAGCCAGTAGGAATTTCGACATAAAGTAGAATATCTAGTTTCTCCTTCCATACTACGTTTCAAAATCTAACTTTTGCGACATATCTCGCTTTTAGCACTTTTAAGGTAACTAAATCAGGGAATTATCGCTAGCTGTGCTAATCTTGATCTAGCGCAACAAAAACTTGATAAGCCAAAAACTTAAACGGCTTGATACTATATTCATTTATATTGAATAGATTTGCGCTAGTGGTCAGTTATTCGGCATTCTACCGCGATTGCGGTGTTACAATAATGTTGACACCCAATATTTGAATGTTTATGTTGTTATTGGCTCAAATTAGCACTCAAGCAAATTTTTCGAGTGATATACCCCACAATAGAAGACAAACTGTACAGGGAAGAAAACATGTTAAAAAACACGCATATTAAAGCCGCAGTTGCTGCTGTTGCTCTAGCATTTGCTGCTAACGCAAGCGCTGCTGAAGGAACGTTAGACAATGTAAAAAGTAAAGGTTTCTTACAATGTGGCGTTAGTACTGGCTTACCAGGTTTCTCAAACCCAGATGCCGACGGTAACTGGCAAGGCCTTGATGTTGACGTATGTCGCGCAGTAGCTGCAGCCGTTTTAGGTGATGCATCCAAAGTTAAATACACTCCCCTTACTGCGAAAGAGCGCTTTACTGCACTTCAATCAGGCGAAATTGATATTCTTTCTCGTAACACTACTTGGACTCTAACACGCGATAGTTCACTAGGTTTGAACTTTGCTGGTGTTAACTATTATGACGGCCAAGGCTTTATGGTAAGTAAAGAGCTGGGTGTTTCTTCAGCTAAAGAATTAGACGGCGCTGCTGTTTGTATTCAATCAGGTACTACGACTGAACTTAACCTAGCGGATTACTTCCGTGAGCACGGCATGAAATACACTCCTGTTGTGTTTGATACTTCAGACCAAACAGTTAAAGGTTTTGAAGCAGGCCGTTGTGACGTTCTTACTTCAGACCAATCTCAGCTTTATGCACTACGCATTAAACTAGCTAAGCCAGATAGCGCGATGGTATTGCCTGAAATCATTTCTAAAGAGCCTCTTGGCCCAGTTGTTCGTCAAGGTGACGACCAGTGGCTAAACATTGTAAAGTGGTCTCTATTTGCGATGATCAATGCTGAAGAGTATGGCTTAACTTCGGCTAACGCAGACGACATGCTTAAATCTACTAACCCTAACGTTCGTCGTATCTTAGGTTTAGAAGGTCCTAAAGGTAAAGGTTTAGGTCTAGATGACAAATGGGGCTACAACATTGTTAAGCAAGTAGGTAGCTACGGCGAGTCTTTTGAGAAAAATGTTGGTGCAGGTTCTCCACTAGGTATTGCACGTGGTGTTAATGCCCTTTGGAACGACGGCGGCTTCCAATACGCTCCACCAATTCGTTAATTTCTACCTTATTAGAGCAGGGCTTGCCCTGCTCTCTTCGTTTTAATCCTACATTACTAGGTTACATTATATGGCTGCTCATCCTTCCTCAAAGGATAACTCAGCAAATAGTCTTCGTAAGATCTGGTTTGATCCCAACGTAAGAGCGCTAGTTTTCCAAATTATTGTCGTTATCGGTGTTATTGGCTTCTTCTATTACATCATCAGTAACGCGCTTTTCAACTTAGAACAACGTGGCATTACCACTGGTTTTGGTTTCATGAACCAAACCGCAGGCTTCGGCATTATTCAATCATTAGTCGAATACGATGAAAGCCACACTTTTGGTCGAACTTTCGTTGTTGGACTGTTAAATACAATTTTAATATCGATATTAGGTATCATTTTTGCCACCATCCTCGGGTTTATTATGGGTGTGGCTCGATTATCTAGTAACTGGTTAATTTCTAAAGTTGCCACGGTTTACATTGAAACCATGCGCAACATTCCTTTGCTACTTCAAATATTTTTCTGGTACTTTGCAGTGCTTCGGGCTTTGCCAAGCCCTCGACAAAGTGCCCATATAGGCGAAGCGGTTTTCCTCAACGTACGTGGTTTATATATGCCAAGTCCGGTGATGGAAGCTGGGTCTAACATAGTGGTATTTGCTTTTATCGCTGCCATTATCGGTTCGTTCATTATCGCTAAGTGGGCTAAAAAGCGCCAAATGGCTACCGGTCAACCCTTTCCGGTTTTCTCGGTATCAGCAGCTCTAATTGTACTACTGCCACTACTTACATTTTTTGTAATGGGTATGCCTATTTCACTAGATTACCCAGCCTTAAAAGGTTTTAACTTCCAAGGTGGTATGGTTGTTATCCCGGAACTTGCAGCTTTGTTAGTTGCTTTAACGACCTATACAGCTGCGTTTATTGCAGAGATTGTTCGCTCAGGCATTTTAGCGGTTAGTAAAGGTCAAAGTGAAGCAGCTGAATCACTCGGTTTAACTCGAACGCAAGCCTTAAAATTGGTGATTATTCCGCAGGCTATGCGAGTAATTATTCCGCCACTCACCAGCCAATATTTAAACCTTACTAAGAACTCATCATTAGCTACTGCCATTGGTTACCCCGATTTGGTCTCAGTGTTCATGGGAACAACTCTTAACCAAACTGGACAAGCTATTGAAGTTATCGCCTTAACTATGGCGGTTTACTTAACTATCAGTATTACAACTTCAATCTTGATGAACATTTACAACAAGAAAATGGCTTTAGTGGAGCGTTAATATGTCAGAGCATCAATTCAAACCTGATTTAGCTCCACCTAACCTCAGCGTAGGCTTTGTGGGTTGGCTAAAGAAAAATTTGTTTTCCTCATGGATAAACAGCTTTTTTACTCTGTTTATTCTTTATCTAATTGTTCCACCACTAGTATCTGCCATTCAATGGGTGTTCTTAGAAGCAGATTGGATAGGAGATAGCCGAGAGGCTTGTACCAGCGACGGCGCATGTTGGGTGTTTGTAGCAGATCGTTTCTCTCAGCTAATTTACGGCTTCTACCCTTCTGCAGAACGCTGGAGAGTAAATATTGTCTTTGTTACTTTCCTGATACTAATCGCGGCATTGGTATATGAGAAAACACCGCATAAACCAAAAATCGCAATTTTTAGCTTAGTTATCTACCCAGTAATTGTATTTTTCTTGTTACTCGGCGATTCATTTGGCTTACCTAAAGTAGAAACCCACCAATGGGGTGGTTTAATGCTTACTTTGGTATTAGCTATTGTAGGCATTGTAGCGGCCTTGCCATTTGGTATTTTATTAGCGCTTGGGCGTCGTTCTCATATGCCGATAGTGCGAAGCTTTTGTACCATCTACATTGAGTTTTGGCGAGCGGTACCTTTAATCACCGTGTTGTTTATGGCCTCAGTAATGTTACCGCTGTTTGTAGGCTCTGAAGTTGATTTTAATAAGCTACTTCGAGCCATGATCGGTATCATCATGTTCCAGTCAGCCTACATGGCCGAAGTTATTCGCGGTGGTCTACAAGCTATACCAAAAGGTCAGTACGA
Source organism: Agarivorans sp. D1326 (assembly GCF_056958115.1). Lineage (NCBI taxonomy): Bacteria > Pseudomonadati > Pseudomonadota > Gammaproteobacteria > Alteromonadales > Alteromonadaceae > Agarivorans > Agarivorans sp. D1326. The sequence goes on along the minus strand of NZ_JBTWEN010000016.1, from coordinate 39,483 downwards.
AGCTGGCGAAGCATTAAATTTAAGCTATTGGCAGTCTATGGGCTTAATCATCTTGCCTCAGGCTTTGAAGATTACCATTCCTTCAATTGTTAATACCTTTATTGCGCTTTTCAAAGATACTAGTCTGGTATTGGTTATCGGATTATTCGATTTATTGGCTATTGGTCAATCTGCATTAGCAGATCCAGAATGGCTTGGTTTTTCCACAGAAATGTACGTATTTATCGCTTTTGTATTTTGGGTGTTCTGTTTCGGTATGTCTCGCTATTCGATTCATCTTGAGAAGAAACTACACACAGGACATTAATAAGGAAATTTTACATGACATCTAATCAAACAAACCCTGAAGTAGTTATTCAGCTCAAGGGAATGAACAAATGGTACGGTGAGTTTCACGTACTAAAAGACTTAGATCTTACCGTAGCCAAAGGCGAAAAAATTGTTATTTGTGGCCCTTCTGGTTCGGGCAAATCGACCATGATTCGCTGTATTAACCGCTTAGAAGAGCACCAAAAAGGCGACATCATTGTTAACGGCACCGAGCTACAGAGTGATCTCAAAAGTATTGAAACGGTGAGAAGTGACGTGGGAATGTGTTTCCAACACTTCAATCTATTCCCTCACCTAACCGTTTTGCAAAACTGCTGCTTAGCGCCAATTTGGGTGAAAAAGATCCCTAAGGCAGAAGCAGAAGCCACAGCAATGAAATACTTAGAGCGGGTTAAAATCCCAGAGCAAGCTGATAAGTACCCTGGGCAGCTTTCAGGTGGTCAGCAGCAACGTGTGGCTATCGCTCGAAGCTTATGTATGAATCCATCCATTATGTTGTTTGACGAACCTACTTCGGCACTCGATCCAGAAATGGTTCGTGAAGTACTAGATGTAATGGTTGAACTGGCGAACGAAGGTATGACCATGCTTTGTGTAACTCACGAAATGGGCTTTGCTAAACAAGTCGCAGACCGTGTGATATTCATGGACAGAGGTGAAATCATTGAAGAGAATGAGCCGGTAGAATTCTTTGAGAATCCTCAGTCAGACAGAACAAAACTGTTCTTGAGCCAGATTCTTAATCACTAGAATTTAGTAACTTAAAAAATTGAAGTAAAAGAAAAGGAAGCCAACTGGCTTCCTTTTTTATGTCCTAAATATTCTATTTAGGCTCGGCGTTCTCTACCCTACTCTTGAGCTTTTGCCCAGGACGGAAGGTGACTACTCGACGCGCAGAGATGGGGATATCTTCACCCGTTTTCGGATTACGACCAGGGCGTTGATTTTTCTCCCTTAGGTCAAAGTTACCGAAGCCGGAAATTTTGACTTGTTCCCCACTTTCCAAAGCCACCCGTATTTCTTCAAAAAAAGCTTCTACCACTTCTTTAGACTCTCTTTTGCTAAAGCCTAAGTTTTCAAATAAATTTTCTGCCAGGTCAGCTTTAGTTAATGCCATAACTAGTCCCTCAAGGATGCGTCAAACTCTGTACGTAACGCCTCTACAATGGTGTCAACTGTAGCGGCAATCTCTTTTTCTTCAAGGGTACGGCTTTGCTCTTGCAAGGTTAAACTGATAGCAATACTCTGCATATCGTCTGCAATGCCTTTCCCTTTGTATACATCGAATAAGTTTACGCCAACTAATTGATTTCCGCCAACTTTCTTAATGCAATTTAATAAATCGCTAGCTTTTACCTGCTGCGATACCAGTAAAGCAAGGTCGCGACGGTTTGCTGGGAACTTAGAAACTGGCTGGGCATCTGGCAATTTGCGTTGAGTAACGGCGTCTAATACCAATTCGAATACAAATATCTTACCGCTCAAGCCAAACGCTTTAAGATGCTGAGGATGCAAAGCACCAACGTAACCAACCACTTCTCCGTTGCGCAAAATGTTAGCTGCTTGTCCAGGATGTAAGGCTGGGTTTTGAGTAGCTTCAAAGCTAAAAGAGCCTGCATCAACAGTTTGCTGAATAAGCGCTTCTACATCACCTTTGATATCGAAGAAATCGAGTTCTCGCTCAGTGGTGTTCCAAGCTTCTTGATTAGCATTACCACTAATTACGCCTGCAAGCATTGGAGTTTGGCTAACACCGTTTTCAGCATTTTGGTCAGGAACAAAACGTAAACCTGACTCAAAAACTCGAACACGAGATTGCTGGCGCTTTTGGTTGTAAGAAACCGTGTCTAACAACCCGGTTAACAAGCTTAAGCGCATTACCGACATTTCTACAGAAATTGGGTGTGGCAATACCATTGTTTCTTGCTGTGGGTGCAACAGTTGTTGACGCTTAGGGTCAACAAAGCTGTAAGTCACTGCTTCTTGGTAGCCACGGGCGCAAAGTAACTGACGCAACTTAGTTGCTGGCAGTTCAACTTCTTGATGTTGACTCATTTTTAATGAAGCAACTGGAGAAACATTTGGAATGTTGTTGTAACCGTAAATACGAGCAACTTCTTCGATTAGGTCTTCTTCGATGTCCATATCAAAACGATAGCTTGGTGCAGTCGCGTCCCAACCTTGCTCTGTTTCTGTTACCGACATACCTAAGCGAGTAAGGATTTCACTAACTTGCTGTTTAGCGAAGCTATAACCGACAACTTTTTCTAAACGCGCGTGGCGTAGAGTAATTGTCTTCGCTTTAGGTAATTTAGTTTGGTCACCAGACTCAACGACTGGGCCAACTTCTCCGCCACAAATTTCAACAAGAAGTTGAGTAGCGCGCTCGATAGCTTGGTTTTGTAGTTGGTAATCTACGCCTCGCTCATAACGGTGTGATGAGTCTGTATGCAAACCATACTGTCTGGCTCTACCAGTAATTGCTAACTTACTGAAGAAAGCACACTCTAAGAAAATGTCTTGGCTAGTTTCAGTTACACCAGTTTTCTCGCCACCAAAAATCCCCGCCATTGCAATTGGACCAGTTTGGTCACAAATAGCTAAGGTGTTTTCTTTAAGCTCAACTTCATTACCGTCGAGTAAAACCAGTTTTTCACCATCGTTAGCTAAACGTACATCAATAGAGCCTGTTAGCTTCGCTAAATCAAAGGCATGCATAGGTTGCCCTTGCTCAATTAACACGTAATTGGTGATATCTACAACCGGATCGATTGAGCGAATACCACTGCGACGCAGACGTTCTTGCATCCATAACGGTGTAGCTGCTTTTACATCTACGCCTTTAATTACGCGACCTAAATAACGTGGGCATTGTTCGGTAGCTTCAACATTTACAGTAAACGTGTCGTTGATTGTTACTTCAGCGTTTTGCCATTGTGGTTCTGCTACGTCTAACTGATTTAGTACACCAACTTCTCTTGCTAAACCACGTAGGCTTAAACAATCTGCGCGGTTAGGCGTTAAATCTACTTCAATGATTACATCATCTAGCTTTAAGTAGTCACGTAAGTCGGCACCAATTGGAGCATCACTCGGCAATTCCATAATACCGTCGGATTCGTCACTAATGCCCAGTTCACTGTAGGCGCAAAGCATGCCATGAGAAGGTTGCCCACGTAACTTTGCTTTTTTGATTTTAAAGTCGCCCGGTAACACTGCACCAACAGTTGCAACGGCTACTTTTAGACCTTGTCGGCAGTTTGGTGCGCCACAAACAATATCGAGTAACTCTTCAGCGCCAATATTGATTTTAGTAACACGAAGTTTATCTGCATCTGGATGTTGGCCACATTCAACCACTTCGCCAATAACTACACCGTTAAAATCAGCCGCTACCGGCTCTATGCCGTCAACTTCCAGGCCGGCCATAGTAATTTGTTCTGCTAACTCGTCGCGAGAATTGCTAGGGTTAACCCACTCTCTTAGCCAGGATTCACTAAATTTCATCTCAATTAACCCTTAATTAAATTGTTTTAGGAAACGTAAATCGTTTTCGAAGAATGAACGTAAATCGTTAACGCCATAGCGCAACATGGTTAAACGCTCTACACCCATGCCAAAGGCAAAACCGGTATATTCTTCAGGGTCAATGTTTACTGCACGTAATACATTTGGGTGTACCATCCCGCAGCCCAAAACTTCTAACCAACCATTCTTACCTAATACATCCACTTCGGCTGATGTTTCGGTAAACGGGAAATATGACGGACGAAAACGTACTTGCATGTCTTCTTCAAAGAAATTTTGCAAGAAATCGTACAACACACCTTTTAACTCGGTGAAGTTAACGTTTTTATCTACCATCAAGCCTTCTACTTGATGGAACATAGGAGTGTGTGTTTGGTCGTAGTCGTTACGGTAAACACGTCCAGGAGAGATAATTCTAATTGGTGGTTTTTCCGTCTCCATGGTTCGGATTTGGACACCCGATGTTTGAGTACGTAGTACCAGATTAGGATTAAAATAGAACGTATCGTGGTCAGCACGCGCTGGGTGGTGCTCTGGAATGTTTAAGGCATCAAAGTTATGGAAACCATCTTCGATCTCCGGACCAGATTTAACCTGGAAACCCAACTCGCCAAAAAACGTTTGAATACGTTCAATTGTTCGAGTTACCGGATGTAAACCACCAATCTCATCGGTACGGCCTGGTAGCGTTACATCTACGGTTTCCGCCGCCAATTTAGCGTTTAATTCTTGCTGAACCAATAATTCGCGCTTTTGATTCAATGCTTCTTGGATAGCTTGTTTAGCTTGGTTAATAAGTTGACCAGCTTGAGGACGCTCTTCAGGCGATAATTTGCCAAGTCCCTGTAGCTGTTTAGTCATTAACCCTTTTTTACCTAGGTATTCTACGCGAACGGTATCGAGTTCGTTAATCGCAGAAGCTGCTTCTATGTGAGTCTTCGCCTGATTGATTAGCGCATCAAGATCTAGCATGATTTCCTCATATTCCACCAAGGGAACGGCTGATTTTTAGTGTTTAATAAGACCGGAAATAGTACTTTAATGAGTCGCTGATGGCTAGCGCGGAAGCTTGTTTGCTAAGGATTTTTATAGGAGTTTGTTGGGTATTTGAGCAGACGCTAAAATGTAATGGAAGTTGATGCTTTAACTTGGTGGGATTAACGCCAAATTTGTTGAAAAAATGGTAATAAAAAAGGGAGCCTAAGCTCCCTTTTCACAAACTTGATAAAACTTATAAAGCAGCTTTTGCTTTTTCTACCAATACTGTGAATGCTGCTTTATCAAAAACAGCAATATCAGCTAGGATCTTACGATCGATTTCGATAGATGCTTTTTTAAGTCCGTCAATGAAACGGCTGTAAGACAAACCATTTTGACGAGAAGCAGCATTGATACGTGCAATCCATAATTGACGGAATTGACGTTTACGCTGACGACGGTCACGGTAAGCGTATTGACCCGCTTTAATTACCGCTTGGAAGGCTACGCGATAAACACGTGAACGTGCTCCGTAGTAACCTTTGGCTTGTTTTAAGACTTTCTTATGACGTGCACGTGCTTGTACACCGCGTTTAACTCTGGCCATTCTTAATTTCCTCTAAACTTATGCGTACGGCAACATGCGAACAATTGATGCAACATCAGATGCAGCAATCATACCCTTCGGACGAAGGTGACGTTTTACCTTAGTACGGCGCTTAGTCAGGATGTGACGAAGACCAGCTTGTTTGTATTTAAAACCACCAGAAGCAGTTTTCTTAAAGCGCTTAGCTGCGCCTTTATTCGATTTCATTTTTGGCATTTACATGCACTCCGCATTGCGAGTTTAACAACATATAACTAAAGGCGAACAAAAACAGCTTACTCGTTAAAGTAAGCTGTTTGTTACTTGGATGCCTTAGTTACTTCTTTTTAGGGCCTAACACCATAACAGCTTGGCGACCTTCCATTTTTGGAAAAGCTTCCACAACTGCTAGTTCTTCTAAATCACCTTTAATGCGATTTAAAAGATCAAAGCCTAAGCTTTGGTGTGCCATTTCACGACCACGGAAACGTAGCGTTACTTTAGCTTTATTACCCTCTTCTAGAAAGCGAACCAGGTTGCGTAGTTTTACCTGATAGTCGCCTTCGTCAGTTCCAGGTCGGAATTTTATTTCCTTAACCTGAATCTGTTTTTGCTTCTTCTTCTGTTCTTTTACAGATTTACTCTTTTCGTAAATGAACTTACCGTAATCCATGACCCGACAAACAGGTGGTTCAGCATTCGGACTAATTTCAACTAAATCAACGCCAGATTCTTCGGCTATGTTTAGCGCTTCATTCAAACTTACAATGCCGATGGACTCGCCATCTAAGCCATTAAGGCGTACTTCTTGAGCTTGAATTTCTTCATTTATCTTATGTGCTCTTGCAGCTTGTTGCTGACCACGTCTTCCGGTTTTTATAATTTATACCTCAATACAATTATTGTCACGATTGGTGATTTCTTGCTTAACTTGCTCAACAAACTTGTCAACTGCAAATTTGCCTAAGTCATCACCCTTACGAGTTCTAACCGCAACCTCATTACTTTCGACTTCTTTATCGCCGACAACTAACAAATAAGGAATACGCTTTAGAGTATGTTCGCGGATTTTAAAGCCTATCTTCTCATTTCTCAAGTCCGCAATGGCTCTAATGCCCTGTTTATTTAATTTTTTTACTACTTGATGGACAAAATCAGCCTGTTTATCGGTAATATTCATGACAACAACCTGTCGAGGAGCTAACCAAGTTGGGAAGAAGCCAGAATATTCCTCTGTCAAAATACCAATAAAGCGTTCAAGTGAACCTAAAATGGCGCGGTGAATCATTACTGGTACATGGCGTTCATTGTCTTCTCCAACAAATGAGGCAGACAAACGGCCTGGCATCGAGAAATCTAACTGAACAGTACCACATTGCCATGCTCTATCTAGGCAATCGTGGAGTGTGAATTCAATTTTAGGGCCGTAAAACGCACCTTCACCCGGCAAGTAAGAAAACTCGATACCTTTTGATGTTAATGCATCAGCCAGGGCTTTTTCAGATTTATCCCAAGTTTCATCGTCACCTACTCGCTGCTCTGGACGAGTAGAGAGTTTTACTTCAACCTCTTCAAAGCCGAAGGTTTTGTATGTTTCGTAAACCATGTCGATACACGAAGCTACTTCATCTTGAATTTGGTCTTCAGTACAGAAGATGTGTGCATCATCTTGGGTAAAGCCGCGCACACGCATCAAACCATGTAAAGAACCAGATGGTTCGTTACGGTGACAAGAACCAAACTCAGCCATGCGCAACGGTAGATCACGGTAAGACTTCAAACCTTGGTTAAAGATTTGAATATGACCCGGACAGTTCATTGGCTTAACAGCGTATTCACGGCTTTCTGACTGAGTAGTAAACATTGCATCTGAATACTTATCCCAGTGTCCTGATTGCTCCCACAAACTACGATCCATAATTTGCGGCGCTTTTACTTCTTGATAATCGTACTTAGTTAACTGCTCACGTACATAAGTTTCTAACTGACGGAAAATAGTCCAACCAGAGTCATGCCAGAACACCATACCTGGTGCTTCTTCTTGCATGTGGTAAAGGTCTAGCTGCTTACCAATTTTACGGTGGTCGCGCTTAGCGGCTTCTTCAAGACGTTTTAAGTATGCAGCTAGTTGTTTTTTATCTGCCCATGCGGTGCCATATACACGTTGCAACATTTTGTTTTTGCTATCGCCACGCCAATATGCACCAGCTACTTTCATCAATTTAAAATGATGACAGAACTTCATGTTAGGTACGTGTGGACCGCGACACATGTCTACATATTCTTCGTGATGGTAAAGCCCAGGAGTGGCACTTGCCTCAATACCTTCGATAATCTCGAGCTTGTATGGTTCTTCGCGTTGTTCAAATACCGCTTTTGCTTCCGCTAGAGGCACTGTCTTTTTAACTACATCGTAGTTAGTTTTAGCCAGTGCTTTCATGCGTTTTTCAAGATTCTCAATATCTTCTTGAGTAAGCGAATGCTCTAAATCGATATCGTAGTAAAAGCCATTATCAATAGTAGGACCAATAGCCATTTTAGTTTCAGGCCACATTTGTTTAATGGCATGCCCCAATAAGTGAGCACAAGAGTGACGAATGATTTCTAAACCATCTTCGTCTTTAGCGGTGATAATCGCTACTTGAGCATCTTCAGATATAAGTTCACAGGCATCTACACGTTCACCGTTTACACGGCCAGCAATACACGCTTTAGCTAAGCCTGGGCCGATATCGGCTGCGATATCCATAGTTGAAACTGGGTTTTCGAATTGACGTTGACTACCGTCAGGAAGAGTAATAACTGGCATATTTATCCTTGCTCATACAGTGGTGATGCCTACCAAACATCACATGATTTAGTCGATAAAATTGAGTACTTAATGCACTTAAAAGATGGGCAATATTAAAGGTCTGAGCAGATAACTTCAATAGCTTATGGTTTATTGATCTTGATACTCGTTGATCTCACCAATTTGAACCATAATTAGACAGTGGACATATTGGAGTTGTTGTTATGAAAAACTATGTCGAAAAAATGATTTCTTGCCCAACCTGTGGTCACCACACTCCCCTTATTATGGATGCGAGTAACGGTGACCAAGACTTTTATGAAGACTGTCGAGTATGTTGTAACCCAATACACTGTCGTTTACAGGTTGATGAAAGCAACGATAAATTATTGGCCTTTGTAGACGCCGACGACGAGCAGTACTTTTAACTTAACCAACGTTTTAAGTCACCGCTTACCGCCAAGTTTTTGATGGTATCAATCGCTGTCTGAGTTGCGCTGTCTATTTCAATATTTACTAAATCATTTACTTGCTTGTCACCTAGGGTAGTAACCCGCAAGGTTTCGGGAATAATGTGCAGCCAGAACCCCTGCTCACTCAGTTTTCCAACCGTTAAACTGGCGCCGTCAACACACACAAAGCCCTTATAGATAACATAATCGCGCCACGCCTTATCTAAGGCTAGATGAATAGCTAAGTTGTTCTCTGTTGGTAACAACTCAATTATTTTAGCAGTACTATGAATATGGCCAGAGACAAGGTGACCACCAATTTCGTCCCCTACCTTCGCTGCGCGTTCAATATTTACTAAATCCCCTTCTTTTATTGTGCCTAAGTTTGTTAGACTTAGCGTTTCTTGAATCAAGTCGAATTGAACACCTTGTTCGCTAATGCTTACCACCGTTAAACAAGTTCCGTTTACGGCCACACTAGCGCCTATTTTCAAGCCTTCGGTATCCGCTAAATCAACCCAGAGCTGCATAAATCCTGGTGATAACTCGACTTTGACTACTTTTCTTTTATTCTGAACAATTCCGGTGAACATGAAGCATTTTTTCCTGGGTTTTAAACAACGATTTTCCAAAGAGTGTTTTGCCATACTGCGGCTAGCAGGGCCAATTGTAGTTGCTCAACTTACCATAACCGGTATGAGTTTTGTTGATACGATTATGGCAGGCTCGGTAAGCCCTACCGATTTAGCCGCTGTGGCTGTTGCCGCTAGCTTTTTTAACCCAATTATTTTGTTACTACAAGGCATATTAATGGCTGTTACGCCTCTAGTTGCCTATCAAATCGGTGCAAAACAAGCTCATAGGGGCGGCAACATATTTCGCCAAGCATTGGTGATTTCGATGTTTCTTGCCGCTGCTGCTTGGGCCATTTTATGGTTTGCGCCTAATGTTTTTAACATTATGGATGTCGAAGAGCAGCTAGTTGGTCTAACAAAACAATACTTGTATTTTGTTAGTTTTGGATTGCCTGCTTTTGCTTTATACCAAGTATTGCGAGGGGTTAACGAGGCCTGCTCAAACATTAAAGCCATTATGATCATTGGCATAATGGGCTTGCTAATAAACATCCCGATTAACTACATCTTTATTAATGGTTTGTTTGGCATGCCAAAACTGGGTGGCGCCGGCTGTGGTGTTGCCACGGCAATGGTTAATTGGTTCATGGCTGTAGCCATGTTGATTTACGCCACCAGAAGTAAAACCTTATTACCACTTAACTTGTTTGAACGATATCAAGGGATTGATTGGCCAATCGTATCGCGAATATTCAAATTAGGTTTGCCAATTGGCGGCGCCATATTTTTTGAAGTAACGCTGTTCTCTATGATTGCTTTGCTGTTATCGCCACTTGGCGCAGACATTGTAGCTGCTCACCAGATTGCGCTTAACTTCACCTCAATGGTATTTATGTTGCCATTAAGCATTGGCATCGCACTTACTATTCGTGTTGGCAATTTTATGGGTGAAAAGTCGCTAGATAAAGCACAAGTGTGCGCCTATAGCGGAATTATACTTTCCATTATTATTACCTTGTTTATAGCTACCGCAACTATCGTATTTCGTCACGACATTATCGCTTGGTACACAGAAAACACCACCGTAGCTGCCATTGCAGCTCCACTATTTTTGTTAGCGGCCACCTATCAGCTATCAGATTCAATGCAGGTATGTTGCGCCGGTGCGCTTAGGGGTTATCAAGATACTCGTTTCATTTTAATCGTTACCCTAATTAGTTTTTGGCCAATTGGCTTAGGTGTTGGATCTATACTTACATTTACTGATTATTTAACCGAAGAGCCAATGGGAGTGATCGGTTTCTGGATAGCCATAGTACTAGCACTAACTGCCTGCGCTATTGGTTTGTGCTGGCGACTAATTTGGGCGAGCAATAACCCAGACAAACTTCACTTAATAAATAAGGAAGCATGAGCAAAAAACAGCTTGTTGTTTACTCATTTTTAGCACTGGGTATAGGTGCATTTTCTTATGGGCTAATTTATTGGCAAAAGCCGCTTAGTGAGCGGCTTTTTCAAGACTATAGCTCTAGGTTAAATAGAGTGCTTTCCATTTCAATAAAGGCTCCGAAACAAACACCTTCACTTCCACAAATTTATTGGCGGGACTACTTAAAAAAAGAGCCAGCGTTATCACTATCACTGCTAGACAGCATTACCCTTAAACACTGCGGATTAGACCAACTGGTTTTCGAGAAGAATTCGAGCTTAGGTAAACATGCTAGTGCCGACTACACGCTGGTTTGGCATATTGATTTGATAAGCGGGCTACAAACTTGCTTAGCCAACAACCACATAGATGCTCAGCTAAAAGCCTCGCTACAGCACATACTCGATACAAAACGTGCAGCAATTAATGTTTACTGGCACAACTTTTTGGTTAACGAACTAAGCATTAGGCACTTGTGGTCTAGCCAACAAGCTATTGGCAAAAATCCGCTTCCTTCCTACCGAGCGCTTGCTACAAACTTAACAGAGTTAAGCCACATACACGGTGAGCTGGTCACCAGCCACAGCATAAACAAGAAACAACTTCTGCAGTTAAGTGAAAAGCTGCAAAAAGGCGTAACTATTTTGGCTCTCCTTCAAGAGCTTAATGCAACTAGTGCTTGGCTTAACAAGGTCACCATGGCGCTAGATGCTCGTCAATTCTCCTGCCAAGAAAGCAAAGCCGATTACGATATCTTACGCAATATTCTAACTAACGTTTATGCAGTAAAGGTGCAAGACTACCTTGCTGAGCTCGATCAAAGTGCCAATGCAGTTATAAATTCTTTGTCTCCACTAATGCAGCAGTCACACGCCGAACTGTTAGCACGCGCAAGCACTATACATTTAGAATTTAAACAAGCTAACCGCAAACACGTAAAACAATGGAAGCAAATACTCGATAGCTGTACGTGAGTTTAAAGCAACATCTTTTGATGCTTTTGAGTTTGTTTATGCTAATTACAGAAACACTGTTTAATCATTGAACATTCAGTTCTCATAATCATTATCAGCAGTTGACGCATGCCTGCAGTTACAGTACCTTTCTCGCCGTAGGCTAAAACCTCACAATACAACCGTAGCTCAGTTGGTTAGAGCACCACCTTGACATGGTGGGGGTCGGTGGTTCGAATCCACTCGGTTGTACCAAGCTTCGACACAATCTATTCACTCAAACGAATCAGGATTGTGCCAATGTCATATCAAAATCAACCAATATCCCTTAGCACTTCAGTGCCCCAAGCAATTGACTACTATGTAGAAAGCCGTGGTGTTTATCACAAGGGCTACGTTAACAGTCACCGCTACCAGTACCGCAGATTAAAATCCCACTTCAGCAGCTACTCATTAAAACAACTATCCCCAGAATTGATTACTGACTTCATACAGTTGCGTCTCCAAACAGTCTCTAAAGCAAGAGCAAAGGCACACTGAAACAAGAAAGAGCATTGCTAACTTCAGCGTCAAATCAGTAGTTTAAAGCTGTAGTAGATTGGTTTGTAACAATCCTTTTGATAACATAATCAAAAGTGTATGAGTATAGGGTTTAGAATTGCAAACTGTTTACATTGTTGGAGCTGGAGCAAGTGCTGAGTTAAATCTGCCTGTAGGAGACAAACTTAAAGGCATTATCGCTGACAAAGTGTGCATAGAGTTCACGCATTACAGAGAGCCAGCAAAAGGAAGTAAGCTGATGTATAAAGCTATAACGGACTACTCTGAAAGTGACGAAAAATTTAAATCTTTGATAGACACTGGAAAGAAAATAGCCGAAGTACTACCTCATCTTTCGATATCCATAGATAATTACATTGATTCAAGGCGTGATAACCCAGAAGTCGCATTCTTAGGAAAACTCGCGATAGTCGAATCAATCTTAGAAGCTGAAGGAAAAAGCCTATTTTCACAAACATATGCCGGTAATAAAAACAACAAGCTTGACTTTAAACTAATTAAAAACACTTGGTATTTAGAGTTCTTCAAGAAGCTAACTGAAAACTGCACCTCTGATGAGTTGGAGGCTAGGTTTAAGTTAATCACACTTATAATCTTTAATTATGACAGGTGTATAGAGCATTTTCTCTATCACGCCCTGATGAAGTATTATGACCTACCTAAAGAAAAAGCAGCCGATTTAGTTAACTCTATCGATATTTACCACCCTTACGGCAAGGTTGGTAGATTCTCATGGCAAGAAGGAAGTGAAGAAGTAATTGAGTTCGGTATGGTACCCACACCAGATGAGCTTTTATCTATCTCTAAATCAATCAAAACATTTACAGAAAGTACTGACGTAGAGGAAAGTGAAATTCTAGCTATAAGGCACGCGATGGGAAGAACATCACGCATGGTTTTCTTGGGTTTCGCCTACAACAAATTAAACATGGAACTATTAAAAACAAGCAGTAACCCCAACTCTTGTAGGATATTTGGCAGTTGCTACGGAATGTCTGACTACAATACAAGTCAAATTAAGCACAAACTGGAAACCATGCGAAAAGTGAGTTCTATGACTAACCTATCAAAAGAAAAGTGTAGTGACTTTTTAGTCAGTCATTCATTCGGTATTGGGTACTAAATAGAATCACCTTGGTAATATTGTGCCGAATAGCTCACTGAATAAGCAAACAGTTTGTTACTTGTTTCTAGCTGTTGACACAAATCTGGCACAATCATACCATGCACCCCGTAAACAGATTGTGTCGGATCTAGACATACACTGATACTAGCCAAGTCTTCTATAGGTATTACACCTTGACATGGTGGGGGGCGGTGGTTCGAATCCACTCGGTTGTACCAAAATCTAAAACGATATTCGCGTAGCTCAGTTGGTTAGAGCACTACCTTGACATGGTAGGGGTCGGTGGTTCAAATCCACTCGCGAATACCACCTTCTAACCGTCCCTACTCTTTCATTTTTCATACAGCCTTTAAGTAATGTTGCTGAGTTCGCGCTTGCGGTTCTAGGTTTAAATTGCTTAAGTAAGCTTGCTGGCTTACCCGCCCTTGTTCTAAAAACACCATATAATTGGCTAAACGTTTAACCTCTTCTAAGTCGTGGCTTACATATACAACCGGAATCGAAAGCTGCTGGTGTAGCCTTTCCAAATAAGGAATGATCTCTTGTTTTAGAGTAGCGTCTAATGCTGATAGCGGTTCGTCCATTAACAATAGCTTTGGTGAACTTAGCAAAGCTCTGGCAATTGCAACACGCTGGCGTTCTCCCCCCGATAAGCAGCTGGGTCTGCGTGTTAATAAATGTGAAATACTCAATAACTCACAGGTATCGCTAATACTTACTTTTCGTTTTTCTGGACGTGTTAAGCGGTGACCAAACAACAAGTTTTGTTCTACATTTAGATGCGGAAATAAACTGGCCTCTTGGAATACATAGCCAATTTCTCTTTGATGAGTAGCAAGATAGATCCCTTTCTTATCATCTTGCCAAACCTCACCATTAACAGAAAAATAGCTACCACTAAAACGATCTAAACCAGCCATTGCGCGTAAACACGAGGTTTTACCAGAACCCGAAGGGCCAAACAAAGCAGATACACCTGTTTGGGGCAGCGTAAGCTCAATGTTCAACGTAAAGTCATCACGCTGGCTGTGCAATTGCAATTCTAAGCACATAGTTTAAGCCTCTGTTTAGTAAAATCATTCAAGCTGTAGATAATTAACAAGGCAACAAATGAAAACACCAGCATTCCGCCCGCTAACCAATGCGCTTGTCCATATTCTAATGCCTCAACATGGTTATATATCTCTATCGACATCACTCGCGTTTCACCTGGAATATTGCCGCCAATCATAAGCACTACGCCAAACTCTCCAATGGTGTGGCAAAAGCCCAAAATAGCAGCGGCAAAAAATCCTGGCCTAGCAAGCGGAAAAGCGACTTTCCAAAACACTCGCCAAGGACTTGCACGTAACGTCATAGCTACTTCTAAGGGGCGTTTACCTATTGCTTCAAAAGCATTTTGCATGGGCTGCACAACAAACGGTAAGGTATGCACTACACACGCAATCACAATGCCAGTGAAGGTGAATGGCAATCGCCCTACTCCTAGTTGCTCAGATAAACTGCCTAAAGGGCCGTTTGGCCCAAGCAGCAGCAGTAGATAAAAACCCAATACAGTTGGCGGTAGCACTAGCGGCAACGCGAACATTGCACCTATTAGTGACTTTAAAGACGATTGAGTTTGCGACATCCACCACGCCAATGGCGTGGCAATAATCAATAACACCAAAGTAACAACACAGGCCAACTTAAGCGTTAGATAAACCACTGTTATATCGGGCATATAGCACTCCTTTGCCATTTGACTACTTAACGTCGTATCCAAAATCTCTAATTAGCTGTTTAGATTGTTCTGTTTGCAAATACGCTAAAAATTGTTTTGCGGCCGCATTGTTACTGCCTTGCTTGAGTAACACTGCGTCTTGTTTAATTGGTGAGTACAGCTCATTTGGCACTAACCATACCGAACCGCCATTTAACTGCTTATCAACGAGTACTTGAGATAAAGCAACAAAACCCAGATCAACAGCGCCAGAACTAATTTGTTGGTAGGTTTGTCCAACAGATTGCCCCTCTACAAATTTGGGCTCAAGTTTGTTGTAAACACCAAGATTTTTCATTGCGCTAACCGCGGCAGCCCCATAGGGAGCCGTTTTAGGGTTACAAATAGCGATATGCTTTAATTCTTCTTTTAGTATTTCACCTTTGCCGTCCACTAACTCTGGGTTGTTCGACCAAAGCACCAAAGAGCCAAGGGCATAGGTAAACTGGCTTTTTGGCTCAGCTAATCCCTCTTCCACTAATAAACTAGGTCGTTGTTGATCCGCAGCTAAAAACACCTCAAAAGGCGCACCATTTTTAATCTGTGCATATAACTTACCTGTTGAACCAGCAGACACTTGAACGTGATGCCCGGTTTCTTTTTGGTAGTGTTCGACCAAGGCCAAAACAGGTTTATAAAAATTTGCAGCAACAGCAACTTTAATTTCTGCCGCTTGAAGGCTTGTTATCTTTAGTGTTGCTACAACCAGTAAAACCCAACTAACACATAACTTGCTTAATAGTTTTTTCATTACTACTTCCTAGAGTTTAATAACTACAAATAATGACTGCGGATGCACTAAAAGAGACGGCTACTTGGCACTGCTCTTTTATATCGAGTTGTTCCTCAAGTACGCTTGGAACAATAGCGGATAAGTTTTTTTGTTCGGCTAGCTGGACACTAATATCCAAGTTGTCTGGACCTTTGTTTATACGGCTAACCCGCCCTACAAATTGGTTAGTGTTACTTTTGGCGGTATCTGCACCTTTGCGTATGCTTACTTGAGAAGCTTTTATCAAGCACAATACTTCGCTTCCTAACGTAAGATTTAGCTCTTCTACAGATTCCATAGACAATAAGGCGTTAACGGTTAGTTGGCGGCTTATTGCCACTTTAACTAAGCAGTTAACTGATTTTTTATCAATCAATACAACTTGGCCGAGTAGTTGATTTCTTGCGCTGCAACGCAAACTCATACGGCGCATTAGTTGTCTAAATTCAACTACGTTTAGCTGCTCATCACAGGGGTCGTTAATTTTCGGCTTCAATTGTTCAAAAGCTTGTTGGTACTCAAGCTCTAAGGCTCGGTATAAACTTAACAGGCCAATTCCGTAATCGGTCAGCTGAGTTCCACCTCCATGTTTACCGCCACTTTTTTTAATGACCAAAGGATGTTCAGATAAGTTGTTAATTGCATCTAGCGCATCCCAAGCTGCTTTATAAGACATAGGAATAGACTTAGCTGCTGCACTTAGAGAACCGTATTCAGTAATGGCCTCTAAAAGCTTTATTCGTTTATCACTAAGAAATGGACCTAGCTCACTGCAAAGCTTAATTTTTCCCATTAATGGTTGGTTGGTATTATTAAGTTCTCTTAAGGTCATATTCGCACCTATACAACGCCTTTAGGCGCTCAGTTAAATTGAACAAATGCGAACTAACCGCATCGTTAGTTACCTTATTGCAAGCACGACACCAACCATCAAATATCGTTAAAAAACCCGTTAACATTAGGGTTGAGCAACAAAGTAAGGTGACTAATAGCTGTAGCGAAGTTAACAATCTACGCTGTATTGTTAGGTATATAACGAAGACCTAAAACAAGAAAAAAGGGCTAAATTAATTAGCCCTTTGAAACAGTTTTAATCAACAAAGCATTCGGAATAGGATGAACATTCCTGACAACTTGGTGCTCTGCAAACGTAGTCCCCACCTTGTTGGCAAAGCTGACGGTAAAAGAAACGTTTCCAGCGCATATTGTTAGTATTTTGCTGATGTAATAACGGAAAGTTGTACTTAAGTAATTCACCAAGTTCACTGCGGTTGCGCAGCCCTAAGCTATGCCAAAGATGCGATTGAGATAAACAGGCAGTAGCCACAATAATTGCC
The DNA here is from genome assembly GCF_056958115.1 of Agarivorans sp. D1326. NCBI lineage: Bacteria > Pseudomonadati > Pseudomonadota > Gammaproteobacteria > Alteromonadales > Alteromonadaceae > Agarivorans > Agarivorans sp. D1326. Next base: position 22,303 of record NZ_JBTWEN010000016.1, on the reverse strand, counting down.
ATTTGAAAGGCAAAAGGCACTTTGTCGTTGCACTGAGCAAATAGCAGCGCACTTAGCTCGTTGCGTTCTTGCATGCGTAGTTCAAATACTTCTTCTAGTACTTGAGCGCGTTTACGCAAACCCGCTTTAAAAGGCTGTTTCCACAAAAGCTCTTGTTTACTAATATCGTCACTAGCAATAGCCCGTTTTAAGTCCATATAACTGGCATTATCTAAGCCAAGACCATAAGGCAGTTCGGCTTGGCCATTTAACTGACTATGAATGATCAACTTAAACCAATTTCTATTGTGCATAGACATTGGCGGGCAAACCCGAGATAAAGCTTGTTGCCACTCTGTACCTATAAAACTAGTGGTTTCTTGAAGAGTTTGTATTTCCATAAACGCTCCTAACTTAAGGCAATAACGTTGGCTTCTTGGGGCAATCCGGTTAACGACCCCGGTGGATTTAACGCACAACCGTTTGCATCAACAATGGCGTTTTCAACAGGGCAAATTTGAGCACATTGAGCACCATTAACATTGTTTGCACACTCATCACAGCGGTGTGCAATAACCGAAAATTGTTTATCGCCACTGGTAACGGCTTTACTGGGGCAAACCTCTTTACAGGCATAACACGCTATACATGATTTAGTAATTGATAAGGCCATTAGCTACACTCCCCCATGCTACAGCTGGATTTGCTTGAATTTGCCTGTTGCGCAGCTAACTGCTGTTGAAGATCTTCAAGAGCGCCCCGTATATCCCGCAAGGCATAATCGGTATTTGCTTTTACGTTCATTGCAGACAACTCCTGCTGCGGAGCATGGCCAATTCGACTACACAAAATTGTGTCGACGTGTTTTAGTTGGCTTAAATCTTTGACTGCGGAGTCATCGCACTGTTCACTGCCTTGGCAATACTGCTGCCAAGAAAAGTCATCTAACTGAGTAATCTCGTCTGCGCTTACTCGATACATAGAAAACTGCGTGGCGTGGCCAAAATGCTGATCAATCAAGCTCAAACTACTACTAGCAACAGCAACCTGTATCGACCTTGCTACCTGTGCTGGCTCACTATTCTCGAGCGCAGCCAAATCTATGTCTTGGCCTAACTTACCTACAGCGTCAGCGCGACATTGCTGGCAATGAGTCATTTGCTGCATACTCTGACCGGCTTGCTCTCTAGCAAGGTTTAGCTCTTGCTTGGTGGGTTCTCGCTGACCCATTAAACCAAAGTAAGTACCGTGTGCTGGATCAGAGATTAGCGGCATGATGTTATGAATAAAGGCACCATATCTACCCAATTCTTTAGCCAGCGATTCAATATGGAAATCGTTGATCCCTGGGATCAATACCGTATTAACTTTTACTAGCATCCCCGCCTTAATAGCCGCTTCTAAACCCAGTAATTGGCGATCAATTAGGGTTTGCGCTGCTTCTCTGCCCCTCAAGCGACGTTGGTTGAAATACACCCAAGGGTATATACGTTGGCCAATATCAGCATCAATACAGTTAATGGTAATGGTTAAATGCCTAACGCCTGCTTCCATCAGCGACTCAAGTTGATCTGCTAAGGCCAAACCATTAGTAGAAACACATAGGTGAACATCTGAATCTACTTTGTCTATGGCCTTTAAGCTCGCCAAAGTAGCCTTGGGATTAGCCAAAGGGTCTCCTGGCCCAGCAATACCTACTACTTGGGTTTCTGGAACATGCTGTTTAACTTTTACAAAACGCTTTACTGCAGCTGCTGGAGAAAGCAACTTAGAGACGACGCCGGGTCGGGTTTCATTACTGCAATCAAATTTTCGATTGCAGTAATTACATTGAATATTACAAGCAGGCGCTACAGGTAAATGTATTCGCGCATACTGATGGCCTTCTTTTGAAAAGCACGGATGTTTTGCTACTAAAGCAGCTTGTTTACTGGCTTGTGCGCTTAACGGATTCTCTCCATTGGCTTGCTTAAGTGGTTGTATTGTCATGAAAAGCTTCCTTGTACACTACTATAAAGTAGCTAGTGCAAGGGCCATTCCAAAAAACTTTTCATTTAATTACAGTGACTTATTAACCAGTTGCTTGAAACGTGTGGGTTTAACTGTCGTGTTTGTTGGAAACACGACAGCCTTGCTAACATGCGTTTTTCACAAATTTGTTCATGCCTAGGTAGCTAAGGTGATAACAAATTTCATTTGGCAAAAACCATTTGTAAACTGTAATCGCTCTATTCCTAGAGGCGGTTTTTAGTAGGCACGCTAAACTTAACGGGCCTTTTAGAAAACCATTGTCGATACAGTAGTAGTCTTGGTCCTGTTGGAAAGTGCAAACGAAGTGCCCAGAGTTTGAGACTTTGCCAAAATCTCCCCAAGCTACAAACAAGAGTTTTGTTTCTAATAGGTCTAGGGCTTGTAAATGATGAAGAGTAAAAGCGGCTAGGTCATAACAAAAGCCATGACCATCGCGTAAGGTTTCAGCCGGAGTTTTCCACCAGAAGCCATTTAAAGCGGCTTGCTTACGCTGTTGTTGATTTGTATAGCTAAGCCGCTGTTGCATAAACTGGCATAGGTCGGTTACATCGCTAAATGCCAGCTGTTCCATTAAAGCTGTCTAACGTTAATATTCATTACTTGAATACGATAAGCTATTTGCCTTGGTGTCATATTGAGCAGGCGAGCTGCTTTAGCCTGCACCCATCCAGCTTGCTCTAAGGCTGCAATAACTCGCTCCCTCTCGTCCATTTCCTGGCTTTCCAAGTTAACTTTTTCGATGCTTGGCCGTGGACTAATTTTAGGACCATCTAAACCATCGATAACAATTAAATCTTGATCAATTACCCCACTTTCGCTCATCACAGATGCGCGTTCGAGCAGGTTCTCCAATTGACGAACATTACCGGGCCAGTCATAAGCCATCATCATACGAATGGCGCCATCGGTAAGTTGTAGCTTGCGCCGTTGTTGTTTAGCCAGTTTTTCAATTAAAAACTCGGCTAAGTCGGGTAAGTCTTCAATTCGGTCGCGCAGCGGTGGCGGGAACATAGGCATAACATTTAGTCGGTAATACAGATCTTCACGAAAACGATCTTGTTTAACCTCTTCTTCTAGGTTTCGATTTGTTGCCGCTAAAATACGCACATCTACGTTAATGGTTTGGGTACTGCCTACCCGTTCAAACTCGCCTTCTTGAAGAACTCGCAACAGTTTTGCTTGAAACGCAGACGAGATTTCACCAATTTCATCTAAAAACAGAGTGCCACCGTCAGCCATTTCAAAACGGCCTTTGCGCTGTTTTACCGCTCCGGTGAACGCGCCCTTTTCATGACCAAACAACTCCGACTCCAACAAGTTGTCGGGTAAGGCTGCGCAGTTAAGTTTGATAAAAGGTCCGGTAGCTCTGGGCGAATTGTAGTGAATAGCATTGGCAATAAGCTCTTTACCGGTGCCCGATTCACCGCGAATAAGTACCGTGCTATCCCATTTAGACACCAAGCGAATTTGCTCAAACACTCTGCGCATTACCCGAGAATGACCAACGATGTTGTCCATGCTGTAATTGCTTCTTACTTTGCGCCTTAATCTGTCGCGTTCAGCTTCCAATTGGTCAGTTTGTACGGCGACGTCTTTGGCAAGTAATACACTTTTTGCGATTAAATTTGCGGTCATCTCTAAAAACCGGGTGAACAAAGCTAGTTTTTCTGGAGCATCTATTTGTGGTTGAGCGGCTAGTACGCCTAATACTTCATTGGATTTCTTAATCGGTACGGCAATAAACGGTAAATCTAATGCGTACAAATCAAGTTTATCTGCAAAGCGTAAATCGTTAGACACTTTGCTTAAAACAATAGGCTGTTTCTGTGTTAACACCGTACCAACGATGCCCTCGCCTGGACGATAACGAATGTTTTTAGCAACACTGTCGTTGGCATGATTCGGCGTGTGCACTGTATCAACACTAAGCATTTGCTCGTTTTCGGCAATGAGCGCTAACATTGCATGTTGTAACATGGCTTTGTCGTGTAACACTTGCAGCACTTTGTTTACGCTTTGTTTGTAATCCAAGCTATTGGTTAATACGCTGCTTACGTCGTACAAGGCTGCCAAGTGTTGCTCGGCGATATGTGATTCTCGTTTTGTTGAATAGTCCATTATTCACCTCGCTTACGGCTACGAAGAGGAAGAACGATGCGAGCTTTACAGCCGCCTAATGAAGTTGATAAGTACTGAACGGTACCGCTGTGTTCACTCACTACTTGTTGCACAATGCTCAAACCAACACCACGACATCCGCTGTTATTACTTGGTTTGGTGCTGTAAAAAGGCTCAAATACCTTTAGCTGTAACTCCTTTTTAATGCCAGGCCCACTGTCTTCGACAGTGACTTCTATTTCGTCATCAACTAATTGAGTGCTACAAACAATTTCACGGCGTGTTTTCTTGCCGTAATCGATAGCTTCTATCGCATTATCTATAAGCTGTTTTAAGGCCACTCGAATACGAGAAGGCTGGCCAGTTAACGAAGGTAAGGTACCGTTTAAACTTAGTTGCATGGTTATGCTGCGATTTAATAAACGGTCGCTGGATAACTCGGTCACTTCATGCACCAATTGATTAATGTTTACCGACTGGCTAGCCTCGTAAGGTTTACGGGGTAAGGCGCTTTCTAGTTGGGCAATTGCAGCGTGGCCCGCTTCTAAACCTGCTTGCATTGCTGCCGTTCTGGCACAACTATTTGATACCCCACAAAACATCTGTAAGGCTGAATCAATCATGTTGATTGGCCCTTGGATCTGATGAATTGCCGCATGCAGCGCCTCTTGCATACTATGTAAGGCTTCTGATTCTTCGGTAGAACGGCGTAGTTCTGATAACTGTTGCTGGGCTTGGCGGCGTCGTTCCTTGGTTACCTCACTTAAGGTAATAACCAAGTAGCGGCTAACTTTAGGTACAAAATAATCATCAACTTCAGACCCGCTGATATTCACAGTAGATACGCAACAGCTAAACCAGCGTTTACGCTTGCCCTTACCTACTTCAACATTAAAAGTCTGTCCTTCGTTAAACGAGCCATCAACTTCCTGTTTCCCTTTTAACTGTTTTAAAGCAATCGCTACAGGCTCATCGCTAAAATCGCTGCGCAAGGTTTTGTAAGAAAGGTTATCTAATACAACTTGATGACTTTGGTCGAGCAAGGCGATAGCAACCGGCGCTGTATTAAGCACTGCCTCAACCATCAACTTTTGATTAGCCGCTATAGTTTGTTGCTGATGGCGTTCACTAATATCTCGATGAACACTCATATAGTGGGTAATACTGCCTTGCTGGTTACGTAAGCCGGTTATCGATAACTCTGCAAGATAGCGTTGACCATTTTTCTTCTTGTTAACTAAACGCCCTTGCCAACTCCCTCCGCTACTAATGCAAGCCCATAGTCCTTGGTAGACTTCGTTTGGCGTTGTCTTATAACTAAGTAAAGAATGGTTTTTTCCAATCAAATCCTTTTGCTCGTATCCGGTGATCTCGGCGAACCGCTTATTTACAAACATAAAGTTTGCGTTTAAATCACTTACCGACATAGCCATTGGCATTTGCTCTAACACACTAAAGCATTGCGATAGGATTTGGTTTTCACTTAATGGAGCAAGATCTTCAAAGGCCTGCTCTAAGGTAGATTTAAGTTCATTCATCATTCAATCAATCCTTTGCATTGCTGAGTTAATCGCTGAACATACAGCTACAATGCAAGCGGCATTCCTCCCTGCGACACTACGTGCCACGAGGGTCGGCTGAATAAACATTGTTTGATTTACAACAATTTTAACTAATCTATCAGTTAAAATTGTTGTATTTGTCACCCTAAAATTGCCCTTAGAAACTCTGCCAACAAGCGACTAAAGCCCCGTATTACTCGGGTTCTTTCCCCAATATGGTTCATTTCACCAACTTGGTACATGCAATGCAGTACTGCCATTAGTAGTACAACTGTGTGGAGTATTTGATGGCCGACTACCTTCTGATTTTTATTAGCACTGCCGTGGTAAACAACGTGGTGTTAGGCAAGTTTCTTGGTTTGTGTCCGTTTATGGGGGTATCAAGCAAAATCGATAGCGCCTTAGGTATGGGTTTAGCAACCACCTTTGTATTGTGCTTAGCAGCTATCGCCGCATGGCTAATAGAAGCGCTGCTACTTGCTCCCTTAGGCATTCAGGTAATGCGAATTTTGGTGCTCATTTTGGTCATCGCTGCTGTGGTTCAACTTACCGAACTGATCATTCAAAAAAATAGCCCCGAGCTTTACCAGGCCTTAGGCATATTCCTGCCCCTTATCACCACCAACTGCGCCGTGTTAGGTGTTGCCTTGCTGGTTGTTCAAAACAACATGAATTTTTTACAAACCCTTTGTTATGCCTTTGGTTCTGCAGCAGGTTTTAGCTTAGTGATCGTGTTATTTGCAGGCTTACGACAACGCTTAAAGCTGGCCAAAGTACCAGCAGCGTTTGCTGGCTTACCGATAGCATTTATTACCGCTGGATTACTGTCGATGGCCTTTTTAGGTTTTAGCGGCTTAGTGAACTAATAGGAGAAAGCCATGATTTTAATATCAATCATTTTACTAATCCTACTAGGAGCAAGCCTTGGAGCATTGCTGGGTTGGGCCTCTAAAGCACTAAAAGTAGAAGGCGATCCACGAGTCGATGAACTCGAAGCCATGCTACCCGGTGGCCAATGTGGTCAATGTGGCGAACCGGGCTGTCGTCAAGCAGCTGAAGCCATGGTTAAAGGTAATTTGGCTCCTACCAGCTGCCCGCCTGGCGGCAATGGCCTTGCATCCAGCATAGCCAACTTACTAGGCGTAGAAGTGAGTAATGATCCCGATGCTGTACCTGTTGTGGCTTATATAGACGAAAGCCAATGCAGCGGCTGCACTCGCTGTTTTAAAGCCTGTCCCTTTGATGCCATTGTTGGCGCCAGTAAACAGATGCACACGGTCATTAGTCAGGTTTGTACTGGTTGTCGTTTGTGCGAGAAAGCTTGCCCGCAGGGATGTTTAAGCATGCAAGCCCAGCAAGTACAGCTTAATACTTGGCAATGGCCAAAACCTCAAACGGCTTAAGGAGTGACTATGTTTAATCTAAAACCTAAACCGTTTAGCGGTGGCGTTCACCCCAAGGGCTATAAAGAGCTTACCCAGCAACAAGATATAAGCAAAAGCTTTGTGCCAGACCGGGTGTACTTAGGTATGCAACAGCGCAACGGCTCCATGCTTAACAGCCTCGTAGCGATTGGTGACACGGTAGTTAAAGGTCAACTTATCGCCCGTGGTAGTAACGACATGACGGTGCCTTTACATTCACCAGTAAATGGCACTGTAGTAGACATAAAGCCCTACTTAAGTAGCCACCCATCTGGAATAAAAAGCCAGACCTTGGTCATTGCCAATAACGGTGACAAACACTGGGGTATTGATTACCCGCCAAGCGACTACCAAAAACTTAGCCACGAGCAAATTGTTGAACGAGTACTCGAAGCTGGCATTGTTGGCCTAGGTGGAGCAGGTTTTCCAACCGGGATAAAGCTGCGCTTAGCCCGTAAGTCTAAAGTACATACTTTGCTCATTAACGGTGGTGAATGTGAACCTTACTTAACCTGTGATGATCGCCTTATGCGCGAACAAGCTGCCGAGATCATCGCGGGCATAAAGGTAATGGCAAAAGCCATCGGCGCAACAAACTCTATTATTGCGATTGAAGATAATAAACCAGAGGCGATTAACGCTATTAAACAAGCGAGTGATGGCTTTAGTGGGATCAGCCTTAAAATTGTACCTAGCCTTTACCCCATGGGCTCTGAGCGTCATTTAATTAAAGCAGTCACCGGTATTGCTATTGGTCCCGGACAGTTAAGTACTGCTCAAGGCATATTGGTGCACAACGTCGCTACAGCTAAAGCGGTTTATCAAGCAGTGCGTTATCAGCGCCCCCTGATCGAACGCGTGATCACCGTATCAGGGGATGCCATCGAGGCTCCCGCCAATATCACCGTACCTATTGGCAGCTTAGTATCACAAGTTATTGCAGAATGTGGCGGCCTAAAAGCCGAAGCGAAAAGAATGATTGCTGGTGGCCCAATGATGGGACAAGTATTGCCATCTCCCTTTGTGCCGATAGATAAAAGTGTCGGCGGTCTTTTAGCCTTAAGCGAAGAGCAAATTAACCAGCGGCAAAGCCAAGACTGCGTGCGCTGTGGTAACTGCGTAAAAGTATGCCCAATGGGCTTAATGCCCTTTCAAATGGCCGCGCATAGCAATAATGATGACTGGCAAGGCGCACAAGAATTTGGCTTAGACTCCTGTCTATTGTGTGGTGCATGCAGTTACATTTGCCCTTCTAGTATTCCTCTCGTGCAGTATTTCCAGCACGCAAAATCTAACATCAACGCGCAACGTAGCATGATGCAAAAATCAAACTTAGCCCGCCAACTTACCGAGGCACGTCAACAACGCTTAGCCCGCGAAGCAGCGGCTAAAAAAGCAGCCAAAGCAGCTAAACGTAAACGCCCTGCTCGTTCTCGCAGTACTCAAGGAGAAAGCTAATGGCTATAAACAACCCAATAGCAGCACCACATACCCACTCGGGTTTATCCACTACTAACATTATGTATTTGGTAGTGCTCGCTCTTAGTCCAGCGGCTTTATATGGGGTATGGATTTTTGGCTTGCCTGCTGCATTAGTCATTGTTAGTTGCTGCATTAGTGCATGGCTTAGCGAGGTAATTTGCCTGCAACTACAAGGTAAAAATTGGTTAAGCAGTATAGATGGTTCGTCACTGCTTACCGCGCTGCTACTGGCCATGAGTTTACCTGCCAGTACCCCTTGGTGGGTGGCCAGCTTTGGTTGCATATTTGCCATCGTGATTGGTAAACATGTTTACGGCGGTCTTGGCCATAACCCTTTTAATCCCGCCATGTTAGGTCGGGTAATGCTGTTAATCTGTTTTCCAATAGAGCTGACTAACTGGCAAGCCATTAGTATCCCAAGCGTTGGTTATGACGGCTTAATATTTAGTCAACAATGGTTAGGCATCGACGGTGTAAGCTCGGCAACCCCTCTCGCTGATTTAAATCAAATCGTTGAATGGAAGGGGCTACTACTTGGTGAACATGCCGGTAGCTTAGGAGAAACAAGCGCCTTGCTTATAGCCTTAGGCGGGCTGTTTTTAATTTGGCGCGGCATCATTCGCCCTTATATACCCTGCGCGTTGCTGCTTGGCTTAACTATTCCTGCGAGTATTGCGCACTGGCTGCACCCTCAAGACTTTGCCTCGGGATTAGCACATTTGCTTTCTGGTGGAGCCATGTTAGCGGCCTTTTTCATTGCTACCGATCTTGTCACCTCACCCACTAGCCCTCGAGGCCAAATACTGTTTGGTGCTGGTTGTGGCTTACTTATTTGGCTAATTCGTAGCTTTGGTAGCTACCCAGAAGGTGTAGCATTTGCGGTGCTAATCATGAATGCGGGTACACCAGTAATCGACCACTATTTAAGGCCAAAAATATTTGGCAGCCAATCATTATTTAAACGCAGCAAAGGAGCTTAATCATGACCTTACCTTGCGTTGAAAAACATATTAACAGCAGTATCTACCAATCTATTTCGTTAGCCGTTGCTGTGGGCCTCTCTAGCGCACTGTTGTTGGGTTTAAACACAATTACAGCGCCAGTAATCGCCCAACGTGTAAACGAAGACAAGCTGGCGGCTATTGATTTAGTCATGCCAAGTTCTTACTACCAAAATGCCTTGTTGGCTACCGAGCACCCTTTTGAAGTTGAGCAGCGAAACTACACCGTTTACAACGCGCTAGACCAACAAGGCCAAACCAGCGGCTACGTAGTGCAAGTTACAGCTAAAGGCTACGCTGGCCCAATTAACTTACTAGTTGGTGTAGACGCATCTCTCGCTATCTTAGGCGTTCGTGTATTAAGCCATAGCGAAACTCCCGGTCTTGGCGACAAAATTGAAGTAGCCAAACATCCTTGGATTTTAAGTTTTAACCAAAAAAGCCTGAGTAATACTTCAAAAAAGGCATGGGCAGTAAAAAAAGACGGTGGAGAGTTTGATCAATTTACCGGCGCTACCATTACGCCACGCGCAGTAGTAAACGCAGTGCATCAAGCTTTAAAGGATTTAGAGTTAAAACAGGGAGAGAAGGCATGAACAATTACAAAAACATCATTGCTGACGGTTTATGGAATAACAATGTGGTACTTGGCCAGTGTTTAGCTCTTTGTCCGTTGTTGGCGGTAACGTCTAGCGCGACCAACGGTTTAGGCCTTGGCTTAGCAAGTTTGGTGGTGGTGGTAATGGCAAACTTGATCAGCGCCCTAAGCAAAAACTATGTTAGCCGTGCGGTGCGCATCCCAATAAACATATTGATGATAGCCACCTTGGTTACCATTACTGATATGTTATTGAACGCTTGGGTTCATCCCCTACATAAAGTATTAGGCCTTTTTATTCCGCTTATTGTCACCAACTGCGCCATTTTGGGCCGAGTAGAATCCTTCGCCAGCAAACAGGCTCCAGTACCTGCAATAATAGATGGTTTCGCAATGGGCATTGGTTTTACCTGGGTATTGGTGTTTTTAGGTGGTGTACGGGAGATTATTGGCTCAGGCACCTTGTTTGCCGACGCCCACATATTGTTGGGCCCCGCTTTCAAAGCAATAGAGTTCACGATAATCCCCGATTACCGAGGCCTGCTGTTAGTAATTTTACCGCCTGGTGGATTTTTAGTTCTTGGTGGATTGCTTAGCCTGCATAGGCTCATCCAGCAAAAACTAGAAAACAGAGCGAAACCAGCAGCGGTTTGCTCAGCCAAAGTTAGCGTTCAGCAATAGGGGGTTACTATGTTAGTGAGTATTGCCTACGCCACTCCTCAGCAGCAACTTTGCATTAATGTAGAAGTGGTAGAAGAAAGCAGCGTGATTAACGCCTTGCATCAATCAGGCATCTTAGATTTATGTACGGAAATACAACTGGATAAACAAAAAGTGGGAATATTCGGCAAATTTGTAACCTTAGAAAGTCAGCTGGTTGCAGGAGACCGAATAGAAGTTTATCGGCCTATCACATGGAAGCCCCCAATAGAAAAAGATGAAGACGATGATGATTAAGCAACAGACCAGAGCCTAGTTCTAAATCAAATAAGCAATAAGCTAACAACTTATTGCTTATTTGCATCTATTCATCCGCTCGCTTCGTCTTAAAACAAACAATCTTCAACAATAGCTCTGTTGTATTTATAACAAAAACAATAAGCACTAATCATAAGTCATTGTAATTGCGTAATATAATTAGTGGATTACATCTTGCAGTAAGCTATATAAGCCAGCTATTTAAGGAGTACTATCATGGCAGATGTAGGAATCTTTTTTGGGACAGACACCGGAACAACACGAAAAATTGCTAAGCAAATTCATCAGCAATTAGGCGCTGATCTTAGCGACAAACCGCTTAATATTAATCGCGTTGATATCGACACCCTAAGCAGTTACAAAATGTTAATCCTAGGCACCCCAACTTTAGGCGAAGGCCAACTACCCGGTCTAGCCGCAGACTGCCAAGCCGAAAGCTGGGACGAGTTTTTACCGCAATTAGAAGTTGCAGATTTCTCCGGCATAAAAGTCGCGTTGTTTGGTTTAGGCGACCAAGTAAACTACGCTAGCGAGTTTGTAGATGGATTAGGTGAGCTTTACGACGCCATCGCAGAAACCGGCGCAGATCTCGTTGGCGAATGGCCAGCAGAGGGCTACGAGTTTGATGATTCATCAGCCTTGTTAGACAACGGTAAATTTGCAGGGCTAGTGCTAGATAACGACAACCAGAGTGAGTTACATGCAGAACGAATGGCTGGTTGGCTAGAGCAGATAAAAGCAGAGTTTGGCGTTTAACCACTTACCTTCTTATAAAAAAGAGCGCTTAAGCGCTCTTTGTTTATTGCCTTATTGAAACTCTTCACCCTTATTATCTAAGGTTTTGCAGCCACATTGTTGGCATACTATGTAGCGGTCTAACAAATCTAAAGAGGCGCCAACCGCACTTGCAGTACCACCAAAAAAGCCTTCCATAAACGCTTTAAGCTGTTCAGTTTTGCTAGTGCCATATTTAGACGGTTTTTGCTTCATTAACTCTTTGTGAGCGGTCTCTTCACCTCACTTTTTACAATACTGCTTAAACATACAACACTTCCTTGTTTAATAATAATCAGTTCTCTATGCCAGTGGTCTTAATCGTATTGCACACCGCGATGCTTTAACCAACCGTCTATGTGGCGACCAGCGGGATCATGATGAGTCCAATGAATCACTCCACCCTTATTGTTCCATTCGTACTCACCGAAAAACTCTACCTTATCCCCTACTCTTAAGTTTTTGAGGCGCGGGGCTAAATCGATATTGTGAGCAACCAACAGGGTTTGGCCATTGTTTAACTTAAGAATAAATCGTTGATGGCGTGAGCCCTGTTCGTCATCCGCTAATACTCTTACAACGTAACCTGAGCTATTAACCTGCAAATCACTGACTTTGTTCTTAAAAGCTGAGGCGATTTGCTGCTCACCACTTGCTAGTGCAAATAAACTAAAACACGCTAAGCTCAACAGCACTGCGAATTGATATAAAGGTTTAAAAGACATAGAGAATCTGTTCCTAAATAAGCTAAAACACTTAGTTAATAATTAATATTATCAATATAACTTATGAAGTTCATCAAATAACAATCACTAAATGCTAGAAATTGGCTGACTAAGCCTTAGGATTAACTAGGGTATGTTGATCTTTGGAGTTGAAATTTTGTTCGAGATAAGCGGGCTTTAATCGCGGTAAGCACTTAGAAGCCTAGTGGGCTAAGCAATAAGGGCTTAACAAGGAGTAAAGTTCGCTTATCCGAACCTTTCAGGCAGCATTTCTTAGCCATTTATTCAGCGTTAGCGAGTAATTATTAAGCCCACTTAACTGCACACTCACTGCCTTGCCTAAATGGCTAATAAATCGCTGCAAAAACCATCAGCAAAGATCAACAGGCCCTACATTATTTATCTTTGGCAGCCGACACTAGAAATTGGCTTTTGGGGCTAGATTCGAGATTTGAACTGTCTTCAACCACCAATGAACGGTCTTTTAAACCTATGCCTGTACATTTAGTTTTCATTGACTCGGTTAATAGATAAAAGGCTTTATGGCTGGCTTCTTCATAACAAAGGCCTTCTGGGCGTATGTTAGAAATGCAGTTTCTGCTTGAATCTTTAGCGCCGCGTTTAGGGTTCCAAGTAATATAAATACCCATGCTGTCAGGCGATGTAAGACCAGGACGTTCGCCAATTAAAATTAGGGTAATTTTAGCCTTTAGGCACTCACCTACATCATCTCCTACCGCCACGCGCCCCTGTGTAACAATGGTTAAAGGCGCTAAAGACCAAGAGTATTTATCATCCTTAGTTAACTTGGTCACCAAACTTTCTATCACCGGCGCAGCATGGCGTTGAATAGCGGTTGAAGAAAGCCCATCGGCTACAACAATAGCTAAGTCATACTCTTGACTACTTTTCTCTCGATGCTTTAGCAAACTTTGCCACGAGACTTCGCAGAGTTGGCGGCCAAGATCGGGGCGCTGTAGATAGGTCATTCGATCATTAGCTTTGCTGCTTACTACCATGGGAGCATGTTTTGTATACGTTTGAATAATTGATGAAGCTTGTAGTTTCTCTATAAGACTTTCTACAGCTAAGGCCTTATGCACTGCGTCTATCGCGCGTGCATGGTCTAGTTGAAAAGGTAGCAGCTGCTGCGTAGGAATACTGGTTCCAGCACGTCCAAGCGCAATACGCGCCGACGTAAACTGCTTTAAAGCCTGCCAAGGATTTTCGGTGACTAAACCAATAGCCTTGTTGCTTGATTTTGTAGAAGGCTTACTCATAGTTCATTTTTCTCAACTAAGGAGATAGGCGAGCTAAATGCTTGGGCAAGATTTTGATTTAGTTTTACTTTCTCTACGTCATTAAATATATCCATGTTACTCAACCAAGTCTCAAACTCTGGCGCAGGTTTTAAGCCGAGCACTTTGCGAGCATAAAGCGCATCATGAAAGGAGGTTGTTTGATAATTAAGCATGATATCGTCAGAACCAGGAATGCCCATAATAAACGAGCAACCAGCCACCCCGAGCAAGGTAAGCAAATTGTCCATGTCATTTTGATCGGCATAAGCATGGTTGGTGTAGCAAATGTCACAGCCCATCGGTAGGCCAAGCAACTTGCCACAAAAATGATCTTCTAAACCTGCACGAATTATTTGTTTACCATCAAACAGATATTCAGGGCCAATAAAGCCTACAACCGTATTAACCAAAAACGGATCGAAGTGGCGTGCTACCGCATAAGCCCTGGCTTCGCAGGTTTGCTGATCAACCCCAAAATAGGCATCTGCCGATAGCGACGTTCCCTGACCAGTTTCAAAATACATTACGTTGTTGCCAACGGTTCCTCGCTTTAACGACAATGCGGCCTCTTGGGCTTCTTGTAGCACATTGAGATTCACACCAAAGGTGTCATTGGTGCCTTGCGTTCCGCCAATGGATTGAAAAACCAAATCAACAGGCGCGCCTTTCTCAATGGTTTCGATGGTGTTTGTCACATGAGTCAATACACAAGACTGGGTTGGAATTTGGTAATGCTGAATCACTTCGTCTAAAAAGTTTAGGAGCTTGATAGTTTGCGGGACATTATCAGTGGCTGGGTTAATGCCTATTACGGCGTCACCATTGCCATACATTAAGCCATCAAAAATTGTCGCGGCAATGCCATCTAAAGAGTCTGTTGGGTGATTTGGCTGTAAACGAGTAGATAGCCGATTTTCTAATCCAACAGTGTTACGAAACGCCGTGATTACACGACACTTCTTCGCTACCAAGATTAAATCTTGGTTACGCATTATCTTGCACACTGCAGCAACCATTTCGGGGCTAAGCCCAGGCCGGAGCGCCGCTAATGCTTCGGCGTCGGCTTCGTCACTTAATAACCAATTGCGAAAATCCCCAACGGTCATATGCGAGATGGGTGCAAATGCCACGCTATCGTGGCTATCAATAATTAGTCGGGTAATCTCGTCAGTTTCATAGGGAACCAGCACTTCGTTTAGAAAGGTTTTTAAAGGCAAGTTAGCTAATGTCATTTGCGCTACAACACGCTGCTCGGCAGTTTCTGCACTCACACCCGCAAGAATATCGCCCGAGCGCTCTGGGGTAGCCTTTGCCATTAGCTCGGCTAGTGAGCCAAAGTTGTATACGGTGTCCCCTTGTTGCCAGCGATACGCTGCCATAGCTATACCTTTCGTTGTACTTAAAATAGCAGCAACAACGACTTACGCCGTTGCTGCTGTGGTTTGTTAGCTGTAGCGGTAAGGCCTACCTGCTTTTTCCATGTCAGCGTTGTATTTCTTAAAGATTTCTACAATCTTAGCCTTAGTTGGCGATTCTTTGGCGATTTCATCCCAGAATACATGTGCCTCTGCTTCAACCGTAGCCCATTCTTCATCAGGAATGGAAGTTAGCTTCATATCACTACCCTCGACTCGCAGTTTAGCTTCGCCACCCCAGTACCACCATTGACGGTAATAATGTGATGTATCTAAACATAGCCCTAGAAGCTCTTTAAGGTGATCAGGTAATGCATTGTAGCGATCCATATTGGCAAAGAATGAACCAATCCAAGCACCAGAAATATTGTTTGTTAAGAAGTAATCGGTAACCTTAGACCAACCCACGGTGTAGTCTTCGGTAATGCCCGACCAAGCAATACCGTCTAGTTCGCCGGTTTGCAGAGCCACCTCAACATCTTCCCAAGGAATAGACACCGGCACCACACCAAACTTAGCTAAGAAGCGACCGGCAGTTGGGAAGGTAAATACTCTTAACCCTTTAAGATCTTTAAGGCTAGTAATGGGCTTTTTAGTGGCAAAATGACAAGGATCCCAAGCACCTGCAGAAATGTGCTTAACACCTACTTTGGCGTACTCTTCTTTCCAAATTTTGTCTAAACCATATTGATTAAACAATACAGGCACATCCAGTGAATAACGGCTACCAAATGGGAAGTAACCACCAAAGGTGGTTACTTCTGTAGGCGAAGCCATAGAGTCATCATCAGATTGAACCGCATCAATGATGCCTTTTTGCATGGCGCGAAATAGCTCGCCCGTTGGCACCAGTTGGTCTGCAAAATAGAGCTCAATTTGCATTTCTTCACCGGCAATACGGTTAAAGGCTTCAATGGCCGGCTTTATTACATGCTCAGCTAAAGCTGGACCTGCATAGGTTTGCATACGCCATTTAATCTTCGGGCTAGCGGCAAAAGTTTTGGCCGGAGCCAACATGGTACCCGCGGTAAGTGCAACAGCACTTGTTAAAAACTTACGTCTTGAGTTCATTGTTATCCCTCCAGTGGATTATTGCTAGCAGACCCTTGCCCGCCTTAAGGTAAATATTGGTTAATAAGCTTATGAATAAATTACGTTTTACTTGCCATATACATAATCAGGAAGCCATAAAGCTAAACTTGGAAAAACCATCACTAGGATTAATGCAAAAACCATAATGCCGACAAATGGAACTACCGAACCGTAAATGTCACGCAGGCTAATTTGCGGCGGAGCCATAGCCCGCATTAAAAAGAGGTTGTAGCCAAAAGGCGGCGTCATATAGGCAATTTGGGAGGTCACGGTATAGAGAACGCCGTACCAAATAAGGTCAAAACCTAGTGCATTAACCAGAGGCACATATAACGGCGCAACAATCACCAACATAGCGGTGTCGTCTAAAAAGGTACCCATCACCAAAAATGACAACTGCATTAAAATAAGAATCGCCCAAGGCCCAAGCCCAAGCTGCTCGGTAAACAAATGTTCAATGGATTTTACTGCGCCCAAGCCATCAAATATGGCCCCAAAACCAAGGGCAGCAAGAATGATCCACATAAACATACAAGAGATAGCCAAGGTGCTGCGCACAGAGTTCTCAAATACCTGTTTGGTCATTCGCCTTTTTAAAATAGCGGCCAAGAACGCTGCCATTGCACCAATAGCCGAGCTTTCTACTAAGCTTGTCCAGCCGTTAACAAAAGGAATCATCATTGAGGCAAAGATGCCAAGGGGTAACAGCCCTGCCCTAAGTAGCCTTAGTTTTTCGGCCATGGGCACTTTACGTTCTTCTTCGCTTAACACTGGGCCTAAGCTTGGGTTAATCCGACAACGTACTGCAATATAGATAATGAACAGTGTTGCCATCACCAAACCTGGAATAATACCGGCTAGCCACAGCTGACCTACTGGCTGGCGCGCGATCATTGCATAGAGCACTAATACCACCGAGGGAGGCACCAATATGCCTAAAGACGAGCCGGCCTGAATAACCCCGGTGACCATTTTTTTGTCGTAGTTACGCTTTAACAGCTCTGGCAGTGCAATGGTGGCACCTATCGCCATCCCTGCCACCGACAAGCCATTCATTGCCGATACCAGCACCATAAGCCCAATAGTGCCAATGGCCAATCCACCGGGCATTGGCCCCATCCAAACATGAAACATTTTGTAAAGGTCGTCGGCAATTTTTGATTCCGACAGCACATAGCCCATGAAAATAAACATTGGCAGCGTAAGCATCGGATACCAATTCATTAGCTTCATGCTGGCAGTAAACGGAATTTCTGCGCCGCCAGTACCCCAAAGTAATATGGCGGCAATTGAGGCTACCGCGCCTATTGCAGCAAATACACGTTGACCCGTTGCCATTAGCAACATCATCAACGAGAACATCATTGTTGCTATCATGCCGTAACTCATTTGATCTGAACTCCTCGAATAACTGCAATATCTTTAATAAATTGGGAAATAGCCTGCAAAATCATCATCATAAAACCGGTGCACATTAGTGCTTTAATAGGCCACAACAATGGGCGCCAAGCAGAGCGAGTTCGTTGGCTATATTCAAGGGAGTAAAGTGTGCTTTCTAAGCCACCGTATAGCAGTACGATTAAATAGAAAATCAAGAAGAAGATGGTGAATGCATCAACCCAAGCGCGTTTTTTAATTGACCAATTCCCGTAAAATAAGTCCATGCGCACATTGGCATTTAGCTGCATCGCATAAGCGCCACCAATAATGTAGTAAGCAACCATCATGAATTGCGCAGACTCTAAGGTCCAAAGAGACGGCATAAAGAAAGTTTTTGATACCGATGACCACATAAGCACGCCAACAATCAAAAATATCCCATACATCATCAAGCGACCAACTCTTCGATTGAACGCATCAACATATTTGACATAGGCAATAATAAAACTCGGCATTAACTTTCCTTTTTATACGAACACATGGGTAAAACCTTTTTCCCATTTACAGCTGTTAGTTCTTAAAGCAGTACAACTGGCTATTTTTTACTCACACCTAGGGTCCAAATATTCCAGCTATACATCGAAGAACACTTGCAAGAATTGGCCTTGTGATTCCCTGCTAGTCAAAGATTAACTAGCCATATTGTTGCCCGTATTTATTAACAAATAGGGCAATATATTCTTAACATTTTAACTGGACCAGTTTTTGCTGCTTCTTGCATCAACAACTATAAGTAAGGTTTAGCAATAGCTATTCCGATTAACTATCAATAATTGGCAAGATTAAATTTATATATAAAACAATAAGATAACAGGCATATCGCCCTAAATTGGTTCAGAGCTTGAATCGAGGAAGATAAATATGGTGACAAATACGCAAACAAACGGTGACTCATTGTTGTGCACAATTCACTCTAATGATGCAAATCATCAAGCGGCAAACTTAGTTAACTGGCAGCAAGAGTTTGATCAACTAAGCCAAGGTCGCTTTGTTGGCCAAATAAATGAAATTAACTTCTCGAATATTCATGTATTTCGCGAAGACACAAACCAAGAGCTAAGGCAGCAATGCCGTGTCGAAAAAGGAGGATTATGGATAGGTTTTAGTAGCAATCTAAAAACTTGTCGTATTAACAACCAAACTACCCGCCATAGTCAGTTTTTATGCCGACCAGGTAGCCTAGACTTCGAATTGCTCACGCCCGAACACTTTTCTATTTATGGCTTGGTATTGCACAAAAGTTTATTCAGCCAATTAGAAGAACAACAAGATGACCCGATTATTAGCCAAAGTTTTGATAGCCTATGGTTAGATAATATCCCCGCCAATACCTTACAAACCTTTCAGCTATACCTATCACAACTGCTACAAACAGAAGGCAGTCGCTGGAGCAGCAACACCCAAGCGCTTATTTTAGAAGACGCGGTGCTTAACCTGCTTAGCCAAGCACAAAAACCCGCTGTAGTTAGCCACCCTGCGTTAGATCAACGCCAGCGCATTATGCAACGGGTTAAAACCTACCTTACAGAATCTCGTCTTAAAAATCCTATTACCGTTAGCGAGCTATGTGCTGCAGTGCATGTTAGTCGCCGTACCCTGCAATATACCTTTAGCCAGTGCTGCGATATGACACCAAAACAATACATTCAGATAATTCGGCTAAACCAAGTTAGGCGAGCATTACTAAATAGCCAGCATCAACAAACCATTGCCGAAGTGGCATTTGATTATGGCTTTTTTCATTTAGGACAATTTTGCCGGGATTACAAACGACTGTTTTGCGAAACACCCAGTGAAACCAGACGACGAGAGTTTGCCTAACCTTGTGTTGTTCGAAATAACAAGCGCAGGCGTTATTCCTGCTTTAAATTCGAAGGAGCTTGCAAGCTACCAAAGTGGCATTTGGCTTATTGCATCACTTTGAACAAAGGTCCCGACAAATTGCTCTACGGTTTCTTCACCATTGGCATAGAGTACATATAGATTGTAAGTAAGCTCGCCTTCACCGTCGCCTTGGGTGGCATCACTCACTATCGGTTGAACTTGTAGCGTAGCTGTGGAACTTAGCTCGATTAAAACCGGCGAATCAAAAACTAGCTCAGAGACTGGATTTAAGTGATTTAAATTTATCGTTTGCTGGTTGTTGGCAGCATTTAATGGTGATCCTCCGTCGCTTGCCTCACCGCCTGTCGAATATAAGTTTTTGGCTCTAAAACCGTAAACAGTTACTAAGTCTTGCCCTTGGTTTTTAAACAGCATGTTAAGTTTAGGCGGTTCAATCAATCCCGATATATAACTAATCGCGGCGCTATGCCACAGATAATCAGGCGTGGTGTCATCAAACTCAGCGTACTTCGAGATTTTTGGATCTCGTAGCATTTTAGTTTTTATAGATTCTGGTATTTGACTAGCACGCCAAGGGGACTCAGCGTTTTGATTATTTGGGTATAACCACTCAAGGTTAGCGCTATCGCGTTGCCAGAAAACTTGATGAACAGCTAGGCCTTTCGCGTTCACAATATAAGGTGTGCTCGAGTAAACCCACATGGATGCATCTTCTTGGTAACCCAAGTTTCTGTTGTTGTATTCTCGTAAAGGCTCCCATAAATCGTCTACTGTTAAGCCTTTAAGCTTCCATGTCCCAAATTCTGAGCTAACTTGATCGTCGGGTGAAATATAGACACTGTTTAGCACCAAATTGCTTGGTGCCTCTATTGAAGGAGTTACAGTGGAAGAACACCCCAAACTCAGCCAGAACACTGCCGCAAACATAGCAGCTAGAAAACCCTTAATGGTTAGATTCATCCTATCCTCTCAAATTGTAAACCTAAGAACTAACTAGAAGTAAATGGTCTACTTAACTGGCGGTAAATGAGTAAAAACCGGCAAGCAGTGGTTCTACATTATTGAATATATTCAACTAATTGGCCATGAGATAATAAGTAAAGTTCTGGGTATGGTGCTAAACCATGATCTTTCAACAACTGATTTACATCCCTGTAGGTGCGTACTATCTGTTTCTGATCTAGCTTGGCCACTTCAACAATGTTTTGTTTAAATACCGGGTCTGTTTTTATGGGCAAATAGTCTAGATAGAAACGATCGCAAGCTTTGAGATTCTCAGAAAATAATCTCGCAGTAAGGCATTGTTCAAAATCCTCGATGGCTTGGCTATCTGCTTCTTGTTGAGCTGTTATAGGACCGAAGCTAGCAAAATAAAATAGTAACCCCGCAGCTAACAAAGCGGTACTGCTTATAGCGAGCCAAGTCTTCTTATCGCTTAAAATACTCAATGCCTCTTGCATGTCTCTATTGTTTATTAACCCCGCAGTGCCAGTCGGGTTGATTTGTAGTGGTCAAGTTAAATTGGCCACGGTTTTGTATTCAAGCCAATAGCGTTGCTCTGACTCATTTGGTGTTAGACCGCCGTTATATTGATGCGGCCTGATTTGGCTGTAATAAGCACAAAGATGATTGCCCACTCGCTATCTTGAATTGCCTCTCGAAAATCAACCAGCAAAAATGTTAGTGGGGCTACGATTACTACAGCTACCCCCAAGTATGGGATCATACTTAAAAACACCTTTATGAGCCCAGACGATACTTTTGCAATAAACAAAAGAACGTTGACATAAAAAAATACAGCAATGCAAGTTGCAACCATCCCCACTAAAACTGTTTTTAATACTTCAATGATCATATTTTCACATAACGCCGCCATAAGCGGCGCAAAAGGCTTGGCTAAACTTAGCGAAGAAGGAGCGCAAGCCAAGCTTTTTGCGTCCTTATGCTTGATGGCTTTGTTATGTGTTGCCTACAAGCTCTAATAAAAATTCTGATATTTCTTGGCGTAACTCTAAATTACTACATTTAAGTGCGTTTTCATTTGCTATAGAAGCCCAATTAATTGCTGCACTGTTGTTGTTTAATTCAAGATAACGCTCTGCGAGAGCTAATTGTGACGATGCTAAAAATTCGACTAAGTTTAGTTTTTTAGCAACTTCAATTGCAACTGAATAAATACGAATTGCCTGTTCAGCACTTTTTGTATAGTCAGCTAATGTTTCCCATTGAAATGGATGATCTTTATTTGAGCCTTTGTTTGTTTCACATATTGCGTTTAATTGTTGATAAGTATCCCAATAGTTTTTAGTTAAACCTGCTCCTGAAGAGTTGACCAATTCACAAGCTAAATCTAAAACTGAATTATAAATTGTCTGATCAATCATAAAGACACATAACGCCTCAATAACGCGACCAAACCCGAAGTGTTTTTCGGTGATAGTATGTCGCTTGCAGTAGCGCCCAAAAACACACAGGAGTATGGGGCGCTTTTGATTGGCCTGTTATAAGGCTATTCAAATGGGAGTTCTACTGTATACG
>NZ_JBTWEN010000015.1:0-75116 GCF_056958115.1 Agarivorans sp. D1326 | reverse complement strand
CCGAAAATGGCAGAGGGATGGATCAAAACCAAAATAGTGTTGAATTGGAGGCAGAAGACGCCTTTGTTCATAAATTTGTGGTGGATATTACCAAACCTAGCGCACCAACTGTTAACTTACCGCTTGCTCCAGAGGAAACACTTACAAACTTAAGCACTATTGTTTTAAGTGGCTCGCGTGAAGACAACAGCGCTATTTTTGTTAATGGCTCTCGATTAGTTGACTTAGGCTCTGGTGATTGGTCTTTTGATTACCCTCTACAGGAAGGATTAAACCAATTAATCCTAGTTGCAAAGGATGGATCATTTAATGATTCAAATAGTGTAGAGCTACTGGTTCGTCGAGACAGCATAAAGCCACGTTTTGTTCAGCAAGCTGACTATCACACTAAGCTATCACCAAGCTATATCTCAGCAAACCTTGTTGAAGACGGCAGTGGTGTTGATGCGGTAAGCACTAGCCTCGAGCTTAAACGTAGTGGGGTTAGCTTGGCGGGTACTATTGAGTTAGTAGATGAAAGTGAAATTCGCTTTACTCCAGCCGCTGAGTTAACTGATGGCGTGTATCAAGTGCTAGGATCAAGTGCCGACAAAGCAGGCAATACATCTTTACCCTTTAGTTACAGCTTTACTTTAGATCGCACTAAACCAAATCTACCACAGGTAAATAGTTACGATTCAGTAACCTCGGTGAACGTTTATACCATTTCGGGTAGTAAAGAGGCGAACAGTGCTATCTATATTAACGGTGAGCTACAAGTAAATGCCTCGGCATTAGAAACGTGGTCGCATACTTTAGACCTTGTTGAAGGCGATAACGTTTTTGAGCTTCAAGCTAAAGATTTGGCTGGTAACCTTAGTGATAAAGCTACAGTAAGCATTCGTTATGACAATACCGCTCCGGGCCCAGTAGCAATTAGTGTTGAAGAGGAAGGTAATGGCACTACCTTACGTTTGACTTGGGCTGGTTACGATGAGCTGGCAAATGGTAATGATATTGATGAATATCGAGTTTACGTTAAAACCAATACCTACCAGAACATTGCGGGTTTAACCGCCGTAACTACAATTCCTGCTGGGCAGAAATATGCTGAGTTAAGCGGGCTTAGCCGTGACCAACAATTACATGTTTCTGTTGTCGCATTTGATAAACAAGGTTTGTTTAACTCACTAGTCTCTGCGGTTGCTGTTACACCTAAAGATGTAATAGCGCCAAGCAAACCACAGCAATTACAAGTGGTTTCCAAAGGTAATGCCTTAGCCTTAAGCTGGCTTGCTCCGCAAAGTAACGTTGCTGATTTAGCTAGTTACCGAATTATAGTTAATGGTGATGCCACCAATCCGATTGATATCGATGTGAGTGCTTTGCCTAACCCGCTTAGCCAAATGAGTTACGAGTTGGAGCAATTGTTGGCAGCGTCTGCTTATGACTTGTCGTTAACTGCAATTGATAGCAGTGGCAATGAATCGCCAGCTATTACCCTTAACGCCGCTACTTTACTGGCGAATCCAACTGGCTTATCAATTAATGAGTTAAGTAATAAGTTAGAAGTAAGCTGGCAAGCTGCTACGCCATGGTCACTAATTAAACACTACGCCGTTTATGTAGAGGCCTCGGCGTTTAGCAGTGTTGCCTCGCTACAACCTAAAGCAGTAGTTGCTAAAGGTAGCAGTTTGCAAACCTCTATTGAACAAGCTGTTGCTGGCCTTAGCAATGATGTTGATTATTATGTAGCTGTAACGGCGGTTAATATCTCAAATGGTCAAACCGTTGATGTTACTCCTATTATTGGTACTCCTCGGGCTGATTTAGATGGGCCAGTGGTAAATAGCATTCGTTATGTCAGCCAAGGAGAGCAGCAAGATCTTTCGGCTACAGCTACCTTAACCAGCAGCGGCAAAATTGAAGCTGTAGTTAGCGATTTGTCAGCCATTGGCCGAGTTGAATTTTATATTGATGACCAGCCTATCGGTACCGACTTTACCGCGCAAAGTGGTGGAGTTTATAGTGTCGATCTCGATCTTCTCACGCTAGACGATCAAGCTTATACCTTAAAGCTTGTGTTGGTAGATACATGGAATAATCAATCGGAGCCAAGTTACAACTTTACTGTTGCTTTAGCTCCTCCTGCTGCGCCGGTGTTTACTGTTCCAGAAAACAACCACACTACTAATGCAGCAAGTACGCAGCTTAAAGGCAAGGCAAGCCCGGCAACCCAAGTGCAATTGTATCGAGATGTTGCACCTGTAGGCGATTTAATTTTAGTTAACAGCCAAGGTGAATTTAGCCAAATAGTTGAACTAGAAGAGGGCAGCAATAGTTTCACCGCTAAAGCGCAATATCCTTCTCGAGAAGTGTTGGGTAATGCTAGTGATGCTCTTATTGTAGAGCTGAACTCACGTATCCCAGACGCGCCGAGTGGTTTAACGGCGAGCTCTGCCAAACTTGGTCAAGTATTCTTGAACTGGTCACCGGTGGTCAGCAATGATGCGAATAATTTAGTCGCGGGTTATCAGTTATATCGTCTGAGTACAATGTTCAGTCAAGTAGCTGAAGCAGGGGCTCCAATTAATGCGGAGCTACTAACTAAAGCTGAATATGCCGACTTACCAGTAGATGATGGCGAATACTACTACGCAGTAGTAGCAGTGAATCAACTGGGTACGCTTAGCGCATTATCAAATGTTGTGAAAGTGAAGGCAGACAGCAACGGCCCAGTTGTAGAGTCAATTACTTACAAGGCCTTGGGCCACTTTGATGAAAGCACCGAACGCTTTGGCGTAGGTGGAGTAGAAGTTAGCCTGCGCTTTAACGAAGTGTTACGTAACGAACCCTATTTTGCGGTGCTGCCCGAGAATGGTTTACCTATCCCAGTTAAGCTACACAAAGAATACAACGACGCTCAAACTTATAGTGGTAGCTTCAATATTACAGAAGACACACTAAGTGGGACGGCCTATGCCAATGTTGCGGCCTTTGATTTAGCCAATAACCGTGGCACAACCATAGAAAGTGGTGACACAATAACGATTGATACGCTTGCACCAGAAGTGACGCAGTTAGTTATTAATCCATCTCAGCCATTAAAAGTTGATGAGGACAATGGCTTAGCTGTGGAAGTTGTGCTTACTCTAGCCGACGAATTGAAGCCAAATTCCCTGCCAATGTTGATCCCTGAGGTAGGTGGTGAAACCTTAGATAGTTATGCAAGTGGTATCGATTTACAGCTTGACGCTGTTAACACGGTATCACCAATTTGGCGAGGTAGCTTTACCTTGCCTAATACAGCCGGTACTAACGAGCTAGGGGAGCCGATTGCCGATACCTTAACTTTCCAGTACTCAGCAGAAGATGATTTAGGCAACCAAACGCAAAAGATCCACGGTCAAAGGCAGTTTCAAGTGTACCAAGGTGACTTGCCACCACTTGCTACGCCTACTCAACTTACCGCCATTGCAAAAGCTAATGGACAAGTGGCCTTAAGCTGGAAAGAGGTTGAGCAAGCTTCAGGCTATGTTCTATATCGCAAAGAACCAGGTAGTGATGTGTTTAGTGAGTTAAGCACAACTGAACAGCTAACTTATTTAGATACCACCTCGTTAGATGGTGAATATACTTACACTGTTGCTAGTGTTCGTAATAGTAACCAGCAGCAAGCTATTAGTGCGCAAAGTGCCGGTGTTGCTGTATCAGCAGATAGTGTTGCACCTAAAGCACCAACAGCATTACAGCTTGATGCCAATGGTTCGGGTATATTGCTCACTTGGCAAGCGCCGCAATTTGACGAAAACGATCAAGTGCAAGTTAGCGAAGGCCTTAGCTACCTTGTTTACCGTTTAGATTTGGCCGAAGGTGAAAACGCAACGGCTGATATGTTGCAAAGCGAAACACCGTTACAACAAGACATTCCCAAGCCAATCGCTTTAGATAATAGCCCAGATGAAGTTCAGCACAGTTACACCGTTGTGGCGCTAGACGCTGCAGGTAACCAATCTGCTCCTAGTGAAGCTGCTTACTATAACTTTGGTTTGCTGCCTGTATCTAAGCTAAGCGTTGCCGTAAAAGGCGGAGAAGCACCTGTATTAAGCTGGTCTCATCCGGGGACTGCGATAAATGGCTACAATGTATACAGCGGCGAGGACAACAATTTGCAGTTGTTATCTGCTAGCCCTATTGCTCACCAGTCGGGGCGTATAGCGTTTACCGACACAGAGTATTTAGGAAACTCAAGCAATAATGGCACTTTATTACAGCGCCGATATACAGTGAAAGCTGTCGACGCCAATGAAGTTGAAAGCATTGGTCACTCTATCTATTTACCTGCTCTAAATACTTCCTTAGCCAAGCAAGTATCCGGAGAACCGTCATTGTTCCGTGGGGTAATGAATACGCTTGAGTTCAACGTAACCAACAATGGTGACGAAACACTTAATGGGCTTAAGCTAAGTGTAATTTGGGATGACAACGACACGTCGCGCGAACATGTTTCAGACGTGTTTAAGCTTGAGGCTGGTGCAGTAGAGTTGGTACCTGTTGTTATCGGTGGTTATCAAAACTTAGATGTAAGCTCTGGTTTAACACTTAATATACAGCAGCAACCAGTACAAGGTGACTCAGTAAGTATTGAGCAACAAGCTGAGGTATTAGTGGGTGATAAAGCCTTGTTTGCCAATATCAATCTCGATACCTTCACTCGTGGAGGTACAGGTAAAGCTAGCTTCACGCTAGAAAACACCAGTGACGTAAGCACCGAATTACTTATGGCGCTTAACAGCGGTACTAAAGCGTCCTCAGAGATTAGGTTTGTTCTAGAAGACCTAGAAGGAAATATTCTTTCTACTTCTCCAATTCAACAGTTCACGGGCAATGTTGTAAGTGTTGCAAATGGTGCTGTGGTAGCGCGTATTGCTCCAAGTGGCAGCTTTACCTCAGCGGTATTTGATATACCAGTACCCGAAGCCGCACCCGAGCAAGTTAATCTGCGATTAGAGATAGACAAGCTGCACTACAATACTGGGCGAGATAGCCACGTAGAGATCGCTGGCATCGGTAGTCAAAAACTGGTGTCTTTGGTTGACCTACCTTACTCAGCAACTATTACTCAGCTTACACCTACCGAGTTATATGGTGCAGGTGAGGTAACTATTTCAGGCTTCGCTATCGATTCCAATAGTGGTGCGCCACTGCCGAGTTCACCTGTTACCGTGGTAACTCAAGTTCGTGGTTTTGAGCAATTAGCTACCGTGTTTGCTGATGGTAATGGCGCGTATAGCCATAGCTTTAATCCTCAAGCCGTTGCTGGTAAGTATGCGGTATCTGCAATTCACCCAGACAGCATCATGCGGCCAGCGCAAGCAGAGTTTGTGGTGCAAAACGCTAAGGTTAGCCCTGCAAAATTAGTGGTTAAAATACCGAAAAACTACCCACAAAAGGTATCGGTTAAAGTGACCGCGGGTGACAGTACTAACCTTGATCAGTTACGCCTTGTTCATGTTGGAGATAGCGCAACAGAAGATGCTTACCAAGAGGTTGCTACGCCAGAGGGAATAGAGCTTATTGCTCAAGCGCCAGTGTCTCTGGGGCAAAAGCAAACGGCTTACCTGCCACTTACCTTTAGTGGAAATAACAATGCGCCAGATAATGGCACTTTAACTTTCCATGTAGTAGCCAATACTGCATCTATAGAAAATAAAGTGTTAGGCATGGTTGAGCTAGATTACACCTTGTCTGAGGCATTACCTTCGCTTGTTGCAAGCACTGATTATTTTAATACTGGTGTAAAACTTGACGGTATCACCAGCGAAACGGTTACCTTGAGCAATAAAGGACAAGAGCAGTTAATAAACCCGCGCTTGCAATTGCTTGATGGGCATAACCAGCCAGCGCCTGATTGGGCATTCATTAGCTCAGCCATTCAATTATCTGATATAGCGGTAGGCGAGTCGGTTCCGGTTCAAGTGCAGTTCCAACCTAACGACAGTATTGCCGAAGGGAGTTATGAGTTTAGATTAAAAGTGCTTTCCGACAATCACCAAGATTTCCAAGTGCAGTATTTTGTTAATGTGGTGACCAGCGAAGAAGGCTCGATTGACTTTAGAATTGGCGATATTTATACCGGCACTGAAGATGCGGAAGGAAATACCATTTGGGGGCTCCACAATGCCAAAATTGAGTTGCAAAACGAGTCTGTGCTGGAGATTAACCCTAGCGCTTATTCCGACGTTCACGGTATGGCTAATTTTGTTAATTTACCTGCCGGTAATTATAGCTACCGAGTGAGTGCTTTTGACCACTCAAGCGTAAGTGGCCGTGTAAAAATAAAGCCCGGAATCATTCAACTGCAAGATGCCTTCTTAATGAATACCGTGGTGGATGTGCAATGGGACGTGCGTGAAATCTTAATTGAAGATAAGTACGAAATTGTGGTTAAAGCCAACTACAAAACCAATGTGCCTGTAGCGGTGGTAGAAGTGGCTCCTCTAGCGGTTAACCTACCAGAGATGCAAGCTGGCGAAGTGTTTTATGGAGAGCTTACCCTAACCAATCATGGCTTAATTAAGGCCGATACACTTACGGCTAATCTTCCTAACAGTAATCAATACGTAAATATGGAGTACCTTGCCGAGCTACCTGAGACCTTGGAAAGTGGCGAGGTGTTTGTATTGCCTTACCGCGTGCAAGCCATCAGCAACTTTAACCCAGCACTACAGGGGGATGCCACTGGCGCAGGTTGTGGTGGTTTCCAGCTGGATGGAAGAATTACCTACAAGAGTACTTGTTCGAATGGTTCTGTTGTAAGCAGCGCTTCTATCGTTACTTGGCTGAGTAGTTGGGATGCCCAATGTGACACTGGCAGCGGTGGGGCATGGTGGTGGGGATATGGCGGTGGCGGCGGTGGCGGCAGTGGCGGTAGTAACGTTAGCAAGAAGCCACCAAATGAAATCGCCGATGAGGATGATGATTTGTTCTGTGCGCCTATTCCATTTTGTACTGATGACGAATGCGGTGGCAGTAACGGAAATGGCTCGGGCTCTTAGTTAAAAGTACACCTATAAAGTTGAAAGCTTGGTTGGGCGCTCTATTTGCCCTAACCAAGCGCATTAAAGGATTGAAATACCCATGAAAGGAATCTCAATGGTTCGCACTTTGTTAACAGTATTAAGTCTGTTACTTAGCCTCCCGGTTTTAGCTATAGGTGGGGTAGTTAGTGATAATGCCCCTCCTAATTTTGCGACAGGCAAAATTAACGAAACATTTACAGACCTAAGAGTAAAGGTGTTAGGTGGATATGTACGAGTTACTCGTAACATCGAAAATGGGCAGTGGGTATGGAATCAAAGATGGAGTGCCTTAGAGCCAATCGGTTCTGACGAAAAAACGCTACATCCCGAGATGTTTAAGCGTCAAGATCAAATTTATCTAGCTATTCGCGATGCCAAGCAAGCAAGTTATGAAAATCAATTAACTTACCGTATTACTTATTTAGAAGATGAAGATCAATACCAATGGACTGACCGCTTAGGCAACTCGGTTAATTACGACATAGTTCGTAATGAAGATGGCATGGTGCTAACAACGAGCATGGTTAGCTATCAAGACAAAAATGGAGTGAAAGTAAGTGTAGAGCGCGATCAGCATGGTAATGTTCAATTTGTAAAAGACCACTTTAACAACGTTGTCTTAACTTATCATTGGGAGTTAATAAACGGTCAGCAACTTCTCACTAAGATTACTACCTACGATGAAAGAGAAATAACCTACGTTTACGATGAAAATAATTACCTATTAGAAGTTATAGACCCTCGTGGTGAATCATATCAGTACACATATGACGCCAAAGGCTTGTTTGCAGGGCTTAATGATCCTCAAGGCAGAAGCACTCAATACACGTTTAGTGCACCAGAACAAGTGTTGGTAGCTAGAGTAGGGGCAGGAGGACATAGCTGTGATTTTACTATTACTCGAGGTGCGGAGTTAACTAGCCGAAAAACCCAAGGTGCAGGTTCAATAATTTACAAAAATAAGTTTAATGAAGATACTCGTGAATACAGCCGCATTACCTATGATGCTTCAGGGGTAGAAACAGAACGTCGTTACAATGAGCATGGTCAGCTGGTGAGCTTAACGGTCGATGGTGAGCAGCAGCATATAACAACAACAGTTATGTCCGACGGCTCAGTAGGCGTAGCAAAACTTATTAAGCAATACAATCTGGCCTTTGGCGTAACAGTGGTTACTAACTTGGAAGGAGCACTTATTAGTAAAGAGTGCTTAAAAATTCCTTTGGAAGAAAAGCCTTCACAAATTGGTAATCAAGAACTTATTTACGTAAAGCAACGCATTAAAACAGACCCACAGGGAAGAAAAACCACCACCGATTACGACCAGTTTAAAAACCCTGTTAAAGTAACTTACCCAGACGGTACAAACATAACTCGCACATACAATACTCAGTTCAGCCTACCACTCCAAGTAAAAGACGAGCGAGGGCTGATAACCGAATATCAATATGACGATAATGGTAATTTACTAGCGTTAGTTGAAGCAAAAGGCACTAGTGCGCAACGAACAATGCGCTACACCTACGATCAATATGGTCAAATGCTTACACAGACCAGCGGTGAGTCTAGCGCTGGCAATACCGTGCTTTCAACCACTACCTACACTTACGATAATTATGGTAATACCTTAACGGTCACCAATGCTCTACAAGATACTACTACCTACAAGGAATATGATGATCTTGGCAATGCCAAAGAAGTTGTAGACGCGGCAAGTAACACATGGACTTATGCTTACGATGCTGTTGGTAATCTATTAAAGGCTAACAACCCTTATGGTGAAGGTACCAGCTACCTTTACGACAAAGCAGGTAACATGGTGCAGCTAACCGAAGCGAATGGCGCCATTACAAAAGTAAGTTACAACAATGATAATCACCCTTTAACCGTTACCGATGCGGCAGGTAAAGTAAGCAAGTTTGAATATGATCCCAATAACCGTTTAACGGCCGCAATAGATGCCAATAACCACGGTATTTACAGCCGTTACGACAGCCAAGGCCGTATAGCGGCAGTTACCGACGGCGAAGGTAATGTTACCAAATATAATTATGCTCAGCAGCGTTTAGATGCTATCGAATACCCAACTTATAAAGAGCAGTTTGCTTATGATGTGCGCGACCGTATCTCTAAGGTAAACCAGAGTGCCTTAGATATTGCAGTTGAACGTGGCATGGTTTACGACCCCAACGGCAATGTAGTTAACAGCACCGACGCTAATAGCTATCAAACCAAGCAAAGTTACGATGCCTTAAACCGCTTAATTAGCGTAGAAGATGCCCAAGGCGGCATTACCCGCTTTACTTACGATGCGCGTGATAACTTGCTAGAGGTAAGTGACGCCGAGCAGCGTATTACTCGCTTCAGTTACGATTTACTCGACCAGCAGTTGAGTGAAAGTAAAGTAGACGATGCTACCTTAAAACGTGAATACCAATATGACGCTCGTGGCAATCTAAGTGTCACAATAACGCCGGCAGGTCAGCTTACTCGCTATGATTACGATAAGGCTAACCGCCTTATTAGCGAGAGTTTGTTTGCCAACAAAGACGACAGCTTGCCGATTAAAGTAGTTACACATAGCTACAATGCCTTTGGCCAATACACCGGTTATCATCAACAAAAAGGCAGTGCGGCTAGTGGCATTACTGCGGATATTAGCGAGTTAAAAGAGACCTACAATTACAACCAGCTTAATCAAATTAGTAAGGTAGATGTTGATTACGGGGTATTTGTAAAAAGCTATCAGTACAGCTACCACGACAACGGCCAGTTAAAAAGCTATACCAACCCCGAGGACATAACCTACAGTTATTTTTACAATAAAAATAGCCAAATACAGGCGGTGGTATTACCCGGCTTAGGTCAAATTAGCTTTAATAATTATCAATGGCAGCGCCCGCAAAATATTACCTTACCCGGTGGTAACAGCATTGCCTATAGTTACGATGGCCTGCAACGTGAGCAAAGCCGCAGCTTACTTGATGCCGCCAACAACAGCCTTGCTAGCGCTAGCTACAGCTTCGACTTAGAAAACCAAATCACCCTTATTAGCACCGAACACGGTGACTATAAGTTTAACTACGACAGCTTGTATCGGCTAAATTTAGCCGAATATCCAGCAGCGGCCGGCGGTGGAGAATACTTAAGCCAGCAAAGCTTTGACTACGACGCAGTAGGCAACCGCTTAGTAGAGCAAAACACCACAACCAGTGGTAATAGCACTACCCAGCACACGCTAAACCGCGACTACAACAACATTAACCAGCTAAGCAGCCAAGCCTTAGCTGGCGAAGAGGATTGGGCCTTTAGCTATACCGCCAATGGCCACACTAAAACTAAAACCTATGTGGGTAGTCAAACACCGAACGGCCCCAGCAAGGTAGAGTATGTGTACAACCAGCAAGAGCGATTAATTGCAGTAAAGCATGATAACGTCATCGTTGGTCAATACGCCTACAATCCGCAGGGCATGCGCATTAGCAAAACCGTAAATGGCATCACCACTTACTTTTTATATACCGACCAAGGCCTAAGTGCCGAGTACGATGCCAGCGGCACTTTGCTTAAAGAATATCACTACACCCCGCAACGCACCTGGAGCACCGCACCGCTATTTAATCGGGACGCTAACGGCAAAGTGTACTACTACCAAAATGACCATCTAGGCACCCCGCAGCGACTAATTGCCAGCAGCGGTGCAGTGGTGTGGCAAGCCACTTACAGTGCCTTTGGTAAAGCTAGCATCAGCATCAATACTGTTGAAAACAACCTGCGCTTCCCCGGCCAGTATTACGATGCCGAGAGTGGCCTGCACCAAAACTACTTTAGAGATTATGATCCGAGTTTGGGTAGGTATGTGCAGAGTGATCCGATTGGGTTGCAGGGAGGTGTCAATACCTTTGTATACGTAGGGGGGAATTCAGTTGGAAGAATTGATCCATTAGGCTTAGCTGCGTCAAATTGCCATCAAGACAGATGTAAACAACTTAGAAAGGATATATTTCATAAATATAACTTACTTATAAAAGAAAGACTTAAATATGATCCAGTATCCGATGCTAAAGGTGGATTCCCGATGAAAGGAGGTAAACTAACCAAGCCTGGTGGACATTACAAAGAAATGAATGACTTAAAAAGAGGGCTGAAGAAAGATATTACTGAGTATAACCAAAAGTGTAGGGGGGGAGATAATGGCGGGGGGCCGATACCTCGTCATATAGATGAAGCGGCAAACCGTCCAGATGCAGACCCTTCACCTTATATGTCAGAGTCTAGCTGTGTGCGTTGTGTTGTTGGAGCCGCAGTGCTGGGTTATGGAGCATATCGTGCCATACGATTTATTCCCTCCTTAGCTCCGCCGTTGTGGTGGACAATACCAATTAATGCAGCGACGCCATAATTATCTTTTTACAGGCTTGGGAATATCGGATATGAATGAATTAATAGATGCAATATATGATGAAAATTTGATAGAGCTGGAGGCTTTATTAAAAGAAGGACATGATCCGAATATTGTTAGCAACGGAAGTAGCGCTTTATCGTGGGCTTGTTTGATGGGAAATTATGATCTGGTTGAATTAATCATAGAGTATGGTGGGAAGATAAACCTTGTAGATGACGATGGTGTGTCGCCATTGATGAAAAGTATTTATGAAAACAAGTTGGATATTGTTGATCTTTTAATTAGCAAGGGGGCGTTGATTAACTATAAAGATAACCGTGCTCAGAGTGCCTTGATGGTCGCTTCGAAGTTTGGTAATGAAGATATTGTGAAGAGCCTTCTTATTGCTGGCGCTTATTTAGATGCTAGAGATATAAACAACCGAACTGCATTGCATTGGGCTTTAACGGATTTCGATAATAGTAAGATTGTTAAGCTGCTTTTAGATAACGGAGCGTCTCAACAATTGAAAACATTAGAAGGAATGACCCCATTAGATTATGCAGTTGCTTTGAAAAGAGAAAAATCTAAAAAACTGCTGAAATAGTAAATAGTAATAAATGGTCAGAGTCACTTTAACAGTAGCTCTGGCTTAAGCGATGTATGGCACTGTATTAAACAGTGTTTGTAATAAATATTTAGGGTAGTTCACTAGCCTGCTAATGGGCTTTTAAAGGATTAACAAGGAAAGGTTGTGAAAGGATTTCGAGCTTATTGGCAGCGCATTATTGCGAGCTGCTTAGTGCTAGTGTGTGGCCAAGTATTGGCCGCCGAGCAGTTATGTGCTGAAGTAAAAATTGAAATTTTGCAAACGTTTAGCCTAGAGCGACAAGGCTTTGAGGCCTCGATGCAAATTACCAACAGCTTAGATACTTTTTCTTTAGAAGATATTAGCGTTGATGTCTCCTTTAAAAATGCTGCTGGTGAAGTAGTTGTTGCTAGCTCAGATCCCAATGCTGCCAACGCCGCCTTTTTTATTAAAGTAGACGACAGCCAAGGCCTACAAAATATTCAAACCGCCAGCAATGGTAAAGTGAGCAATGCTCAAATCACTCCTAAAGATGTAGGCATTATTCGCTGGCTAATTATTCCTGCTACCCAGTCGGCCGGCCAATTACAAAGCGGCACCTTATATTATGTAGGCGCTACCTTAAATTATAGCTATGGCGGTAAACACGAAACCGTAACCGTAGCGCCCGATTCTATTATTGTTAAACCCCTGCCCGATATTCAATTAGACTACTTTTTAACCCAAGAAGTAATTGGTGATGATGCCTTTACTGAAGAAATAAAAGAAGCACCAGAACCATATACCTTAGGTTTAAGAGTGACTAATACCGGTTACGGTATTGCTAATAATGTGGCGGTAGAGTCTGCCCAACCTAAAATAGTGGCAAACGAGCAAGGTTTAGCGGTTAACTTTAATATATTAAAAAGTTATTTAGGTACTCAAACCGCCACCCCGAGTTTATTAATTAACTTTGGTGATATAGATAAGCAAGAAGTAAAAGTGGGCCGCTGGATAATGCAAACTAGCTTATCGGGCGAGTTTAATGATATAGACGCCAGCTTTACCCATGCCGATGAGTTAGGTGGCGCGTTAACCTCTTTATTAAGTGAGCCTAGCAGCCACTTAATGATTAAAGATGTAAAAATAGACTTGGCTGGCCGCGATAAAATACATGACTTTTTAGCCCCAGATAAAGCCGGTGACTTATATGTATTTGAATCTGAACGCACCTTAAGCAACGGCCCCCACTGTGATGATTGTTTAGCCGTAAGCCAAGTAAGCGCGAGTTTAAGCTCTAGCGGGCTTAATCAACAACATTTGAGCTTTACTGCCCAAACGGGTTTGGTATACAGCCAAGTTGCCGACCCTTATGCGGGCGAAAAAGTATTAGCCTCGGTAGTGCGCTCCGACGGTAAAAGCATAGCTGCGGTAAACGCTTGGTTATCTAAAAGCCGTAATGCCGATGGCAAAACCTTTGATTATTTTATTAACCTGTTTGATAGCAATTCAACCGGTACTTACACCTTAAACTTTAGTGACAGTGCCGATACCCCACAAGCGCCAGTAATGCAGGTAGTGAGTGATCGCAGCACCTACGAAACCGGCCAGTTAGGCTTTGTTATTCAGGCTACCGATGCTAATGGCACCATACCTCGCTTTAGTGTTGACCAATTGCCTAATGGCGCCAGCTTTGTAGATAAAAACAATGGCACTGCGCTATTCAACTGGCAACCCCAGCTTGGCCAGGCAGGGCAATACCAGCTTGGTTTTACTGCCAGCGACGGTGAGCTAAGCAGCACCATGACCGTAGCCATTAAGGTTAACCCAGCCACCGATAAAGACGGTGACGGCATGGACGATGCTTGGGAGTTAGAGCATTTTGGTAACCTAGATCAAGACGCTAGCGGTGACTTTGATGGCGATGGTCGCACCAATTTAGAAGAGTTTGAGCAGCAAACTGATCCTGCTTCTGCTGAGCTAGCGCCGGGTTTGCCACAAGTAAACCAACCTATCTTTGATGGCGATCTTGTACCAAGTGATGCCAGCCTTTTATTACCTCGTTTAAGTATTAACAACGGTCCGCATAGCGCACAGAGCCAAGTACAATACCTGTTCGAGATTTATGCTGATGAGTCCTTAACAGAATTGGTGGCCAGCGCAGCAGTGCTTGAGCAAGCTGCACAAACCGAATGGCTGGTAGCGAGCAATGAGTTAGCGCAAGGGCAACAGTTTAACGACAATACCCTTTACTACTGGCGCGCTCGTGCCCAGCTGATTGAACAAACTAATGTTATGAGCGAGTGGGTAAATAGCCGCTTTTTCATTAATCTTGCCAACAACGCACCTAGCGTGCCACAAGTGAGCCAACCCATTAATGACGCAACAGTGGCGAGCTTACTGCCTAGTTTAGAGGTGACGAATGCCAATGACATCGATCGAGATACGCTTACCTACGGCTTTGAGTTATTCCAAAGTAACGATCTAGAAAACGCCTTGTATAGCATTGCTGGCCTAACCGCGGGTGATGGTGGGGTAACTCGCTGGCAGGTTCCTAGTGCGTTAACAGAAGATACTGCGTATGCCTGGCAAGCGTGGGTGGAAGATGAACACGGCGAGCGCGTAACGGGCGAGCAAGTAAGCTTTTTTGTAAGTACCGAGAACAATGCACCAAGTGCGCCGGTAATAGTGTTTCCGGCTAACCAGCAACAGGTAACAAGTTTTAGCCCAATCTTAGCGGTGGCCAATGCACTTGATCCTGAGCTTCAGCCGCTTACTTACTTTTTTGAGCTAGATACCCTAGAGACCTTCGACAGCCCAGCCTTGTTGCAATCGCCTGCCATTATGGAGGATGCTAGCGGCCAAACAGCGTGGTTGGTAAACGATTTACAAGAAAACCAACACTATTACTGGCGAGTAAAAGCCTTTGATGGGGCCATTGACAGCACATGGCAAACGGGACAGTTTTTTGTTAACACGGTAAATGATGCGCCAAGCTTACCTAGCGCGATTAACCCGGGTGTGGATGCGGTGGTAGAAACCCTGCAACCTTTGTTTGAAACTTCTCCTAGTGTTGACCCCGATTCTAGCGATTTAGAATATCACTTCGAGTTATATGCTGACGCAGCCTTAAGTGATTTAGTTGCATCGAGCAGCGGCTTAGAACGCCAATGGTCTACGGGGTTTGATCTCTCTGACAATCGTGATTACTTTTGGCGCTTTAAAGTAAGTGATGGCTTGGGTTTAAGCAGTGCTTGGAGCAGCGCTCAACGCTTTAACGTTAACGAAAACGGGATAAACGACGCGCCAAGTTTTAGCTTTGTGTTACCGGCACAAGCGACTGTGCTGAGTTCGCCAAAGATATTGATTCAATGGACTGATGCCGACCCAGATAGCAGCGCAATAATCGACTTATATTACAGTGAATCAAACAGCGGTTTAGTATTAATTGCTGCGGATATTAGCGAAGACTTAGATGCCGAACATGACCAATATCTTTGGAATGCCTCGGCACTTACCCCCGGAACTTACCGTTTAAGCGCAGAAATTCGCGATGAAGAGAATGTGCTGAGAGTAGAGGGCTGTTGTGATATTACGGTGCCTAACCAAGACCGCGGCATTACCGTCACACCGATAAGCGAGCTAGTCACCACAGAGTCTGGCACAGAACTGGTTGAGCTGGCCGTAAGCCTAGACTCTGCCTTAGAAGATGGCACCAGCTTAAGCTTAAATTACAGTGTAAGTGATGAAAGTGAAGCGCAAATTTACGGTGCCACTTCTTTGTATTTCACTGCTGATAACTGGTTTGAACCTCAAAGCATTTGGCTAAAAGGCGTAGATGACTGTGAAGTGGATGGCGACCAAAGCTATACCTTAATGTTCCAAACTGTTGCGACCGATGACGATAATTATCAAGGCTTGTTACCACAAGCGGTAAGTTTGCTTAACCAAGATAATGAACAGGCAGGTCAAAACCTATTTGTTTGCGACTACCAATTAATAAGCAAAACCGCGGTAGACAATACAGCGCTAAGCGACTACGTGTTTAGGCCTCGCTTGGTGAACCTAGGTTTACCTTTAACTCATGTAACAGCAACCTTAAGCATTGCAGCGTCTAATGTGCCAAACAGCACAATGGAGTTAATTGGTGATGCTAGTTTCAATTTTGAGCGCTTAGTGACGGGCGTTACCGTTGCCAGTGATAGCACTTTAACGCTGCGCTTCCCGTCGGCTAATTCATTAGAAAAAGGCCGTTTAGAGTGGTCGCTAACACCCGGTGAAGAGCTGGTATTGCTGGACGGTGATGAGCAAGCCAATACGCTAAAAGGTAGCGATGGCGATGATGTATTGGATGGTAAAGCCGGTGATGACAAAATCTACGGCGATTTAGGTGACGATACCTTGCTTGGTGGGGCGGGTAACGACTTACTTGATGGCGGCGCTGGCAATGACACCTTGGTGGGGGGAACCGGCGCTGATTCGCTGTATGGCAAGGCTGGAAACGACACTATCGTCATTGAAGGCGATGATCCTTTTGCTGATAAAGTTGACGGTGGAGAAGGCTTTGACCAAGTAATTGGTGGCAACGGCGACGATACTTTCCGTTTTTCCTCAATTACTAACGTTGAAAAAATTGATGGCTTAGCGGGAACTAACCGTGTGTTAGGTACCAGTGTATCGGACGTGCTGAATTTTACTGATGTGGAATTAGTGAATATTGCGCGTATTGATGGTTTGGCTGGTGATGATGTTATCTATGGCAGCAGTGCCAATGATGTAATAAAAGGCAGTGAAGGAGCTGACCGTTTATACGGTAATGCTGGCGATGACGTATTTGAAGTGGCGGGGAACGAGTTAGGTGCTGATATCGTAAATGGTGGAGCTGGTTACGATAAAGTCACTGGTAGCCTTGGCGATGATGTGTTCCGCTTTTATAACTATGGCGGGGCTGATTCGGTGGAACGTATTGAGGGCTTAAGTGGCACTAATATCATCGAGGGCGATGAGCGCCGAAATATACTTGATTTTAGTTCTACCGAGATTAGTGACATTAAAGCTATTTATGGATTAGCAGGCAATGATGTAATTACCGGTAGTAGCGCAGATGATGTTATTTATGGCGGTGATGGGAACGACACGCTCTATGGTGGGCCAG
The DNA here is from genome assembly GCF_056958115.1 of Agarivorans sp. D1326. NCBI lineage: Bacteria > Pseudomonadati > Pseudomonadota > Gammaproteobacteria > Alteromonadales > Alteromonadaceae > Agarivorans > Agarivorans sp. D1326. Next base: position 57,948 of record NZ_JBTWEN010000015.1, on the reverse strand, counting down.
GGAATGACTCTTTCATTTTCACTCCTTCTGATACTGGCTTTGATCGCTATTACGGTGGCGAAGGCTATGACAAGATAATTGGCAGTAATTTTGACGATACGATCAGAGTTGCTTACTTCTCTGGTGACTCGGTAGTTGAAGAAATTGACGGCGGTGGCGGCGTTAACCAGATTGTTGCAAATGATTTGGGTTGGGGAAATGTATTAGATTTTACTAACACTACATTGATAAGTATCTCTCTTATTGATGCTGGAGCTGACGGTGACAAGGTATATGGTAGTGCCGGAGCGGATGTGATAAAGGGCGGCAGTGGTTTAGATTCGCTTTTTGGTGCTGCAGGAGATGATGTATTTGTTACATCAGCTGACGATTTGGATTTTGACCATTACGATGGCGGAGAAGGCGTTGACACTATTCAAGGTACAGAATCCGATGACATTTTCCGCATTGGTGCGCTATCAGGCATCGAGCATATCAAAGGTGGATTAGGCCATAATGTAATACTCGGAAACACTTCATACAGTAAGCTAGATTTTTCTGAAGTAACCTTGGAATCCATTGCTCTTATTGATGGTAATGATGGAGACGATACTATTCATGGAAGTCAGGCTGCGGATGTTATTCGAGGTGGTATGGGCTCAGATCACCTTTATGGTGAAGCAGGGGATGATATATTCGAATTGACCCCTGGTGATACTGGGTTTGATGCAATTTCTGGTGGGGAAGGCTTTGATATTATTAAGGGTGACGATTCTAATGTGGTAGTTAACCTGAGTAGTTTTAATGGCGACTTTACTGTAGAACAAATTGACGCAGGAAGCGGACATAACATCATTGTTGGCTCTAGCGTATATAACAAGCTAGATTTTTCTGCCACTGAGTTACTTGGCATCGCCTACATTGATGCTGGTGGCGCTCACGATAGGGTTTGGGGAAGCCAAGGAAATGATGTTATTTACGGTGGAGATGGTGGTGATTATTTGTATGGTGAAGCAGGTGATGATGTCTTCAAACTGAAACCCTCGGACACTGGTTTCGACAGAATCGAAGGTGGTAGCGGAATAGATCTAATACTTGGAAGTGATGAAGACGATGATATAGGTTTAGTATATTTTTACGGCGCTGCAACGGTTGAGAAAATTGATGGTGGAGCTGGTGTGAATGTTATTACTGGATCTAGTAGCTCAAATAATTTCAATTTCTCTGATACAGAACTCACGAATATTTACTCGATAGATGCTAAAGAGGGGAATGACACTATTCGAGGTAGTAGCGGTGATGACCTAATCATTGGTGGGCTTGGCAAAGACAACCTATACGGCAATGCAGGCAATGATATCTTTAAGTTGACCACCGGAGATTTGGATTACGATATTTACGATGGTGGAGATGGTTTTGATATTATCTTGGGCACAGATGAAAATAACGACCTGTTGTTGAGTAAGTTCGATAAACAAAGCGTAGAAAGAATTGATGGCGGGAAAGGTGTTAATCGTATCGTTGGATCTGCTAGCAATAACAGTTTGGACTTCACATTAACTGAACTCCTTAACATTAGTGTAATAGATGCTGGCGAAGGTGATGACACGATTCGCGGTAGTGCTAATGCTGATGTGATTATTGGTGGTTTAGGAAATGACTTTTTATACGGAAATGAGGGTGATGATCGCTTTGAACTTAGCATTGGTGATACGGGTATAGATAGCTATAACGGAGGCCAAGGCATCGATGTTCTTGTGGGTACTGCTAACGATGATACAATTATTCTAAATAATTTTTCTGGTGAAAACACTGTAGAAATTATTAATGGTGGTAACGGCCAGAATCGTATACTCGGAACCAGTGGAAACAACATTCTCGATTTTAGTGCTACCGATTTAATTGGAATTAGCCTTATTGATGGTGGAGCTGGAAATGATGTTATTTCTGGCTCAAGCGATAATAACCAGGTTCGAGGTGGTAAAGGTAATGATGTACTGCAGGCTAGCGCAGGTGAAGATACTTACTATTTTGAGCGAGGGGATGGCCAAGATACTCTTTCAGTAGTTGGTGGCGATAACATTGTATTTGAAAATGGCATTGCTGCGGAAGATCTTTGGTTTGTGAAAGAGAGTGGGATATTGAACATTTATCTATTAGCTGGTGAGGATACGGTAAGTGTTCAAGGGGCTACTTCTGGCCTAGCATTGTTGTCAGTTGCTGACGGTAAAAGCATAGATATTGAAGGTATAGATGCGTTGTCGGCGATAATGAGTGATATAGGTAAACCAGAAAGTGGTGTTGTTAATTTAACAGTAGAACAACAGCTTGTGGTGGCCGAGTCTCGTGCTGGTACGTGGCAGTAAGTTTACTGAATATTAATTAGTACAAGTTTATAGAGATGGGCGGCATGATGTAATCATCGCTCCAGCTATTCATAGAAACTCATAAAGTTTCTTGAAGCCCGTAAGGCATTGCTTTACGGGCTTTTTTTATGCTTAAACCTTGGGTGTTTAGTATTGCGTAGGCTAGCTGTGGATGAGGTGGTATCCACAAGACTAGGTGTTAAAAGGCCTATGAAAAGAAATTGATATAACATGTAACTTAGCTGCTAAAGAACTATCACCTATGTATACAAGCCTTTTAAAGGTGCGTAAAACACTGATAGAAGCAAGGGGCTTATTTCTAGATGTGGTGCTTGGCGAAAGGTAACAAAACGCTCGATAGACGAACGTTTTGTTGTTACTCCATGAGGCTTAAGTCTTCGAGCACATGATGGGGTATTCGTTCCACCAGTTGGTTAGGTTTAATCCGCTCCAGCCGTCACCTGTGTAAACACGCTCAACGTGCAATTGCATTATGTGGCAATTACCTTCAGGGTCTTGCATCGCTGCGTGGAAGACAGTTTTTTGCAGCTGTGGTAAGCCGGTTAACGGGTGGTTCTCTTGCGTCCAATTACTGTTGGTACGGATGGGAGTAGATATTAGCTTGCCATAGCTTTCGGTGCGCCCAATCACCTTGGCTAGCTGTTCTTCAACTTGCTGCTGATGGGTCTTATCTTGGCTGCTGGCTGCTTTTGGCATACGTGCGTCTTTTAACTCACTCTCTAGGCGCTGGCGCATAGTAGCCTCTCCAGCTGAGATTTTTTGTTCAAGTGCGGCTGATAGCTCTTGGTGGTTAGCGATGATCTCCTTGAGAACGTCTGAGTGACCATGCACGTTTTGCAAGCGGGGTAAAAGGGCCTTCAGCTGGGCATCGGCATCACGCATCTTATCGGCTTGCGCGCTGCTGAAGTAGCGTTGCGCGGAGTTATCTTGGTACTCGGCCATTGCTGTCAGCATTGGTAGCAGATCTTTCTGATAGTGTTTATCTGCATTATCTTCTAGGGCTGCAAAGTACTTTTCGATAAAGCCTAAGGAGAATTGAATACTTTCATCATCGGCGTATAGCTCGCGGAACTCTGCGATGCCTTCAGTGTATTCGCTAGAGGGGCCAATCGCTTCCCATTGCTCGATGTAGCTGTCTGAGATGTAGAACTGGCTTGATAAGGCCATTAGTTGTCTATCTAGCTGTTGGAGCATCAGACGTTGCTGGCGAACTTCTTGTGCTTCGGCATCGGCAGCATTGGCTTGTGCGTCCAAGCGGGCTGCTAGCTCGGTGTATAAGCTGAAATCATAGTCTGGATAATCAGTCTGAAGTTTTTGAAGTGTACGTTCATAGCGAGTGACCGTGTTGGACAAGGAAGCGAGTGGCGCTCCTTTAAAAATATCACGATGGATTTGCTGTAGGGCATTCTGTAAGTTCTTTACTTGGGTGTTAGCTTTACGGTCAATCGGCTCAAGTGGGTAGAATACTAGCGGTGGTAATAGCTCTATCTTTAGCTCGTTAGTGCCACGTTTATGGTAGTTGTCTAATTGAGCAATATAGTGCTCTGCGTTGTCGGTATCTTGGGCGTTAATTGCTTTTTGCAGATCGCGTTGGCAGCGGGTGAACTGACGACTAAAGCCATCGTTACGAGCTGATTGAAGCTCGCTATCCAACTGGCTAAAACATTTGTTTAGAGCGTCGTTGGTTTTGTTACCAGTGCTGCGCGCAGTTTTCTTCTTTTGCTTAGAGCTTTGCTCGGAGCTGTTAGCAACTTGTTGGTCAACTTCAGCTTGCTTTGTGGTAGTTGAAGATGCAGTTACTGAAGCTGCGGTTGCACTTGCACTTGGCTCAGCCTGTGCAATTTTTGCAACAAGCTGGTCGCGTAGGGCATAGCTGCTGCTTAAGTCATAATCGGGATCGGCTTTTTTAACGCGCTTAGCGTAGCCTTCAAAGCGCTCATTGTGCCGATTAACCGTCTTGTCGCTGCTTCCCTTTTGAATGGCTCGCTGCAATTGTCGCAGCTCATTTTGCATCTGCTCCAAGACTTTATGGTACTTGGTATCTAGCGGTGCAACCTCAGTGATCAGCAAGAATTTGCCTAGTGCATCACCGCCTGCTTGCTCAAAATCTTGTTGGATTTGGTTTAGCTGACTGCTATACGCTTCAATATCAATATTGTTTTGCTGGTTGATGCTGGACTGTAACGTTCGCCAGCAGCGAGGGATGGCTGATTTAGCTCCCGCGAGTTTGTTTCCGCTAACCGCTTGTGCAGCTCGGTTGATACATTTGTTCATGTCGGCGTCGGTTGCATGAGCAATAGGGGCCACTAAAGCGATACTCAATCCCAGAAGAGTGAATTGAGTAATATTTCTGCATTTCATCTAATGTAAAACTCCATTTTAGCATTGGCTGTTTTTTGTTTGGTGATTACATGATTAATTGGCTTACTAACAACAACTTACACCAAATATCAGTAAATACTGCGTAATATTGCATCAACTAGAGCCAAAAACAAACAGCTAAGTTCGAGTTATTGATGAAAGTGTTGGTGAGTAGTGATGAGGGGAGTTATCTAAGCCAGAAATAATGTTCTCGTTATCGTTCAAAACTGAGCTAGCTTGGCGTAATAGAGAGCTAAAAAGTGCTCTGAATAAACAAAGGAGAGCCAGCGAGTTAAGTCGCTTATCACTTTTCTGACTAACTTTCAGATGTTGGGCCATCCATAGCCAATCAAAAACTAGTTTGTTGGTTTATTATTGATGGTTTGCTTTAATTGGCTTTATTAACCGCTAAAAAGCTAAGGCTTTTTAGCTTGCCCTTTTTTATTGGCTAAAACTCCCGCATACTCAGGATACAACTGCAGCAAATGCGCTATGGTTTATGATGAAGTAACTAGATATAGCGCAGCTAACCACGTTAAGGAGAACGAGTTATGCGATTTTTGTTAGCATTAAGTTTATTGGTATGTTCCTCTTTCAGCTCTGCTGAATTACCAAGCCCACAAGACGAACCTATATTAACTATTGCCGGGCTTATTCTGCATGGAAATAACCAAGGCGCAGCAGACTTTGACCTAAAGATGTTACAGGCCTTGCCGCAGCACACCATTGTTACGCGCCATCCTTGGGTTGAAACCCGCCATCACTACAAAGGCCCAAAAGTAGCCGAAGTACTCGAGTTAGCGGGAGCTCAATCGAGCAAGCTTACCCTAGTGGCCTTAAATAACTATGAAGTTGAAATCGACTTTTCCGACATCGAAAAGTTTGAGCCTATTTTGGCTTGGTCTGATAACGATCGCCCTATGCGGGTGCGTGATAAAGGCCCGTTATGGTTAATGCTGCCGATAGACGACCACCCAGAACTACTGCAAATGCCTTATAACGATTTTATGATTTGGCAGTTGCGCAGCATTATTGTTAAGTGAGCCTAGCTATTGATGAATTGGCTTACCCAGCTTCCGCAAAAATATAAGAAGTTCTTAATTTCCTTAGTTGTATCGCTGTTTGTGGTTAGTGCGGTCATCAGTATTTATCAATTAAGGCAAATTATTCAGCTACTTGAGTCGCCTAAGTCGTCGACGTCTTGGTCAGTGGTTCAGTTGCAAATGGAGCATCGACGCTTTATTAATGCGCTGCAACTTTACCGACTTGGTGGCGTAAAGCATTCTGATTTAATGCTGCGTTATGACATTTTGTGGAGCCGTTTTCCGGTGCTGTTAGAAGGCCAAGAAAACGCCGGTTTTCACAATATAAAGTCTGCCAGACAACTGGTTAGAGAGCTGTTTCAAGAGGTTCAGCGCATCGAGCCTCTGCTACAAGCCTTACCGCCTAGTCACGAGAAGTTTGTACAGGTGATTGAACGGCTGAACATGTATTCTGCCCCTATCAATACCTTGGTGAATAAAGAGTTTCAGCGAAACAGCGAGTTTGATAAGAAAACTGACTTTAAGTTATTGCAACTACAGCTGATTTTGTCTTTTGCCATTGGTGCGCTGTTAATTAGCGGCTCCATTTTAATTGTGATGATAGTGCGTGAGAATCATATTAATCGCTATCTTGCTAATCACGATGTTCTCACCGGCTTACCTAACCGGGCCGGATTACGAGAATTTATTGCAAGCCTAGAAAACAATCGCCGAGATTACGCGATTATGGTGCTAGATCTTAACGGCTTTAAAGGCATTAACGATAGTTATGGTCACGAGTATGGCGACCGCATCTTAAATGTGGTGGCGCAGCGTTTAAACGGGCAAATGCGCCATTGTGATTACGCGGTGCGTTTAGGTGGTGATGAATTCGCCATTGTGCAAACACGCGTGCGTTCAAGTGAAGACTGCTCTGGCTTTGCGCAGCGTTTAATTAATGTCATAGAAAAACCAATGTCTTTGGAAGACCGAGAGTGCTTTGTAGGTACCAGCATCGGTATTAGCACCGCCTTAGACAGCCAGGATGATTGGCTCACTATATTGGGCCAAGCAGATACCGCCATGTATCAGGCTAAGCAAGAGTCACGTTGCAGCTCTTGGCAGTTTTTCGAAGGGCAAATGCAATTGGCCAAAGAGCGAGAGCAGCATTTACTTAGCCAGTTTCGTGATGCTCTAGAAAACCAGCATTTGAGCTTGTTTTATCAACCTATTTTGGACTTAGCGAATGACAAAGTAGTGGGTGCCGAGGTGCAAGCGCGCTGGGAACATCCGGTTTATGGCTGGGTAGAGCAGGCCGAATTGGTGGACATTGCTCACGCTTGTGGCTGTGTAGTGGCGTTAGAATCTTGGGTACTTCGTGCATCTACTCAGCAACTTAAGCGTTGGCAGCATGGCTTAAATACCAATTTGCAATTAGCAGTGTCGATTTCTTCATCCACCTTACACAACGATTTATTAGTACTGGTGAATAAAGTATTAATTGAGAGCCGAATATTGCCGCATCGCTTAATCATTAACATTATCGATAGCGACCAACAAATGTTGTTAGATTGTGTGGATGCGATTCGAGAGTTACGCCGAATTGGAGTGAGTTTATCACTGGATAATTTTGGTAGTGCAGAATGTCCTTTGGAGTTGCTTAATCACCTGCCAGTACAGTACTTGCGCGGTGCTAAATCCTTAATGTCGGATTTGCTTAATGCCAGCGACAAACAGCCTATGTTGATTGCCACGGTGATGTTTGCCAATCGCTTGGGAGTGAAATTAGTGGTAGATGGCGTAGAGAATCAACAGCATTTAGAGCAGCTTAAAGAGATTACAAAAGAAGTGTTGGTATTGGGAGCGGCTGTCGCTGCGTGGGCGCCAGCCGAAGAGTTCTCCCCCTACCTGAGAGCATTTGCAGAAAGCCCTAGCGAGTAAGCTGTTTAAAGTTGGCCAGTAAGCCGTGGATTTGCTCTAGTTTGGCAACCATTACTTTTAGTTGAGTCACAAAGTGTTCATCGTCTTGGCTTTCTTGTAGTAGCACCAAATCACTCGCTAACTCTTCCACATAAGGCAAAAACTGACGATCTTTGGCCTTAAATAAACTGTCTTTAAACAACTCGGTATACTTGGCTTTGCCTTGCTCTTGTTGCTGCTGAATCACCGTGTCGGCATCAATGGCCTTGTGGTAGATGTCTTTGAGGTTTTCTTGAATTTGCTCAATGAGCTTGGTTTTATCCATGAATGTGGTCGCTGTATTTAGGTGAATACGTGCTTAACTTAAAAAGGAGTTAAGCCTTGTTCTGTTGCTTTAGTTTAGCTCAAGCCAATATCTATGGGTGTTTTACTGCGTTTGCCTGCTTGCTCGCGGGCTAAGCGAGGAACTAAGAAGCCAGGTAAGCGTTGATATAAGTCCTGCATTATCGCTACTGCGCTTTGCTCGTCAATATCGTAATGGGCAGCACCGGCAACTTTGTCGAGCAAAAATAAGTAATAAGGCAAAATATTAGCCGAGAATAAGGCCTCACTTAATTGCGCTAGAATGCAGGCATCATCGTTTATACCCTTTAACAGCACTCCTTGGTTAAGCAAGGTAATGCCTGCTTGATGTAACTTGGCAAAGGCGCTGCTTAGTTCTTGGTTTATCTCGTTGGGGTGATTGATATGGCTTACCATAATGGTTTGCAAGCGAGTTTGTGCCAGTAGCTGAGTCAGCTCGTGAGTAATTCGGCTTGGAATAACCACGGGTAATCGAGTGTGAATACGCAGCCGTTTTAAGTGAGGAATTTGTTCTAGTTGTTCTATTAACCAAGCAAGCTGTTGGTCGTTAGCCATTAGTGGGTCGCCACCACTAAAAATCACTTCATTAATTGCTTGATCTTGTGCGATGTAATCTAGCGCTTGTTGCCAACCCTGTTTGTTTGGGCTGTTATCTTGATAAGGAAAGTGGCGACGAAAACAATATCTACAGTTAACTGCACAACCGCCACGTACAATAAATAATACTCGGCTTTTATATTTATGCAGTAAACCGGGTACAGCGGCTTGGTGCTCTTCTAATGGATCTTCGTTAAAGCCTGCTACTTCCATAAACTCAGCCTGTTGAGGCAAAACTTGCAGTAGCAGTGGGTCATTAGGATTGGCTTTTTGCATGCGTTTGGCAAAGCTTAAAGGCACACGCATTGGGAATAATTTGCGGGCTGCAATGTCTGATTGGAAGTTTTCCGGGTCTAATTGCAAAAATTGCAGCAGATCTTTGGGATCTGTGATGGCGTTTGCCAGCTCTTTTTGCCAATTACCCTGCACAGCAGCGTCGTTTCGCGGTATTATTCGCAACATTGAAATTGATATTACCTTGTAAGTAGAGGACCAAATGGCGTCATATAGTACCAGTGAATTCAAAGGCGGGCTAAAAATTATGCTCGACGGCGAACCATACGCAATTCTAGAAAACGAATTTGTAAAACCAGGCAAAGGCCAAGCATTTAACCGCGTTAAGTTACGCCGTTTATTAACCGGTAAAGTATTAGAAAAAACCTTTAAGTCGGGCGAATCTGTAGAAGCTGCCGACGTAATGGATTACGAATTAGCCTATTTATACAACGATGGCGAGTTCTACCATTTCATGAACAACGATACTTTTGAGCAAATTGCCGCTGACGAAAAAGCAGTGGGCGATACGGCCAAGTGGTTAGTTGAGCAAGACGTATGTGTTATTACCACTTGGAACGAAAATCCAATTGCTGTAATGCCACCTAACTTTGTAGAGTTAGAAGTGACAGAAACAGATCCAGGCCTTAAGGGTGATACTGCCGGTACAGGTGGTAAACCTGCTACTTTAAGCACTGGCGCGGTTGTGCGTGTGCCATTGTTTATTCAGATTGGTGAAGTGGTTAAGGTTGATACTCGCAGCGCCGAATATGTAGGCCGTGTAAAGTAATCACTACTTAAAAAATAGTAGGGAGCTTCGGCTCCCTTTTTTATTTCGTTTTTTGTTTAAGATCTAGTTTGATCAACTAACTTTTTAGATGAAAAATATGTTTGCTAGTTGAATAAAATTCCCTCGTTAATCGCTTTGATTTAAGTCAATTTTAAACTTTGCGCAAACGCCATTTGTCTGCAATGCTTAATCAACGACCCACTTAATGACAAAAAGGTTATCAGTATGGAAGCAGTGATAGAAGCACCTGTAGGGCATGTAAGTAAGCGTTACTCCCATAAACTGAGTTTTGCAAAAGGTGCAGGTGATTACCCAACCGGGGTGTTTGAGCAGTTAGCTTGTAAAGAAGCAGAATTGGATATGCTTAAACAGCGAGAGATGCAGTTAGAATCAGAAATTCGTTTACTTAAACGTAACTGCCAACGAGACATGAAAGTAGGCTGAGCCCAGCTAAGCGTATTTACTCTTTAAGCTAGTAAAAGTGTTATCTGTGATAATTGGTTTTTAACTGAGTGTATTGTTGCACTGGCCGCCCTTTTACTAGGCTTAACTATATTTTAATCCTTCCGGCATCCGCAGCTAAAGCAGCTTTATCGCATTTTTTCTCTACATCTATTTTTCACCAAAATGACTAAACTTGGGTGTTGCTGTAGGGAGTCAGTTTTTTTTACTCCTCTAACAACACTTAGCAGCAGTGCTACGCTGTTCTATGTTTTGACAAGGTATATTAGGTACTAAGTTTTTTAAATTCCGAATCCAAGGAGTAGATATGCTGCTTGCTGTTGCGTCACTGATATTGCTCTTAATTGCGGTGGTGCATTCCTATTTAGGTGAAAAGTACATTCTTATCCGTTTGTTTAAACGCGATAACATTCCGCATTTATTGGGTGGTGATCATTTTACCAAGGGCACTCTGCGGTTTTGTTGGCATATATTGTCTGTATGCGCACTGGGCTTTGCTGCTCTATTGTTTACCGCTTCACCCGCCGACACTTTGTTGTTATTAATTATTGGCAGTGTGTTTTTACTGAGCGCTTTGCTAGCCCTGTTTTTTACCAAAGCCAAACACTTGTCTTGGCTGGCATTTGGACTGATTAGTACGATATGTTTTATCGAAGCATTTAGCGGGTAGCAGTAATAAATTGCGAGCAGTTAGGGATGATGTAGTGGTGAAACAAAGTGGGCAATTAACTTAGCCCACTTTGTTTTTAGTTATTTATACTAAGCCCAGTAACAGCAGTGTTGCACAGGCGATGGAGCCAGCGAAGGCTACGCCATAGAACAATGCTTTTACTAAGTTGCCAGCGTGAATGCCGAAGTCATGCAGGGTGTGATAGAGGCGATGCATACATAACCATAACGGCAGGCTAATCACTATCCAAATTACTGCTGCGCCTAACCAGTGTTGGGAGAAGGCTAGGAGTCGCTCATAAGAGAATTGTTCGCCCGGAATAATCCCCATAGGCACCAGTAAGCCAGTAATTAAAATAGCGATAGGTGTGAATAGCGCAGCAACCATGCCGCCAGCGCCAAACATTCCCCAAAATACAGGTTCATTAGAACGTTTCATTGGTGTCTCCTAAATCAAAACCAAGATTAAGCCAGCTAAGCTAATTACTGCCAAAGCGCCGTACATCCCGCTTACTATCCAGCTGTCGGGTACGCGCTTTTGGCCTAGCCAAATGTTGGCGGCTTTAGGGGCTAAGCTAAACCAGGTAATGCTGTGATAAAGCGTCCAGGCAAGGCTAAGTATGTGAAATACTACCCAGCCTGGTTGGCTCATTGCATCTAGCCAACCGTTAAAGGCCTCGGCCCCTTGGCTTAAACGAAATAGACCAAACAGCAATACAAAGCTGTAAATGGCAATCACTAGGCTTGAGCCTTCACGGATGATGTACTTGGTATGAAAGGTATTTTTTAGCCACCAAGTTGCACCCAACTTACGTTCATAAGGTTTACGTTTGCTCATGCTTACTCTCCTGGCTTGAACATGGCTATCACATAGTCTTTAGCGCTATCTACTTTGCCGAGTTGAATAGCGGCGGCCGGATCGACGTCTTTCGGGCAGACTTTTGAGCAGTAACCCACAAAGGTACAGCCCCATGCGCCTTCTTCAGCGTTGACTATTTTCATACGCTCGGCCTTGCCTGCGTCACGGCTGTCTTGGTTGTAGCGGTGTAATAGTGCTAGTGCAGCCGGTCCAGTGAAAGATTTGTCTAAGCCATATTGCGGACATGCCGCGTAACAAAGGCCACAGTTAATGCACATCGAGAATTGACGATATTGCGCCATTTGCTTAGGTGATTGGGTGTGACAGCCATCTTCTAAGTCGCGTGGATTATCGTTGATGATGTATGGTTTTATGGCTTCTAACTTCTCAATGAAGTCGCTCATGTCTACCACTAAATCACGTTCGATGGGAAAGTTTGCTAGCGCTTCTACCTTCATGCCATTGGGGTAATCACGCAAGAAGGTTTTACAGCCTAACTTAGGAACGCCATCTACCATCATGCCGCAGCTACCACAAATAGCCATGCGGCAAGACCAGCGGTAGCTAAGGGTTGGGTCAAGTTCGTCTTTAATGTAAGCCAAGGCTTCTAGCAGCGACATTTCGCGGGTGTAAGGAACGTCGTAGCTTTGCCATACCGGCTCGTTGTCGCTTTCTGGGCGGTAGCGCAGAATATCGATTTTCATCGTTTCGGCCATGTTAATTTGCCTCCGCTTGTTTTTTGGCTGCTTCTTGGGCATCGGCGGCTGCGCCGTAAACACGTTCGGCAGGTTGAGATTTGGTGATCTTCACATCGCTGTAGCTAATCTCTGGTGCACTGTCAGGGCGGTAATTAGCTAAAGTGTGTTTAAGGAAATTCACATCATCACGCTGCTCATAACCGTCAATACGCTGGTGCGAGCCGCGGCTCTCTTTGCGGTTAATCGCCGAGACCGCCATCGCTTCGGCTACGTCTAGTAAGTAACCAAGTTCTACAGCGTAGAGCCATTCGGTATTAAACACTTCGCTGTCGTCTACCAACTTAATGTTTTTGTAGCGCTGTTTTAGCTCGGCAATTTTATCGATGGTCTGTTGCATGGTTTCTGCGGTGCGGTAAATGCCCACGCCAGCTTCCATGGTACGACCTAACTCGTTGCGAATGTCTGAGGTTTTTTCATCACCTTGATTCGATTTTAAGGCTTGGTACTTAGCCAGCGTTTGCTCTGCTTGCTCAAGCAATGAAGCACTGTCGCTATGCTCACTCACAATGGCATTGCGTGCTGCCGATTCGCCCGCCACCTGACCAAATACGGTTATTTCGGTGAGTGAGTTAGAGCCTAAACGGTTGGCGCCATGCAAGCCAACTGATGAACATTCACCTGCGGCATATAAGCCTTTTAGTGATGTGGCACAGCGGCCGTCGGTTTCAATGCCACCCATGGTGTAGTGCACGGTTGGGCGCACTGGAATCGGCTCTTTAACGGGGTCTACGCCCATGTAGGCTTTCGCCAATTCGCAAATAAACGGTAGGCGTTCTAGTAAGTAGTCTTCGCCTAAGTGGGTAAGGTCGAGATTTACGTAGTCGCCATTTGGTCCTTCAATGGTGCGACCAAGTTGCGCTTCTTGCCAAAAGCACTGGCTTAAACGGTCACGAGGCCCTAGCTCCATGTATTTGTTTTTAGGTTCGCCAACTGGCGTTTCAGGCCCTAGTCCGTAGTCTTGCAAGTAACGATAGCCATCTTTGTTGGTAAGAATGCCGCCTTCACCACGACAGCCCTCGGTCATTAAAATGCCTGAGCCGGGTAAACCAGTAGGGTGATATTGGACAAACTCCATATCACGCAGTGCTACGCCATGACGATAAGCCAAGGCCATACCGTCGCCAGTCACAATGCCGCCGTTGGTATTAAAGCGATAAACGCGACCTGCACCGCCAGTGGCAATAATCACCGACTTAGCTTGAATAAGCTTGGCTACACCTTCGGCGATATCTAAGGCGATAACCCCTTTTACTTGGCCGTCTTCTACGACTAGGTCGAGCACAAAATGCTCGTCGTAGCGCTTAATGCTCGGGTACTTGGTTGAAGTTTGAAACAAGGTATGAAGAATGTGGAAGCCACTTTTATCGGCTGCAAACCAAGTTCGCTCGATTTTCATGCCACCAAAACGGCGTACGTTTACACTGCCGTCGGGACGACGTGACCAAGGGCAACCCCAGTGTTCTAGCTGAGTGAGTTCTTTGGGAGCGCGCTCAACAAAAAAGTCCACCACGTCTTGTTCACACAACCAATCGCCACCCGATACGGTGTCGTTAAAGTGGTTATCAAAGCTATCGTGATCTTGAGCTACACCTGCAGCACCACCCTCTGCGGCAACAGTGTGGCTGCGCATTGGATATACTTTTGAAATTAATGCTACTTCTAACTCGGGGTGTTGTTCTGCAACTTCAATGGCGGCGCGTAAACCTGCGCCCCCAGCGCCAACAATGGCGACATCAGTTTTGATTACTTCCACGCTTTTCTCCATACGAAATAAGCCTACAATGATTGTGCGGGTATTAGCTTTTTGATGCTTGACTAAAATCAAATATTGACGCTACTTTGTGCAAGCTGCTGAGATAATTTAGCTTTTGAGATATAACTCCCGCTTTTGTTAGCAAAGTGGTATAAAACCCCGCGACAATTTCTAACTCAATGCAGGAAAAAATTTGCATGTCTGAAACACTTTGGCAACCCTCTGCAAGTATTCAAGTACTTCAGCAAAGAGCAAAAATCATTAACAAAATCAGATGTTTTTTTGCCAAGCGTGAAGTGATGGAAGTAGACACACCTTGTTTAAGCCAGGCCTGCGTGAGTGACGTGCACTTGCATAGCTTCAGCACAACTTTGTCTGGGCCGGCAGCACCCAAAACCATGCCTTTGTATTTACAAACCTCGCCCGAGTTTCATATGAAGCGTTTATTAGCTGCTGGCAGTGGCTGCATTTATCAGCTGGCAAAAGCTTTTCGTAATGAAGAGGCTGGGCGTTTTCATAACCCAGAGTTCACTATGTTGGAGTGGTACCGTATTGGCTTTGACCATTTTGCCTTAATGGATGAAATGGATGAGTTAATCACCGAGGTCTTGGCTTGTGATAAGGCAGAGCGTTTAAGCTATGTTGAAGCCTTTGAGCGACACCTTGGCATCAATCCCATTAATGCTAGCCAAGCTGAGTTTGTTGCTGTAGCTAAACGCCTATCGGTTGAAGATTTAGTGGTGAATGAGCCTGATCGAGACACCATTTTGCAGCTGTTATTTAGCTTGGGCGTTGAGCCTAAAATTGGCCAGCAGCGCCCTTGCTTTGTTTATCACTTTCCAGCATCACAAGCCGCGCTAGCTAAAATTTCAGCAAAAGACCCGCAAGTAGCAGAGCGCTTTGAGCTGTATTTTAAAGGCATAGAGTTAGCCAATGGCTTTCATGAACTCACCGACGCTAAGGAGCAAGCCGCGCGTTTTGCTAAAGACCAGCAGGTTCGGGAAAATATGGGCTTGGCTGCTGCGCAAGTGGATCAGCATTTTTTAGCTGCTTTAGCGGCAGGCCTCCCCGCTTGTGCAGGCGTTGCTCTAGGCATCGACCGCCTGTTGATGTTGGCGTTAGGCACGCCTAACATTCAAGCGGTGCAAAGCTTTAGTGTAGACAGGGCGTAAACAAATAAACGGGAGCTGTGCTCCCGTTTATTTTGGTGTTATAGGAATATCATCATAGCCACATACAGTAGCGCCAAGCCGGTACAGCCAATAATCCCGCCTACTTTTATTAAGTCTTTGGTTTCAATAAAGCCGGTTGAGTAAGCCAAGGCGTTGGGCGGGGTGCTAACGGGTAACATCATGCCTAAGGAAGCCGACAGGGCGACAATAATTAGTAGGGTTGTGATGCCGCCGTCACCATCCAAACCATGCAAGCTAGTGGCAACTGCCGCCGCAATGGGCATAATTAAGTTGGCGGTGGCCGTGTTCGACATAAAGTTCGCCATCACCACACAAATAATCGATAGCACCACAATTACCGCTAACGTGGGCAGGCTAGCAAAGTCGATAGATGTAGCTATTTTGGCTGCTAAGCCACTTTTTTCCAATGCCATACCCATGGCGATACCACCGGCCACTAACCATAAAACGTCCCAGTTAAATAGCTTGAGATCGTCTTTGCCAATGACTCCCGTTAAGGTAAACACCGCTAAAGGAATAATAGCCACTACGTAACTGTTCATGCCGTGCCACGCGGTGCTTAGCCACAGTAAGATGGTGAGCGCAAACGTGGCATACACAATGTAAGCGCGAGTACTTCGTTGAAAATGACCTTTCAAATTTAACTCTAATACACCGGTTTTTGAGGGATAGAGCTTGCACAGTAAAAACCAGCCAATCGCTAGTTGAATGATCACAAAAGGAATACCAAATGCCATCCAAGAAGCGAAGGTAATTTGCCCTTCGGGAATGTATTGCAGGGCAATGGCGTTGGGTGGCGTACCAATTGGAGTACCTATGCCACCGGTATTAGCCGCTACTGGAATAGCTAAAATTAGGCCTTTCATGCCCAAGTCATTACGCGGTGCAGCGGCAATTAAGGGGCCTACAATGGCCAGCATCATCACGGTGGTTGCAGTGTTACTCATAAACATACTGAACACGGCAGTAATTAGCATAATGCCGAGCATGATCATTGGAATGCGTTTGCCAAATGGCTTGAGAAGTACGCGGGCTAAGTTGTTGTCTAGCTCAAACTTAGAAGCGCCAATCGCTAGGGCAAAGCCGCCCATAAACAGGATGATAATTGGCGATGAAAAGGCATTAAAGATACTGGTATAGGGCAGCAGTTCACCCATTGGTGCTGGGCCTGTATCGGCCACAATGGCACTAATTCCCTGGTTAGAGATAAGCACCAGTTCCAAGGTGATAATTAATAATGAAGTAGCAAACACCGGCACGGGTTCAAAAATCCATAACAGCGCCGCCAGTACAAAGATAGCAATGATACGGTGTTGAACCACGGTTAACTCTGGTAGTGGAATGGCACTGGTGGGAAGTGCCAGTATTAACAGGGGAACAATAAAACAAACCAGCAGCTTGAAATGTTTTTGCACGGCCATGATCGAGGGTCTCTGGGCTAATTAATTGAAATAGAGGTTTTTTATAGCCCTTAAGATAACAAAACCGTGCTCAGGGATTGAGAGATATATCTAATTGTGGGTAGGCTATCTCTATGTTATTCGCCTTAAACTTGTCATTGATCAAAGTGTACAGTTCATGGGTCATCGGTAAGCGGTAGCGCATTTCACTCACGTGAACACGCATTTCAAATTTCATTCCGTTGTTGGTGTATTCGGTAAAGTATATTTCTGGTGCGGGGTTGGCTAGTACCAAGCTGTTAGCATCTACCGCTTCTTGCAATAGTTTGTTCACTAGCTGGTTATCAGAGCCTTGTTTAACTTGCACCATTAGCACCACACGGGTGATTGGATCGGTGAGCGACCAGTTAATAAATTGTTCTGTGATAAAGGCCTTGTTAGGCACGATAATTTCTTTGCGATCCCAATCCACAATAGTGGTAGCGCGAGTTTCAATGTTAGAAATAGTGCCGGTAAGTTCGCGAATTGTCACGGTATCGCCAATTCGAATTGGCTTTTCAAACAGAATAATTAAGCCTGAAATAAAGTTAGCAAAAATCTCTTGCAGACCAAAACCTAAACCTACGGTAAGCGCAGCAACTAACCATTGAAGTTTTGACCACTCGATGCCCAACAAACCAAAACCACTGAAAATACTAAACAGTATTACCATGTAATTAATCATGGTGGTGATGGCAAAGCCGGTGCCTGGGTTAAGTGATAAATGCTGCAAGACCATCAGTTCTAACAAACCAGGTAAGTTGCGGATAAGCACTACTGCAAAAAAGAATACCAATAGGGCAGAGCCTAGAGATCGCAGGGTAATGGCGTCTACCGTGGCTACACCGGCGCGGCTAGAGCTACTTTCCCACAATGTAATGTTGTCTAGAAACGAAAACGCACTGGTCATTTCTGACCAACTCAACAGCAGAACCAATACTAGAGACAGTACCAAGGCTGCACGCAGTAGACCCAAAGACTGGGCGCTAATGGTGTCGAGGTCGATGACTGGTTCTTCGATTGAATCAATCACTCCTTCATTTGAGCTAGAAGGGTCCTCTTCTTCAGATTGGCGCTGGGCAATCATTTCAGCGCGGCGCACCTTGGCTCGGTCAAAGGCAATTCGGCGGCGTTGTAAAAGCATCCAGCGATGAATAAGCAAATAGCCCAATAAGAAAACCGCAGCGATGATGAAGCTAAGCACAACTTGCCAATAAACCGTAAATGCGGTGGCAAAAAAGCCTGCTGCAGAGGCGAGTGCTGCCATTAAGGGGATGCTTATGGCGGCGCCCCAAATCAGCTTTTTAGCTAGTTGCGGAGCTTTAAAAATATCCAAGTGATAGTTCACCGGAAGCTCAATGCGATAAATACTGTGAAAGCCGTAAGCTACCCACAATAACAATGCAATAAAGGCCAAACGTGCCAAGCCACTATAGGCCGGCTGACTGGTTTGTAATATGCACAGATTAAGGATGAATACTAAGGGCAAGCTTACATAAACCACGCGGCGGATTAAGGTAATTGCTTGGCTGATGTTTACCAAAGGCCATTTGAAATGGGTATTTAGCAGGCCGTTTTTCTGGCAAAACTGCTGTAACAAATGAAATAGCCATAACACGATGGCAACGTTAAATAGGGCATCTCCCAAGTCGCGAGCGAAGGAAGACTCCCATTCATACATCAGGGCAAAACCCACACTGCCAATAAATAGTGCCACGGGAGTAGCAAATACCGCACTGACTAACAAATTGGCGAGGGTATAGCTAAATTTGTCACGGGTAATGTTGCCGGTTTTTGAATCGATGCGCTGAAGGTAGCCTTTCAGCCAATGTTTTTTTAGGTAGTAGATGTAAGCAACACTGGCTGCCACTAGCAATAACCAGCCTAACCATAGCCAAGACAGTTTGGCGATGGCATCGCTGAGTTGTGAGTATTGCTGAGCGCTAAATAACCATATCAAAGAGTAACGAATATCACTGAAAAAGCTTAAATCGATGGCTTTTACATCGGCCGTCCAAAATAGCTCTTGGTTGGCTTCTTGGTTAATGGTGTTCAGTTGACTGTTTAGTTTTGAGTAATCCAGTTTAAGTCGAGCTAACTCAAATAGTCTTGCGTCTAACTCCAGTAAGTATTTGTCTGAAAGCTGCTGATTAAGCTTCAAATGTTTGTTAAATATTCTGGCTTGTTCTTGATTTAAGGTGGCGATGAACTCGCGCTGAGCCTTTCTTTGGCTCTGATTACGTTGGGTATAAAGTAGATTTTGGTGACGATGTTTACTGATTCTCACTTCAATGATCTGTTGCTCTATTGGCGCAACTGCTTTGAATTTTGGCAAACTCGAGATCTGCTCTCTTAGGTATTCACCATAGGAGCGAGTGACCTTTAACCAGGATACTTGTTCTTTAAAATTGGCAAAGGTGAGTTTGATGTGTTCAAGCTCGTCGTTTACCTCTTCCTGTAAGTCGGCAATCTCTTCACTTTGTTCAAATAAGGCTGATAGCTCTGTTTGTAGTAACTGATTCTGTTCTACTAAGTTTTTCACTATCGGGTCATTAAGTAACTCGGGAGCGGCAAAAGCTAGCTGATCAGATAGCCGTTGAGCTTCTGCTCGATGCTCTAGTGACAAGCGATTTTTAACACTTTCTACAATCCGCTTTTCTGCCAACTGAGTGCGTTGTAGCAAGCTTATTTCAAGCTGTAGCAGCTCGTTTCGGTGGTTAGCACTTTGCGCAGCGAGTTCCAGCATCGCTAACTGGGCCGTTAGGCTAGCTTCGTTAACTTGAGCTCGAACTCGCTCGGCTTCTTCCACTTCGTTAAGCACGCCAAATTCAAGTTGCTCTAGCTTCGCGCGAACCGTGGTTAATTGTTCGCGCAGCGGTCCGCTGCGCTGGTGGTTTTCGCTAACGTCTAAATCGATGCGGTATTGGCGCTGTTTTAGCTCGTCAATTTGGCTATTGGTATTGCTGAGCTTAGCCTGCCAAATAGTGAGCTGTTCATTTAATTGATTCGAGTTTAGCTCAGCTAAGTTTTCAATGACCGGCGCTTGATATTGATTTAGTTGCTCTTGTTGCTCTTTTCGTAGGCGGGAGAAGTTGTTGATAATTCCGCGGTAGTATTTGGCTTTTTCGCGGTAACTATTGCCCTCTTTTAATAGCGCTAAGGATTCCTCATAGATGAGTTGCTGCTGCTGGGTGTTTAAGTTGCTAGGCTGGGTATCTAGGGAGCTGATTAAGCCTTTGAGATGAGATTCTCCGCCCACGTTTGCTTGTGCTGCTAAGCAAAAAAACAGTAGCGATACGAGGAAACCGCGAGAGAAAATCGATAAAGTCATTGGTAAACAGCCATGGTTAAGACCGCATCATTGCGCTTAGCTTTGTTAGTTATTTTATATTAAATATTTGAAATAGCGTAATAATAAGCAGAATTGAATAAGCCTTGGTAAAGAATTACCAAGGCTTATAGTAGCTATTCAGCTTTAGTTGCAAAGTGAGTACCCATTACGGTGGCAACTGTTGGCGCTAATGATTGCTCAAATTCTATGGCGTCTTTGGCAAATAGCATCACTACGGTCGAGCCTAATTTAAAGCGGCCCATTTCGGCGCCTTTGTCTAGGCTAATATCTTGGTCTTGATAATCCCAAGTGAATACTTGTTTCCCGCCCGGCGGCGTTACGGTGCCAGACCAAATGGTTTCTATGCTAGCAACAATAGTTGCACCTACTAATACCATGGCCATAGGGCCGAACTCAGTATCAAAAATGGCCACGACGCGCTCATTGCGGGCAAATAGGTTGGGCACGTTGGCAGCAGTGAGAGGGTTAACCGAGAAAAGTTGCCCTGGTACATACACCATTTTGCGTAATTTGCCTTTACAAGGCATGTGAATGCGGTGGTAGTCTTTGGGAGCTAGATAGATGGTAGCGAAGTCGCCGTCGCTAAATTCTTCTGCTAAGGCTTTATCTCCACCAAGCAACTCACGGGCGCTGTAGTCATGACCTTTGGCTTGAATTAACTGACCATGCTGAATGGGACCAAGTTGGCTTACTGCGCCATCCACCGGGTGAGCAAGCTTGTTGTTGCCTTCAACAATAGGGCGGGTGCCAGGCTTTAACGGACGAGTAAAAAACGCATTGAAGCTTGGATAAGCATTGGCTTCGCTGTGAACCGCGTCGTTCATGTCTACTTGATAGTGGTTTATGAACTTTTTAATGATCCAATGACTCAACTTTCCTGCTTCAGCTTGAGCAAGCTTACCCACTAAGCGGGATAAACCGTGTTGAGGGAAGCAGTACTGGGCGGCAACTTTAATTTTGTCTAACACGCTACGTTCTCGTTGTTTATTGGTTTAATTATTTCTTTCCGGGAATAACCCGAGAAGGTTTGTTATTTTCCATCGTTTCGAGAATACGCTGGTAGCTGTCGAAACGCTGTTGCAAAATTTTGCCTGAGTCTATCGCTTCTTGCATCGCGCAGCCAGGGTCTCCTTGGTGCTTGCAATCACGAAAACGGCATTGATTTAACCAAGGACGAAATTCGATAAAGCCCCAAGCTACTCGGTCTTTTTCAAGGTGCCAAAGTTGAAACTCTCGTACTCCGGGGGAGTCGATTAAGCGGCCGCCACATACTAAGTGATATAAACGAGCGGTGGTGGTGGTGTGCTGGCCTAGGCCTGATACTTCAGATACTTCTTTGGTATCGATGCTTTGCTCTGGCAGAAGACTATTTACCAGGGAGCTTTTGCCTACGCCTGATTGGCCAACAAAAATACTGGTTTTATTGCTTAATTGTTGGCTTAAATCATCAAGCCCTTCAGCTTGTTTGGTGCTAGCGTAAATAACTTTGTAGCCAAGCTGCTGGTAATTTTTGAGTTGCTCTTCAATTACTTTGCGTTGCTCGGCATCAAGCAGATCAACTTTGTTCAGCAGGATAATGGGTTCAAGATCTACATCTTCAACGGCAACTAGGTAGCGATCTACAATGCTGGTGGAGAATTCGGGTAATACCGCAGAAACTATCACTACTTGGTCGATGTTGGCGGCAATGGCTTTAATGCCGTCGTAAAAATCAGGGCGGGTTAGTACCGAACGGCGTTCGTGGCAGGCTTCAATTACCCCTCGAATACCGGATTGTTCTTCGTTGCCGGCTCGCCAAACAACTTCATCTCCAGTGACTAAAGAGCCTACTGAACGGCGCATATTACAACGGAATATTTCTCCATTGTTAGCTTCCACATCGGCATGTTGGCCGAAGCGGCTAATGATAGTTCCCTCTTGTTGAGGACCTAATTGGTCATCTAACCATTGGTGGCTATCTTGTTTTTTTAAGCGCTTTTCTTGGTTGCTGCGCACACGGCGAAGCTGACCTTGGCTCAGTTTCTTTCTCTTTGTCACGAAAACTGCTATTCAAGTAAGTGTAATAAATCGCTATGATACCGCTTATCAAAGATTTGCGGAAAATATTTCCGAAATATAAATAGGGTCAACATGACTGTTAGTGAACAGAACTTAGTTTGGGTTGATATGGAGATGACTGGTCTCGAACCCATGACTGATCGCGTTTTAGAGATCGCGACGATTATTACCGACGCTCAATTAAACATTCTTGCAGAAGGGCCGGTGATTGCTGTTCACCAATCTGACGAAGTTTTAGCGGGCATGGATGAGTGGTGTACTAATACTCATACTGGATCTGGTTTGGTTGCTAGAGTTCGCGCCAGCTGTGTTGATGAGAAGCAAGCTGCCCAGCAAACGATTGATTTTATCAAGCAATGGGTGCCTAAGGGTGTATCTCCGATGTGTGGCAATAGCATTGGTCAAGATCGTCGCTTTATGCACCAGTACCTTCCTGAGCTTGAGCAGTTCTTTCATTACCGAAACATAGATGTAAGTACGGTAAAAGAATTGGCTCGCCGTTGGCAGCCAGAAATTTTAGATGGCTTTACTAAAAGCGGTACTCATCTAGCTTTGGATGATATTCGCGAATCAATAGCAGAAATGCAGCATTATCAAAAAACCTTCTTTAAACTGGGCGAAAACTAAACAAACAGTTTAAGAGCTGTAATTTTTTCTTTTGCAGCTCTTGCAAAGGCAAAATTTCCTCGTATAATTCGCAGCCCTAAACAACGTGAAGGCATGGCCTAACTTTGATTTAGCAAATTAAGCGGCACTAGCTCAGTGTGGTAACAAAGAGTAGCGCAACCTTTGGTTAGGCTCTCAACGCACTAAATAGTGATAAAGATTAAGCGGCACTAGCTCAGTTGGTAGAGCGCAACCTTGCCAAGGTTGAGGTCATCGGTTCGAACCCGATGTGCCGCTCCAAATTAAAACTTTAACTAATACCAAGTAGTTGAAGTTGAGCAGCACTAGCTCAGTGTGGATATAAAGAGTAGCGCAACCTTTGGCTAAGCTCTCAACACATTAAATAGTGATAAAGATTTAAGCGGCACTAGCTCAGTTGGTAGAGCGCAACCTTGCCAAGGTTGAGGTCATCGGTTCGAACCCGATGTGCCGCTCCAAATTTAAAACTTTAACTAATACCAAGTAGTTGAAGTTGAGCTGCACTAGCTCAGCGTGGAAGAACACAGCGCTCAATAGTGATAAAAATTAAGCGGCACTAGCTCAGTTGGTAGAGCGCAACCTTGCCAAGGTTGAGGTCATCGGTTCGAACCCGATGTGCCGCTCCAAATTGAAGCCCTGCATCATTGATGCGGGGCTTTTTTTTGCCTGTTGTTTATGGTCAATCAAATACTCACGCGGTTGATGGTGGGTTAATACCAATCGTACTAAGTACCTGTTCATTCTATCTGGTTAAAATACTCGATCACTGCGTTAGAATTTTTGATTGTAGAATAACTACTTATCGAAAGTTTCTGTCTTATTCTCGAGTATTTTTCCTGCGTTATTTCTGATCACTTACTTAGTGTGATTGGTATAAGCTTGTGTTAAAGGTAAGCATTTTGTTGAGCATAAAAGGGTGGGTGATGAATCAAGTAGAACAAGTTCAAAAAGCTTTACGTGAATATGCTGAGCCAGAAAAAGCAGTTTACTTGCCGAAATTTTTTCAAGCATTGCCAGGTGGTTATGGCGAAGGTGATCAGTTTCTAGGTGTTCGTGTGCCTAATACTAGAAGGGTTGCCAAAGCCTATCCTTTGCCTCTAGAGGAGCTTACAGACTTAATCTCCTCAGCCTTTCATGAGGAGCGCTTTTTTGCCTTGGTAGTAATGTGTCAACATTATCAAAAAGCGAAAAATCATCAGCAACAACACGCGGTGTTGGCGTTTTACCAGCGCTACATAGAGTATGTGAATAATTGGGATTTGGTTGACTGCTCAGCGCCTAAAATTGTTGGTCCTTATATCTGGCAGCATCAAGACTGGGAGCTGCTTGAGCAATTCGCTAGCAGCAGTAGTATGTGGCAGCAACGTATTGCTATGGTGAGTTGCTTTTACTATATACGCCAAAATGATGTTGATTTAACAATTGCGCTAGCTAAGCGCTTTCATACCCATGCTCACCCCTTAATGCACAAAGCGGTGGGGTGGATGCTGAGAGAGCTGGCCAAGCGAGATAAGCCAGCGGTAGAGGCATTTTTGCAACAGCATCTTAGCGAACTGCCCAGAGAGCTGCTTCGCTATAGCATTGAGCATTTTGACGAGCCGCTTCGCCAATCTTATTTAAGCGGCTCTATCCTCGAATCTTAATTAGCTTTGATGTTGGGCGTACATGGCTGCGCCAACAATGCCTGCTTGGTTTAAGCCCTGTGCAGGCAATGCTTCAGCTTTTAAATTGAGCTGCGCTTGGTACTTTTCGAATTTTTTACTGGCACCGCCACCAATAATGAAGCAATCGGGCGACATTAAAAACTCGAGGCGCTGTAGGTAAAGGTTGAAGCGCTTGCCCCATTTCTTCCAGCTTAGCTCTTCTGCTTCGCGCACTCTGGCGCTGGCATAGTGCTCGGCTACTCGCCCTTCCAAAATAATATGGCCAAACTCGGTGTTGGGAAGCAATTCGCCATTTACAAACACAGCGCTACCTAAGCCGGTGCCAACGGTAATAATCACTACCACACCTTGGTGTTGGTGACCTGCGCCAAAGGCCATTTCGGCCATACCGGCCGCATCGGCATCGTTCACTACATAACACGGGCAGTCGGTATATTCAGCGAATAAGGCTTCAACGTTGGTGCCAATCCAGCTTTTATCAATATTAGAGGCGGTTTGGGCAACCCCATGGTGAACCGTTGCAGGAAAGCCGCAACCAATAGGACCTTGCCAAGAAAAGTGCTCAACCATTTGCTTTAAGCTTTGGGCTACTGCTTTGGGCGTGGCAGGCTGTGGGGTGGCAATGCGGTGACGCTCGCTAATAAGCTCGCCAGTGGTAGAATCTACGATGGCTGCCTTTATGCCGGTGCCACCAATATCAACGCCAAGTAAGTGCATGAGCTGCTTCCATTTTATTTGTTCTTAAAAAGTGTAACAGAACTTATTCTACTGATGCATTAAGCATCACGAGTTAATCCTTTTTCTATAATACGGATCAAACGTGCGGTTTTGCGAGAAGCTTTTGCCGCTTTATTCTGTTGTTGCTCTATCGCCCAATAAACATGGTGTTGGGCAACGGCTTCAAGCCCTTGCTTGGCGCTTAGCGCATCAATAGCTTGTTGTGAATAGGCGGCGTTGCCTAAGGCAATTGCGATATTACGTAGCCACTGTTGATAGCCGATCCTACGAATTGGCGAGCCTTCGGTTTTCTTTAAAAACTCTTCTTCGGTCCAGGTAAATAACGCTAACAGTGTTGGTTGATCCAGTTGCTCTCGGGCAGCGAAATCGGCTTCTTGAGTTAGCTGGGCGTAGCGATTCCAAGGGCAGGTAAGCTGGCAATCGTCGCAGCCGTAGATGCGATTGCCCATTAGCGGTCGTAATTCTTCATCTATGATCCCATCGTATTCAATGGTGAGATAAGAAATACAGCGACGTGCATCCACTTGGTAGGGCTCAACAATGGCTTGGGTGGGACAAATGGTGATGCAGGCAACACAATCACCACATTGCTCGTCTACTGGTTGGTCTATGGGCAGGGGTAAATCAACAAACAACTCACCTAAAAAAAACCACGAACCAGCATCTTGGTTGATGATTAAGCTGTGTTTACCGGTCCAACCTAAGCCTGCTTTAGTGGCCAGTTGGCGCTCCATTACCGGGGCTGAGTCGACAAATGGGCGCATATTTAGCTGCTGTTGGCAGTAATCATTTATCGCTTTTCCCAGTTGGTTTAGCCGTTTACGCATTAGTTTATGGTAGTCGCGCCCTAGCGCATAACGGCTAATATATGCCTGATCGCTGGCGCTGAGGCTTTGGGCAAACTTAGCGTCCTCTGGTAGATAATCCATGCGCACCGAAATGATCCGTTGAGTGCCTTCATGCAGCTGCTCTGGATGTTTGCGAAGCTCAAGGTTACGGGCTAAATAGTCCATTTCTCCGTGGTAGTTTTTTGCCAGCCATTGCTCAACATCTTGATGATGTTGACTAAGATCCACATCTGTTATGCCGATCTGCTGAAAACCTAGCGATTTAGCGGTTAGCTTGATATGTTGAACCAGCTGTTTTAGGTCGATTTCGGATAGTAGGGACATGGCTCCAGAGCACCGATTGTTTTCGCACAGTTTACCACAGAGTTTATGGCGCGCCGAAGTGGTGAAACGCCAAGAAGCAGTGCTGGCTGAGCAGCAAGGTATTAGCTTGTATTCTTTGATGGAACAGGCGGGGTTGGCTGCCTTTAAACTGATGCAGTGCCAATGGCCCAATGCCAAGCGTATTTTGGTATTAGTGGGCGGTGGCAATAACGGCGGAGATGCCTTGGTGGTTGCGCGGTTGGCCAAGCAAGCGGGTAAACAGGTAAACGTGCTCGCCTTAGGTGATTTAGACCGAATGCCTAGTGAAGCACAACAAGCCTTAGCTGCTTGGCAAGCTGAGGGCGGACAGCTTGATCTTAGCAAACTTTTTGATTGGCCTTGTGATGTGATTATTGATGGCGTATTGGGCATTGGTTTAAACAGTGATGTGCGTGCGCCATTGCAAGCGCTGTTTGCTCAAGTCAATCAAAGCGGCGTGCCAGTGCTTGCCTTAGATTTACCTTCAGGTTTATCTGCAGATACCGGAAAGCTGTTAGGTAGTGCGATAAAAGCTAGCGCTACGATTTGTTTTATCGCTGCCAAACAAGGTTTGTTTACTGGGCAAGCACCTGAATATATTGGCAAACTTGTATTTGCTGGCTTGGGGCTAAGTGATTTGTTCGGGCTACAAAATACTACTGAAGTTAGCCGCGCAGATTATGCTCAGTTACGCTCGATGCTTACGCCTAGGGCAAAAACAGCTCATAAGGGTAGTTGTGGCCGAGTGACTTTAGTAGGCGGTAATACTGGAATGGCCGGCGCTATACGTATGGCCGCCGAAGCCTGTTTACGCACTGGTGCTGGTTTGGTTAATGTATTTACTCAGGCGCAAAATCAGTCGGTGGTGAGTAGCGGACGACCAGAGTTAATGGTTGCAGCAGTGACTAAGCATTCTCTGCAGCTGCTAGATAGGAGTTTAATCCAGGCTAGCTGTAAGGTGATAGGTCCCGGCTTGGGACAAGATGAGTGGGCGCAAGCGCTGTTTTCAGCTGTATTAAGTGAGGACAAAGCCTGCATAGTAGATGCCGATGCACTTAATCTGTTGGCTAAAGCACCGATGCAGCATGAGCAATGGGTACTAACTCCACACCCAGGTGAGGCAGCGCGTTTGTTGAATTGCTCTGTGGCAGAAGTAGAAAGTGATAGAATTGTCGCTGCTCAAAACATACAGCGCTGTTTTGGCGGTGTATGTGTATTAAAAGGTGCCGGCACCGTTGTAGCAGGCGCGCAAGGACAAGTGAAAATTTGTACAGTAGGTAACCCCGGCATGGCTTCGGGCGGGATGGGAGATGTTTTGTCTGGTATAATCGGCGGCTTAATCGCCCAATTTGCAGCCAAGCACTCATTGTTTGATATTGCCTGCCTTGGGGTGTGTATTCATGGTATGGCTGCAGATGAAGCTGCAGAACAGGGAGAAAGAGGCATGCTGGCCTCAGATCTAATGCCTTTTATAAGACAACTAGTGAATCCAAAATTGTAATGAAAACGTGGCATATTGAATTAGCTGACGCAGAACAAACGGTAGCTTTAGGCGCATTATTGGCTAAAGCTTGTCAGCAGGCATCAGTTATTTATTTAGAAGGTGATTTAGGCGCTGGGAAAACCACTTTAACCCGTGGTTTTATTCAAGGTAAAGGCCACACCGGTAAGGTAAAAAGCCCAACCTACACCTTAGTTGAACCTTATGAATTAGGTGAGTGGCGAGTCAATCATTTTGATTTGTACCGTTTGGCCGACCCTGAAGAGCTAGAATTTATTGGTATTCGCGATTACTTTGCCGACGATTGTTTGTGTTTGGTGGAGTGGCCTGAAAAGGGGCTGGGCTTTTTACCAGCAGCAGACTTGTTGGTTGAGCTAGCTTATCGAGGCGAGCAGCGCAGTGCTCAAGTGAAAGCATTGAGCGAGCAAGGACAAAAAGTAGTGGAGTGGTTGAGTCAACATGCAGGGTAGTTTTAGATTAAGTCGCTGGATAGGCTTAGGATTGTATTTGCTTTGTGGGCTGGCAATGGCCAGTAGCGATGTATCTGGGGTGCGTGTTTGGAGCGGCCCAGATAACACTCGTATTGTATTGGATTTATCTGGCGCGCCACAGTTTAGCCATTTCAACTTAAGTAAACCCAACCGCCTTGTCTTGGATCTCTCCGCTAGTAAAATGCTCAGTGATTTGAGTAAAGTCCCCTTATCTGGCGACTTGGTTAAAAAAATCCGTCCTAGTACCCCAAAGGCTAAAGGCGATTTTCGCTTGGTTATTGAGCTTTCACAAGCGGTTAATCCTACTGTATTTGCCCTTAAGCCTACCGGAAATTATGGCCATCGCTTGGTGATAGACTTGCCGGACAAAGCCGGTAGCGCACAAATTAAAAAGCAACAACAGCAGATTTCTAAAGCTAAAACGCAGCAACAGTTAGCGGGCAACCGTGACATTATTATTGCTATCGATGCTGGTCATGGTGGGGAAGACCCCGGTGCCATCGGCAACAAAAGAACCTACGAAAAACACATCACGCTGGCTATCGCTAAGCGTGCACAACGCCTTATTAATCAAGAGCCCGGTTTAAAAGCGGTGTTGATTCGAGAAGGTGACTACTTTGTTAATCTAAATAAACGCTCGCAAATAGCGCGCAAAAACAAAGCCGACTTTTTGGTGTCGATTCATGCTGATGGATTTACCTCCTCTCAACCCAAAGGCGCGTCGGTTTGGGTGGTCTCTACTCGCCGGGCAAAAAGTGAAGTAGGTAGACATTTAGAGCAGCATGAAGCTGAGTCTGACCTTTTGGGTGGTGTGGGCGAAGTAATGGGCAGTGTGGAAAATGATGCTCATCTTAACTTCGCTTTGATTGATATGCAGATGGACTACTCAATGAACACCGCTTATGAAGTGGCTAAAAAAGTATTGGGTGAGCTAGGCAAAGTAACCTCGCTACATAAAAAACGTCCCGAGCATGCCAGCCTAGCAGTGCTTAAGTCGCCAGACATTCCTTCTATTTTGGTGGAAGCCGGTTTCATTACCAACCACAAAGAAGAAAAGTTACTAAAAACGGGTAATCACCAAGAAAAGATTGCCAAGGCGGTAGTGAAAGGCATTAAAGCCCATTACCGTACTAAGCCTTTGGCGGGCACTTTGTATGCGCAAACCTATGGCGTGCGTAAGCATACCGTGAGAAAGGGCGAGTCTTTATCGGTGTTGGCTGCTCGTTACAATACCAGCGTTGCGGGTTTGAAAAAGGCCAACAAACTAACTTCAAATACCTTGCGTATCGGTCAAGTGCTGACCATCCCAAATAGTTAATTCGATGCCTATTCAAATATTGCCAGCGCAGCTGGCTAACCAAATTGCCGCCGGAGAAGTGGTAGAACGTCCTGCTTCGGTAGTTAAAGAGCTAATTGAAAACTGCCTTGATGCCGGCGCAACACGTATCGATATCGACATTGATAAGGGTGGCGCAAAGCGCATACTAATTCGCGACAACGGCAGCGGCATTGCTAAAGAGCAGTTGGGTTTAGCGCTTAGTCGCCATGCAACCAGCAAAATAGACAGCCTTGATGATTTAAGTGCGATAGCCACCTTGGGTTTTCGCGGTGAAGCCTTGGCAAGTATTAGCTCGGTTTCTCGCTTAAGTTTAAGTTCTCGTACTGCTGAGCAAGAACAAGCTTGGCAAGCTCAAGCTGCTGGCCGTGACATGCAAGTTAGTTTGCAACCTTGCGCTCATCCTATTGGCAGTTCGGTAGAAGTGCTCGATTTGTTTTTTAGTACGCCTGCACGACGCAAGTTCTTACGTACTGAGAAAACCGAGTTTTCGCACATTGACGAGCTGTTGAAGCGTTTAGCCTTAAGCCGTTTTGATGTGGCGCTGAGTTTAAAACACAATGGCAAATTAATCCGTCAGTATCGCATAGCCACAAACTTGGATAAGCAGCTGAAGCGAGTAAGCACGGTATTTGGTGCTCCTTTTGCCAACTACTGTTTGCATTTAGATAATCAACATGACCAATTACGTTTACACGGTTGGTTAGGTTTACCGGAAGTGGCACGAGCGCAAAACGACCAGCAGTATTTTTATGTGAATGGTCGAATGATGCGCGACAAGTTGCTACAACACGCTATTCGCCAAGCATTTGCAGCCTATTTACCCGATGAACAATATGCCAGCTATGTATTATTTCTAGAGTTGCCATTAGACCAAGTCGATGTGAATGTGCATCCGGCTAAGCATGAAGTGCGCTTTCATCAAGCCCGTTTGGTGCATGACTACATCGTACAAGTATTGGCATCAGCCTTAAGCAAAATACCGGCCCATAATCACTCTGGCGAACTGCCGATTTGCCAAGATGAACCAGTAAATGAAATATTCGCTCCACCACTAGCGCAAGTTGCTCATAGCTACGCCAGTGCAGCTCCTGCCATGCCGAAAGTGAGCGAAGGTCGCCAGAGCTATCAGTCAAGCCTACAGCGAGCTGATAAGCCGCGAACCTCAGAATTATCAGCTAATCATCAGTGGTTGAGCAGTTCTGCTGATTTTACTCGTGAAGCAGCTAGAGCAGACTCTACTAGCCAAGTGAGTTCTGTGAGTGCTAAGCCACAGGCCGATGCGCTTTATCCTTTGCATTTAGTTGAAAGCGCCTATTTGTTAGCGCGTACTGGCGAGAAGTTGATATTGCTAGACCTTTGGGCTTGCCAGCAACACTTGGCCTATACCCAAGCAATGCAGCAGTGGCCGCAAGGATTAGATAGCGTTCCTTTGCTATTGCCGCTAAAACTAGCTTTAGATGAGCCGACGCATCTTTTACTAAGCCAACAACAAGAAGCACTGCGGCGTATCGGCTTTGTGTTTAATATTGCTAACAAGCAGCAAGTTATCGTGGCTCAAGTGCCAAAGTTGATACGCAAAGCTGACTTTGCTCAGTTAATCCCAAGTTTATTAACGGCGATGAGTCAGCTTCCGGATTCAGAATGGCAGCAAGCCGAAGCCTTGTTAAGTGGGCTAATTAAGCTACAAAGCAAACCTAAAGAGCACACTTGGCAACAGGCGATAGAGCTAAGCCAACAATTGCATAGTCACTATCCGAGTCAACTTCCTAAGCATCTTTGGCGAGCGGTGGATTTAAGTGCCAGCATCGAGAGTTTCAATCATGACAACTAGCCTGCCTGTTATTACGTTGATGGGGCCTACAGCCTCAGGCAAAACCGCATTAGCTATTCAGCTTCATCAGCAAATGGGCGCTGAATTGGTTAGTGTTGATTCTGCATTAATCTATCGTGGCATGGATATCGGCACCGCTAAGCCAACTGCCGAAGAACAGCAGCAAGCCCCACACGCTCTAATTGATATTTGCGATCCTACTGAAGTGTATTCAGCCGCCGATTTTCGCCGCGATGTTCTCGAGCAAATTGATGCCATTCATGCGCGTGGTAATGTCCCGCTGTTGGTGGGCGGCACCATGTTGTATTTTAAAGCCTTAGTGGACGGCATTGCTGATTTGCCAGAAGCTGATGCAGCCTTACGCAGTGAGATTCAGCAGCAAGCAGCAGACGGTTCTTGGGAAAGTTTGCATCAAGAACTTAGCCAATACGATCCCACCTCCGCAGCAAGGATCAATGTAAACGATCATCAGCGCTTAATGAGGGCGGTTGAAGTATATCGTTTAACCGGTAAATCGCTGACTGAGATTAATAATCAACCGCTTGCCCCTTTACCTTATAAAATCCATCAGTTTGCTATAGCGCCGAAAGAAAAAGCCCAACTGCACCATCTCATAGAAGTGCGATTTAAGATGATGTTGGAACTTGGCTTTGAAGCCGAGGTCAAATCGCTGATGCAGAGGGGGGATTTAGATTTAAGTTTGCCGTCTATGCGGAGCGTTGGGTATCGCCAAATGTGGCAATATCTAAGTGGCGAGATGGATTATGATGAAATGGTATTTCGTGGTGTAGTGGCTACACGGCAACTGGCTAAAAAACAAATGAATTGGTTAAAAAGCTGGTCAAATCTCACTTGGTTACAGAGTGGTGATCCAAGAAATAACAAAATAATTACTAATTCGCTAAGTGATACTTGAAATTGTCGCTATAAGGCTCCAAGTTAGTGGTATATAATCGAATTTGATCTATGCCAATTAATTAATAAGAAAAAAGGAACAATAACATGGCGAAGGGGCAATCATTACAAGACCCATTTTTGAATGCGTTACGACGTGAGCGTATTCCCGTTTCAATTTATTTAGTAAACGGTATTAAGTTGCAAGGCCAAGTTGAATCATTTGATCAGTTTGTCATCTTGTTGAAGAACACTGTCAGCCAGATGGTATACAAACATGCTATCTCTACTGTGGTACCAGCTCGCGCTGTTCCACACCATACCCCAGTATCTGACGACTCGAAGAACGACGAATAGCATTTGCGAAGGCTTATCAGCCTTGGTAAATGCCAAGGAGTAAAATAGCTTGTTTGACCGTTATGAAGCAGGTGAACAAGCCATCTTAGTACATGTAAATTTTAGTGACGAAGATGAGCGAGAAGACCTGGAAGAGCTGAAGATGTTAGTCAGCTCTGCAGGCGTAAATGCGGTGGCTACCATCACCGGTAGCCGAGTTTCTCCCCACCCTAAGTACTTTGTAGGTGCCGGAAAAGCAGAAGAAATCGCAGAATTAGTGAAAAGTGCCCAAGCGGATGTGATTATTTTTAATCACGCTTTATCGCCAGCACAGGAGCGAAACTTAGAAATGCTCTGTGAGGCGCGGGTTTTAGATCGTACCACCCTCATTTTAGATATTTTTGCCCAACGCGCGCGAACCCACGAAGGTAAGCTGCAAGTTGAGCTAGCGCAATTGCGCCACATGTCGACCCGATTAATACGCGGCTGGACTCACCTAGAAAGACAAAAGGGCGGTATCGGTTTACGCGGCCCAGGTGAAACTCAGTTGGAAACCGATCGACGTTTATTGCGTGCGCGTATTAAACAAATTCAACAGCGTTTAGAAAAGGTTGGTAAACAACGAGAGCAGGGCAGAAGAGCAAGGCAACGTGCCGAGTTACCCACTGTCTCCTTAGCTGGCTACACCAATGCAGGTAAGTCGACCTTGTTTAATCGAATTACTGAATCTAAGGTTTATGCCGCAGATCAGTTGTTTGCAACCCTAGATCCAACACTACGGAAAATCGATATTGAGGACGTAGGTAAGGTGATACTTGCCGATACTGTGGGCTTTATACGCCACCTTCCTCATGACTTAGTGGCGGCTTTTAAAGCCACCCTAACCGAAACCCGTGAAGCCCAGCTATTATTACATGTGATTGATTGTAGTGATGAAAGAATGGCTGAAAACGTTGAGCAGGTTGAGGTAGTATTAGATGAAATAGGGGCAGGAGAGATCCCTTTCTTGCAGGTCTACAATAAAGTAGATCAACACCCTGATATGAGTCCGCGCATTGAGCGTGATGACCAAGGTTTACCCCAAAAAGTGTGGGTGTCGGCGTTAACGGGAGAAGGTTTGCCTTTGTTGTTTAAGGCAATCAGCGAGCGTTTGGTCGGTGATATGGTTAACCACACTTTACGTTTGCCTCCTAGCGAAGGGCGCTTGCGTAGTCGTCTGTATCAGTTAGACTGCGTAGCAGGTGAACGTTTAGACGATGAAGGAAATATCGTTGTAGATATCCGACTTGATGCTATTGCATGGCAACGGTTAGATAAACAGTTCGACCATAGTTTGGAAAGTTTTATTGCTCAATGTGAGTAGGCATTAACTTTAATTTCTGGAGACACAGATGGCCTGGAATGAGCCTGGCAACAAAGGTGGCGGCGGTGACCGTGACCCTTGGGGCAATAACAATAAGAATGGTAATCAGGGTCCGCCTGATTTAGATGAAGTAATTACTAAGCTAAGCCGTAAGTTTGGTGGCATTTTTGGTGGTGGTAAAAAGCCATCATCTGGTGGCAGCAGCGGTGGTGTGAGTGGTTTTGGCATTGCTGTAGTAGTGGTCATCTTGGCTGTTATTTGGGTAGCGAGCGGTTTCTACACCATTAAAGAAGCTGAAAAGGGCGTAATTCTTACCTTTGGTAAATACGACCCTGAATCAGGTTTGGTAGATTCTGGTTTGAACTGGAAAGCAACCTTTGTTCAAGAAGTGATTCCAGTGAACGTAGAGGCTATTCGTTCTTTACCAGCATCGGGCTTTATGCTGACTGAAGACGAAAACGTTGTACGCGTTGAGATGGATGTGCAGTACAAAGTGGTTCGCCCACATGCTTACCTGTTTAGTGTAACTGCGCCAGATGATAGCTTGGCACAAGCTACCGACAGTGCCTTGCGTTACGTGATCGGTCACACCACCATGGATGATATTTTAACCACGGGTCGTGAAGTTGTACGTAGCGAAACCGAAGCCTTATTAAACAAAATCATCGAACCTTACAACTTAGGTATTGAAGTGGTTGACGTGAACTTCCTGCCGGCTCGTCCGCCAGAAGAAGTTAAAGATGCCTTTGATGATGCTATCTCTGCACAAGAAGATGAACAGCGTTTCATTCGTGAAGCTGAAGCTTATCAACGTGAAATTGAACCGCGAGCACGTGGTCGAGTTCAGCGTATTGAGCAAGAAGCCCAAGGTTATCAAGAGCAGATTGTATTACGTGCTCAAGGTGAAGTGGCTCGTTTTGAGCAATTGCTTCCAGAGTACGAAAATGCGCCAGACGTAACTCGCCACCGTTTATACCTAGAGACGATGGAAGAGATTTACGGTAAGTCGAACAAAGTGCTGATTGATGCTTCAAATAACAGCAACATGCTTTACTTGCCTATCGACAAGCTAATGGAGCAAGGCCAGCAGCCTACTCAACGTAAATCTAGCTCGGGCAACAAACCATCTACTATAAGTTCAGAGCCTGCTAGCTCGATTCCGTCGCGCCCTTCGTCGATTCGAAGCAGTGACCGCTCTAGTTCGGGGAGAAACTAAGCCATGAAACAATTAGCTATTTTTGGCATTATTTTAGCCTTGTTGGTGGGTTACTCGTCGGTATTTGTAGTGAACGAAGGCGAGCGCGGTATTGTAATTCAGTTTGGTAAAGTAAAACGTACCGCTGATGGCGCAACCAAGGTTTACCCACCGGGTTTACAGTTTAAGGTTCCATTTATTGATTCTGTGCGTACTTTAGATGCACGTATTCAAACTTTAGATGGCAACGCTGACCGTTTTGTAACCTCTGAGAAAAAAGACTTAATTATTGATTCTTACGTGAAATGGCGAATCGCTGATTTTTCACAATTCTACCTATCAACAGGTGGTTCAGTACTTCAAGCTGAGTCTCTGTTAACGCGTAAGATTAACAATGGTCTTCGTAGCGAAATTGGTGCGCGTACTATTCGCGATATCGTATCTGGTGAACGTGGCCAAGTAATGGAAGATGCGCTTAAACGTATGGCGCGCTCTTCTGAGATTGGTATCGAAGTTACCGATGTGCGTATTAAGCAAATCAACTTACCTGATGAAGTAAGTAGTAGTATTTACCAACGGATGCGTGCAGAACGTTTAGCAGTAGCTAAAGAGCACCGTTCGCAAGGTCAAGAGCAAGCCGAAATTATTCGCGCTAACGTTGACCGCCGTGTAAATGTATTGCTGGCCGATGCAGATAAGCGTGGTCGCGAAATGCGTGGTGAAGGTGATGCTACAGCCGCTAAAATTTACGCAGACGCTTATACTAAGAACCCTGAGTTCTATAAGTTCTGGCGTAGCTTAATGGCTTATCGCACCAGTTTCGATAACGGTGGAGACGTAATGGTGCTAGAACCAGATAGCGAATTCTTCCGTTATATGAAAGAACCTGCGAAACAATAATACTGAGGGCCCAGTTAACGCTGGGCTTTTTTATGACAGATTCTGTATTACTTGCATTGGCTCTAGTGTGCCTTATCGAAGGCCTAGGGCCTTTATTGTTTCCTAAGCGTTGGAAACGCCTACTAAAATTATTAACGGAAGCGCCGGCGAGTAATATTCGGCAAATTGGACTCGGCTTAGTGGGTGTTTCTATTATACTCTTGTATGTGATTAATCTTTGACCTTGGCACATAAAATCGGTATAACATGCACCCCTTGACTGTCCGATTTCTGCTAGAATCGCTTTTTAACTGAGACGACAAAAGACAATGGGAAAGAACGTAGTGATCCTTGGCTCCCAATGGGGAGACGAAGGCAAGGGTAAGATCGTAGACTTACTTACCGACAAATCAAGCTATGTGGTGCGCTATCAAGGCGGTCACAATGCTGGTCATACCTTAGTTATTGACGGTGAAAAAACTGTCCTCCACTTAATACCATCTGGTGTACTTCGCGACAACGTTACCTGTGTAATTGGTAATGGTGTGGTATTAGCACCTGATGCGCTATTTAAAGAAATGGCTATGCTCGAAGAGCGCGGCGTTCCTGTAAAAGAACGCTTGGTGATCAGTGAAGCTTGTCCTCTAATTTTGCCTTACCATGTTGCCTTAGACATGGCGCGCGAAAAAGCGCGTGGTAAAAACGCTATTGGTACTACTGGTCGTGGCATCGGTCCAGCTTATGAAGATAAAGTTGCTCGTCGCGGTTTACGTGTTGGCGATTTGTTCGACATGGAGCAATTTGCTACCAAGCTAAAAGAAGTGATGGAGTACCATAACTTTCAACTTAATCATTACTACGACGCGCCAAGCGTAAGTTATGAAGAAGTGCTTGAGCAAATGACCAAGATGGCGCCAGTAATTACGGCTATGGTAACAGACGTTACTGACTTGCTAGATAAGGCACGTCGTCGTGGTGACTCAATTATGTTTGAAGGTGCTCAAGGCACTTTATTAGACATTGACCACGGTACCTATCCGTTTGTTACTTCATCAAACACTACTGCGGGTGGCGTAGCTACAGGTAGTGGTTTTGGCCCTTGCCATTTAGATTATGTTTTGGGCATTACTAAGGCTTACACCACGCGTGTGGGTTCTGGTCCTTTCCCAACAGAGCTTGATGATGACATCGGCCAACACTTAGGTGTGAAAGGTCATGAGTTTGGTGCTACCACTGGCCGTAAACGCCGTTGTGGTTGGTTAGACGCAGTAACTATGCGTCGCGCAGTACAAATTAACAGCCTGTCAGGTTTGTGTTTAACCAAACTTGATGTGCTAGATGGCTTGGAAGAGTTAAAGATTTGTACCGGTTACAAAATGCCTAATGGCGATGTGCTTTCAGTACCGCCTATGGCAGCTGAAGGTTACGAAGTGGCTGAGCCTGTGTATGAATCAATGCCTGGTTGGTCGGAGAACACCTTTGGTGTAACTGCTCGCGAGCAACTGCCACAAGCAGCATTAAACTACATAGCGCGCATTGAAGAGCTATTAGAAGTGCCGGTTGACATTATTTCAACTGGCCCAGATCGCGTAGAAACTATTATTTTACGCCATCCTTTTGCTTAATTAATGTTGAGCTAATAAAAAGGCTGCCCTTAGGCAGCCTTTTTTGTATCCATTTATTAAAACTAGCTAAGCGGCACGGTCGGCTGCGATATTGGCTAGGCTCATAAGCGCTTGCTTGTAGTTACTGTCAGCAATCAAGGCTAAAGCGTCAATCGCTTTTTGTGCTTCTTCAGCTGCGCGCTCTCGGCAGTAATCAAGTGCCTTGGTTTTGTCTAGAATCGCTAATATCGCGTCGAGTTGGTCGCGCGAGCCGCCTTGTTTAATGGCTTCGCTAATTAGCGCCTTATCGGCTGGCTCAGCTTGTTCCATGGCGTAGATAAGCGGTAGGGTTGGCTTACCTTCTGCTAGGTCGTCACCCACGTTTTTGCCCATCTCAGCTTGGTCTGCAACATAATCCAATACGTCATCCATAATTTGAAATGCTGTGCCTAGGTATTTACCGTAGTCTTGCATTGCAAGTTCTATCTCAGCGCTTTGTTCACCAATTACTGCTGCTAAGCGAGTGGCCGCCTCAAACAGTTTGGCTGTTTTGCAGTAAATAACTTCAAAGTAACGTGCTTCATCGGTATCAGGGTCGTTGCAGTTAATTAGCTGTAATACTTCACCTTCCGCAATAACATTGGTGGCATCGGCTAGTATGTCCATCACTTTAAGGTTTTGCAGTTGGGTCATTAACTGGAAAGAGCGTGAGTAGAGGAAGTCGCCAACTAATACACTGGCTGCGTTGCCAAAGCGTGCATTGGCAGTATCTTTACCGCGGCGTAATTCGGACTCATCAACTACATCATCGTGTAAGAGAGTAGAGGTATGAATGAATTCAATAATGGCCGCAAGTTTGATGTGTTGATCTTGCTGATAACCTAAAGCTCGCGCTGCCAATACGGTCAACAGCGGTCGGATCCTTTTGCCACCACTATTTACAATATAAAAAGAGATTTGGTTTATAAGAGCCACATCTGATTCGAGTTCTTTAAAGATAAGCTCGTTTACCGCAGACATGTCTTGATCAGACAGCTTTTTTATCGCATCCAATTGCATAATTTCTTATTAGAGGTTGTTGCCGATGATTCAGCAATATTATGGTGATAATTTAATGCTGTAATAGTATCTCAATTCCTTTGTTTAAGCAGCTTTCACCGCTTAAAATTCTTGGCCTTGCGTGATTTTTAAACTTTTTTGAAATTCCCCTTGCGGGAACAGATCTTTTTCCGTAGAATCCGCCGTCATTGTTGAGAATTATAGACACCTTGAAATATCAGGTGTAAGCGGAGTTTGAAGAAAATGTACGCGGTTATCCTAAGTGGTGGTAAACAGCACCGTGTGGCCGAAGGTCAAACACTTCGCCTTGAGAAACTAGACGTTGAGACTGGTAACACAGTTGAATTTGATAACGTATTACTAGTTGCTAATGGCGAAGACGTTAAAGTAGGCGCACCTTATGTAGATGGTACCAAAGTAACAGCTGAAGTTGTTTCTCATGGTCGTGGCGATAAAGTTAAAATCGTTAAGTTCCGTCGTCGTAAGCATTCACGTAAGCAACAGGGCCACCGTCAGTGGTTCACTGAAGTTCGCATTACAGGCATTAACGGTTAATTTAGAGGAAAATACTCATGGCACATAAAAAGGCTGGTGGTAGTACTCGTAACGGTCGCGATTCGGAAAGCAAACGCCTAGGTGTTAAGCGTTTCGGTGGCGAGTCTGTATTAGCGGGTAGCATTATTGTTCGTCAACGTGGTACTAAGTTCCACGCTGGCTCTAACGTTGGTATCGGTAAAGACCATACTCTTTTCGCAACTGCCGAAGGCAAAGTGAAATTTGAAGTTAAAGGTCCTAAAAACCGTAAGTTTGTAAGCATCGAAGCTGAATAAACGTCCAACTCGATATTTGAAAAGCCCCGCAACTGCGGGGCTTTTTTTTTCCAAGAAACCACTATTTCGCTTACGAAGTAGGCGTGGTGCATTATAGTTAAGCGATAATGCTGGAGTGAAAAATGAAATTTGTAGATGAAGCGGTAATTAAAGTAGACGCGGGTGACGGCGGCAATGGCACCATTAGTTTCCGTCGCGAGAAGTATGTTCCACGTGGCGGTCCTGATGGTGGTGATGGCGGAGATGGCGGCAGTGTATATTTAGTTGCCGATGAAAACCTAAACACCTTGATTGATTACCGCTTTGAACGTTTTCATAAAGCAGAGCGTGGCGAAAATGGCCAGGGTTCTAATTGTACTGGTAAGCGTGGTGAGGATTTAGAGCTGCCTGTGCCGGTTGGTACGCGAGCGCGTGATCAAGACACTGGAGAGATCCTTGGCGATCTTACCCAACATAAACAACGTTTGTTGGTGGCTAAAGGTGGTTTTCATGGTTTAGGTAATACTCGCTTTAAGAGCAGTACTAACCGTGCGCCTCGTCGTAAATCTAACGGTACTCCCGGTGAAGTTCGCAACCTTCAATTGGAGCTATTGCTACTTGCCGACGTAGGCATGTTGGGGTTGCCAAATGCGGGTAAATCCACCTTTATTCGCAGTGTATCTGCTGCTAAACCTAAGGTGGCAGACTACCCATTTACCACACTTATTCCTAATTTAGGCGTGGTGCGTCAATCAGAAAACCGCGGTTTTGTTATTGCTGATATTCCCGGTTTGATTGAGGGCGCTGCAGATGGTGCAGGGCTTGGTGTACGTTTCTTGAAGCACCTAGAGCGTTGTCGTGTATTGTTGCATATGGTAGATGTGCTGCCGGCAGATGGTAGCGACCCAGCGGAAAATGCCATCACCATTATCAACGAGCTAGAGCAATACAGCGAAAAGCTATTCGAAAAACCACGTTGGTTGGTATTTAATAAAGTCGACTTA
Source organism: Agarivorans sp. D1326 (assembly GCF_056958115.1). Taxonomy (NCBI): domain Bacteria; kingdom Pseudomonadati; phylum Pseudomonadota; class Gammaproteobacteria; order Alteromonadales; family Alteromonadaceae; genus Agarivorans; species Agarivorans sp. D1326. The sequence goes on along the minus strand of NZ_JBTWEN010000015.1, from coordinate 17,171 downwards.
GTGCTAGAAGAAGAAGCTGAAGAGATCCGCCAAAAAGTGATTGAAGCACTAGATTGGCAAGGAGAGGTTTTCTCAATTTCTGCTTTAGAAAACAATGGAACTAAAGACATTTGTAAAGCGATTGGTCAATTTATCGAAACCCTACCAGTGGTTGAAGAAGAAATGGCCGAGCGTGAAGAAGTTAAGTTTCAGTGGGATGACTATCATCAACAACAAATCGACAAAGCAAACCAAGAAGATTGGGATGATGAAGACGACGATGATGATTGGGATGATGACGATTATGATGTAGAGGTTATCTACCAGCCATAGTAAGCTATCTGTAGTGGTAGTATTACTTGGATCGTTACATGTTACGCTCATTTAGAAACTCTCCGGAGCCTGTTCAGGCTCCGGTTCGTACTATTTCTCTAGAACAACAAACTCGAATTTGTCGTGTTGCAGTGCAAGCTGGCAGAATCATGCAGCAGCATGGCGCTGAAAGTAAGCTAATTGAAGAAACGACAGTCCGTTTAGGCAAAGCCTTAGGGCTGGATAGCGTAGAGTTGGCAATCACTGCTAATGCGCTGATCCTCACAGGTTTGTCTCAAGGGCGTTGTATTACAACTACTCGCCGGGTGTACGATCGCGGCATTAACATGCATATGGTATGCGAAGTGCAGCGGATCACCATTATGGCGGAGAAGCAGCTATTAGATGTTGATGACGTAGTTAAACGTTTAGAACGCTTGCAGCCATACAAACATAATCGCTGGTTAGTGGTGTTTATGATTGGTATGTCTTGCGCGTGCTTTAGCCGATTATTTGGCGGTGATTGGGCGGTATTTGCAATGACCTTTGTCGCCTCTGCTGTTGCTATGTTGTTTCGCCAAGAAATGGCGCATCGCCACCATAACCCCATTCTTAATTTTGGCATGACCGCCTTTGTTGCTACTACTATCGCGGGTTTAGCGGTGCGTTATGATATAGGCAATCAGCCACAAACGGTAATGGCAGCTTCGGTGTTACTGTTGGTACCAGGTTTCCCACTAATTAATGCTGTTTCAGACATGGTTAAAGGTCATATCAGTATGGGGATCTCACGCTGGTTTTTTGCCTCTCTGCTTAGTTTGGGCGTGGCCATGGGAATCGCATTGTCGATGTGGGCTACTGGCGTAAGCGGGTGGTTATAAGATGATTGAATTACTAGCATTACTACTCGAAGATGCGCTGTTTTCAGCGGTGCCTGCGGTTGGCTTCGCTATGGTGTTTAATGTGCCTACTCGCATGTTAGGTTTTTGTGCCATTGGTGGTGCGTTTGCACATAGCCTTAGAACTTTATGTATTTACTGGGGAGTACCACTCGAATGGGCAACCTTAGTGGCGTCTACCAGCGTGGGCTTAATTGGCGTTTATTGGTCTCGTCGTTATTTAATTCCACGGCCAGTATTTACGGTAGCCTCTATTATTCCGATGATTCCGGGTAGTTATGCATTTACTACCATGGTGGGCATTATTAGCTTATACAGCAATGGTTTTAGTGAACCTTTATTAGCTACCATTATCGAAAATGGTTTAAGAACAATGTTTATTTTAATGGCCTTGAGTTTTGGCTTGGCGATACCATCGGTAGTGATATACCGTGGTCGGCCAATCGTTTAGAGCCCTAAGTTTAAAAAAGGTAAAACAGTGAAAGTAGCAATGATAGCGGCAATGGCGAAGCAACGAGTCATCGGCAAAGATAACCAAATGCCTTGGCATTTACCGGCCGATCTTAAGCATTTTAAAGCGGTTACTATGGGCAAGCCGGTAATTATGGGGCGCTTAACTTATCAGTCAATTGGTCGCCCACTGCCGGGTCGATTAAATATAGTGGTAAGTCGCAATGTGGATTTGGTCATAGAGGGGGTTACGGTAGTTAACACCGTTCAGGCGGCTTTAGATTTAGTTAAAGACGAAGCCGAGGTGATGGTTATTGGTGGCGGAAATATTTACCAACAGTGTTTAGCGTTTGCCGATACCCTGTATTTAACTTTTATCGAGAAAGAGGTGGAAGGAGACGCCCACTTCCCAGATTACCAAAAGTATCAATGGCAACAACTTGCTAGCGAAAAGCACCTAGCTGATGAGAAGAATCCTTACAACTATGAGTTTGTTACTTTAGAGCGCGTTTAGTTGCTTATATTTTTGTCTAAGCAATCTTGAGTGTACATGCGCTGGTCTTCCCAGCGCAGCATGGATAAATGATTACCCCATACACAGCCTGTATCCAGCCCAGAGACTAAGTCGTGCTTACTCTTGCCCATTAGCGCAGCCCAGTGCCCAAATACAATGTGCGTTTCTTTAAGGTGCTTTCCGGGGATTTCAAACCAAGGTTTTAGGTTAGGGTTAGTATTTTTGTTGGGAGGCAACTTTGATTCAAAATCAAGGCTAGCATCAGGGAAACAATAACGCATCCGGGTAAACACATTGATAATGCACCGCAGGCGGTCATATCCCACTAATTCATCACTCCAATGAGCAGGTTCATTACTGTACATATTCTTAAGTAACGACAAGTAGTCATTACCTGAAAGCTGTTTATGAACTTCCTTGCCGAGTTTGAGTGCTTTGCTGACTTTCCACTTGGGGTAAATGCCCGCATGCACCATTACTACATCGAAGTCTGGGTGTTTCTTAATTAAGGGTTGCTGGCGCAGCCAATATAGTAATTCGTTTTTGTCGGGGGCTTCGAGTAAATCTTGTAGCTTATCGCGACGTTTAGCCCGGTGAATACCGTTGGCTACGGCTAGCAAGTGCAAATCGTGATTACCTAAAACTACCTGAGCAGCGCTGCCTAGTTCCTTAACGAAGCGTAAGGTTTCTAGAGATTTAGGGCCTCGTGCAACTAAGTCTCCGGCGAGCCAGAGTTGATCTTTTTTAGTGGAGAACTTGCACTGTTTTAGTAGTGCTTTTAATTCATCCAAGCAACCTTGGATGTCACCAACAAAATAAGTCGCCATGGCTCACCTATAATTAGTGAAGCTTATTTGGAAGTGATAAGCGAAACGGTGGGATCTCCGCTTCAAACTCGTTACCAGCTTCGTCAATCAGGGTGTAACTGCCTTGCATTACGCCTACTTCGGTCGCTAACACTGCACTGCTAGTATAGGAAAAAGGTTTTTCAGGCTTGAGGTGGGGTTGCTTACCTACTACACCGTCGCCTTTCACCTCATTTACTTTACCGTCGCCATCGGTGATTACCCAATGGCGACGCAATAGTTGTAGCGCTTCAGCGCTGCAGTTGCAAATAGTGATGGTGTAAAAAAAAGCGAATTGTTGTTTTTCTGGAACAGAGTGCTCAGGTAAAAAGCCTGATTCAACTTCAATATCCAAATCATATTCTGGCGTATTACTCATCGCTGCTAGAAGCCTGCAATAACTGATTTTTATCAATGTAATTAGCAATATCACAAAATTGCTGAATAGTTAAATTTTCTGGTCGCAGCGTGGGCTTTAAATCGAGCTCGGCGAGGTGCTCAACCGTAAGTAAATTGCCTAAAGCATTACGAATTGTTTTACGGCGCTGATTAAAGGCCTCTTTACATACTCTATCTAGGGTTGCTAATGAGTTCAGCGGATAAAGAGTCGTTTCGTAGGGCTCTAAGCGAACTACCGCTGAATCAACCTTTGGTGGTGGTGCGAACGCTTCAGGCGGTACTTCTAGAGCTGGCATTACATTACATTGCACTTGGGTCATTACACTTAAACGGCCGTACGCTTTGCTATCGGGGCCAGCAGCCATGCGTTTCACCACTTCTTTTTGCAGCATAAAGTGCATATCAGAAATAGCGCTAGTAAAGCTAAGCAAGTGGAAAATAAGCGGTGTAGAAATGTTGTAAGGCAAGTTACCGAATACCCGCATTTTCTGCTCAGGCTTGGCTAACTGCATGAAGTCGAATTTAAGTGCATCAATTTCATGAATAGTTAGTTTGCTAGCTAGCGTTGGGTGCTCGCGTAAACGCTGCGCTAAATCGCGGTCTAACTCTACCACTTGTAGGTGGCCAGCAGTGGTAGCAACGGGCTCAGTTAAAGCGCCTAAGCCTGGGCCAATTTCAACCAGGTTTTCACCTGCTTGAGGGTAAATAGTCGCGACAATTTGGCTAATAACCGAGTCGTTGTTAAGGAAGTTTTGACCAAAACGTTTACGGGCGCGGTGCCCTTGATGAACTTGTTTATTCATGTTCTCGCTCTACCATATCAATGGCTTGTTCGATGGCGGTAATCATACTTCCATGATCGGCTTTACCAGTTCCCGCTAGCTCTAAGGCTGTTCCATGGTCAACTGAGGTTCTTATAAAGGGTAGGCCAAGGGTAATGTTTACTGATTGACCAAAACCTTTATATTTTAGCACTGGTAGGCCTTGGTCGTGGTACATGGCTAACACTGCATCAGCTTCTGCCAGATACTTATCTTGGAAGAGTGTATCTGCAGGTAATGGACCGATTAAGTTCATACCATGTTGCTCACGCATTTCATCAAGCAAAGGGATAATAATATCTAGCTCTTCGCGACCAAGGTGGCCATCTTCACCAGCATGGGGATTTAGGCCACAGACAAATATCTTAGGTTGTTTAATCGCGAACTTGGTTTGCAGGTCGTGATGTAAAATGCTGATAATATTATGTAGTCGCTCATGAGTAATGGCTTTGGCTACATAAGCTAAGGGCAGGTGAGTGGTTGCCAAGGCAACCCGCAAGCCTTCAGTTGCCAGCATCATAACCACATCGGCAGTACCTGACTGCTGAGCAAAAAATTCGGTATGACCACTAAAAGACACGCCAGCTTTATTAATAATACCCTTGTGCACAGGGCCGGTAACTACTGCAGCAAACTGGCCATTCATGTTGCCATCACTAGCAAATTTTAAGGTATTTAGCACATAGTGGCCATTGGCCTCATCTAACTGACCAGTTACTGCCGGACTTGCCATCGCAATTGGCGCAACCGTTAAGGTGCCAGCCGCTTGCGGTTTAGCGGCTTGTTCTGGCTGATAAGGGAGTAGGGTAATATCCATTGCCAATTCATTAGCGCGCTCTTTTAGCAAGCGAGGGTCAGCAACTACCACTAACTCCATTGGCCAATCACGTTGGCTAATGGCCAGCACTAAATCTGGACCAATACCAGCCGGTTCACCAGGGGTGATGGCTATTCTAGCAACGGCCTTACTCATGCATCACCGTCCAATATCTCTACGTAGGCTTCTTCGCGCAGCTCTTCTTGCCATGATTGAGTTTCTTCATTGAACTTACGATTGAAGATCATCTGATATGCACGGTTTTTGCTGGCTTTATTGGTAGTGTCGGTGGTGCGTTTGTCTAGAACTTCCATCAAATGCCAGCCAAAGGTAGAACGGAAAGGTTGGCTTAATTCTCCTACCTCCAAACGTGTTGCTGTGTCTCTGAATGCTGGTACAAATACACTAGGATCAGACCACCCCAATTCACCACCACGTACGGCTGAGCCTGGGTCTTCAGAGTATTGGCGCGCTAGCTCTTCAAATGTCACTTCACCTAAGATTAATTGTTGGCGGAATTCTGATAATAAACTCTGCGCCTTTTTATCGCTCAGAATTATTGAAGGTTTAATTAGAATATGACGAGCATTCACTTCCAAGGTTTCTACCTTTTGTAAACCTTCAGCATCCAATACCATAATGATATGCAGCCCAGAATCTGTGCGAATAGGGCCCATTACTGACCCTTGGTGCTGGTTTCTTACCACACCCGCAAACAAAGTAGGCATCTCTTCAATGGTCATCCACCCCCAATCACCACCTTCTAAGGCTTTTGGACCTTGCGAATGTGTCATTGCCAGTTGGTTAAAGTTTTCACCATCTTTAAGCTGTTGAACTAGGCTCTCTGCCAGCTGTTGAGTGGCTTGTTCGTCACTAGAGATACGCAGTAAAATGTGACCAACATGATAGCGAACAGTGCCTTTATCTTGCTCTTCAATCAGTTTCATTAAGGCATCAATTTCTTGCTCTGAAACATTAACTCGACGCTGTACTTGGCTGCGACCTACTTCGCCAAGAACAATTTCAGTGCGAATATCTTCACGAAACTGGTTATAGCTAATGCCTTGCTTGGTTAAGTCATCTAAGAACTCTTCACGGGTTTTGTTTTCACCAGCAATAATGTTGTCGATGGTGTTTTCTAACTGGCTGTCGCTAATTTTAATACCCAGGCGGTCGGCCAATTGAAGTTGCAAGCTCTCCAAAATAAGCCTGTCCATCACTTGTTGCTGTAATTCATCTTCAGGTGGTAGCTCTTGTTCTGCCCCTTGGGCATTGCGCAGAACTTTATTGGTGAGTTCATCAACTTGGCTCTGAGTGATCACATCATTATTGACAATGGCGACAACTTTATCGAGCAATTGCTCTTGAGCCTGAACTAGCCCAGTAGCAAGCATAAACACACTTACACTAAGCAAAATTAATCTTTTCATTTCGTTCCTATCATTACTGCGAGCAAAACGCCGCTTACTCTACCATATTTGGGTTAAAGGTTTTAATTGTTGAGGTAAAAGGGGCGCCCGTATTTGAAATTGCCGCCTTCTAGCATTTCTTCTCGGCTACTGGTATCGCTGCCACCTAAGCCTTTAATTTCAAAGTCGAGGCGTAACGAGGTGTCAAATTCGCCCACTCGGTCAACGCCTGAGGAGTCATCCACATAGGTGCTTTGTAAGCCTCGTTGATATGTAAGGCGAATGCCCCAACAACAAGAGTTATATTGAACACCCAAGTAGCTCTCGATACTGCGGTCTAAAATCATGTCGCGATAGTAACTACCTACAGCGGAAACGCTATCGGTAATTGGCCAAGCAACCTTAGTTCCTACTTGGTTTACGTCGCTAACCATGGTTTCAGTGGCTTGAGAATAACGGTAGTTCATTTGCACTAGCTTTTGCGCTTCCGGGCGCCATTCTATAGCCGCATTCGCCTTGTTAAGTCGACCTTCCAAAGTGTCGATTTGAAAGCCGGTATGGCCATACCAATCTTGTTGGATGTTTGCATCAGCCTCAAAGGCCAATGCTGAACTTGAGTTATCAGAGGGCTCACTACCCGGAATTAAGGTGGTACGGCTTGGCTCAAAGTAAATGATTTGACCTAGACTCAAACGCAATGTCTCTTGGTTACTGGGCGATAAAAAGCGCGAATGCACCCCAAGAGTGATTTGGTTCGCATCGGCAATCCGGTCTAAGCCGCTATAGCGTTTGTCTCTAAATAAGCCGTAGTAATCTTGTTGCAGGTTATCGGTATCATAAATGCCAATATCATCTTGATTGGTATAAGGGATATATAAGTACTTAATCACCGGTTCTAGGGTTTGGGTGTAGTTATCACCAAACCAAAGGGTATTTCGATCGAAGTTTAAGCCACCTTGAACACTCACTTTAGGTAAGGTGCGATTAACCGAGCTGGCTAAATAATCATACTCAAAGTTACTGCCTTTATCTTGGCTATAGTAGGTATGCATTAAGGCTAAGTCAGCTTTGAAAAAGCCTGCTGGCACAACATATGGCAAGCTTAAACTAGGTTCAAAATGCACCCGTTGAGCAGTGTATAAGCTACTGTCACTGTGGGTGAAATTACTGATTTCTGAATCAAAGCCAAACTGCAGCGTTTGCCAGTTTAAATCCCAGTCACCCACAAAGCTTAACTGCGGAAGTAGAGTATGTGGTTGCTCGGTGTTACCAAGTACCTGAAAGTCTTGCACTAACAGCTCGGTATACCAGTTCTTAGTGTGATAACCCACATCGCCGGTTTGCAGCAATTGGTTCTCGTTAACCTTTCCAAGCTTGTCGCCTAAGTCATTAAAGTAGTTATCATCACTAATACGGGTGTAATCAGTATTAAAGCGCCAATGACGCTGGTATTGCCCTTTGTGGTCCCAGTGAAGTAAGTATCGATCGCGGTCTAGTTCACGGTCATCAGCTAGATATTCTACATTTAAGTTACCGTTGTTTTGCCCGAGCAAATACCTGAACTCAGTTTGCAGTTGTAAACCACGGCGTGTCATCAAACGTGGGGTAATGGTTGCATCAAAATTCGGAGCAATGTTCCAATAGTATGGGGTGGAGACATCCACACCGTTTTTAGTTGAAGTAGAAATACTCGGAAATAAGAAACCACTGTGGCGTTGGTCGCCGATGGGGTAAGAGAAATACGGTAAGTACATTACCGGCACGTTAAATAACCTAACAGTGGCATTTTTTGTGGTGGCCCACTGCTCACTTGAGTCGATATCAATTTTCTCTGCGCGAATTTCCCAAGTAACATCATCAGGGGGGCAAGCGGTATAGCTGGCATCTTCTAATGATAAGTTCTGCTCATCATTGATCATCAGGTTGCTGGCTTCGCCACGACCTTGTTGTTCAAACAGTTGGTATTCAGCAGAGTTAAGTGAGGCTTGATGATCTTTTAAGTTGGCGTCAAAAGTATCACTTTTCACGCTCACTAAGTTATCTTGAAACTCAATGTTGCCGCTCGCTTTTAGGGTTTGCGCTTGCTCATCTAATACAGTGTTTTCGGCTTTTAATGCGCGAGGGCCTTGAGAGAACTCAACATTACCGCTGAAGCTGGCTTTATCACCTTGTTTCGCATGTAACTCATCGGCGGCAATAACATAAGGCGCGGCAGGATCTACCGGGCCGGATTTAACACGTTCTGGGATGTGTGCTCGGCACTGAGGCATGGATAACGGTGTTTCTGCGTGGGCACTGAGGCTGGAAAGCAACGCCGCTAATCCTAGCGATGTTTGCAGGCACCGTTTAGTTACGAACATATAAATGTGAACCATTCCCTGATATAAACAAATTCCAAGCTTGTAACGTCAACGTTGTGCTTAATGAATTCTGTGGTTAAAGTTAGCCGCTTATAATACTGGATTTATTGGTGAGCGGCTATTTAAAGGCTGTTATTAGTATAAGAAATTATGAGTAATTTAGTGCGCGAATCTGCTTTACAGCAATGGCTGTCAAAAACCTTAGACATTGTTTCTCCTAAGCTAACGATGATCAGTGGCGACGCCAGTTTTAGGCGCTACTTTCGTTTTCAACTTTCTAATGGTGACACTGCCATTGCCGTTGATGCGCCGCCCTCCACCGAGAAAAACCAACAGTTTGTTGATATTGCTAATGCCTTAAGCGCACAAGTGCTGCCTGTGCCTAAAGTGCTAGCAGCAAATATTGATGCCGGTTTTCTATGTGTCGAAGACCTCGGCTCCACCATGCTTGAGCAAGTGCTAAGTGCCGATACTGCTTCTGAACTTTATAGACAAGCGCTTGCATTAATCGTTCAACTTCAGGCTACTAAGCGTGAAGATTTGGTAGAAATGGAAGAGTTTGACCAAGCATTTATTCAACGTGAATTAGATATATTTGCTGATTGGTTTGTTAAAGCAGAGTTGCAGGCGGGAGAAGGTTGGCAGCAGCGTTGTGATTGGCAAGGCTTATGTGACACTGTTAGCCAAGCTATTTTAAAACAGCCTTATGCACCTATGCATCGTGATTTTCATAGTCGTAATTTGATGCTCAATCAGCAGCAAATGGTGATGATTGATTTTCAGGATATGGTTTGGGGGCCTATTGCTTACGATGTAGTTTCATTGCTGCGTGATTGTTATATCGCTTGGCCACCAGAGTTAGTGAGCAACTTGCAGCAAGCATACCTCAACCAAAAGTCGGCATATTTGGTTGAGGGTATCGAACCAAGCACTTGGCAGCGCTGGTTTGATCTCACTGGATTGCAGCGGCATATTAAAGCGCTAGGGATTTTTTGCAGATTAGATCATCGGGATGGTAAAACTGCCTATCGTGAAGCCATTCCTCAAACACTCGAATATGTACTTCAAGTGACCAAGCGTTATCCTGAATTACAGGCATTTCATCAGTGGATTAGCCCTATCGCAAAAGAGTTAAAAGCATGAGCCAAATTCGCACCGCAATGATTTTGGCAGCGGGACGCGGCGAGCGGATGCGTCCGTTAACTGATAATTGCCCAAAACCATTGTTAAACGTTGCTGGCAAAGCCTTGATTAACTGGCATATCGACAAATTGGTTACCGCAGGCGTAACGCGCATTGTAATAAATACCGCTTATTTAGGCGAGATGGTTGAAGCACATGTGGGCCAAGGTGACAAATGGGGAATAGAGGTTCTTTATAGTCATGAACCTAGTGCTTTAGAAACGGCCGGGGGCATTGTTAACGCCTTACCGATTATCGCTAGCGAGCAGTTCTTGGTGATTAATGGGGATGTTTGGAATGATTGGGATTACCAAGCTATTTGCCAAAATAGTCAAACAGACAGTGATGCCCATTTATACTTGGTGGCCAATCCGAGCCACAATTTAAGGGGTGATTTTAGCTTGGAGCAAGGTTTGGTGATAGATAAGCCTGAGTTTACATATAGTGGTGTAGCCATTTATCATCAACGCTTTTTTCAGCATGTGCCTAGCGGTAAACAAGCTCTTGCACCTTTATTGCGTGCAGCAATGTTAAGCCAACAAGTGAGTGGTCAACTACAAGGCGGCAAATGGGTAGATGTGGGGACACCTGAGCGGCTTCAACAACTAGACCAGCAATTAACCAAAGATAGAGAATAGTGATGCGAATTTGGGGAAAAGTATTAGGCGTATTTTTTGGCTTTATGTTTGGTGGGCCTTTTGGTGCCTTGCTTGGCCTATGGCTAGGCCATCGGTTTGATAAAGCGGTAGGCGGCAATTTTGCCTTCTCGGCAGCGAGTAGCCAAGCTGTTCAGCAAGCCTTTTTGTTCTCTACCTTTGCGGTACTTGGCCATATTGCTAAGTCAAAAGGCGTGGTGACTCAACAAGAGATTCAGGTCGCTAACTTTTTGATGGATCAAATGCGGCTGCAAGGCGAAGCTAGGCGCCAAGCTCAAGATGCTTTTCGCCAAGGCAAAGATGCAGATTTCCCCTTGGAGGAGCAAATTTCTCGCTTTGTTAGCGCAGTTAATGGTCGTCGTGATTTATTGCAGATGTTCATGGAAATCCAGCTGCAAGGGGTATTTGCAGATGGCGTAATCGACGACAGTGAACATGCTTTATTAAAGCGTGTAGCCAAGGCTTTAGGCTTCTCGGAAGCAGAGCTTCAGGCGATGATTTCACGCTGGGAAGCCGAGCTCAAGTTTCACCGCCATGGTGGTCAACGCCAAAGCGCGCAAAGTAGCGCTAAACAGCTAGAAGAAGCCTACCAAATCTTAGGCGTTAACCAACAAGATAGTGACCAGCAAATCAAACGTGCTTACCGCAAATTAATGAGTCAGCATCATCCCGATAAGCTAGTCGCCAAGGGCTTACCACCAGAAATGATGGAGCTAGCTAAGCAGCGTACTCAAGATATTCAACAGGCTTACGAGTTAGTCAAACAGCAACGTAAGAGCGCTAATTAGCGAATACTTGGTGGCGTGGTTTTCCTGCTACAAATGCTTCAATATTGTCGATCAATTGGTCAGCCAGAACTTGCATGTTTTGGCTGCTCGCCCAGCCCACATGTGGGGTAAGTATAAAGTTATTTAGGCTAAGTGCTTGCATCAGTGGGCTGTCGTGCGCAGGTGGTTCACATTCAGAGACATCACTTGCCGCGCCAGCAATTTGCTTGTTTTGCAAAGCCTGCAACAAAGCCTGTTCGTTAACTATTCCACCGCGGGCTGTGTTAATCAGTAAGGCCGTCTCCTTCATCATCGCCAATTCTAGTTCGCCAAATAGATCCTTAGTCTGCGGAGTAAGTGGACAATGGATGCTAATCACATCTGCACTGCTAATTGCTTCTTCAAAGGCAACTCTGCCAGGGCGAGGAGTTTGGCCTTTGTGTTCTGCCATTACCACCTCCATACCTAAATTGCTGGCTAATTGGGCGGTCGCTTGGCCCAAGTTACCGCCGCCTATTACTGCCAGTGTTTGCTTAGCCAAGTTATCGATGGGGAAATCAAAAAAACAAAATTGCTTGGCTTGTTGCCAGCGACCTTGTTGAATCGCCTGATGGTAGGCTAATACATTGCGCCTAAGGTTATACATTAGCGCCAAGCAATGTTCGGCAATGCTTTGAGCGGCATAATTTCTTATATTACTAACAACGATGCCAAGTTCTTCGGCTGCCGCTAGATCCACGTTGTTGGTCCCGGTAGCTGCAACCGCAATCATTTTTAGCTGTGGCAATTGAGTTAAGGTATCCCTACTTAATTGCACTTTATTCACAATGATGATGTTTGCATCTTGGCAGCGCTCAAGTACTTGTTGTGGTGTGGTGCTGGGGTACTCTTGCCATTGATGAGCAAAACTGGGACGCGCCAAGTTGATATGGCTAGCTAGGGTGAGGCGATCTAAAAAAACTATTTTCATGGCAAGCTATTAGCGAGAGTTTGTGGCCCTCAGCTTAGCAATATCTTGTGGTTGCCTCCAGCACTAGAGAGGAGTCTTAGCTTAATACCAGCCTAGTGCGTTAAACCAGCCGTAAACGGTTTTATTTAGTTTTGCGCTGTTGGGCGCGGTATCGGCAGTGGCGGGTAAATGGGTTTGTCGGTAGTTTAGCTTTTGATTTTTGTTACTGGCTATTAAACGTTGCTCTCGGGCTTGTTGCTGCCAATGGTTATAGTGCTCGGCATAAATATCTAGCACTGGAATAGCCAGTGTTGCAGTTTGCTCGGCCAGTTTTTTATTCAGCGTTTGGTTAGGGTAATAAGCGCTAATAAGTACAATGCCATCGGGTTGTTCTAGCTCGTCTTCGGCTAGCAATTCAACCAGCCATGCTCCCATAACACCCTGTGCAATAATCACTTGAAAACCAAACTGCTCAGCCTGATTTTGTTTAGCTGCTTGAATAACAGCTTGTAAGCTTTGCTTGTATTGCTGCAGTTGCTCATCATTCTCGGTTTCTGCTTGCTGCATTAAACCTGACATGGGCTTAGGAGGTAAAATAGCCCCAGTTTCCCAGCCTAGTTTGGGAAGAGCCTGGCGAAGTGAATCAATACTGTTGGGAGCGCTTGGTGATATACCCCAATCGGGAAGTAAAATAATGGTGCCACGTTTTTGCGGGGTTTCTTCTTCTAGCCACAAACTAACAAATTGTTGTTGCTCTACATCCAGCTGTTTTAATTCACCATTTACTGGCCAATGGCTAAAATCTTGAGGCTGAACCTCAGCAAATGCGCAGTTTATTGCTAATAAACTGGAGAGAAAGCAATACTTAGCAAGCTGCACAATTTGGGTTCCTTGGCGGGTGTATGCTTAATGTATCGGACAATACCTAGCTTTGCTTTAACTAAAATGGCGGAGCACACTCAAATTCCATAAATTGCTCAGTTTCTGGATGATAAAAACCTAATTTGGCAGCATGAAGGTGTAAGCGTTCGCTTAGCGCTTTTGACTGTTGGCATGCATAAAATCCATCGCCAACAATGGGGCAGCCTAGTTGTTGCATATGCACCCGTAGTTGGTGAGTTCGTCCAGTGATCGGTTTCAGTTCAACTAAGCTTGTTTGAGGCCTTTGCTCAATAATCTGCCAGTGTGTTAAAGCGTCTTTGCCTTGTTCAAAATCTACAATTTGTTTGGGGCGATTAGGCCAATCACAACGTAGTGGTAGGTTCACTTCGCCTTGCTCTTGTTCTGGATGACCAAAGATCTCGGCATAGTAGGTTTTAGTGGTGCGTCGTTGCTGAAACTGACGACTTAAGTGGCTTTGAGCTGGTTTGCCTAAGGCCATAACTATTAGCCCCGAGGTTGCCATATCTAGCCGGTGCACAACTTTAATGTCTGGCCAAACTCGTTGAGCGCGATCCCACAAGCTATCTTTCTCAAGCCGACCAGGTACCGACAGTAAACCACTGGCTTTGTTAAATACAATTACAGCTTCGTCTTGGTAAACAACACTAAAGTAGGGGGACATTGGAGGGCGATAAACAAAATCTGGCATCAGTACAGCTCTAAAAAATAAGGCCCTAGTGTAAGCTAAGGCCTGCTATTAAATAAAATAGAATTTCGATTTGCTAGTTGTGCGAAACCAATATTACCCGCAGCGCATCTAATTTTACTTGGGCTTTCTGTAGGTAGTCGCCAGCATTGTCACGTAAGCTTCGTAAGGTATCTAATTCATCTTTACGAATGCTTGGGTTTACTGCGCTTAAGGCTTCAAGGCGTTCAAGCTCGCCATTTAAGCTTTGCTTCATATGCTCATTCGCTTGTTCAACAATAGTTGCTAATTGTTGTTGGGCGAGCTCATTGGCTTGTGCAAGCAAAGGATGAATTTGTGTTTGTGAAGCACTAATCAACTTAGCGGCTAAGTGGCGGTTAACCGCAGAAAGCTGCTGATTGAACTGTTCAAAATCCACATTGGCAGACAAGTTTCCGGCGTTTTTATCCAGCAAAATACGCACCGGTGTAGCGGGCAAGTATCGCTCAATTTGGTACTCGGCAGGTGCGCTGGTTTCTACTACAAAGATCCCTTCAACAAATAAGCTACCTACTGGTAAGGCGCGATTCTTGAGTAAGGCTACTGACGTTGTGCCTAAGTCGGCCCCCAAGATAGTATCGATACAGCTTTGAATCAGCGGGTGCTCCCAAGACATAAGTTGAATTTCGTCTCGGCTAAGCGCCGTGTCTCGGTCATAAGTAATAGTGCAACCGTCTTCCGGCAAGCCATTAATAGACGGCACTAGCATTTGTTCACTCGCATGCAGTACCAAGGCATTTTCACCTTTGTCATCTTGGTTGATGCCGATGGTATCGAACAAACGTAGGCTAAACGTCACAAAATGTGGGTCTTGCTCTGCTGCTTGAATTTTCTCAATTAGCTCTGCAGCTTTGTTGCCACCACTTGAGTGTATTTCTAACAAGCGGTCACGACCAGCATCTAACTTGGCTTTTACTTCTTGGTAACGCTTAGCTGTTTCTTTTATAAGTGTGTTTAATTCTGCTTCGTCTGGCGTATTTTGCCCAAGCAAGCCTGTTAAGGTTTCACCAAATTCAGCAAAAATGGCTGAGCCTGCTGGACAGGTTTGTTCAAAGGCGTTTAAACCCTCATGGTACCAACGTAACAGTGTTTGTTGTGGTGTACCTTCTAAATAAGGAACATGAATTTGAATATCGTTTTGTTGGCCAATACGATCCAGGCGACCAATTCGTTGCTCTAAGAGGTCAGGGTTCGTTGGCAAATCAAATAACACGATATGGTGCGCAAACTGGAAGTTGCGCCCTTCAGAGCCAATTTCTGAACACACCATTAATTGTGCACCGGCTTCGTCTTGAGCGAAATAAGCTGCGGCTTTATCACGTTCAATTAACGACATGTCTTCATGGAACACGGTACCGCGAATACCTTCGCGAGTGCGTACTGCATCTTCTATAGCTAGCGCTGTGGCAGCTTTAGCGCAGATTAATAACACTTTCTTTTGTTTATGTGCCAGTAAAAAGCCAATTAACCAGTCGATACGCGGGTCGAACTTACACCAGCTGGCTTCCCCTTCGCTTTCACCTTCAAATTGCTGGTAGAGCTCTTCGGGGAACATTAATTGATTATTGGCACCAGCGTTACTGCCTTGCATCATTTGTTGTACTTTTAATGCAGTTTTATATTGGCTAGGTAAGCTGAGAGGGTAGCTAGCCAATTGGCGCATCGGAAATCCTTCAATCGCGCTGCGGGTATTTCTAAACAATACTCGGCCTGTGCCGTGGCGATCTAAAAGATGTTGCAGTAATTCTTCACGCGCTTGTTGTTGCTGTTCATAACTTGAAGCGCTGTCATTTATGAGCGCGAGCAAAGGCTCAATATCATTTTCGCTTAACAGTTCACTAAGTTGATTAGCTTGCTCGGTACTTAGTGGGCTACTGGCCAGCAAAGACTGGGCAGCTTCCGCTACCGGTTGATAGTGCTGTTCTTCATCTATAAACGCTTGATAGTCGTAAAAGCGGTCAGGATCGAGCAACCTTAAGCGGGCAAAGTGACTTTGGTGGCCAAGTTGGTCCGGTGTCGCGGTAAGTAGCAAAACGCCGGCAATTTGTTTGGCCAGTGTTTCAATGATTTGGTATTCGCGACTTGGTGTTTCTTCATCCCATTGCAGGTGATGTGCTTCATCTACAATCATCAAATCCCAATCAGCTTCGGCAACCTGTTCAAAACGTTTTTTGCTGCCACGTAAAAAGCTAAGGCTACATAATACTAATTGTTCGGTTTCAAAAGGGTTGTCTGCTTCGGCATAAGCTTCAATGCAGCGGTCTTCATCAAACAAGCTAAAGTGCATGTTAAAGCGGCGCAGCATTTCTATTAGCCACTGGTATTGCAGCGCGTCTGGCACAATAATCAATACTCGTTTAGCTAAGCCTGCAATAAGTTGCTGGTGGATAATTAAACCTGCTTCAATGGTTTTACCTAAACCCACTTCATCAGACAGCAATACCCGAGGAGAAATACGTCGACCTACTTCGCTCGCGATATAAAGCTGGTGTGGAATTAGGCTAACTTTACCGCCCATTAAGCCTTTTAACTCAGACTGCTGTTGCTCAAAGCGTTTCACTAAGGTTTGGTAACGCACTACAAAGCTGTCAAAGCGGTCAACTTGGCCAGCAAAAAGTCGGTCTTGAGGTTTGTTAAACTTGAGGAAGTGGCTTAAGAACATTTCACGTAGCTGAAGCGTTTCTTCAGTATCGTGACGAACACCATGATAAACAATCAACTCATCCGCTTCTTCCACTTCAGTAATGGTCATCGACCAATCTTCAGTACTGGTTATGTCATCACCAACATTAAATACCACTCGAGTAACTGGTGCGTCCGCCATGGCATAAAAGCGATTCTCACCGCTAGCAGGGAACAACAAGGTAACCATCCTACCTTCAATAGCAACTACGGTACCTAAACCTAACTCAGATTCTGAATCACTGATCCAGCGTTGGCCGATAGAAAATGACATCAGCAAGAGACTCCACAGGAAAAAGGGCGGCTATGGTATCCAATACACAGGTGAAGTAAACCCAGTATTACAACAAAACCAACATATATATGGTCACGGTAGCTAAGGCCCATAATAAAGCACTAAAACTAAACTATAGTTATTGGGCTCAAATCTGGCGAATTCAGTCAAAAAAGGTGCAATTTGTTTGCTATCTGAACACTTAAACGTGTTTCTGTGATTTTCTTCA
>NZ_JBTWEN010000014.1:0-105785 GCF_056958115.1 Agarivorans sp. D1326 | reverse complement strand
TGTGGGGCTTCCCCATGTGAAAGTAGGTCACCGCCAGGCGCCAAATTAGAAACCCAGCTTATAGCTGGGTTTTTATTTCGCTGATATAGCTCAGTTGGTAGAGCGCACCCTTGGTAAGGGTGAGGTCGGCAGTTCGAATCTGCCTATCAGCACCATATTCAATTAAGCCCGGCACTATTGCTGGGCTTTTTTGTTTTTATCGGCCAATTATTGGTCGGTTTATCTGATTAGGTTGGGGCTAATGGCTTCAACTCTAATGACCCAAGCGTGAAATTAGCCTCTTTTTAGCTGTTTTTTACTTGCAGCTTGCGTGGTAACTCTTTGTTTATTATTGTTTTTTTAATTAAATTAAACAAAATTTAGACAATCCTACCAATTAAAAAATTAGGGTGTTATAATTTCGCGCCCTTTAATTAGGCAGCCAGAGATCTCAGCGCTAATTGCTGGGGTCAGTTGTAATATATAGCGGAGCACTGAAATGATCCAAATGCAATCTACTATGGACGTGGCGGACAATTCCGGCGCGCGCCTTGTACAGTGTATTAAGGTCCTAGGTGGTTCGCACCGCCGTTATGCACGAATTGGCGACATCATTAAAGTTACTGTTAAGGAAGCAATTCCTCGCGGTAAAGTTAAGAAAGGTGACGTTATGAATGCTGTGGTAGTGCGTACTAGAAAAGGCGTTCGTCGTCCTGATGGTTCTGTAATTCGTTTTGACCGCAATGCAGCGGTTATCTTGAATGCAAACAATCAGCCTATTGGTACTCGTATCTTTGGTCCTGTGACACGTGAACTGCGAAATGAACAGTTCATGAAAATTGTGTCTCTAGCGCCAGAAGTACTTTAAGGAGTCCAAAATGGCTAATAAAATCCAAAAAGGCGATGAAGTAATAGTTATTGCAGGTAAAGACAAAGGCAAACGCGGTAGCGTAACCAAAGTTTTACCTACTGGAAAACTATTCGTTGAAGGCGTGAATGTAATCAAGAAGCACCAAAAGCCAAACCCACAATTGGGTGTAGCTGGCGGTATTGTTGAGAAAGAAGCGGCCCTTGATGCATCAAACGTAGCGATTTTTAACCCTGCCACTGGCAAGGCTGATCGCGTTGGTTTCCGATTTGAAGACGACAAAAAAGTTCGTGTATTCAAATCGTCTAATGAAATTGTAAAGTAACTGGAGTTAACGATGGCGAAACTGCATGACCTATATAAGGAAACTGTAACGCCTGAACTCTTAAAGGAGTTCGGTTACAAATCCATCATGCAAGTCCCTCGGATTGAGAAAATCACCCTTAACATGGGTGTGGGTGAAGCGGTTAATGACAAGAAAGTACTAGAGCACGCAATTGCTGATCTAGCGGCTATCTCAGGTCAAAAACCACTTACTACCAAAGCTCGTAAATCTGTAGCAGGCTTCAAAATCCGTGATGGATACCCAATTGGTTGTAAAGTGACTCTACGCGGTGAGCGTATGTGGGAGTTTTTAGAGCGTTTGATTTCTATCGCTATTCCTCGTGTTCGAGATTTCCGTGGTTTGAATGCTAAGTCATTCGATGGCCGTGGTAATTACAGCATGGGTGTACGTGAGCAAATCATCTTCCCTGAAATCGATTATGACAAAGTTGATAAGGTTCGTGGTATGGATATTACTATCACTACTACTGCCGAAACCAACGAGGAAGGCCGCGCTCTGCTGGCTGCCTTTAACTTCCCATTCCGTAAGTAAGGTAGAGTTAGTTATGGCTAAACAATCAATGAAAGCTCGTGAAGTGAAACGTGAAAAAGCCGTTGCTCGCTTCGCGGAAAAGCGCGCTGCGCTTAAAGCGATTATTAGCAGCGTGAACAGCTCTGATGAAGAGCGTTGGGACGCAGTGTTAAAATTGCAATCGTTACCTCGTGATTCAAGTCGGTCTCGTCAGCGTAACCGCTGTAACGTAACTGGCCGCCCACATGGCTACCTACGCAAATTCGGCTTAAGCCGTATTAAATTGCGTGAAGCTATGATGCGCGGTGAGGTTCCTGGCCTTAAGAAAGCCAGTTGGTAATCCACTTAATTACGGAGTAAACGATTATGAGCATGCAAGATCCTATTGCAGATATGTTGACTCGCGTTCGCAACGGTCAATCAGCAAATAAAGTATCTGTTGTTATGCCTTCATCTAAAGTAAAAGTGGCAATTGCTAACTTGTTGCAAGAAGAAGGTTACATCACAGGATACGCTGTGACTGGTGACGTGAAAAAGTCATTAGAAGTTACCCTCAAGTACTTTGAAGGTAAAAAAGTTATTGAAAAGATTGAACGTGTAAGCCGTCCAGGCCTACGCATTTATAAAGGTGCTAAAGACCTACCTAAAGTTATGGGTGGCCTTGGCGTTGCAATCGTTTCTACATCTAAAGGCGTTATGACTGACCGTGCAGCACGTAAAGCTGGCATGGGCGGTGAAATCGTCTGTTACGTAGCTTAACCGGAGGTAGGTAATATGTCTCGCGTAGCCAAGGCTCCCGTTACAATTCCTGCTGGCGTTGAAGTAAATATCAACGGCCAAGAATTAACGGTTAAAGGTAGCAAAGGTACATTGACTCGCGTTTTTAACGACGCAGTTGTTGTAACGAAAGAAGAAAACGAATTGAAATTTGCTGTAGTTGAAGGTGGTTCTTCAGCTCAAGCAGGTACCGCTCGTGCTCTTAGCAACAACATGGTTGTTGGCGTTACAGACGGGTTTGAGAAAAAACTGACACTATTAGGTGTTGGTTACCGTGCCGCTGTTAAAGGCAAGGTAGTTAACCTAACTTTAGGTTTTTCTCACCCTGTAGATTACACCTTACCAGAAGGTGTTACAGCAGAGTGTCCATCACAAACTGAAATCGTACTGAAAGGTGCTGATAAGCAAGTTGTTGGTCAGGTAGCAGCAGACATTCGCGCGTTCCGTCCACCAGAGCCTTACAAAGGTAAAGGTGTTCGTTACTCTGACGAAAATGTTCGCCGTAAAGAGGCTAAGAAGAAGTAGGTTAACACTATGGAAAAGAAAATTGCTCGTCTGCGTCGTGCAACACGCACTCGCAAAGCTATGCAAGAGTTGGGTAAAACCCGCCTGGTGATTCACCGTACTCCGCGCCATATTTACGCGCAGGTGATTGCACCTGATGCACAGGTTATTGCCGCAGCATCAACAGTAGATAAAGCCGTTGCTAACGGTCTTGAAAGTTTAAGTAATGTAGCTGCCGCTACTGCAGTAGGTAAAGCAATCGCTGAACGTGCTGCTGAAAAAGGCGTTACATCTGTAGCTTTTGACCGTTCAGGCTTTAAGTACCACGGCCGCGTTGCTGCGCTTGCAGAAGCAGCACGTGAAGCTGGTCTTCAGTTCTAAGGAGTGAGTCATGTCTAAATTTGAAGCACAAGCCGGTAGTGATCTGAACGAAAAGCTTATCGCTGTAAACCGTGTGTCAAAAGTAGTTAAAGGTGGTCGTATCTTCAGTTTCACTGCTCTAACAGTAGTGGGTGACGGTAACGGTCGCGTAGGGTTTGGTTATGGTAAAGCACGTGAAGTTCCAGCTGCTATTCAAAAAGCAATGGAAAAAGCGCGTCGTAACCTTACTAGTGTACAGCTGAGAGGCACTACACTGCAGCATCCTATTAAGGGTCGCCACTCTGGGTCGCGTGTTTACATGCAACCTGCATCAGAGGGTACTGGTATTATTGCCGGTGGTGCGATGCGTGCTGTTCTAGAAGTTGCGGGTGTGCAGAACGTATTGTCTAAGGCATACGGTTCTACTAACCCAATTAACATTGTTCGCGCTACTATCGACGCTCTTGAGAATATGCATTCTCCACAAGACGTTGCTGCGAAGCGTGGCCTAAGCGTCCAAGAAATTCTGGGGTAATAAGCCATGTCGAACAAAATTAAAGTAACACAGACTAAAAGCGGTATCGGGCGTTTGCCTAAGCACCGCGCGACTTTAACAGGTCTAGGTCTTCGTCGCATTAATCACACTGTTGAACTAGAGGATACTCCTTGTGTTCGCGGTATGATTAATAAAGTTTCTTACATGGTTAAGGTTGAGGGAGAATAATCATGCGTTTGAATACTCTTTCTCCAGCTGCTGGCTCTAAGCCAAATGCTAAGCGTGTAGGTCGTGGTATTGGTTCTGGTTTAGGTAAAACCGGTGGTCGTGGTCACAAAGGTCAGAAGTCTCGTTCTGGCGGTAGTGTTCGTCCAGGTTTCGAAGGCGGTCAAATGCCATTGAAACAACGTTTGCCTAAATTTGGTTTTACTTCACGTAAATCAATGGTAACTGCTGAAGTTCGCACTGCTGAGCTAGCTAAAGTTACTGCTGACGTGGTAGATTTGGACGCTTTGAAGGCGGCTGGTCTTATTACTCGCAACATTAAGTTTGCAAAAGTAGTACTATCTGGCGAAGTTAAAGCACCAGTTACCTTACGTGGCCTGCGTGTAACTAAAGGCGCACTGGCAGCTATTGAAGCTGCTGGCGGTAAAATCGAGGAATAGTACAAAACATGGCTAAGAATCCAGGAACAGCATCAGCAAGTGCACAAGGCGGCTTAAGCGAGCTTAAGAGTCGTTTATTATTTGTGCTTGGAGCCATTATTGTGTTCCGAGCCGGCTCCTTTGTGCCGTTACCTGGGATTGATGCCGCTGTACTGGCCGCGTTGTTTGACCAGCAGAAAGGTACCATTCTGGAAATGTTTAATATGTTTTCAGGTGGTGCACTTTCACGTGCGTCTATTTTCGCGTTAGGTATCATGCCGTATATTTCGGCATCGATTATCATCCAGTTATTGACTGTTGTTCACCCAACCCTTGCTGAACTTAAAAAGGAAGGCGAGTCGGGTCGACGTAAAATTAGTCAATACACGCGTTATAGCACACTGGTTCTAGCAACCTTCCAAGCTATTGGTATTGCTACTGGCTTACCAAATATGATGGCTGGTCTGGTAATTAACCCAGGCCTACCATTCTATTTCACTGCGGTGGTTAGCTTGGTAACGGGAACAATGTTCCTAATGTGGTTAGGTGAGCAAATTACTGAACGCGGTATTGGCAACGGGATCTCGATTCTGATTTTTGCTGGTATTGTGGCAGGATTGCCTTCTGCAATCGGTCAGACGGCTGAGCAGGCGCGTCAAGGAGAGTTACATTTGTTGTTACTCTTGTTCATCGTTGCTCTTGTATTTGCGGTGACCTTCTTTGTGGTATTTGTAGAACGTGGACAGCGTCGTATCGTTGTTAACTATGCAAAACGCCAACAAGGTCGCAAAGTGTTTGCTGCGCAAAGCACACATTTACCACTTAAGGTAAACATGGCGGGTGTTATCCCAGCTATTTTTGCTTCAAGTATTATTCTGTTCCCTGGCACATTAGCTCAGTGGTTTGGTCAAAATGAAGGCTTGTCTTTCTTATCTGACTTATCGCTAACGCTACAACCTGGGCAACCGTTATATGTGTTCTTGTATGCAGCAGCCATTATCTTCTTCTGCTTCTTCTATACTGCGTTGGTATTTAACCCTCGCGAAACAGCAGATAACTTGAAGAAGAGTGGCGCGTTCATTCCAGGTATTCGTCCTGGTGAACAAACCTCGCGATACATCGACAAGGTGATGACTCGTTTAACCCTAGCTGGTGCTTTGTACATCACGTTTGTATGTTTAATTCCTGAGTTTATGATGATCGGAATGAACGTTCAGTTCTACTTCGGTGGTACTTCGCTACTTATTGTAGTGGTGGTTATCATGGACTTTATGGCTCAGGTCCAAACCCATTTGATGTCTCATCAATATGGTTCGGTTCTGAAAAAAGCTAATCTTAAAGGTTACGGCCGATAGGCCGCCCTTGAGATTGGACTTTAACTTTTGCGGAGATAGCAATGAAAGTACGTGCATCCGTTAAGAAAATCTGCCGTAACTGTAAAGTTATTAAGCGCAACGGTGTTGTGCGTGTAATTTGCAGTGAGCCAAAGCATAAACAGCGCCAAGGCTAGTTAGTAGATTTCAAGACAATATTATTTGCAATGTGGTCATCTGTTGAGTATCCTTACGGGCTTTTCACAGATGGCCTTCGTTTAACACGAAAAATAGGAGTGTGCCAATGGCCCGTATAGCCGGCATTAACATTCCTGATCAGAAGCACGCAGTTATTGCTTTAACTGCAATCTTCGGCATTGGCTTAACCCGTTCACAGAAAATCTGTGCGGCAGCTGGTATCGCTGAAGATGTAAAGATCAGAGAACTTGACGAAACACAAATCGATAAACTTCGTGACGAAGTAGCTAAATTCACCGTTGAAGGTGATCTACGCCGTGAAGTATCTATGAACATTAAGCGCCTGATGGACCTCGGTTGTTACCGTGGACTTCGTCATCGTCGCAGTTTGCCCCTTCGCGGTCAGCGCACTAAAACTAATGCGCGCACCCGTAAAGGTCCTCGCAAACCTATTAAGAAATAAGGGGTGAGTGATAATGGCTAAAACTCCGACTCGCGCTCGTAAACGCGTAAAAAAACAAGTTGCTGATGGCATGGCTCATATCCATGCGTCTTTCAACAATACTATCGTGACTATCACTGATCGTCAGGGCAACGCGCTTTCTTGGGCTACCGCAGGTGGTTCAGGTTTCCGTGGTTCTCGTAAGTCTACTCCGTTTGCTGCACAGGTTGCTGCTGAACGTGCTGCTGAAGCAGCTAAAGACTACGGCCTTAAGAACGTAGAAGTGTTTGTAAACGGCCCAGGTCCTGGTCGTGAGTCTTCAATCCGTGCATTACATGCTGCGGGTTTCCGTGTGACTAACATCACCGACGTGACTCCGATTCCACACAATGGCTGTCGTCCACCTAAGAAACGCCGCGTGTAGTTTCTGGATAGATTGGAGAAAGAAAAATGGCAAGATATTTAGGTCCAAAGCTTAAACTTAGCCGTCGTGAAGGTACCGATCTTTTCTTGAAAAGTGGTGTACGTGCGATCGACACAAAGTGTAAGCTGGATACAGCACCTGGACAACACGGTGCACGTAAAGCGCGTCTTTCAGACTACGGTTTACAGCTTCGTGAGAAGCAAAAAGTTCGTCGTTTATACGGCATTCTTGAAAAGCAATTCCGCAACTACTATAAAGCTGCTGCTCGCCTTAAAGGCAACACCGGTGAAAACTTGTTGCAATTGTTAGAAAGTCGTTTGGATAACGTTGTTTACCGTGTAGGTTTTGGTGCAACTCGCGCCGAAGCTCGTCAGCTAGTTAGCCACAAAGCTATTCTAGTAAACGGTAAAGTGGTAAACATTCCTTCTTACAAGGTACTACCAGAAGACGTTATCAGTGTTCGCGAAAAATCTAAGAAGCAAGCGCGTATCGTTGCATCTTTAGAAATCGCTGGACAACGTGAAGCGGCATCGTGGGTAGAAGTAGACGCAACTAAGATGGAAGGCACTTTCAAGCGCCTACCTGAGCGCGCTGACTTGTCTGCGGAAATTAACGAACAGCTGATCGTCGAACTTTACTCTAAGTAAAGTTGAATTATAGAGAGGACACAATGCAGGGTTCTGTAACAGAGTTTCTAAAACCAAGGCTAGTTGAGATCGAACAAGTTAGCCCAACTCGTGCAAAAGTTACGCTTGAGCCGTTAGAGCGTGGTTTTGGCCACACTTTAGGTAACGCTCTTCGTCGTATTCTTTTATCTTCTATGCCAGGTTGTGCGGTAACTGAAGTAGAAATCGATGGCGTGTTGCATGAGTACAGCAGTAAGGAAGGTGTTCAAGAGGATATCTTGGAAATCTTGCTTAACCTAAAAGGTATTGCTGTAAAGTTAGAAGGTAAAGACGAAGTAACCTTAAGTCTTACCAAGTCTGGAGCAGGTCCTGTGGTTGCAGGCGACATTCAGCACGACGCTGATGTCGAAATCACTAACCCTGAGCACGTTATTTGTCACCTTAGCAGCAACGCTGAAATCAGCATGCGCATTAAGGTAGAACGTGGTCGTGGTTACGTACCAGCTTCAGTTCGGGTTCACTCTGAAGATGAAGAGCGTCCAATTGGTCGTTTGCTAACAGATGCGGCTTACAGCCCAGTAGAGCGTATTGCTTATACTGTTGAAGCTGCACGTGTAGAGCAACGTACTGACTTGGACAAATTGGTTATCGATATGGAAACCAATGGTACTCTTGATCCAGAGGAAGCTATCCGCCGCAGTGCAACAATTCTTGCAGAGCAGTTGGATGCCTTCGTTGACTTACGTGACGTAAGTGAGCCAGAAGAAAAAGAAGAGAAGCCAGAGTTTGATCCAATCCTGCTTCGTCCTGTCGATGATCTAGAGTTGACAGTACGCTCTGCTAACTGTTTGAAGGCAGAAGCGATTCATTACATTGGTGACTTGGTACAACGTACCGAAGTTGAGCTACTTAAAACCCCTAACTTGGGTAAGAAGTCGCTTACAGAAATCAAAGATGTATTAGCATCACGTGGTCTATCTCTAGGTATGCGCCTAGAAAACTGGCCACCTGCTAGCATCGCTGATAAGTAGTCACTGGTTTTAACGTCTTAATATAGAAGGATAAGGTCATGCGCCATCGTCAGAGTGGTCGTCAATTGAACCGAAATAGCAGCCATCGTCAGGCTATGTTCCGGAATATGGCCAGTTCATTGGTTCGCCATGAAGTTATCAAGACAACATTGCCTAAAGCCAAAGAGCTTCGCCGTGTTGTTGAGCCATTAATTACATTGGCTAAAAATGACAGTGTAGCTAACCGTCGTCTAGCTTTTGCTCGTACTCGCGATGCAGAAGTTGTTGGTAAGCTATTTGCTGAAATCGGCCCACGATTCAAAGAACGTGCAGGCGGTTATACTCGCATTTTAAAATGTGGTTTCCGTGCTGGCGACAATGCTCCTATGGCATACATTGAATTATTGGACCGTCCTGAAGTTGAAGAAGTAGTTGAAGAAGCTGCTGAGTAAACTCAGACACCAAGCCTAAAAAGCCGGACTTAGGTCCGGCTTTTTTTTGTCTAAAATTTGTTATCGCTTAGCAACTTGGATTGGATGATTACAAACGTTTATTGTGGTCGAAGTAGTATGAAATTCGAGCCCGAGGGTTAAGGTATTCAAACACTGCATCGGGCAATGCGCTTGGCTTTAAGGCTTTTTCTATGGTTAAGCCTGCTGCTTCTAAATCGATAATTGGCGCTTCGGTACGTGGAATGTTAGCGTCGTAAACTTGTACCGCTGGAAACAATAAACGCTCAGAGTTAACCGACATCACCAAGCCAATTTGGCCTGAGCTAAGCTGTACTACGCTGCCAGGTGGGTAAATACCTAGCAGGCGGATCAGAATGCCTAAATCGGCTGTATTTAGTTGTTCTTTACGCTGTTTATAAAGATATGAAATAACAGTGAAAGGAATGCGAGTTTGCTTCACATCACGTGGATGACACAAGCTGTCGTATTCATTTACCACTGAAATAAGCTGAGACAAGCGGTCGATTTGCTCACCCTTAAGTTTTTTGGGATAACCACTTCCATCTAAAAACTCGTGGTGTTGCTCAGCAATTAACTTAACTTTGGCCGGTAACGTTTCAGAGAGCTTTAGAAAATCAGCACCGTACTTGGTGTGCATTTTAAGTAAGTTTGCTTCTTGAGCAGTTAGCTTGCCCGGCTTGCGTAAAATCTTATCCGGGATCTTCATTTTACCCACATCGTGGAATAATCCCGAAAGACCCAAAATCTTAATATCACGCTCGGAAAAACCGGCTGCTTTAGCCAACATCATCGCAAGGATAGAAACGTTGAGGCTATGGTAATAAAAGCTGTCAGCATCTTTGCTGTCGTTCATTAGATGAAGTACAACGTTTTCGCCGGACAGTAAGTCATCGGCTAAGTTGTTAATTAAGCTAGTTGCGTCGTCTACCGCATTTAGCGGGCGACTTTTGAGCTTAGACATTACCGCCCGGACTTGCGCCATAGAGCGATCGAACTCTTTTTCTACTTTTTGCAGATTGCGACGGTAGTTTTTAAGTTCTTCGATACGGGCGCGCTTTTCTTCCCAAAGGGCTTTTTCTGCTTTCTCTTGGGCTTTGGGGTCGGCCTTTTTACTATCGCCATTTTCTTGGTCAACGGGCAGCGGTGGTTTGTCGCTCTTTTCAGGAACAACAATGACATGTTTTAAACCTAGGTTATGAATAACCTCAATTTGGTCTTGGCTTTTAATTTTGAAGCTGGTGAACATAAATGGGTGCTCGCCCCACTTAACAGGAAGCTTTACGTAAACTCCTATCTGTAAGCGTTCAACATTTAGCTTTAACTCTGCCATTTTTCCTTTCTACTTCATCCGTCTAGCCTGCATTATGAAGAATTTGGCACACAAAATCAGCTGCTTTTAACAAGTTCTAGACATACACTACAATCTAACTAAAATAGGTATCTAGATGTCTAGACATACATTGCCTGTTGTTAGCAAGGAACCTTTATATGCCAATTTGTATTCCTGATCAGTTACCCGCTGCTGAAGTATTGCGCAATGAAAACATATTTGTAATGCCGGAGAGCCGTGCTGCTCACCAGGATATTCGTCCCTTAGAAGTGGTATTGCTTAACTTGATGCCAAAGAAAATCGAGACCGAGAATCAGATCCTTCGCTTGCTTTCTAACTCGCCGTTGCAAGTGAACGTAAAGCTATTACGGATTAATCACCGCGTGTCTAAAAATACTCCGCAAGAGCATATTGATAAGTTTTATCGAGATTTCGAGAAATTGCGAGAGCGCAATTTTGACGGCTTAATTATTACTGGTGCACCGCTTGGTCAAGTTGCATTCGAAGACGTTTATTACTGGGACCAAGTAAAAGAAATCATCGATTGGTCGACAACTCACGTAACTTCAACGTTGTACTTATGTTGGGCGGCGCAAGCTGCGTTGTATCATTTGTATGGATTAGAAAAGCAGACACGTGAGAAGAAGTTGTCAGGGGTGTACTGGCATCAAACTAAGCATAAGCATAACCCCTTAGTGCGCGGTTTTGACGACGCCTTTTTAGCGCCTTTGTCGCGTTATGCTCACTTCGATTCTAATTTGATCACCGAAGAAACTGACTTAACAGTATTGGCCGATAACCCCGAAGCCGGTAGCTATTTATTTGCCAGTGAAGATTTCCGTCAAGTATTTATAACTGGTCATCCAGAATATGCCGCCGATACCTTAGATAACGAATATCAGCGTGACAGCCAAGAAGGTTTGAATCCTCAGTTACCAGAGAATTATTATCCGCAAGATGATTGCGGCAACTCACCTTGTGCCACATGGCGCAGTCATGGTCATTTGCTTTACAACAATTGGCTAAATTACTGTGTGTACCAAATCACGCCGTACGACTTAACAGAGCTAAAACCAAAATCCGATAATATCTTGAAATAATTTCATATAACTTTATCGCAGCTAAGCCTTTAAAGGCAGTGTGCTACACTGCCGTCTCGAAATACCAGCGAAAGAAATAGGATGTTCCCGTGTCAGCAAGGCCTCAATTAGAAAAGCAACTTTCTCAACGCATCATGATTATTGATGGCGGCATGGGAACAATGATTCAATCTTACAAGTTTGAAGAGGCTGATTACCGCGGAGAGCGCTTTGCTGATTGGCATACCGATGTGAAAGGTAACAACGATATGTTGGTCCTTTCTCAGCCTAAAATCATTGCCGATATCCACCGCGATTACCTACTTGCCGGCGCTGATATTCTCGAAACCAATACCTTTAACGCCACCACTATCGCCATGGCCGATTATGACATGGAAGCTTATTCTGCTGAGATAAACCGAGAGGCAGCCAGAATAGCCCGTGAGGTGGCCGATGAAGTTACCGCGTTAAACCCTGAACGCCCGCGTTTCGTAGCGGGGGTGCTAGGGCCAACTAACCGTACCTGTTCTATATCTCCTGATGTAAACGACCCGGGTTACCGAAACGTTACTTTTAACGAGTTAGTAGAAGCTTACGAAGAATCGACTAAAGCTTTAATTGAAGGCGGTAGCGACCTGATTCTTATCGAAACTATCTTCGATACCTTAAATGCTAAAGCTGCAGTGTTTGCGGTTAAATCAGTTTACGATGAATTGGGAATCGATTTACCCATAATGATTTCCGGTACCATTACCGACGCGTCAGGCCGTACCTTAAGTGGCCAAACAACTGAGGCATTTTATAATTCCTTGCGCCACGCAGAGCCAATTAGCATGGGCCTAAACTGTGCGCTTGGTCCCGATGAGCTACGCCAATATGTTGAAGAGCTAAGCCGCGTAAGCGAGAGCTATGTGTCGGCTCACCCTAATGCGGGTTTACCTAATGCTTTCGGTGAATATGATCTAGAAGCCAAAGAAATGGCTGAGCATATTGGTGAATGGGCGCGCGCTGGTTTCTT
The DNA here is from genome assembly GCF_056958115.1 of Agarivorans sp. D1326. Classification (NCBI taxonomy): domain Bacteria; kingdom Pseudomonadati; phylum Pseudomonadota; class Gammaproteobacteria; order Alteromonadales; family Alteromonadaceae; genus Agarivorans; species Agarivorans sp. D1326. The sequence goes on along the minus strand of NZ_JBTWEN010000014.1, from coordinate 93,388 downwards.
AAACCTTGTAGGTGGTTGTTGTGGTACAACGCCAGAACATATTAAAGCGATGGCCGATGCCGTAGAAGGTGTTAAACCGCGCCAATTGCCAGAAATAGACGTTGCCTGTCGTTTATCTGGACTAGAGCCTCTAACCATTACCCCTGAAACCTTATTTGTAAATGTGGGTGAGCGTAACAACGTTACTGGCTCGGCCATGTTTAAGCGCTTAATTAAAGAAGAAAACTACGATAAAGCCATTGAAGTTGCTTTGCAGCAGGTAGAAAACGGTGCGCAAATCATCGATGTGAACATGGATGAAGGCATGCTTGATTCTAAAGCTGCCATGGTGCGCTTTTTAAACATGGTTGCTTCAGAGCCAGACATTGCCAAAGTACCGGTAATGATCGACTCATCAAAGTGGGACATTCTTGAAGCGGGTTTGCAGTGTGTGCAAGGTAAACCTGTAGTTAACTCCATCTCTATGAAAGAAGGTGTTGAGCCTTTTGTTGAGCAAGCCAAAATTCTTCGCCGTTATGGCGCTGCCGTGATTGTGATGGCTTTTGATGAAGTGGGGCAAGCTGATACGCGAGAGCGTAAGTTCGAGATATGTAGTAAGTCGTACGACATTTTGGTGAATCAAGTAGGCTTCCCACCAGAAGATATCATCTTCGATCCTAATATCTTTGCTGTAGCTACCGGTATCGATGAGCATAACAACTATGCGGTTGATTTCATCGAAGCGGTTAAAGACATCAAAGATAACTTGCCTCACGCGATGATCTCGGGCGGCGTCTCAAATGTAAGTTTCTCATTCCGCGGAAACAACCCTGTACGTGAAGCTATTCACGCGGTATTCCTGTATTACGCCATTAAAAATGGCATGGACATGGGTATTGTAAATGCAGGCCAGCTAGCCATTTACGAAGACATTCCCAAAGAGCTTAAAGATAAAGTTGAAGCGGTTGTACTAAATACCCATGACAACGCAACCGAAGAGCTGTTAGAGATTGCCGAGAAGTACCGTGGTGATGGAACTCAGCAAGAAAGTGCTCAAGATTTAGAGTGGCGCACGTGGGATGTAAACAAGCGCTTAGAACACGCTTTAGTCAAAGGTATTACCGAATTCATCGAAGAGGATACAGAACTGGCTCGCCAAGCTGCAGAGCGTCCACTGCATGTGATTGAAGGGCTATTAATGGATGGCATGAACGTAGTGGGTGATTTATTTGGCGCCGGTAAAATGTTCCTTCCGCAAGTGGTTAAATCGGCGCGAGTGATGAAGCGAGCTGTGGCCTATCTGCAACCTTATATCGAAGCAGAAAAAGGTGAAGGGCAACGCTCTAACGGCAAAATTGTTATGGCCACGGTAAAAGGTGACGTACACGATATTGGTAAAAACATTGTTGGCGTGGTGCTGCAATGTAATAACTTTGAAGTGATTGACCTAGGTGTAATGGTGCCTTGCGATAAGATCTTAAAAGTAGCCAAAGAAGAGCAGGTAGACATGATTGGTCTATCTGGTTTGATTACACCTTCGCTGGATGAAATGGTGCATGTTGCTAAAGAAATGCAACGTACTGGCCTCGATATCCCACTGCTAATTGGTGGTGCGACAACTTCTAAAGCCCACACCGCAGTAAAAATTGAACAAAATTACGAAAAGCCGGTTGTTTACGTATCTAATGCCTCTCGTGCAGTGGGGGTGTGCCAAAGTTTGTTATCAGACGAGCTGCGCCCAGCCTTTGTTGAAAAACTGGATAAAGACTACGATATTGTGCGCGAGCAGCATGCACGCAAGCGACCTCGTACTCCACCAGTTACATTGGAAGCCGCACGCGCTAATGCAGTAAATATTGACTGGCAAAATTATACGCCACCCGTGCCTAAGCAGTTGGGCATTCAGCAATTTGAGAATGTATCAATTGCCGAGATAGAACCTTATATCGATTGGACACCATTCTTTATGACCTGGTCTTTGGCCGGTAAATATCCACGTATATTAGAAGATGAAGTGGTAGGTGAAGAAGCCAAACGTATCTTTGCTGATGCAAAGGTGATGTTAGAGCGTTTTAAAGCCAAGGACGAAATAAAAGTGTCTGGTGTATTTGGGCTATTCCCTGCTAACAGCGTGGGCGATGACATCGAAATTTATCGCGATGAGTCGCGCAGTGAATTGCTGGGTGTAAGCTCTCAGCTTCGCCAGCAAACAGAAAAGAAAAAGGGAGCCAACAACTGTTTGGCCGACTTTATTGCGCCTAAGTCTTCTGGCAAGGCAGACTATTTTGGCGCATTTTCCGTGACCGGCGGAATTGGTGAGGATGAGCTAGCTGAAGCCTACAAAGAAGATGGTGATGATTACAACGCCATTATGGTGAAGGCAGTGGCTGATCGTTTAGCCGAAGGGTTTGCCGAGTACTTACATGCTCAAGTGCGTAAAGAGTATTGGGGTTATGCCGCCGATGAAGCGTTAAGCAACGAAGAGCTGATTCGCGAAAACTATCAAGGCATTCGTCCTGCGCCGGGTTATCCGGCTTGCCCAGAGCATACCGAAAAAGGCTTAATTTGGGAGCTACTAGATGTTGAGCAGCGTATTGGTATGCAGTTAACCGAAAGCTACGCTATGTGGCCCGGTGCAGCGGTATCTGGCTGGTATTTCTCGCACCCAGAGAGTCGTTACTTTGCAGTAGCGTCTATTCAAAAAGATCAGGTTGAAGATTATGCACAGCGTAAAAACATGTCCTTGGAAGACGCTGAGCGTTGGTTAGCGCCTAACTTGGGTTACAACAGCTAAAACAACTACATATTTCTGCTCTGAGGCGCTGTTCTCAGAGCGGAAATTGCTTGAATTAAAGGCGATTCCCCCCTACAATTTGCGCCGATTTTATCACTGAGAATCTTCTATGAACCCGGACCCCGACAGTCGAAACTTTTATTGTTTTTTAAATCTTATACAAAAAATTTCCTTCGTGTAGTCCGTCTCGTTGATGTCTGGCTCTATGCGATAGCTGGAGCAGTACATGGCACAACTTCAACAAAAACTAGAGCTAGCCCTAGTTAATCTCGATAAACCAACTCTTCGTTCTACCCTTGATGAGTATCACTTTGCAGATATTGGCCAAGCCTTAGCAGAGTTCGAACCTAAAGAAGCGTTGCCGTTAATCTCTATGTTCTCCTTGGGTGATCGCGCCAAGGTTTTTTCTTACTTGCCGCCCTACCTGCAAGCCGATGTTGCTGGTTTAATGAAGCGCCATAAATTGGCTGCCTTATTTTCACGTATGGACGCCGATGAGCGGGCCGATTTGTATAATGACTTAGACGAAGAGCAGCGCGCTATGGTGTTACCGGGGTTAGCGCAAGCCGAACGTGAAGATTTACGTAAGCTGTCAAGTTATGCAGAGGGTACAGCAGGGGCGATAATGACCTCCGACTACGCCACCTTAAAAGAGCATTGGTTAGTTAGTCGAGCGCTTAAGCAGCTGCGCTTAGAGGCGCCAGATAAAGAAACCATTTATCAAACCTACGTGATTGATGGCCAGCGCCGTTTGCGCGGTACTGTGTCTTTGCGTGAGTTGATCTTGGCCTCTCCAGATACTCAAGTACGTGAGTTAATGCGGACCGAAGTGGTATCGGTAACCGTTGAAGAGAGCCAAGAGCAGGCCGCTAAGCAAATTCGTCATTACGACTTACTGGCTTTACCGGTGGTTGATGAGGTGCAAAAGTTAGTGGGCATCGTTACTTACGATGACGCGATGGACGCAGCCGTTGAAGAAGCCACCGAAGATGCGCAAAAAAGTGCCTCGGTAGGCAAGTTAGATGAAACCGTTGATCGCGTGAGTATTTGGGAGTTGTATCGTAAGCGGGTAATGTGGCTGGTATTACTGGTGTTTGGCGCAATGTTCTCGGGGGCTGGCATTGCTCACTTTGAAGATACCATTGCCAGCCATGTTGCCTTAGTGTTCTTTTTACCTTTGCTTATTGGCAGTGGCGGTAATGCTGGCTCACAGGCGGCTGCGCTTATGGTACGTGCACTAGCAACCGGTGAAGTAGACAAAAATGACTGGTCTAAATTATTTGCGCGAGAGCTACTGGTTGGTTTGGCCTTGGGCTTAACCATGGCAGCGGCAGTTTATAGTGTTGGTGTATTTCGTGGTGGACCAGATGTCGCCATGATCGTTTCAATGTCGATGATAATTATTGTACTAGTAGGCTCACTAGTCGGTTTAAGTCTTCCGTTCTTGCTCAACAAGATGAAGATGGACCCTGCCACAGCATCGGGACCTTTAGTGGCAACTATTGCTGATGTATCTGGGGTATTGGTGTATTTTGGGCTGGCCAGCATGGTGCTAGGTTTATAAAGCTGCCATAGCGAAGAAACAAAAAAGCGAGTGCTAACACTCGCTTTTTTATTGCCTTTATAAGGGCTATTTAGCTTTCTTTTCGCTGCTATTAGCTGGTTTTATTAAGCCAACACCTTCGCGAATAATCATTAGGCCTACGCTGACTAGTTTCACACAAACCCAAAGGAATACAACTAATACAATAACCTTAATAAAGGTTTGAAATATCTCGAAAAATTCTTCGCTTACTTGCTCGTTAATCGCGTCGGTATCTGCCATTAGCCATTCAAAGAAGCCTTGCATAAATGGGGCATCATGAGGCAGTGATACTAAACTGATGGTTTGAGGTAATACATAGGCTATTACTGCAATACCCACCACAATAAGCACAATGGCAATAATCAATCGTGAGCGGTCTAACGCCGTGTTCATATACATCCTTGAATCTTTATTAATAGTTTTATTGTTAGTTACCTTACTGTACTAACAAAATTGGTCAAGTGGCTTAATTAGCCTGCTCGATGCCAAAAGCGTGTTGTTGCTCTTCTAGCTGTTCTTGCAGGTCAAACCAGCTTAGCTCAGTTTCTTCGAGTTCGCTCTTAAGTTCTGCTTGTTGTTTTAATAATTTTTGTAGCTGATTTTTGTTATCGGCTTCGTACAGTTCTGGTTCAGCCATTTTTTGCTCGATGTCATCAAGCGTTTTTTGGGCTTTAGCACTGCGCTTTTCTAAACTTTCTAATTCTTTACGAATGCCTTTAGTTTGCTGACGAAATTCTGCTTCGCGACGCTTTTGTTCTTTGCGCTGGTTTACCGGGTTAGCGCTATTTGCAGCACTAGCACTGCTGTTCTCTAATCTATTGGCTTGGGTAAGCCACTGCTGATAATCATCCAAGTCGCCGTTAAATGGCGAGACCTGTTGGCTATCTACCAAGTAAAACTCATCGGTGGTCGCACGTAGTAGCGCTCGGTCGTGCGAAACAATAATCATTGCTCCGGTAAACTCTTGCAGAGCCAGTGTTAGCGCATGTCGCATTTCTAAATCGAGGTGGTTGGTTGGCTCATCCAGAAGTAGCAAGTTAGGCTTTTGCCACACTACCAAGGCCAATACTAAGCGGGCCTTTTCGCCACCGCTAAAGGGGGCTACTTGCTCGAGCGCTTTATCTCCTTGAAAACCAAAGCTGCCTAAATACTTGCGTAGTTCAGCCTCTGTCGAGTTTGGTGCTAAGCGTTGCAAATGCTGCATAGGTGTATCGTCGGGGCGCAGTGTTTCAAGCTGGTGCTGAGCAAAATAACCCACTTTTGCCATTTTGTTTATTTCAACATTGCCAGCGAGTGCTTTAAGTTCGCCTGATAACAGCTTAATAAAGGTTGATTTACCAGCGCCATTACGCCCCAACAAGCCAATTCGGCTGCCGGGAACTAAGTTAAATTTAACCTGTTCTAAAATGGTTTTGTCTTCATAACCGGCGCTCACCTTTTCCATAGTGAGCAAGGGAAGCGGCAAGTTGTCGGGCTCTCTAAAGTGGAAGCTAAACTGCGAGTCGACATGTGCTTGGCTAATCACTTCCATTTTCTCTAGCGCTTTTAATCGGCTTTGCGCTTGCTTGGCTTTGCTGGCTTTATAACGGAAACGATCCACAAAGCTTTGCATGTGGGCGCGCTCGCGTTGTTGTTTCTCATACATAGCTTGTTGTTGAGCTAACTGTGTCGCACGCATTTGCTCAAAGTCGGAGTAACCACCGGTATATTCATTGAGCTTTTGATGCTCAATATGCACGATGCGATTAACGATGTTATCGAGAAAATCACGATCGTGCGAAATAAGGATTAAGGTTCCGGGATAGCGCTTTAGCCATTGCTCTAGCCATACAACGGTGTCTAAATCTAAGTGGTTGGTTGGCTCATCAAGTAACAACAAATCGGAGCGAACCAGCAACGCTTGGGCTAAGTTTAGGCGCATTCGCCAACCACCAGAAAAATCACTCACGCTTTGTTGTTGGCCAGCCTCGCTAAAACCTAAACCAGCCAGTAGCTCAGCAGCTTTGGTTTTTATCTGGTAGCCGCCAATGGTATCCATTTGGGTGTGCAAGGTAGCTATAAGCTCGCCCTCGTCTGATTCTTCAGCAGCGGCGATATCTTGTTCCAATTGGCGAAACTCTTGGTCACCGTCAAGCACGTAATCAATAGCGCTGCGTTGTAGCTCTGGTGTTTCTTGGGCTACGCTGGAAATTTCCCACTTGCTCGGTACTTTTAGGTCGCCTTCATCAACTTGCAGCTGATTTTTAAGCAAGGCGAATAGCGAAGACTTACCGCAGCCATTTTGACCGACTAAACCCACTTTTTGACCAGCGTGAATAGTGAGGTTGGTTTCTGCTAATAGAAATTTGCTGCCGCGCTGCAGGCTAATGTTGTTGGCTACGATCATGGTTGTTGCTATGTGCTGCTAAAAGTATGCAATAATGCCGCTATGATAACCGATGCGGTGAATGCCGCATAGCAACATGGTAGTGCAAACTAGAGTTAACTATGGCAAGACATCGTTTTATTGCTGGCGCAGTATGCCCAGAGTGTAGTGAGCAAGATTCTATTCGTTTAATCGTTGAGCAAATCGACGGTGAAGAGCGCGAGCATATTGAGTGCGTAAGCTGTGACTACCGCGCCGAGCGTCCTAAGCAAGCTGCAGAAAAAGCCGAGCAAGATATTATTGGTTTGTTTAAGCCTTAATGAGGTTTTAGCCTTATCGACTTAAGCAATTTGCGGCTCTATTAAGGCATAGCTTACCCTTTGATTTCGGTAAGCAGTGAGCATAATGCTTATTTTAGTCCAGTTAGCTCATCTGACTTTAAGCGAGAGATTTACCCAGTATCGTTAAGCTGAAGCCTTGGCCATCCATCCAGGCTACATTAGGCAGTTGACCCCAGCGTTGATATTCAAGTTTTTCGAATAGGGCTAGGCTAGGGGTATTGTGACTAAATATGAAGGCAAGTAGGATTTCTATTCCTAGCGCTTGGGCTAAGCTTTCGGCCTCAATTAACAACTTACCGCCTAAACCTTTACCGCGTTGGCTTTCTGCTAGATATAAACTAATTTCAGCGCTATGTTGGTAGGCTGGCCGACCATAAAAATCACTAAAACTTAACCAAGCAATCACCTCTCCTGTTTGTTCTAGCACATATAAGGGGCGCTTAGGATTTTGGTGCTGCTCAAACCAAGCTTGGCGAGAGGTCACCGTTTGTGGCTCTGTGTCTGCCGTTACTTTGCGTGAGGCTATCGTTGAGTTATAGATCTCAACGATGCTGGGCAGATCGGCCTGCTGGGCTAAACGAAATGAATGAGACATAGCTGCGCTTAGTAGTGAGGAGGGGGCGTTTCTTGCTCTTGCGGAGCCACCGCTGCGCTGCCATCACCTTCAAACAGTTTGGCGCGAATCAGTTTAAACTGGTGCTCTAAGGTCTCTAATTGGCTTTGTTGGCTTTGCAATGCAAGGTTTAGTTGCTCGATAGTGTCCTCTTGAAAGGCCAGTTTTGTTTCTAAGCGTTCAATAACACTTTCTAATTCTTGCTGATTCATACTACTTTTTAACCTGCCAAATTTCGACTAACCCACTGGAGCTTGCGCTCGCTAGTTGGCCATTATCAAGCATCGCTGCACTATACACAACAGCGCTTTTGGGGCGGGTTTTCTTGGTAGGGGTGACCAACCAATCTTGTAAGGCTTGGCCACTGGCAACATGCCAAAGGCTAAGCTTTCTGGCAGCTGAACCGGTGATTAGCCATTCACCATTATTAGTAAAGCTAACGTAAGAGAAAATGTTTTGTCTGGCAGTGAGCTTGAGCTTACTCACTTGCTCGCCGCTAGGTAAGGCCCATACTCGCGCAAGTTTGCCGTTGTCAGAAGTAAAGGCATACTTTCCGTCAGATTCTAAAGCCACCGAGGAAACGCGTCCTTGATGAGGGAAACGCAAAATAACTTGCGCGGTTTGGGTATCCCAAAATAAAGCTTGGTAGTCGTTGCCGCCGGTGAGCGCATAGCGCCCGTTGGCCGACAGTGCAACAGCGTTGATTTTTTCGCTGTGGCCTAAAAACTCTAAGCGGCGGCCAGATCTCAAGTTAAGGTGAATAACTTTGCCATCGCCTAGGCCAATAAGTACCTGCTGACCATTACTCGATAACGCGATATCACGGATGCTTGATTCACTGAGTTTCCAATACCCTAGGGCTTGTCCGCTATTTATGTCCCACACCACAAAGTCATCACGACTGGCGCTAATGGCAAACTGTTGGCCTTCGGCAATTTTAACTAGAAATACTTGGTTATTTTGTTGGTTTTGATGATCCCATTGAAACAGCTGACGTTGTTGCTTTACATCCCAAAGGCTTAAACCATGATGGATAGAAGAAACTAAACTCAAGCTACCATCACTCGAAAAATCGGCTGCATAAGCGCCGTCGGTAGCTTGTTGCCAGCTACTTAGCGGGGGAGCATCGTCACTACAGCTGCTGAGGAGCAAAGCGATGCCATAAATCACAAACAACTTAATAAATGTCATTTTTTTACGTTTTTTTACGGAACTGTCACTAGGTTGTGTTGACTAATAGGGTTAGTATAAGGGCTTTGTCGGCTAAGTGTTTAATTATTCATAATGATCTTGCACGCAATGCCACAGATTTAATGCGACTCTATTGGAGATAAATGAATGAAAAAGTATTTTGCCGTGTCGGTTTTAGCCGCCTCGATTTTTGCCGTAACTGGCTGTCAGGAAGAAAAAGCTGAAGCTCCAGCGGCAGCGCAAGTTGCCTTAGAAAATGTAGACCAGCAGCAAGCATACGCGATCGGTGCCTCTGTTTCTCGCTACATTGCGACAACTCTAGAACAGCAAAAAGAGCTTGGTCTTGAATTAGACAACGCATTGGTTCTTAAAGGTATGCAAGATGGACTTAGCGGCGAAGTTGCTATGTCTGAAGAAGATATTCAAGCTTCTCTTAAAGCACTAGACGAAAAGCTAGCGGGTTTAGTTGAAGCAAAAGCTGCTGAAGATGCTGCAGCTGCTAAAGCAGAAAGCGATAAATACCTAGCTGATAATGCAGCGCGTGAAGGCGTAACGGTTACTGATTCAGGTCTTCAATTTGAAGTACTAACTGATGCAGAAGGCGATAAGCCAAGTGCAGCAGATACTGTAACTGTTCACTACAAAGGTACCCTAACTGACGGTTCTACTTTTGATAGCTCTTACGACCGCGGCGAGCCAGCAACATTCCCACTTAACCGTGTAATTCCTGGTTGGACAGAAGGCGTTCAGCTAATGTCTAAAGGTGCGAAGTACAAATTCTTCATCCCTTCTGAGTTAGGTTACGGTGAAAACGGTGCAGGTAGCATTCCACCAAACTCTATCTTGGTATTCGAAGTTGAGCTAATCGACATCGAGAAAGCTGATGCTCCAGCTGAAGAAACGCCAGCTAGCTAATTAAGCGTTAAGCTAAACAAAAAAACGCAGCACTAGGTGCTGCGTTTTTTTATGGCTAAGCAAAAATAAAAAAGACCGTCATAGGCCTTTACTTAAAATTATTCTGCGGCTGCGCTTTGCTGGCTATGTTGGTAAAGATGATCCAGTAACTCATCTTCGATAGCAAAGCGAACTTCCATCTCTTGACCCAGTAGTGATAGATCTTTATCAAAACTACCAAGTTCTAAATCTTCGTTAACCTCAGCGTACTTATCATTAAAGGCTAGTGCAGTGTCGGTTGTTTCGGTGATCTGAGGGAGCAGCTTTTCTCCAGGAAGAGTATCGCCATCGTTGGCACATTCACTAACGATTTGCTCGTAGATTTCAAAATGCCCAGTCGAGGCGTAGTCAACTAACTGTTGGCAAAACTGGGTAATTTGAGGCAGTGCGGGTAAAGAGCGTTCGTCACTGTCGTAAGGTGGCAGCCCTGCTAATTCACAATAAGCGATGAGTAATTGTTTTCTGGCATCTAGCCAAGCATCAATAACTTGACTAGCGCCTCCCCATTTGGCTTGAGCTTGTTCTAGTTTGCTTAGCATCGCCCTTGCTCCTAGTTCCCTAATTTATGTAACTATAACTAAATAAAATCGCGGCTTTCGTCAACCGATATTTAGTTTAAGTGCGGCTTGGCTAAACATTTGTCAGTCGGGAAAAGCTTGTTATGTAGTGTAAGCTTGGTCATTATTCGCTAATTGAGCAAGCGCGCGATAAAAAGGACCAACCGTGAATAAGCAATTTGGCTGGTGGTTTTTCACCTGTGGTAACCAAATATTAGTTATTCCTCAAGGGGAGCGGATCCCCTATGGCGATGTTGACGATTTACCATTGCCTGACTTGGATTTTTCCAAAGTTGAACGTTTTTCCCATTATCAAGGGGAAGCATGTTTACGGCTTGAACTTGCCGAGCCTATTGATTTAGGCATGGGTGAGTGGATAGAGCTACGTGCCAGCATGGCGGTATTAAATAGCCAGCTGTTTGACTTAGTGGGAAAAGCCCAACAATTTGCCTTGTTCCTTAAAACGCATCGTTTTTGTGGGAGTTGTGGAGAGGCCTTAGAGCGAGTGGACTGGGAACTGGCAATGCAATGTCAACAGTGCGGCTTTCGCGCTTACCCACGTATTTCTCCGAGCATTATTGTATTAATTAGCCACGGTAATAAAGTGCTGTTGGCTAATCATCGGCGTCATCAAAAACAAGAACAACCGATTTACACAGCCATTGCTGGCTTTGTGGAAGCGGGCGAAACTCTTGAGCATACTGTTCACCGTGAGGTACGCGAAGAGACAGGCTTACGGATAAAAAATCTGCGCTATTGGAAAAGCCAACCTTGGGCATTCCCGCATTCTTTAATGGCCGCTTATTTTGCTGAGTACGATGAGGGCGAAATACAGATAGACCGTCGAGAATTAGCCGACGCACAGTGGTTTGATGTAAGCCAACTGCCACATTTGCCACCACCTGGCACCATTGCTCGCGAAATGATTGACCATTGGAGTGAGCAAGTTACCCACAATTAGTGAGAATCCGGTACAGAATTACCCATTGCTAGTGCTAAAGGCTTGAGTTGTTAAGGCAGCTAGTTACAATGCTCTAGCTAAAATTTTAGATAATTGGGAAAGGTATGTCGGAACTCAAAAACGATCGCTATTTGCGCGCACTGTTAAAGCAGCCAGTTGATGTGACACCAGTTTGGATGATGCGTCAAGCTGGGCGTTACTTACCAGAGTATCGCGAGGTTCGCGCTGGCGCCGGTGATTTTATGTCGGTATGCCGTGATGCCGATTTAGCCTGTGAAGTTACCTTGCAACCTTTACGTCGTTTTGATCTGGATGCCGCCATTTTATTTTCAGACATACTTACCATTCCCGATGCTATGGGCTTAGGTTTGTACTTCTCGACTGGAGAAGGCCCTAAGTTTGAACGCCCTGTCACTAGCAAAGCGCAGGTAGAGGCCTTAGGTGTGCCAGATCCTGAGCAAGAGCTGGGTTACGTAATGAATGCAGTTCGCACCATTAAACGTGAGCTAAAAGGTGAAGTGCCTTTGATTGGCTTCTCTGGTAGTCCCTGGACTTTGGCGACTTACATGGTTGAAGGCGGTACAACCAAATCTTTTGCAGGTATTAAGAAAATGGCCTTTAGTGAGCCAAAGACCCTGCATATGTTGTTAGATAAACTGGCTGACTCGGTAATTCTATATCTGAACGCCCAAATCGCTGCTGGTGCGCAATCTGTGATGGTATTTGATACATGGGGCGGGGTGTTGTCACCACGTGATTACAACGAGTTCTCTTTGCAATACATGCACAAAATCGTGAGTGGTTTAACCCGCAATGTAAATGGACAAGCTGTGCCGGTGACCTTATTCACTAAAAATGGCGGCCAGTGGTTAGAGCAAATTGCTGCTACTGGTTGTGATGCAGTTGGCCTAGATTGGACCATTAATATTGCTGATGCTAAAGAGCGCGTAGGGGACAAGGTTGCCCTGCAAGGCAATATGGACCCATCGATGTTGTATGCGCCAGTAGAGCGGATTCGTGAAGAAGTACAAACTATTCTGGCAGGCTTTGGTGAGGGTAGTGGCCATGTATTTAACTTAGGTCACGGTATTCACCCAGACGTAAACCCAGCGCATGCTGGGGCATTTATTGATGCTGTGCATGAGTTTAGTGCTAAATACCACAAATAGATTTTTGTGTGGCTCCGCCCACATATTACAAAGTTAAATAACACATATAAGCAGTATGCTTAGTTGTTACACTGAAAATCGCTCGCTATTGCAAGTTAATTTGCTATAGTGAGCGTCTTAGAACTCTTTACGGATGAAGTTCGTTTATACCCGTAACAGAGAGCTTGACGTTATGAAATCCCCACTACAAATAAGCATTGTTGTTGTATTAGTGCTGATCGTTGTTGTCACCTACAAACTAAAAAGTGTTGGTGAATCGAATCTACATCCTTATATTTCTTCGCATTTTTCTAAAAGCGAACCAGAAAATCTTGCGCAACCTTTACGCTTAACGCAGACTGAGCGCATTAACTAAACAAATAGCGCTGTAATTGTTGTGATGTTTTTAAGCTTTCTGCTTATTGGTGCCATTGCTGGCTTAATGTCGGGACTGTTTGGTATTGGCGGCGGTCTAGTTATTGTGCCGGTGTTAATTGGTAGCTTTGGCGCAATGGGCTTTGCCAGTGATTCAGCCATTCACCTCGCTATTGGTACCTCTTTAGCGTCGATTATTGTTACCGCAAGTAGTGCCAGCTATGCCCATTACTGCCGAGGCTCGATTGACTGGCAAGTAGTGAATCGTTTAGGCATTGGACTAATTGTTGGCTCAATGTTTGGCGCTTGGCTTGCCACGCAATTACACGCCGATCACTTAAGTACTTATTTTGCTGGCTTTTTGCTGTTTATGGCTGCTTACATGGCGTTTGGTCGCACTCCTAAGGCACAAAAAAGTTTACCTGGGCCGCTTGGTACAGGACTGTTAGGCACACTGGTAGGAAGCATTTCAGCAATGTTTGGCATTGGTGGCGGTACCATAACCTTTCCTAGCCTTAGCTGGTTTGGTGTGCCAGCTCCCAAAGCCGTGGCAATTTCTGCGGTATGTGGCTTACCCATTGCGCTGGTAGGCACGATATCTTATATCTACAACGGTTGGCATGTTGCCGAACTACCTAGCTGGAGTTTGGGTTATGTTTATTTGCCGGCATGGTGTGGCATAGTATTAACCAGTTCTATTTTTGCTCGTTTGGGCAGTCGTTTGGCGTATCGCTTGCCAGCGAGACGCTTGAAACAAGCCTTTGCACTATTGTTGCTAATAATGGCAATTAAGTTACTCACAGAATAAGGTTTTATATATGAAGCAGTTGATGTTGGGCATATTGTTTTCCTTGAGTAGTATTTATGGCGCTTATGCAAACGATGAGGTATCTCAAGAGTATTTGGGCGAAGTGCTGGTGGAGTCTCGAGAAGGCCTTTATCAAGATCCTCCCGAGCAAGATTATGCGCGTTTAGTCGCTTTTGGTTTAGACACGCGTTATAGCGTTTTTGTGAGAAGTTGGTTGTACTTTGAGTTGCAAATGGTGACCCAAAAAATAAGCCTACAGCCAGACGATGAAGCAGCTAAAGCGCGCCAACAAATTCTTTTCAACTTACGCCGTCAAATTGATTTAGAATAAGCCCGATTTCAACAAGGAGTATGCATGTCGTTACTGTTAGCTATCACCATTTTGGTGTGTGATGTATTTGCCATCGTAAAAATCATAAAAAGTAGCGCTGAAGTAGGGCGTAAGTATTTGTGGGTATTTTTGATTTGCTTGCTGCCATTGGCAGGCTTTTTACTGTGGTTAGTTAAAGGACCAAAAGATTAAGCCGATTTAACCTGCTCTAATAATTGCTGCATTTGTTGGTTGTTATAATCTAGCACCACTAATTCGGAGCGAAATAGAGCAGGCAGTTCTACTATTGTAATTGCCGCTAATAAGCCTAAACCAAGCAGCCCAGCGCCTAAGGCTACCAGTAGTATTGCAATTATGGATATTACTAAATTAACCGCACCACGTAGCCATTTCCCCAAATAAAAATGATGCAAGCCAGCCAATAACAGGTAGTTAAGCACTGCGTAGCTGTCGGGATCTTTCACTTGTTTTTGCCAGCGCTGATAAAAATGCTTACGTTGCTCTTGAGGCAACAGAGCAATTTGCTCCCGCAATTGCTCTTGCCGCTGTTCTACTTGCTCGCGATGCAACACCTTTAACGACCTAAAGTGACAATTACCGTTTCGCGGCTCCAAAAAAGCCAAAAACGGCGATTTTCGATTACCTGAAATACCAACTGCCAGCCATCAGCGGCTTCTTTATTTAAGGTCGCTTCTACTTTTTGCAAAGGCATGCCCGATGCGCCTAAAAACAGGGTGCCAAGAGCGCCTTCGGTAATTGCTAAAACTTTGTATTCTTTAAACGCCATGATTTCTCTCTTCATTTAACTTTAGCGTCGACTATAAGCTATGCTTAAAAGCAAAACCATCATTAACCACTAAACAAAAGCTATGCTAATGTTAATTAACGGATGTTGTTTTGAACAATATGTTTTTAAAGGGATTGTTAGGCAGCGTACGGAACTGAGTACATAGGTAGAAGTGCTTTAGCTAGGCTAAAGTTGCTATTTGTTGCTATTGTTACGTAAATGGCTAAGCCTTAGGGACCTACTATGAAAGTAACCATGCTTTATTACGATGAGGATAACCCGTTGTTGTTGCAACAGCAGGTATTGTCGGGGCTAAACCAAAGCAGTAAAGGCCGGGTGATTATTCCTAATGACGATAAAGTGGGTAAAATTATTATCGCTATTCTTGATGGAGAGGTAAAAGTGCTTAACTCTCTGGGAGATCGCGCGTTTGCGGCTTTTGACTTAGAAAAGCAAATTGCTTTTGAAGGTGACTCGTAAACACCGCTAAGGGCAGCGAGCCTTCGCTGCCTACCGTTTCTGGCTAATAACCCTTCGAAAAATCTACTCTATCTGTTAATTCTTCCCCTGCTAAATAGTTCTCCAACTTGCTAGCAAATAGCTCAATGATATCGCTCACTCGGCTGGGCGCTGCGATATGGGGCGTAATAATACAATTACTTTGCGACCATAAAGGATGGCTTTTAGGCAGTGGTTCTGGGCTAGTCACATCCAAAATAGCGGTAGCTTTGGGCTTGGCTTCTAAAAAGGTGAGTAGTGCCGTTTGGTCTAGTGTGTCTCCGCGACCCACATTAAAAAACACTACCTCATCGGCCAAGCTAGCAAAAAACTTCTCGTTTAATAAACCAAGGGTTTGCGGAGTATTAGGCAACACCGCAACCACTACTTTAGCGGTGGCACATATTTGTTTATGTTGTTCAAAGTTGGCCACTTGGGTAAACGGTGCTTTGGCTGCGCCGCTATGGCTTAGAGCAACCGTGCGCATGCCAAAATGATTAGCGGTAGTTGCCAAGTGTTGGCTAATATTGCCACTACCAACGCTGCAAAATGTAAGGCCTTGCAAACTACGGCCTGGTTGAGTTTTCCATAGCGCTTGCTGTTGTTGATGTTGATAAGTTTGATGCTGCTGAGTGTGAGCTAATAGGTAAGAAAATACATATTCGCTCATCAAAGGGCCAAATACACCGCGGCTATTGGTAAGTATGTAGTGTTGAGGTAGGTGATTTTTTAGTAGTGCATCGACACCCGCAAAACTAGAGTGTAACCATTTCAAGTTTGGCATTTGGGTGACGATGTTGGCTGCCTCGCTAGGCGTAGCTAATAGGATTTCACTCGCCAACGCCGCTTTGTTCAACAAGCTTGCTTGTTCAGCATAAAACCATTGGCATTGAGGGAAACGCGGGCTTAAAGCCTCGACATACCGCTGAGCTTGAGGAGTTACAATGGTAATTTGCATATGGCACCTTGTGGTTGAATAAGACTAAACTTCGCTAAGCAAGCGTGCTGGTGTTAAGCTGCATAGCAAATTAGCCCTGATTATCTTAATCGTTTTATTGAGTGCGGAGCAAACCATGCTTACCCCTTGTGATATCGACCGTTTAGCCCAGTTAAGCAGTAAGCAACAATCACTTTATTGTTTAGCTTTATGCCAACGCATGGCGCCAAACTACTTATTGTTTTGCCAAGCTGCAGAGCTGGAACACGACAGTGACTTTAACAAATTACTCAGTCTATTTTGGGAAAGCGCACTGCATCCTAAAACCAAAATTAACTTTTCTGCTCAGCGTGAGCGCTTTGATAACTTAATCCCAGACCCACAGAGTTACGACATGTATGGCGTTTATCCTGCCTTAGATTGTTGTGTGGTGGTGGAGTGCCTATTTAATGCTTTACTTGAACCAACTGGTCAAGAAGCTGAACAAGCTAGTCAAACCTCATTAGCTAGTGTTTTAAGCTTGTTAGAGCTGCAATTTGGAGAACAAACAGAACAAGAGATCTTGGCGCAAGATTTAGTGATACAAGAGTTGGCTTTTCAAAGTGAATTACTTGACCTAATTGAGCAACTTGAACTAGGCAAAGCGTCTATGCAAGCCTTGAAAACGCTGGCTGCTAACCAAGGTGTGAGCAATTTAGGGATCTGTTTAGAAGACAATGCTTAAGGAATAATCCTCTTTTAAGCGGTGTTTTTGTGACTGTTTACGCATAAATTGGTTAAAGCCCCGCCAAACAAGGCTCTAAAGAAGAAAAACTCTTTGCGCAGCGTTTTTTTTTCTCTTAAAGTGAAGCTGGATTATTTAAAAACGAACATAAAGGATTTAGACATTATGAACAAAACTGAACTAATTGATGCTATTGCTGAAAAAGCTGACCTATCTAAAGCTCAAGCTAAACTAGCACTAGAAACAACTTTAGGTGCAGTAACTGACGCGCTTAAAGAAGGCGACCAAGTTCAGCTAATCGGCTTTGGTACATTCAAAGTTAATCATCGTGCAGCGCGCACTGGTCGCAATCCTCAGACTGGCGCTGAGATTCAAATTGCAGCAGCCAATGTACCTGCCTTTGTAGCTGGTAAAGCATTAAAAGACGCTGTTAAATAGTTTCTTTAAAACCAGCCCTCAACTCTGAGGGCTGGTTTTCTTCAATATCCCCTTTCCCATCTCTAGACACTTTCAGTAAGATACCTGCAATACCTACTCAATTGGCTAGCGCCTACATTGAATTAATCTTGTAACTCTTAGGAAGTGTATGAAAGCCTTATTGGTCGTGGCACACGGAAGCCGCCGTCCTCAATCAAATCAAGAAGTGGTTGAGCTGGCAAAACAGTTGGCTGAAAAGCTAAGTCATTACTCTCAAGTACATGCTGCTTTTTTGGAATTGGTTGAGCCTACGATTCCACAACAGATAGAACGTTGTTATCAGGCTGGCGCTAAACAAATAACTTTGTATCCGCACTTTTTAGCCGCTGGTACACATGTGGTGAATGACCTGCCACGCATTATCGAACAAGCCACTAACGAGCACCCAGGCCTAACTATAGAGCTGTTGCCACATTTGGGCGGCTTTGATGGCTTGGCCGAGTATATTAGCCAAGCGCTCTAGTTGATATTGGTTGAGTTGAGTTCGCTCGGCTTGGCCTTATAGTTTGCTTAAAGCAGTAAGCCACAGCTTCAAGTTCGCTGTGGCAACTTAGCCGAGCTTTTATACCAAAAGCTTTATGTGGCCTGTCTAGTTGGGTTTACTTAAGCCGTATGCTTAGAATCTGAAAAATCGCGTAATCGCTCTAGCAACTGAGATAAATAATGTGGGTGCGCCAAGCGCAGTAAATCATTCCAATTGCGATAGGTGAGTGTTTCTTTTAGCAGCAACACTACTTTGGTTAGCGGAGCCGATCTAAGTAGCTCTGGGCGATACAGGTAGTCACCTCCCTCTTGTACAAACCAAGAGCTCGATTCGAAATGCTCAAAAAGCTGCTGGCGCTCGGCTGTTTCTCTTAGTACGGCCAGTTGGTTTAGCTGATCAAGTGAGCGAATGCTTAGGCTTATGCCGGCTAACTCATCAATGTGATGTTGCTGTGGCAAGCTGCGCAGAGAGAACAAATGTTCCATTAATGCTTGCGATGCATTAGACGGGGTTTGGTTGGACGGGTAGGGAACTACGTTGTCGATACTCATCGGCTATCTCCTAATTTTCAACCTCCTTGTTGATTAATATTGCAGCGTTATAAATGGATGATAGCGCTTTCAAAAACTCAATCAAGCAAATCGCGGTTATTGCTGGTATGTAAAAAATGAATAAGTTAATTAAACCCAAGAAAACTTTTACAAGAAAAAGTATATAAGACTAAGGTCGAGGTGTAGATGTAATAAACTTCGTCTAGGCTGTTTGTTTATCATCTCTAAAATAACTAGAAATACCAGTTGCAGGGAGCACACAATGCAAGACTACCAAGCCAAAGACATGGAGTTGTCATTATTACCCACAAGAAGACGACGCAATAGAAGAAATTCTCTGGCTAAATCGGACCTAGATGTAAACGTTTCCACTAAGCTTAGAGACAATCAGCAAGTTAATAAAAGAGCATTTTCCACTGTCTCCGAGAGTTGTATTGTGCAGTGCTTAGACTGAGATCTAGGTCTGCTAACTAAGTAGCGGCTACGTTTGCTGATAATACTTGGCAAAGCGGCTGCGTTTTGTTGTAGTGTGGCAACGTTTATTTTGAGAGATAGTTATGAAAGTTGCTAAAGACACAGTGGTTCGCTTTGAATATACCTTACATGAAACCGATGGTGCTCTATTAGAGAGCACTAATGGCGAAGCTGTAGCTTATTTACACGGGCACAAGTCGATGATTCCTGCCATTGAAGAGGGCTTAGAAGGTAAAGAAGCCGGTGCCGAAGTTGCCTTGAGCTTAGCCCCAGAAAATGGCTACGGTGTGCGCAACGAAGAAGCCGTGGAGCGAATTTCTGTTAAGCACTTACAGGGCGCTAAAAACTGGAAGGCCGGTATGCCAGCTGTGGTGCAAACAGAGCAAGGCCCACGTCAAGTTACGGTAGTTAAGGTTGGCAAGTTTATGGCGACTATTGACACCAACCACCCCTATGCAGGCAAGCATCTAGACTTTGCTATTAAGTTAGTTGAAGTGCGAGCCGCCAGTGAAGAAGAGATCTCTCATGGCCACGCCCATGGTGCTGGTGGTCATCAGCACTAAACGGTCTACTCGCGCAGCAATGCTGCGCGAGCGTTAGTTTAAGCGGGTTGTGGCTGGCGTTGTTCCTCAGTGATTAGTTGCTGATTGAATGCACACAACAGGGCTTTAAGGCTGGCGGTTAGTATGTCTTTATCAATTGCTACACCTAGGTAGCGTTTGCCCGCTATTTTGGTTTCTATGTAACATACTGCTTCTGCTTCAGCGCCTTTACTCAAGGCATGCTCGTTATAGTCTAGCACTTCTATCTGTTGCTTAAACTCGGCGGCTAATCCATTCACAAAGGCTGCTAAAGCGCCGTTACCACTGGCTTGAATATCACAGCGCTGCTGCTTACGCTCAATCAATACTTGGATCTGCTCTTGTTGTTGGTAGTTAACCTGATAATTAGTTAACTTGTAGCCCTGCGCTTGCTCCAAATAGTGATTGTTAAACAATCTCCAAATTTTCTCAGGACTGATTTCTTCACCACTTTTTTCTGCATCGGCTTGCACTATCGCGCTAAATTCAATTAAGGCCCAACGAGGTAACTGAATGCCGTAATCCTTATCTAAAATGTAAGCAATGCCGCCTTTACCCGATTGACTATTAATGCGGATCACTTCCTGGTAATCGCGGCCCAAATCAGCCGGGTCTATAGGTAAGTAGGCAACATCCCAGTGTTGGTCGGCTTGTTGAATGTCTAAACATTTCTTAATTGCGTCTTGATGGCTACCCGAGAAGGCAGTAAATACCAGCTCGCCCACATAAGGGTGGCGTGGGTGAACCGGCAATTGGGTGCAAAACTTCACTACTTGGACTATTTCGTCGATGTCGGCTAGATCTAATTTAGGATCGATACCTTGGCTATAAAGGTTCATTGCCATGGTTACGATGTCCATGTTACCAGTGCGCTCGCCGTTGCCTAACAAAGTCCCTTCAACGCGGTCGGCTCCGGCTAGTTGGCCCAACTCAGCTGCTGCAATGCCACAACCTCTGTCGTTGTGAGTATGCTGGCTAATAATAATGTCTTCGCGATGGGCAATGTGCTGAATAAACCATTCGATTTGGTCGGCATACACATTGGGAGTAGACATCTCAACGGTAGCGGGCAAATTAAGAATGATTTTCTGCTGTGCTTTGGGGCGCCACTGGGCCACAACCGCGTTGCAAATCTCTACGGCAAAGTCTAACTCAGTGCCGGTAAAGCTCTCGGGGGAGTACTGAAATTGCCAATTAGTGTGTGGATTTTGGTCGGCATGTTTTTGTAGTTCTTTAGCGCCTTGCACTGCAATATTAATGATGCCAGCTTTGTCTAATTTAAATACCTTATCGCGCTGCACTTTTGAGGTGGAGTTGTACAAATGCACAATGGCATTTTTTACTCCCTTTAATGCTTCAAAAGTACGGCTAATCAAGGCCGGACGAGCTTGAGTTAATACTTGAATCGAGACATCATCAGGTATTTGATTTGTTTCAATTAACCAGCGTACAAAATCATAGTCTGTTGTAGAGGCGGCTGGAAAGCCCACTTCTATTTCTTTAAAGCCTAATTTTATTAGCAAGGCAAACAAACGCTGTTTTTGCTCTACCGACATCGGCTCGATTAGGGCTTGGTTGCCATCACGTAAATCTACACTACACCATTGTGGAGCTTGATTAATGCTGTTGTTTGGCCATTGGCGATTGGTCAACGCGACCGGTTTAAATGAAGCGTATTTATTGTGATTAAACTGAGACATTGCGACATCCTTGATATTGGAAAGAAAAATAGAAAAGCCAGTTTGCAGCCAGCGCTTGGCTAGTTAATGCGCTGACTGTGGCTTAGTCGCAGAGTGAAAGTCATAGTGTTTATCCCAGAAAACTAATATGGATAAAGTGTAAAGAATAACCTAGGGAGAGTGCTTGCTAAGATTGTTGGATATGAAGTGTTTTGAGCAATTATTGCTTCCCCTTGTGAAAAGGTAAGCAATAATTGTCTCTATAGGGACTTTATTGTAGTGTCGAGAAGATTACTGAACAGTTTTGTTGTAAACACGAACCGCTTCATCGGAGTGGTTAAATAAATAACACTCCGACAGTTCACAGCTAAGCGTTATGTCGGTAAACCGAGCAACTTGGTGATCGCCATTTACGTGCACTTTAATCCCATCAATATCACCTAGCTGACCAAATAAGTAGGTAGCATTACCTAGGCGTTCACTTACTTCGTTTTTGAAGCCAAGTTTTAGTGCGCCAGTATCATCTAAACGCAAGTGCTCAGGGCGTATGCCCAACTTGAGTTCTTCGCCTACGGTTACGCTGTTATCGCGAACTGTAATAGTGATGTGTTGGCCATCTGCCAATTGGATATCAGCTTGGTCGCCTTCCAAGGCATGAACTTTACAAGGCATAAAGTTCATCTTTGGTGAGCCAATAAAGCCAGCTACAAAAAGATTCTCAGGGTAGTTGTAGAGCTCAAGTGGCGAACCTACTTGTTCAATATTACCGGCCCGTAGCACCACAATTTTGTCGGCTAAAGTCATTGCTTCAACCTGATCGTGGGTTACATAAATCATCGTGGTTTGAAGTTCTTTATGTAGCTTGGCTATTTGTAAACGCATTTCAACCCGCAACTCAGCATCTAGGTTAGAAAGAGGTTCATCAAAGAGGAAAACACGAGGATCACGAACGATCGCGCGTCCAATCGCAACCCGCTGACGCTGACCACCAGATAGCTCTTTAGGGGTTCTTTGTAACAAGTTTTCCATCTGCAAAGTTTTTGCAGCCATGTTCACCCGCTTATCGATTTCAGCTTTTTCTACGCCGTTCATCTTCATGCCAAAACCCATGTTCTCGGCAACCGTCATGTGTGGGTAAAGGGCATAAGATTGGAATACCATTGCAACCCCGCGCTCTGCGGGGTCAACATTGTTAACTACTTGATTATCAATGCTTAACTGGCCGCCTGAAATGTCTTCTAGACCAGCAATCATACGCAGTAGGGTAGACTTACCGCAGCCCGAGGGCCCAACAAATACTACAAACTCTCCGTGTTTAATATCTAGGTCAACGCCGTGAATCGTTTCAATTTTGGCGTAGCGTTTCACTAAGCCGGTAAGTGTTATATCTGCCATTTTCTATCCCTATCTTTGGTTGCTTTTAAATCTTAGCAACGGAACAAGTATGATGTTGATCATAAATCTTACTTTACCTTAACATTCTCCTTGTGAAAACGTTTACTTGTCACAATTTTTGATCTAAGTTTGATTATAACAATAGTTAATTGACTGCTCGTAAGGGTGGTTAAAATTGCTGAAATGCGATGTGTATCAAGGGTAAACCGCTATTTATAGCTATATTGTTTGATACCTGCAGGCAAATAAGGAACATGGAATGGCGTCGAGTTCTTCAAATAAATCTCCAGAAAATGCTGTTAATTCAGCTTCTGAGTTGGTTGCGGGTAAACGATTACGCGCTAGTGATGTCGCACCTTGGATGTTTTTAGGTCCGGCATTAATCATTTTTTCCATTTATGTGTTGTTTCCAGTTTTAGAAAGTATCTGGCTCAGCTTTTTTGAATGGGATGGCCTGGGTGAAAAAACCTTTATTGGGTTTGGAAACTACATTGAATTGTTCGACAGCGATCAGTTTTGGACAGCCTTAACCAACAACATTATGTGGATGGTGTTGTTTATGTTGGCACCGCCCATGGGTTTAGCTATTGCACTATTTCTTAACCAGCAGGTTTACGGAATTCGCCTGGTAAAAGCTTTGTTCTTTTTTCCCTTTGTTATTTCGCAAGTAGTTGTAGGTTTGGTGTTCTCTTGGTTCTACGACCCAAGCTTTGGTGTTTTGAATAGTGTGATCACTTTCTTTGGTGGCGATCCGGTTTCTATTCTAGCCGACGAAGACTTGGTGACTTACGGCATTATCGCCGCCGGGCTTTGGCCTCAAATCGCTTATTGCATGATTTTGTACCTCACAGGCCTCAATAACTTAAATCATGAGCAACTTGAAGCTGCGCGTTTAGACAACGCCAAGGGCTGGAAAATGCTGTGGTACATCGTGTTACCGCAATTAAGGCCAGCAACGTTTATTGCCATTGTGGTAACCGTGATTGGCGCACTGCGTTCATTCGACTTAGTGGCCACAATGACCGCGGGTGGTCCGTGGGGCAGCTCAACAGTATTAGCATACATGATGTATGAAGAATCAATTTTCAACTATCGCATGGGTTACGGCGCAGCGGTGGCTGTAGTGCTATTTTTAATTATGGATATCTATATCGCTTACTTCTTGTGGCGGATGATAAGGAGTGAGAAATAATGTACCCACGTCCTATAGAAAAGGCGTCTGCCTTCACTAACATTAGCTACCGTGTGGCATTGCCGATTTCGATTGTATTGTGGCTGCTGCCATTGCTGGCAGTAATGGCAACCTCGGTGCGCTCGCTTAACGATATTAACCAAGGTAATTACTGGGGCTGGCCAAGTGAGTGGATGTTAATTGAAAACTACACTCAGGTATTTACTTCTACGCCGATGTTCCAGTACCTGATGAATAGCTTAATCATTACGCTACCAGCGGTAGCCGGTTGTGTAGCCTTGTCTACCATGGCGGGTTTTGCTCTGGCTAAATACAACTTTAAAGCCAACATTTGGATCTTCGCCACTTTTATTGCGGGTAACTTTGTGCCGTTTCAGATTTTGATGATCCCGGTGCGTGATTTAACCATTCAGTTTGGTTTATACGATACTCACTGGGCGCTTATTTTATTCCATGTGGCCTTTCAAACAGGGTTTTGTACCTTGTTCATGCGTAACTTTATTGTTGGCTTACCTACCGAGTTGATTGAGTCTGCGCGGGTAGAAGGCGTAAGTGAATTTAAGATTTTTTGGCACATTGTATTGCCATTGGTAAAACCGGCTACAGCGGCGTTAGCGGTACTGGTGTTTACCTTTATATGGAACGATTTTTTCTGGGCCTTGGTACTGGTACAAAGTGATGAAGTGCGACCAGTTACCGCCGGTCTCAGTGCGTTGCAAGGTCAGTGGTTGGCATCATGGCAGTTGATCTCAGCTGGTGCAGTAGTAGCGGCCTTACCTCCGGTCATACTATTTTTTACCATGCAACGTCATTTTATTGCTGGGTTGACCCTCGGGGCAACTAAAGGCTAAACACACCCTCAAGCAATAATGAGGGAAGTAAATAAATCCTGCTCAAGGACAACAAAACTAAAGGAATGTAAATGATGAGTAAACTAAAACAATGTGGTCAAGCCTTAGCGCTAGCTACTTTAATTGGTGGCTATGCTAACGCTGGCGAACTGATTATTAACTCTGACGCTTCTGACCCTGCACCTAAAGCCGCATTTGCAGAAATCATTGCTGAATTTGAAAAAGAGTACCCAGACATTAAAGTGAAGTACAACTTGTATGATCACGAAGCCTACAAAACTACCATTCGTAACTGGCTAGTAACCTCGCCGCCAGATGTTGTGCATTGGTATGCAGGTAACCGTATGAAAGCCTTTGTTGATAAGGGCTTGTTTGAAGATGTGAGTGACCTTTGGCAACAAAACGACATGGCTGCAGATTTTGCAACAGCTGCGCCTGCGATGACTATTGATGGTAAGCAATGGGGTGTTCCTTATACCTATTACCAGTGGGGCATTTACTACCGTAAAGACATTTTCGAAAAATATGACATCGAAGAACCCTACTTATGGGAAGAGTTAGTTGAGGCGTCTAAAATTCTTAAAGAGAATGGCGTAGCGCCTATCGCTATTGGTACTAAGTACCTATGGACAGCAGCCGGTTGGTTTGATTACATGAACCTTCGCGTAAATGGTTTAGATTTCCACATGGAACTGATGGATGGCAAAGTGCCTTACACCGATCCTCGTGTTGTGAAAACCATGGAAAAATGGAAAGAGATGATTGAACCTGGTTACTTCTTAGAGAACCACGCATCATACTCATGGCAGGAAGCACAGCCGTTCTTATACAACGGTGAAGCAGCCATGTACTTAATCGGTAACTTCATTACCCCTAACTTCCCAGATGAAGTGAAAGATAAAATGGGTTTCTTCCAGTTCCCTATTATCGACCCAACGGTGGGTGTAGCAGAAGATGCACCGATGGATACCTTACATATTCCAGCTAAAGCCAAAAACAAAGAAGATGCTAGAAAATACCTAGCGTTTATGGCGCGTCCTGAGAATCAAACTAAAATCAACAAAGCCTTGTTACAAATTCCACCTAACAAAAAAGCTAAAGCTGAGGACAATGAGTTCTTAAATAAAGGTGTGGCGATGTTGGGTTCAGCTTCAGGTACGGCGCAGTTCTATGACCGCGATACCGATCCTGCTATGGCTAAAGCCGGTATGAAGGGTTTCCAAGAGTTTATGGTACACCCAGATCGCTTAGATAAGATTTTAAAAGGTCTTGAGAAAACACGTCAGCGTACGTTTAAGTAATCCCAGATAAGTTTTCCTTAACTACATATCCATAATAAAAAGCCCTGTTTAACAGGGCTTTTCTTGTTTAGAAGTTAAAGGCTGCACCAATATATAGGCCCTTAGTAAAATCTAAATCGGGTTCGTTAGCGTAACGGAATTGAATAGCGCGATAGCCAAGGTATACATCTGCCTGCGGCATGATTGAGTAAGCAATCTTGGCGTCTAAATCGTAGTAACGGTTTAGCTCGCTGCTGGTTAATACCGAAGGAGCATAATAAGCGCTGCCCGATATTTTTAGGTTTTGGGCAACGGCAATACTGTAATCGCCACCAATGGCGAAGGCATGCGGGTTTTCACGGTGGTTAGCCCACAGTTTGGTAAATTTTGCGCCAATGGCAAATTTATGGATGTCTTGTTGGTGAGTCGCTTTTATGCCGAAATCTGCTAAATCACCCTCTGGGCGAGAGTACATGTAGTTAGCTGACATCTCTGCACCAGGTGCAATTTGCGTTGCAAAACCTGTTTCAAAAACGTCGTTATTAAGATCAAACTTAATTGAACTCGCCAAGGCTGCGGTACTACTTACAGCGAATAGACTCGCCGCTAACAAAGAACGCTTAAACATAATTCTCCTACAATAAGCTCTAATCAGACAAAAACGCGGAGATCATACCATTTATCTAAGTTATTATCTGATTACATTGCATTTATCGAATATAAAATCTAACAAACTTAAATCTTCAGGTTATTTAAACAAGCTGCTTAAGCGCTGCGTTAAGCTTTTAAAACAAAGTAAATCACTTATCTGTAGCAAAAATCAGTGACGATGCTAATTGTGGCCTATAGTTAGGCTGCAGCAAGATGACTTGCATTTGTCACTAAATGTTTGAAAAGGAGAGCAAACATGCCGTTGTTTAATCGATTAATTGCCGAAGGGATCGGCACGTTTTGGTTGGTATTAGGTGGATGTGGTAGCGCAGTTTTAGCCGCAGCCTTCCCCGAAGTGGGGATTGGTTTAGTAGGTGTGTCGATAGCCTTTGGTTTAACCGTGCTGACTATGGCTTTTTCAATTGGTCACATATCTGGTTGTCACTTAAACCCTGCCGTTACCATAGGCTTAACGGTTGCTGGGCGTTTTTCTAAAGTTGATGTGTTTCCTTACATTTGTGCCCAGTTACTGGGTGGCTTTGTGGGGGCGATTATTTTGTATTTAATTGCCAGTGGTAGCGGAGATTACGACCTAGCAAGTCATGGTTTAGCCAGCAATGGCTACGACATGCACTCACCGGGTGGTTATACATTAGTGGCCGCATTAGTATGTGAGATAGTGATGACCTTTATGTTTCTATTCATTATTTTGGGTGCCACCGATGAACGCGCACCAGCGGGGTTCGCCCCTATCGCAATTGGCCTGGGTTTAACTCTTATTCATCTGATATCTATTCCGGTTACTAATACCTCGGTTAACCCAGCACGAAGCACCGCCCCTGCGCTAATTGAGGGTGGCATTGCCTTGGGGCAACTTTGGTTATTTTGGGTAGCTCCTATTATTGGGGCTGTGTGTGCTGCACTTATGTACAAGCAAGTGTCGGCTAAAAACTAGCTGCTTATTCGTTTCAACACCTTAAAGCCTTTCTTATTAGAAAGGCTTTTTTATTGCACTCGACTTAGGGCTTAAACGCTGTATGAGTCAGGCTAAGGCTCTGTTATCATTCTGTTAATGAAACTAAAGTATGACTTTAGGTTTCAGTGACACAACATAATAATAATCACTAAAGTACTACCTACACATAAGGATTTATCATGAGAAAAGGATTGCTCTGTTTTACTGCGTTATTGGCGAGCTGTTTTTCTATTAATGCTATTGCAGAGGGCAAGGTTTATAAGCTTAAGCTAGCTGAATCTTGGCCAACTAAATTCCCGCTACTTGATACTGGGGTGCAACGTTTTGCCAAAATGGCCGAACAGATGTCGGATGGGCGGCTGGTGATTCGTGTTGATTCTGCCAACAAACACAAAGCACCTTTGGGTATTTTTGATCTTGTAAAAAGCGGTCAGTACGACATGGGCCACTCGGCGTCTTACTACTACAAAGGCAAAGTGCCTAACACCATGTTTTTTACCACCATGCCTTTTGGTATGACGGCGATGGAGCAACACGCTTGGTATAGCTATGGTGGTGGCAAAGAACTCATGGCGAAGGTGTATGAGCCGCATAACTTGCTAACCTTCCCAGGTGGCAATACTGGGGTGCAAATGGGCGGCTGGTTTCGCAACGAAATTAACAGTGTAGATGATCTACAAAATCTGAAAATGCGTATCCCAGGTTTTGCTGGTGAAGTGCTGGCTAAACTAGGCGCTACGCCAGTAAACATTCCGCCAGCTGAGTTATATACCGCTCTTGAACGTAATACTATTGACGCTCTAGAGTGGGTTGGGCCTTCGTTAGACTTACGTATGGGTTTTCACAAAATTGCCCCTTATTACTACACCGGTTGGCATGAGCCAGGTTCAGAGAACATGTTTCTTGTGAACAAAAAGAAGTTTGAATCTCTACCAGCAGATTTGCAGGCCATTTTAGAAACGGCAATGCGCGCCACAGCCTTTGATATTTATGTAGAAGCCACAGCAATGAGCACCAATAACTGGGCAACTATGTTGCAAGAGTACCCAGACATTAAAGTGCGTACCTTCCCTAAAGAGGTTCTCGCTGCATTGAAAAAAGCCAATGATGAGTTGCTAGCGGAACACGCCGCCCGTGATCCATTAGCTAAAGAGATTATCGAGTCGCAGCAAAGCTTCACTGAAAAAGCGCGTGCTTACACACTTATTTCTGATCTTGGTTACCTAGAGAGCACTAAAGATTTGTAAATAACGGATAATAAAAAAAGCGGCTTAAGCCGCTTTTTTTGTATTTGATATTGCTTACTGGTTAATTTGAATAACAATGTTACCGGTAGCACCTGCTTGCATAACTGCTTGATGGGCTAAAGTGGTATCGGCCAACTTAAAGCTTTGGCTTATTACAGGACGCACAAAACCGGCTGTGGCACCCGCATATATCGCCGAGTGTATTTGAGTAAGCTGTTTGCTATCGGCATTTGCTAGCGCCATACCCATTACGCAGGCGTCTCGCGCCATTAAATCGCGCGGATTAATTTCTACGCTGCCGCGACTACCTATTATTACCACTCTTCCACCTTTATTAAGCAAGGGAAGGTCATCGCCTAGGTTTTGATTTGCCAGCATCTCCAAAATGACATCAACCGCTCCGGCTTGTTGTAGTGCTTGATAATGTTCTGTTTGGTGGTGATTGGCCACAAGGTCTGCACCTTGTTGTTTCAATAAGGCTAAACCTGCATCACTACCTGCAGTAGCAAACACTCTGCATCCTGCCGCTTTGGCTAATTGAATTGCCGCCAAACCTACTCCGCCACTCGCGCCATGAATCAACACTGTTTCAGCTGCTTGAACCTTGGCGCGAATAAACAAAGCTCGCCAAGCTGTTGCGTAAGGTGTGCCTAAACAAGCGCCTTGTTCAAAGCTTAAGCCATCGGGAAGGGCGTGAACTTGCTGTGGGCTAGCTAAACATAATTCAGCACTGGCGCCACTTATGGTACCTGCACAATACACGCGTTGCCCTAACTCGAAGCCTGTTACCTTGGCGCCCAACTGGACAATAGTACCTGCGGCGTCTTTTCCCGGAGTATGGGGAAACGTCGCGGTGTAATTGTTAGTACCAGCAACGATGTAAGTATCTACAGGGTTCACGCCAGCGGCCTCAACCTTTATGAGGATCTGCTCGGCATTTGCTTGTAAGTCGTCAATTTGGTTAAGGCTAAGTGTGTCGCCATGATGTTGAGCTTGAATAGCTTGCATTGTTACTCCTTCTATTTAGGGGCGTTGTTTTTTCCTAGCGTAGCTCAATTAATTGCAGGAAAAGCTGAGTGAAGTAACAGCTTAATGATCTTTTTGCTGTTAGTTAGCAAAGAATTTTTGAATGGCGTGCTAAGAAAAATGTAATGAAAGTGTTTTCAAAGAGGCGATTTGGTAATTTTATTACCAAAAGCTAAATTTAATAATATTGAAATTAAATTTCATAATACTAAATGTGCGTTGTGTCGCATAAAATTAAAACCGTAAGAGAAAGTTAGTAACAAAAAGCATTTGCCAGAGGTTATTTTCTTTCAGAATTAACTTAAACATAAAGGTGAACATATTATGGAATTATTCGGATTATATTACGCTCTTCGCGCTAAAAACGTTAACAACGAACAAACAGTAGCTCAACGTAGCCGCTAGTTAAACAAGTAACAATAGGAAACAAATTATGTACGATTTATTTGGATTAGTAGCCCTTAACTACTTTGGATACAACAAAACTGAAGAACAAAAACTTCAAGAACGTAGCCGCTAAATTAAACACTAATATAGAGAGAATGATTATGATGGATTTTATGGGTTGGGTTGCACTAAGCTACCTACAAAACAAAAAAACTGAAGAACAACGCATTGCTGAATTAAGCCGTTAATTTCAGAACAACGCTAAACCGAAATAGTTAAATAGAAATAGTTTTACAGTAAGAATGATGTAATCGCCGATCAGGCGAACCAGCTCTCCTCAACCTCCCTGAGGAAGCAAATACAATCCCCAGTAGTATTTTTCAATCAACAACTAGATTTGAATCTTCCCACAACTAATTGCTTGAACGTTACAACCTAGATCCCGATTAGCTATCCAACTCGAGATACTCTTTAAAAGCCTCAATTCGAAGCAGTTTTTTTTCATGGCGGTACGAATTTTTCTTCGATTTAAGAAAAATTATATTGTTTGCTCGCAAAACCAGTAATCCGGCTGCTTAGCTTGGCCTAGTTGTGGAAAACTACACCTAGGAGGCGAGCCTATGTTGAAATCAACACAAACTATCCCATGGTCGTACTTAAGACATTTATGCTTGCTTAGTCTTATTATGAGCTTGGCATTGCCTTTATATCGGTGGTGGCTTAATGACCGGCCTAAAGGTGTAGAGCAAGATCGGGTAAGCCAAGATGCCAGTGCCTTTTTCGGAAAGTGGCAAGGCCGTTGGAGTGGTGTCGTGGAATTTACCATTGATTTTAAACACCAGCCTAATGCGCAGCAGATTGAAGTGGTACTGCAGCATGTCGCCAACGCTGCTTTGGGTATAGACGACAAGCCTCGGCACTTTATTGCTGATTTTAAACAGGGTGAAGTCTCCTATAGCGATACTGACTACCAAACTCGATATTGGTTTAAAGGAAACGAGTTATGGGCTGAATTAACGGGTAAGCAGCACGCTATCACCGTTATGAGTCGAGTAAATTGAGCGGGGGGAACATGCATAGCTTACGTGGTTTCGATGGGATGAGAGCCCTAGCTTGTTTAGCTGTACTTGCGCATCACTTAGCACAACGCTTAGATTCTCATCACTGGTTAGTTAAGGGCTTGCATGCTGGTGAGTTAGGTGTGAGTTTGTTTTTTGTGTTATCTGGGGCTTTGCTAGCTTACCCATTTTGGCAAGCGCATTTTTCTGCTCAAACTCTGCCACGCATTAAAGAATACGTAAAACGAAGAGCCGCTCGCATCATTCCAGCGTATTACTTGGTGCTGTTTGTTAGCGTTTTATTAAACTTGCTAATTGCGCCTCAAGATTATGCCTTGCCACGTCTATTAGCTGGCTTAAGCTTTATTGCGCC
This sequence comes from Agarivorans sp. D1326, assembly GCF_056958115.1. Lineage (NCBI taxonomy): Bacteria > Pseudomonadati > Pseudomonadota > Gammaproteobacteria > Alteromonadales > Alteromonadaceae > Agarivorans > Agarivorans sp. D1326. Next base: position 61,758 of record NZ_JBTWEN010000014.1, on the reverse strand, counting down.
TTATCACTACATTAGTTTTTTCCCCAGCGATATAAACGGTCCGTTATGGTCAATAGGTTTAGAGGTGAGTTGTTATTTATTGCTGCCGCTTTTATTAATGCCGCTTTGGCGACGTAAAACAGCAAGCCTGAAAGCGGCAATAGCCTGGGGAGTCGCGTTGCTAATCGTAATGCAGTTTTTGCATTACTTAATTGTTCTACTTTTTATGACCGACCAAGAAGGTAAAGGTTGGCAGTACGGAATTATTGGTGGAGCAAAACAGTGGCTGCCTTACTGGAATATTGCCAGTTTTATGGGGCAGTTTTTGTGTGGCGTTATCGCTGCTGCCGGTATTGCTTGGTATGAAAAGCAACAGCAGTTGAGGCATTACTATTTTGATCTGGCTTTTCTCGGTGCCTTTGGTTTGGCTACTTGGATGAGCTTAAATTATTTGGTCCCGGGAGCGCCTAGCCAAAGCCTTGGTCAAGCTTATTTGGCCCCATTGTTTTCGATGTTGTGTGCTGTCGCTTTGCTGGCCGCCCATTTTAGCCGTTATTGCAGCTGGCTGTTAGATAATCGCTTGTTCTCCCATATCGCAACTTTATCCTTCGGTATTTATCTTTGGCATTATTTGATAATGGAGATCATTCGTATTTTGTGGGTGCCGCAATACCATTATATGGGCATGGAGGATATTGCCTTTGGTTTGCAAATTGGGGCATTGGTAGTGTGTTTGTCTTGGACTATAGCCGCATTAAGTTTCTACTTGTTGGAAAAGCCGATACTTAACTGGGCCCGTGGTTCAAACAAAATGAATCGCAGCGCCTAGGGGCTGTTAACACTATCTCTAAAAGTGATAATGCTCTGCTCCCATGGCTTAGTTGTTATGTTAGCCGTTATTATCGACGGCCTAGTTCAAGGCATTCTTGGTATACATGGCAATCAACGAGGTGATCATTCACCATGCCGACTGCTTGCATAAATGCATAACAAATAGTGGGGCCGACAAAATTAAAGCCGGCTTTTTTTAGCGCCTTCGACATAGCTTGTGATTCGGCGGTTTCTGTGGGGATGTCGGCCATGCTGGTCCAGCTATTCTGAATGGGTTTCCCACCAACAAAACTCCACAGGTACTCACTAAAATCGATGCCTTGTTCTTGCATTGCCAAGTAGCTCTTGGCGTTGCGGATCACCGAGTTCACCTTGAGCTTGTTGCGAATAATGCCGGGGTTCTGCAGTAGCTCTTCAACTTTAGCTTGGTCAAACGTGGCGATCTGGCTAGGCTCAAAATCCGCGTAGGCTTGATAGTAAGTCTGCTGCTTACGCAGGATGGTGATCCAAGATAAGCCAGCTTGCTGCCCGTCTAAGCATAGCTTGGCGAATAAGTCCTTAGAGTCGTAGACCGGACGACCCCAAACTTGGTCGTGATATTGCTGATAGAAGGGGTCATCCCCGCACCATGGGCAGCGTTGCTGTTGGCTCATTATCCATCCTCATCTTCGGGTTGCGGCATGCGCTCTTCCGGAATAGGTTCTAGAACAGGCGCAGGGTCTGTGGCCGGCTGAACAGCTGTTGCTGGCTCTGCTGGAGCCGCTTCGCTTGTGGCTGCAGGCTCTTCAACGCTTGCTTCTTGATTGGCGCTGTTTTGCCTTGGCTCGGTGGCTGCTTCCGGTCCAGCGGCTTCAGTTGCAGCTGGCGTTTGCTCGGTTTGCTGCTCGCTATCTAAGGCTGGCTGTTCTGTCTGGCCTTCAGCCATGCCCAATTGTTCAGCATTTTGCGCGGCCACTTGTTTCTTAATCTGCTCACCTTCTTGTTCTAGGTCTTCAATGGTCCGACGCTCACCTAGGTTGAAGATGGCAAAACCAGCACTCACCACCTGGTTCTGAGCACGGCCGATCACCACTGCATTAAAGGGCGAGAAGACCTCTTCTACATCATCAGTAATGGGGTTGGAGATAGTGCCGAGTAGTTGGCCTTTGTTGACTCTAGCACCCAACTCGACCCTGTTTAACAGGATGCCGCCATCACGGGCTCGTAACCATTGCGAGGCATAAAACACCGGCTGCGGTGAAGACCAAAAGAACGAACGTGGCAACATGTTCACAGAGCTTAAATAACTCTGCACCGCTTTTACTCCAGTATCTACTTGCTTCTCGTCCACAGTGTAGGGGCCACCTACTTCCATCACTACCGTAGGAATGCCAGCTGCGGTAGCTGCGCCGCGCAAGCTGCCCGAGGGCGCAATGCTTTGCAGTACCGGAATGGCACCAAATTGGTTGGCTAACTCAGAGACTTCTGGAATGGTTAAATCTGCGCGAAGCTGAGTGAGGTTTTCGCGAAACATCGATCCTGAATGTAAATCAACCAAGCTGTCGCAGTGTCGAATGATGCTATTGAAGAGGCTGTAGGCGACTCGCGAAGCGGTTGAGCTGTTTGGGCTACCTGGGAATGCACGGTTTAGGTCACGACGATCAGACATATAGCGATCTTTGCGAAACAGACCATCAATATTTACCACAGGCACAGAGATAACCGTACCTTTTAGTTGCTCAGGTTCCAGCTGCTTAACCACCCGGCGCGCTATCTCCACGCCGTTTACTTCATCACCGTGTACCGCCGCAGTGATACAAACGCGTGGACCAGGCTCTTTACCGTGTATCACTACTACTGGGGTGGCTAGCTCAAAGCCGCCTGGTAGGTGGCCAGAGTACCAGTCTAGGGTAGCGCTACTATTTGGACTAAGCTCGGTATTGAGTAAAGACAGTGGCCCCCAAGTTTCTTCCTGCGGCTGTTCTTCGGTAGTTTGGCTGGCGCTGGCTTGGTCTGTTTTACCGGCTACGATAGGAATGATTGGCTTAGGTGGTTCGGGCAAAGCCAGTTCTGCTTGCGGTTCGCTAACGCTGCCTGCTTCAGCTTCAACTGAGTCATCTTCTGTGTTTGACTCTGTTAAGTTCGAGTCTACTTCTACTTGCTGATGGCTAATCTCTGTTGTGGTTTCTTCTATGTCAGAAAGCTTTTGATCGTAGAGTTCTTCATATTGATTTTCTTGTTCTGTCGCAGCGGCACTGAAACAGAAACATAACAAAACCAAAATTAAACGGCGTGACATAGCGTCTCCAAAGTTTGAACAAGCGACAATAATTATCAAGCCGCGAGTGTAGCAATTAAAAGTGTAAACCAGAGTTAGCTGAGCTGCGCCTGTATTAATACATTACGTGGACTGGTTTTAAAGGGAAAAAGTTCCATTAATCCAACTTGATAGCCCTGATGTTGAAGAAATAAACAGCGGTCTAACAATAACCACCGTTCCATAATAGGACGAAATAGCAGTTGTACTAACTCGAGTTGCCTTACTAACAAGTGGCGTTGTTGGCCTTTTTCCAGGTAAAGCTGTTGATCAAAAGTATCGGGAAAGCCTATTTGATGTTGTTGGCAGGCCCACTGCGCAAAGTCTGAAAATTGGGCATCTTTACTGAACCACTGCTTACCAACAGAAGGCAGCGCTTGGTAGTGTTCGGTGTTAGTGAGCTCTTCGCGTAAGCTTTGATAACTGAGTCGCCAGTGTATTTCGCGCTGACGTAGAGTTTGTACTCGCTGCCCAGAGGTGACCGATTGCGCCACCGCCAATCGTAAATCTGTTTTGCTTAAGGTAAGTGCACTTTGCTTAGCCAGCTTTGATAAAGGCTGGTAGTGAGAGCTGTTAATTAAATGATAACAGCAGGGGCAAACACTGAGTTTTTGCGGCTTATGATTTGCGGCTAAGCGCAGTAGCTGCAGATGTAACTCCCCACAGGCATGCAACGCTACCGCATGTTGCTTACTTTTGAGGTGCTGCTGGGCGCTTGGCTCAAGTACATCGCAGTGATGAAACTGTTGTGGCAGTTTAAGTTGATTAGCTTGTTGCTGGCCCCTGTCACACAAACTTGCTTGCCAATCTAAACTGGTTATTGGCAATTGATGGTGAAAGCTAATTAAACGCCCTAAATGCCCTTTGCCGGCGCACCACTCCAGTATTGGTAAGTTTTCACCTTGGAGCTGTTCGCTAAAGGCTTGAATTTGTGCTGCCTTTCGCCCCTTTATTCCGTTGGTTAACCAAAATGGGGTCTCCAAATCGGCGTTTTTTGCCGCTTGGGGTTGCCATAGTGCTAAACATGGCTTTAGTTCGGGGAAGTACTTAGCCAACAACTCAACCGCTTGTTCAGGAGATTGTTCAAGTTGTTGAATTTGCGTTGTGTTTAAGTTTTTTACTTGGTCCACTAACGCTTGGTTTTGCCAAGGTAAACTGTGTTGCTGAAAAGGGCTGAACTGCCAATATTGGTGGTAGCCTTGGAGTAATTGGTCGTGCTGGAGAAAAACCGCTTCGAGTGATTGATTAAACATAGCGAAAGATTAAGACAACCCTTGGTAGCGACCACTTTTGTGATTAAGTGCAATTACTATGTTCAAGGCAAATGCACCAGTAATAGACCACAGTAACACACTAAGTGGCACTAAGAAGTAAGAGGCGGTTACTATCACCACATCTAAGCCCATTTGCACATGTCCAGCACGAATCGCAAAACGCTTTTGTAGATACAGAGCTAAGATGTTCACACCGCCCAAACTGCCTTTATGGCGAATTAGAATAAGCATGCCAGTGCCGATTAAAAATCCACCACTCAGTGCCGCATAAATCCTATTGAGTTGGGCGATGTCGATGACTAGATGCATGTAATCGGTAAACACCGACACTAAAAGTACACAAGCTACAGTTCTAAAAGTAAAGGCTGCCCCCATTTTGGCAAAGCCTAGTACAAAAAAGGGTAGGTTTATGAGCAGGAACATTTGCCCAAAAGACAAATTCATAAATTGGCTGGCAAGCAAGGCTAAACCGGCGGTGCCGCCAGTAAGAAGTTGGGTTTCTTTAAAAAAGAACACGCCTAAGGCCACCATGGTAGTGCCAATAAGCAAGGCTAATATATCTTCTAGCCAATTATGCTGTTCCATAAATATCTCTAGTTAATACCGACAAGTGAATAATAGCATCGCTCTTTGATAATTGAGATAAAGAACTGCCTGGGAGATATAAAACAAAAAAAGCCACTATAAATGTCATTTACAGTGGCTTGATATATCGCTTGTTGCCAGGCGGCTTGGTTTACTTAGCTTTTTTCGCGGGCGATTGCGCGGTAACCAATATCGTTACGGTGGAACATGCCATTCCAAGATACTTTTTTCACTAGCGCATAGGCATTTGCTTGGGCTTCGGTAACGTTGTTACCTAGAGCGGTAGCACACAATACGCGGCCGCCGTTAGTTACAATGGTGCCGTCTTTTTCGCTAGTACCTGCATGGAACACTTTAGCGCTATTGGTTTCTTCGCTAAGGCTTGGCAGTGTGATTACGTCACCTTTAGGGTAAGAGCCAGGGTAGCCAGCAGCAGCTAGCACTACGCCCATTGCTGCGCGAGGATCAAACTCAGCAGTTTTAGCATCCAATTTACGGTCAACAGCAGCTAAACACAGTTCAACAATGTCAGACTGCATACGCATCATAATTGGTTGAGTTTCTGGGTCGCCAAAGCGGCAGTTGTATTCGATGATTTTTGGCGAACCGTCAGCCATAATCATCAATCCAGCATATAGGAAGCCTGTGTACTCATTGTCTTCAGCGGCCATGCCTTTAACCGTAGGCATGATCACTTCATCCATTATGCGCTGGTGGATTTCTGGTGTAACCACTGGAGCTGGCGAGTAAGCACCCATGCCGCCAGTGTTTAAGCCGCTATCGCCATCGCCAACACGTTTGTGGTCTTGGCTGGTGGCCATTGCCAATACGTTGCTGCCATCTACCATTACGATAAAGCTAGCTTCCTCGCCGTCTAAGAACTCTTCGATTACCACGCGAGAACCGGCTTCGCCAAAGGCATTATCGGCAAGCATATCTTCAATAGCGGCAATTGCCTCGGCTTCAGTCATAGCTACAATTACGCCTTTACCTGCAGCTAAACCATCGGCTTTAACCACAATGGGGGCGCCTTGCTCTTTTACGTAGGCAATTGCAGGGGCAACCTCAGTAAAGGTTTGGTAGTAACCAGTTGGAATGTCGTGACGGGCTAAAAAGTCTTTAGTGAATGACTTAGAGCCTTCTAGTTGAGCTGCTTTTTCAGTAGGGCCAAAGATTTTAAGGCCTGCGGCTCTAAAGGCATCAACCACACCAATAACCAATGGCGCTTCTGGACCAACAATGGTGAGTTCAACCTGGTTTTGCTGAGCAAAGCTAAGTAAGGCAGCAATGTCTTCTACGCCAATTGCTACGTTTTCTAGCTTAGGCTCTAGTGCAGAACCGGCGTTACCTGGGGCAACAAATACTTTTTCAACTAAAGGAGATTGTGCAGCCTTCCATGCTAGAGCATGTTCGCGGCCACCGCCGCCAATCACAAGTACGTTCATGTTTGTCTATCCAATACTGAGTAAACGGGGCTTGGCTTACCAAGCCGAAATACAAAACAGCCAGCGCGAGGCTGGCTGTGGTTTTTTAGTGGTAGAAGTGGCGCATGCCAGTGAACACCATGGCCATGCCATGTTCATCGGCTGCTGCAATCACTTCGTCATCACGCATTGAGCCACCAGGCTGAATCACACAAGTGATGCCTGCTTCGGCTGCTGCGTCGATACCATCGCGGAATGGGAAGAATGCATCCGATGCCATTACGCTGCCTGCTACTTCTAACTTCTCGTCGGCGGCTTTAATGCCAGCAATTTTAGCGCTGTATACGCGGCTCATTTGGCCAGCGCCTACGCCAATAGTCATGTTGCCTTTTGCGTAAACAATGGCGTTAGACTTAACATACTTGGCTACCTTCCAACAGAATAGTGCATCACGCAACTCTTCTTCGCTAGGCTGGCGCTTGCTCACAACGCTTAGTTCGTCTTGAGTTACCATGCCTTGGTCACGATCTTGAACCAATAAGCCGCCGTTTACACGCTTAAGCTGCAAACCGGTGGTTTTAGTTGACCATTCGCCACACTCTAATAAACGTACGTTTTTCTTAGCAGCAACAATTTGTGCAGCGGCTTCAGAAATTTTAGGGGCAATGATTACTTCTACAAACTGGCGAGACACAATGGCTTCAGCAGTATCGGCATCTAACTCGCGGTTAAAGGCAATAATGCCGCCAAAGGCCGAAGTTGGGTCAGTTTTGTATGCGCGCTCGTAAGCCTCTTGAATATTGCCACCTAGAGCAACACCACAAGGGTTTGCGTGTTTTACAATTACACAGCAAGGCTCGTCGAATTCTTTCACACATTCTAGTGCTGCATCAGTATCGGCAATGTTGTTAAACGACAAGGCTTTACCTTGAAGTTGAGTGGCAGTAGATACTGAAGCTTCCTCAATGTTGTTTTCAACATAAAAAGCTGCCGCTTGGTGGCTGTTTTCGCCATAGCGCATGTCTTGCTTTTTAATGAATTGGCTGTTGAAGGTACGTGGGAACTTGCTGTCTTCGTCGCCTTCTTTGTTGTCGCCGTAGCTAGGTACCATAGTGCCAAAGTAGTTGGCGATCATGCCGTCGTAAGCTGCAGTATGTTCAAAGGCTGCAATGGCTAAATCAAAGCGAGTAGCGTGAGTTAGCGACTTATCGTTGGCTGCCATTTCGGCGAGTACGCGATCGTAGTCTGATGCATTAACCACAATGGTTACGTCTTTGTGGTTTTTAGCCGCACTGCGCACCATAGTTGGGCCGCCGATGTCGATGTTTTCTACTGCATCTTCAAGGCTACAATCTGGGTTGGCTACTGTTGCTGCAAAAGGATAAAGGTTAACAACAACCATATCGATAGCATTAATGCCATGGTTGTTCATAACTTCATCATCGGTACCGCGTCGACCTAAAATGCCACCGTGTACTTTTGGATGTAAAGTTTTAACACGTCCATCCATCATTTCTGGGAAGCCAGTGTAGTTAGATACTTCAATAACTTCGATGCCGTTTTCGGCCAGTAATTTTGCGGTGCCACCAGTAGATAAGATCTCTACACCTTGTTGGGCTAAAGATCGTGAGAATTCGATAATGCCTGTTTTATCTGAAACACTAATCAGTGCACGTCGAATCGGTCGAGCGTTTTCCATTGGGGTTTTATCCTCATTAGCAGTTACATGCGCTAGCGGTACAAGTTGCCCGAAAAATAAACAACTTAGGTTTGAGGCGCGCATTTTACAGCAAAAGTGTGAAGAATGCGCCGTTTTTAACTGAGAAATGTTGGTATGGAGGGCAAATAGAACGAAACAAAAGCTTAAATTGACCGTTACGCCAAGCGCTTAAATAGCGATAGTTGACCACTTGGTAAGCAAAAACTGCGGCTTTAGCTGGAGTATAAGCTTAAGTGACTGTTTTTCACTCTTACCCTTACCAACTAGAGCCATATCAATCTACCTTTGAGCTTGAATCGATGTGTAATGTGGATGAATCAGCTGGTGGCAGCTGAAAACGAAAGGTATTGCGGCCGTTTTGCTTGCTTAAGTAGAGTGCTTTATCGGCCAAATCTATAATCTCTGTTAAACCTATATCGGCACTTTCGGCAATGGATACGCCCACACTGATAGTGATGTGATTTTGCTTTTCTACCAAACTAAACTGGTGTGGAATTTCGGCCTTGTTAATGGCCTTTACTAGTCGCTTGGCCGAGAACTCAGCATAGTCGAAATCACTATTGCTCAAAATCGCAATAAACTCCTCACCACCGTAGCGAGCGATAAGATCGCCCGGGCGTTTACAAATTCCAGTAGCAATTAAGGTTTGAGCCACTTTCTCTAAACATACATCGCCAGCTGGGTGGCCATAATGGTCGTTGTATTGTTTAAAGTGGTCAATGTCGATAAGCATAATAGTAATGGGGTAGCCACCACGCTGGGCGCGTCGCCATTCTTGTTCAAGAAATTCATCGGCACAACGTCGGTTAGGAATGCCAGTAAGGCTGTCGGTAACTGCCAGTTTTTCTAGCTCGCGATAGGCGGTACGTAGTTCCTGTTGCGAGGCTTCTAAATCTGCAGTGCGCTCTTTTACTCGATCTTCCAATACCATTCTTGCTTGGCGCAAGTCTTGTTTGGCGTTGCGTTGGCTAAAGTAGAGTAATAAGAATAAGCTCACCGCTACTAGCAAAGAGCTGATGATACCCAGCAGCACGATGTTGCGGGTTCGATAGTAGATTTGAAAAGCTTCGGCTTTGTCGATTTCGGTGGTTAAACCAAAATCATAAGTGGGTTGCCATGTCCAAGCTCCCACTACTTGTATCCCCCGATAGTCGGGATAGCCCTTAAGGTCGTAACTGGTAATTCCTTGGGTGGCGCTTTGGGCCATCAAGGTGAGGGTTTTACTGTTTTGCTGGTTGGCTGAGTTGGGATCACTGATATGCAAATTGTTGATGGCATCTTGACCTGGTTCCAGCAAGCCTAAGCGGTGCAGCTGCTCATTAAAGCGACTTGCCGAAAGCATTAAGCCATTGCGATCAAAAGCGTAAGTTTCACCTGAATCCCAAATTCGACCCAATTGAGTAATTCGACTGAAGTGGTCACTTTGGTTAACACTCACAATAAGCACCGCTTGTAACTGCTTATCTGCATTAAATACCGGGGCACTAAAGTACATGTTGTTACTGTGTTTAGTTTGTTGCGGCAAGCCGGTAATAAATAAGGTTTCGCCGGTGAGTACTTGCTCCATTTTGTCGGTTTTAAATTCAAACAAGGGGTGAGTTTGGTAGATGTCTCTAGATCTATTGGAATAGAGCACCTGCCCGTTTAAGTCACTTAACCAATAAGCTTTATCTTGATAGGTCTCCATCATCAGCGCAAAGCTTCGCTTAATGCTGGCTTCTGCGTTGGCGCGCATGATTGAGGGGCTGTCTGGCTGACTAATTATGCTAGCAGAGCGCACTACCGACTCTGACTGAGCAGCATTGCTCAATTCCAAAAGCCGGTGCTGAATCCAGATATGGTGGGCTTCCTGGGTAGCTCGCAGTACCGTTTGCAGTGACTCTTTAACCTTTTGTTCTACTTCTTGTTCAATGTTTTCAAGCGCGGTAAAGACAATCGCCAAAATAGCCAAGCTGAATATAGACACCATTGCCACAACGGTTCCGAGCTTTATGTATTTTGTCTTGAACTGAGGTGTAACGGTCTTTCTGTCGGCCATTTGACTAGTTGTTTATGTTTGCTTGATTTTTAACCAGTATGGACGGCTTAGCGAAATGACTCAACTGTATAGAAGAAAATAACTTTTATATCAGCAACTTGCGAAGCTGTTGCTGTGGTTTTTGTTAATTATTTTTGCTGTGATTCAAGTTGCTCTATTTCTTTCCATAGTTCGTCAGCATCGGCGCTTAACATCGAGTAAGTCATAATGTCTCCACGCCGCTGAGCCAGCATTGCAGACTCCAACAATGCATCGTACTTTTGGCGCTTGCGCTTAAGTGGGTTAGGTTTTAGAAAACTAAACATAGACACTCCTTTGTTATTAACAGTAGAACGCTTTAAGGCAGTAAATAGTTCTCAAGTATGCGGGAAAAAGATGACTTTTTTATGAGGACTGGTTATTGCGGTTTAAAATAACCGGTCCTTGTCCTTCCCTGGCGAGTTGGTCATCGGGGTTATAGAGCGGGCAGCTTTTCATGGATAAACAACCACATCCGATGCAGCCAGTGAGGGAATCACGTAAATTCTCCAGCTGTTTGATACGTTGATTTAGTATCTCGCGCCATTGCTGCGAGAGCGCTTCCCAGTCGGTTTTATTAGGGGTACGTTGATTGGGGAGTTTGGCAAAAGCTGCTTTTATCTCTGCCAAACTTATCCCCATTTTTTGAGCAGCCTTAATGACCGATACCCGCCGCAGTACATCGGGATGATAGTGCCGCTGATTACCGTGATTACGCCAACTATTAATTAAACCTTTAGTTTCGTAAAAGTGCAGCGTAGACACCTTAATACCACAGCGTTTAGCCACAAAACCAACAGACAAGGCCTGTTTAGGTCGCTCTTGCATAGCTATTTCCTACAAATTTTAAAGATTAGGTAAAAAATCTCTTTACCTCAACTTAAGTTGAGGTTTTAGGCTGATAAGCACAGTAACAATAAATAGCTTTAATTAGCACTAAAAGCGCAAAGGAGAACACGATGCAATTTGAACATCTGAACTTAGTGGTAAAAGACATGCAGCAAACCTTGGCTTTTTATCAAGCGGCTTTCCCTCATTGGCAAGTGAGAGGAGAGGGTAAGCAAACTTGGTATGGGTTAGAGCGGCATTGGTTACATTTTGGCGATGATGACCAATACCTTACGTTTAACGATCAAGGTTATGGGGAGAATCGGCCGCTTGAAGGGAATCAAATAGGTATGGCGCATTTTGCTTATATTACGGCTGATTTAGACGGTTTAATTACTCGTATGTTAAATGCAGGCTTTCAGATTCACCATGAAGGGGCCCAAAGTAGCCATCGTCGTAATGTGTATTTTCGCGATCCGAATAACTTTGAAGTGGAGTTTGTTGAGTATTCATCAGACTTGCCCGAAGAGCGTAATCGTTACGAGTAGCGCAAGGTCAAAATCACTATCCCCAAAAGCCTGATTTTTATCAGGCTTTTTTGTTTCTTTAATAAAACTCTTGACCCTATACCTAGCTACAGGGTTTATCATAAAAGAAATGGAGGATGGTTATGTACAAGATTGGTGAGCTAGCAAAGCTAAGTGGTTTAACGGTGGAAACCTTGCGCTTTTACGAACGCAAAGGTTTGTTGGTGCCGTCTGCTCGCGGCGAGAACCTCTACCGTATGTACAGCAAGCAAGATTTAGCGCGTTTGAGGTTTATTCAGCGCGCTAAACAAGCCGGTTTATCAATTAAGGATATATTGGAGCTACTCACTCTGCGAGAGCATGCTGAAACCGCCAGCTGTAACGATGTGAGCAATGTTGTAGGGCAAAAACTGGCTAAGGTGCAGCAGCAACTAGCAGAGCTAAAAGCCTTCGAAACAACCCTTAAAACTCTTCACGATGCCTGCTGTGGCGGAGAAGAAAGTGCACGTTCCTGTTCAATACTAAAGGCCTTAGATGATGCTATTGAATAACTTTATAAACCTTTTCTTAAGCGCAGCCCCATGGTTGTTTTTGGGCTTTGTGATTGCAGCTAGCCTTAAGTTAGGCTTACCTAGCCGTTGGCTAGCTAAGCACTTGGGTAACAGTAAAGCCAGCACCACAGTTAAAGCCGCATTGATTGGTGCGCCGCTGCCTTTGTGTTCTTGTGGGGTAATTCCCGCGGCCATGGGATTGCGCCGCGCTGGCGCGTCTAAAAGTGCCACTACCTCATTTTTAATTGCCACCCCAGAAACTGGAGTGGATTCAGTAGCCGTATCTTATGCCCTGCTAGGGCCGGTAATGGCGGTTGTGAGGCCAATAGCGGCAATAGTAAGTGCTATTGTAGCCGGCTTATTGGTTGGCAAAGGCGAGGACGAGTCAGCCAGCACTACCGAGGTTAAAAGCTGTTGTAGTGGCAAAAATAGTTGTGCCAGTGAGGCCAAGCCTTCGCCAGCGCAGAGCAGGACAAAAGTTAATTCTAAACAATGGCTGCAAAGTTTTGTAGAGTTAGTGGAAGATAGCTACCTGTGGCTAGTGTTGGGCTTAGTCTTTGCGGCACTCATTCAAACTTACTTGCCCGAAAGCTTTATGACTCGATGGGGGCAAGGATGGATCACCATGGTGGTAATGGTGTTGGTGGGGATCCCCATGTACATTTGTGCCACTGCTTCAACGCCAATTGCCGCAGGCTTAATTATTGCGGGCATATCTCCAGGAGCTGCCTTGGTGTTTATGTTGGCTGGCCCAGCCACTAACATCGCAACACTAATGTTGGTTCGCCAAGAAATGGGCATGCGAGCATTGGTCGCTTATTTAGTTGGGGTGGTTGTTAGCGCTATGGCATTTGGTTGGGGATTAGACTGGGCAATTGCTCAATGGCAGTGGCAAGTAAATCCGGTAGAGTGGCAAGAGCATCAACTAGTTACTAGCTGGTGGGTCTTGGGTAGTAGTGCTGTGATTGCAGCATTGATGGCTGTTGCGGGGATTAAAGATGCACGGCAGCGCTGGTTTAGCGCTACCGTATAAAACTAAAGACTTAGCTTTTTGGTACGCGCTTAAACATTGCACCGTTGTTTAAGCGTAAGTTCTCACCATCACTCACTAAGGGTTTTTCTAGCGCTTGAACAAATTCCATTTCAATTTTGTTCGCCATGTCGTCACACAACATGCGGGTCATGCCTATTGGTTGGGTAACGTTGAGTTGCTTTCCATCCCACTCTGCCTGGCCAAAAAAGTTATTGCAGCCTGTGGTGCCAGAAATTTTAAAGCCGTTTTCATTTTCTTCTAAGGTAAATGCTGGCAGCTTAATATCTGCAATGTTGTAGAAATCACCCGTCATATACCAACGGCTATCTGCTAAATCCATGCTTGGCTCCGATTGTTTACTGGCACAGCCGGCTAAACCTAGGGTTAAAGTTAAGCCAATAAGTAGCTGTTTATTCATGGTTGTTACCTCAAGTAAGCACAAAAACTATTTCAGGCTATTGTAGAACACAGCGGCCAAGAAAAGTTCGATTATTGATAAATTTAATGTTTTTTTGAGCAGGCGTTTTGATCAACACAAGCAGTAACTATTAGGCTATTTGCTGCTAAGTTCGCTTCAAATGCGAGATGTTTCACACTTATTGCTCAGTTCTCGTCCTATGCTCTGCTCATCAATCATTGGACGACATTAAGTAGGTAAACATGAACCAGCAAGCGAGTGTATTTCATCTTGGCTTAAATCCAGAGATGCTAAAAGGCGCAACTTTAGCCATTATTCCTGGCGACCCGCAGCGTGTAGAACGTATTGCCTCGTTATTAGAAGAACCGGAACTTTTAGCCTCGCAGCGCGAATTTACCTCGTACCTAGGTAAATTGGACGGTACACCCGTTGTAGTATGTTCAACCGGCATTGGCGGGCCATCTACTTCAATTGCCGTTGAAGAGTTGGCTCAATTAGGTATTCGCACCTTCTTGCGGGTAGGTACTACCGGCGCTATCCAGCCACATATTAATGTGGGTGATGTAATTGTAACTACTGCTTCGGTTCGCTTAGATGGCGCCAGCAGCCACTTTGCTCCCATGCAGTTTCCTGCGGTAGCCGATTTTTCTTGTATGCAAGCTTTAAACAGTGCGGCATTAGACGCTAAGGCAACCTGTCATGTGGGTGTAACTGCTTCTAGCGATACCTTTTACCCAGGCCAAGAGCGCTATGACACGGTGTCTGGTCGCGTAGTTAAAGCCTTCCAAGGTTCAATGGAAGAATGGCAAGCCATGGGCGTACTTAACTTTGAAATGGAAAGCGCCACTTTATTTACCATGTGTGCCTCGCAAGGCTTAAAAGCAGGCTGTGTAGCAGGTGTGATTGTGAATAGAACCCAGCAAGAGATCCCAGACGAAAGCTTGATGAAAAACACCGAACATCAAGCAGTAAACATTGTGGTTGAAGCCGCACGTAAGATGCTCGGCTAAACACAAAGTGCCAATACATTTTGTCTGATGTATTGGCAGTCCTTTCCAAATTTGTGCCCAGTAAATCGCTAAGGTCTACTGGGCTTTTTTGTTCGCTTTAACGGAGTTATCGGCAATCGCTGTAAAAATAATAGCATTTAAATCAGCGTCTTAAGGTGTAGAGGTGTAACTCAAGCGCTTGCTTTGATGGGTTTTGATGTTTAGCGTATTGCTCTTCAGCATTTATCTGAAAAATGTAAAGTAAAGATCTTGAAGCGTTCTCAAGCTAGAATAAAAAAAACTTTGTCGGTGGCGTCAACAATTTAATGCTATTTAATTCTTACGCTTTTGTTTTCCTATTTTTACCCATTGTATGCTTAGTGTATTTTTGGATTGGAAACCGAGGGCATCATCGGGTTGCTGTTTCTTGGTTGGTGGGGGCATCTTTATTTTTTTACGGATGGCGGAACCCAGCGTATTTAGGACTCATTATGGGGTCTATGTTGTTCAATTACGCAATAGGGGTGCAGCTTAATCATCGTGCAAGTGGCCATTCGAATAGAAAGCTGATTCTGGTTTTTGGAATAACTTTGAACCTAGCTTTATTGGCTTATTATAAGTATGCCAATTTTTTTGTAGATAACTTCAACCTCGTTATTTCAGGCAATATTCATTTAGAATCGATTGTTCTTCCTTTGGCTATTTCTTTTTTCACTTTTCAGCAAGTCGCCTACCTTATAGATGCTTATCGTGAAGAGACAAGAGAGTATAATTTTCTTCAATACTGCTTATTCGTGACGTTTTTCCCTCAGCTTATAGCAGGCCCTATTGTTCACCACAAAGAAATGATGCCGCAGTTTTTGGATGATAGTTGCTACCAATATAACCCTAAAAAAGTTGCTACCGGATTGTGTTTGTTTATTTTGGGCTTAGCTAAGAAGGTGCTGATTGCAGATGAGTTGTCGGTTTATGTGTCTCAGGTATTTACTGCAGCAGAACAAGGAGTTGTATTAGCCCCTATTGAAGCTTGGTATGGAGCCTTAAGTTATACATTTCAGCTGTATTTTGATTTCTCTGGCTATGCAGATATAGCTATAGGTGTAGCTTTACTGTTTGGTATATCCCTTCCATTTAACTTTAATTCTCCATATAAATCGTTAAACATTATAGAGTTTTGGCGAAGATGGCATATTACTCTTTCTCGTTTCTTACGAGACTATGTTTATATACCTTTGGGAGGTAATCGCTTAGGAAGCTTCAGAAGATACCAAAATTTGCTAATAACTATGTTACTCGGAGGTTTGTGGCACGGGGCTGGTTGGACATTCATTATTTGGGGGGGGATGCACGGTGTGATGTTGGTTGTTAATCATCAGTGGCATCAATTAACTAGGTTTAAAGCAAATTATTATTTACCACGACAGGTGAGTATAGGTATCAGCTGGCTTATTACTTTTACATGTGTAGTGTTTGCATGGGTAGTATTTCGTGCAGAGTCTTTAGAGGTAGCAATGCAGATATGGAAATCTATGCTAGGGTTTAGCCCATTTTATGATAGTAGTGGGAGCTTATTTTACAATGACCTATTCAGAAAGCATTTTTCTGTAACTAAATGGATATTGGGGTTAACTTTTGCTGTATTGGTTTTACCAAATAGCTTGCAGATTGTCGGTTTACTTCCCGGTGCCGATAAAGTTAGATTCCGAGCTAACTTTGTTTGGGCTGTTTTGATTTCAATTCTTGCACTACATGTCATTCTTAATATGAATAACGTTAGTGAGTTCCTGTATTTTCGGTTTTGATTATGGCTAGCTTTCATCGTTTTAATTGTATTGTAATTTTGTCTATTGGTTTTTTCAGTATTGTATTGGTGGCGACTAGTGCATATTTGGAATCACCGACCATAGGCAACTTAACTCGAACTGCCGGATTTAGTGAGAATGATTTTGGATGGAACCAGCCCCAAAATTTTTATCGCGATGCACTTTTTCAAAAAAATAAGAAAAGCTACCAATTCTATAGTGACGTAGTCGTGCTAGGTGATTCATTTTCACAGGACGACCTTAATAACAACTGGGTGAACTACTTTGTTGAAGCTACTGGGCTTACCGCACAAGTGCTACACTTTAATCAGGGTGGAGCCAGTCGACTGCTATCTAGCCCATTGTTTCTGGAAAAACCACCAAAGCTATTTGTTTTTCAAAGTGTAGAAGCAAGCTTATATAAA
Organism: Agarivorans sp. D1326; assembly: GCF_056958115.1. NCBI lineage: Bacteria > Pseudomonadati > Pseudomonadota > Gammaproteobacteria > Alteromonadales > Alteromonadaceae > Agarivorans > Agarivorans sp. D1326. The sequence continues at coordinate 45,020 of NZ_JBTWEN010000014.1, read as the reverse complement.
CGTTCCTCACAAAAAGACTGTCAGTTCCCACAGAAAACTTCTCACTCAGAGTTACCAACAATTCAACTAGACAATAATCGCCACTATTCAACTTATTCTGTAGCTAGAGAGGTTAATCACTTTAGCTTAGATTTAGATCAGGCTAGCCATTATCTATTAAAAGCTTTATCCCGAACGATTGGGCTAAACGTTAGTGACACTGTTGCTCTTGAGGTTACACGCCTGGGGCTGTTTTCTAGCCAGGTGCAACACCAGCTGTTGATACATGAAAACGACTTCGACAAGCAATATTTGGAGACTGAAGATCTTGAACTTATGGCCTGTAATTTATTAGCTATTCAGAAAGCTGTTGAGAAAAATGGTAAAACTCGATTTGTGTTAATGATCGCACCCGACAAATTATCAGCTTATTCGAAGGTTCTTGCTGATCAGCAATATGCAAACTTCAGCCTTATTCCCTCATTGGGTAAATACTCTGAGTTATCGATGCTTCGATTGGATAGTTTGATTCAGGACGAAGTTGAACGTGGAACTGTTGATATTTACTTGCCGAATGACACACACTGGGGATCTGAAGGATATAGATTTGCAGCAGAACAGTTAATCGATTATCTAAATTCGAGTGCTAATAGACCTTAACTTAAGGAAGTGAGCTGTCAGGAAAATGAATGATTTAAGCTCAAGCTAGTACATTGTAATAGCTAGAAAAAACAAAAAGCCAAAGTGAGAACACTCACTTTGGCTTTTTAATCAATACCTTATGAACAGGTGTTTAGTTCATGCCGTATTTTTTCAATTTCTTGCGTAAAGTACCGCGGTTGATACCTAACATGATTGAAGCGCGGGTTTGGTTGCCGCGAGTGTATTGCATAACTACGTCAAGCAACGGAGCTTCAACTTCAGATAGTACTAATTCGTACAATTCAGACACATCTTCGCCATTTAACTGTGCGAAGTAGTTGCGCAATGCTTGCTCAACTGAATCGCGTAATGGACGTTCTTTCACTTCAGTGCTAGTTGCACTGCTAGTCATAGTAGAAAGTGTGTTTGTGGTGGTATTTGAATCAAACATACTTGACGCTCTTTTTAATTAATTAATGATCACAACTATTCGAAAAACTGTTCAATCGCGGACGTTTGTACCAGGGCTGATTCAAGCTGGTTAAACTGGCTACGAAACTCATCCGTGTCCGCTAATTGCTTCAAGTACCACCCCACATGTTTGCGAGCGATACGAACCCCTTGGTACTCCCCATAATGTGAATATAGGTTGTCTAAGTGGTGAAGCATTACTTCCTTCACTTCTTCGGCTTTGGGTGCATCTAAATGCTGCCCGGTGCTTAAAAAGTGATTAATTTCTCTGAAAAGCCAAGGGTTACCTTGCGCTCCTCGACCTATCATGATGGCGTCCGCGCCGGTGTAATCCAAAACATGCTTGGCTTGCTCCGGTGTGGTGATATCACCATTTGCCACAATAGGTATCGAAACCTCTTGTTTTACTGCTTTGATGGTGTCGTACTCGGCTAAACCTTTATACATACACGCTCGCGTCCGACCATGTATGGCTAAAGATTGAATACCGGCAGCTTCTGCAAGCTTGGCAATTTGCAAAGCATTGCGATGTTCTGGTGACCACCCAGTGCGAATCTTAAGTGTCACAGGTACATCAACTGCTTGTACAACAGCATCAAGAATTTGTTTAACTAACTCGGGTTGCTGTAATAGCGCCGAACCAGCTAACTTTTTGTTTACCTTTTTAGCGGGGCAACCCATATTGATATCGATGATTTGCGCGCCATTTGCCACATTATGTTGGGCGGCGAGAGCCATCAATTCTGGATCTGAACCTGCTATTTGAACGCTGCGTATGCCACATTCATCTAGGTGAACCATACGGTTTAGTGATTTTTGGCTGTTCCAAACCCGTGGGTTACTGGACACCATCTCCGAAACCGTAAGCCCCGCACCTAAACGCCAACATAAGCGACGAAAGGGTTGATCGGTAATTCCAGCCATAGGCGCTAGTATCACCGGATTGTCCAGCTTGTAACTGCCTATTTGCATGACTGTCGTTCTTCTCAATCTCAGGGCGGCGTAGTTTACGACTTTTTAGGCACGCTGAAAAGGCTATATTTTGAACATTTTTCAAAAAAAAAGCTGGATTTTTAGCTACAGAATATGGCAGCAAACCCTTTAGTAGAGGGTTTGTGCCACATTATTGGTGAACTTAGCGCTTTGTTCCGCTTAATCGACACCATTCTTGATCAAGAACAACCGGATCCATATTGCACTGTGTTTGATAGGCGGCAACTACTTCGTCGCTTTGTTCTTCTAAAATGCCTGATAGGGCAATAGAACCTTGCGGCTTTAAATAGGCTAGGATGATTTCGCTGAGCTCTTTAAGTGGGCCAGCCAATATATTGGCCACCACAATGTCTGCTTGGAAATCTTTAGGCTGGTCTTTAGGTAGGTAGAGTTCGAGCTTGTCGGCCACGCCATTGCGTTCGGCATTGTCGCGGCTAGCTAAAATTGCTTGTGGGTCTATGTCTATCCCAACCACCCGTTTAGCGCCTAACTTAATCGCGGCAATGGCTAAAATGCCGCTGCCACAGCCAAAGTCCACGACGGTTTTGTTGCTAAGGTCGAGTTGATCTAGCCATTTTAAGCAAAGTGCTGTGGTTGGGTGAGTGCCTGTGCCAAAGGCTAGGCCTGGGTCTAGCATTACGTTTACCGCGCTAGGGTCTGGTACGTCTGTCCAGCTAGGGCAAATCCACAAGCGTTCGCCAAACTGCATCGGATGAAAGTCTTTCATCCATTCGCGTTCCCAGTCTTTGTCTTCTAGTTGGTCTAGTTTGTAGTTGCCGTCCTCTAGAATAAGCGCTTCGGTTAAGAAGTTAAGGATAGGCGACATATCGGTAGCTGCATCGTATAGGCCCTGCACATCGGTATCTCCCCATAACGGCGTTTCACCTAACAAGGGCTCAAATACTGGCGTGTCGTGGCGGTCTAAGAATGTCACGGCTTGGCAGCCGGTTTCCATTAAAATGTCTCCAATGGCGTCGGCAGTATCTTTAGTGGCGTTTATTTTTAGCTGGATCCAAGGCATTGTCCGCTCCTCTTCTAGATTAGGCGGCAAGTGTACTGCGTTAGATAAGGCTTATCATCTAAAAATTGAAATCCCTTAAAGCGAAGGGAGCGAAACTAGCATTTGTTGTCTCTACTGGGAGAGCTTGTTTATAAGCCGAGGCCGCTATTTATTGGCTTGAGTAAACAAAAAAGGCTAGGGATAAGCTAGCCTTTTTTAAACAGATTTTTGCTGGTTAATTGGCAGGGCTTAAGCCGCGATTGCGATACTGAGCGCGCTTGTACAATAAAACTAAACCACGACATCCAGCTAAAGCTGCAACAATTAGCGCAGGTGTGTTAAACATAAGGCTTAATACCAGTACGCTGCAGGCAAGGTATAGAAAGGGAATAAATTCGTAAACTGGCTCGGGAATCGCCTTGGTTTTGCGGGCAAATGATTTTTTGTACTTATCGTAACGGCGGTAGTTTGAGCGAAGCACCCAAATAAGCGCGCCCATACAAAATAGCAATGCACCACCAACATGAGCGAGCCAAGGTTCAAGCAATAGCATTGACCCAGTACCAGCAGATAAATATCCGCTTGGCAAAATCTCGTATATGGCACGTGGCAACATAAGCCCTCCCTGTTACATGTAGCAACCTTCCATTAACATAATTAAGCATAGACTCAATTACGAGAGTTAGCCAAATTGTCTGTTTGTATGTTTATTGGTAACTAAGGCTAGTTGCTGGTTTTTACGGCGCTGGGCACTTTTTGCCAAGTATGTCGACGGTAACGATGACGCATGTAAAGTAAGGAGCAGCCTCGGTACAAACACAGTGCTGCAATGGCGTAGGCGGCAATAGATTGCTGTGTAGATGCTAAGGAGAGAGCCAATCCAATAAACAAAAAGGGCATAAACTCGTATAAAGATTCAGGAATGTTGAAGCGTTTACCAGCATGATCCGCTTGGTCTAAACGTCGAAAGTTAGAGCGCATTACCCAAATAAGCGAGCCAAGGCAAAATAGCAGCACACCACCTGCTACTCCTAGGGTAGAGTCTATCCATATTACCGAGCTTGAGCCGGCAGCCAAGTAAAGGCTCGGCAATATTTCATAGATTGGTTTAATAATCATGGCATTGCACTCATTTCTGTTCTAGGTGTTGGCTAAATTATCACTTCCCAAAGCATAACTTTGCTCTAACTAAGATGGTTTAAGTGTAAGACAAATTTTGGAAACTGCAGGCTCAAGCCATCGCCCAGTTAGATATTGCTGTAACAACTTGCTTACATTTGACGTCTCAAAATAAAGTAAACCAATGGGTTTACTTTGGTGTTTGTTGAAAGTAAACTCCTCGGTGTAATTTAAGAGGGCGCCACGTTGAGCACACGAAACAAGGTAATTAGTTTTTGTTTGGGAGGATTAATGAGTACACCATTCGCTTCAGCCTTAGCGGCTGACAACACGGTTTTTACCACCCAAGTTAATAATGGTAAGTACCAAAACGCACAAGCAATGCCAGCTAATGCCTCGGCTTGGGGTATTTTGTGGCGATATGTGAGTGAGCAGCGTGTAGATGCCACGCCAAGTAATGGCATTCCTGTGATGCCTTTGAGCGCTTCTCAGCTTGACGCTTTACCTGCCGATCAAAGCAGTGTTATTCGCTTTGGTCATTCGAGTGTTTACATGCAAGTGGCTGGGCAACGCTGGTTGATTGACCCGGTATTTTCGCAGCGAACATCTCCTTTTAGCTTTATTGGCCCCAAGCGTTTTCATCAACCCCCGCTCGAGCTCAGTGAGTTGGACAGTATTGATGGGGTAATTATTTCCCATGATCACTACGACCATTTAGACAAGCACAGCATCAAGCTGTTAAAAGATAAGGTTGAGCATTTTGTGGTGCCTGAAGGGGTTGATCAACACCTGCTAGATTGGGGAGTGGATAGCCAAAAGATTCAACGCTTACGCTGGTGGCAGTCGGCCAATTTTGGTGATTTAACAGTGACAGCCACGCCAACACAGCATTTCTCTGGTCGTGGCTTATTTGACGCCAACCAAACGCTTTGGGCATCTTATGTGATTGATGCGCCGGAGCAGCGAATATTTTTTAGCGGTGACTCTGGTTACTTCGATGGTTTTAAGCAAATTGGTGAGCGCTATGGCCCCTTTGATTTAACCATGATGGAAACCGGCGCTTATGACAAAGATTGGTCAGCAGTGCATATGACGCCAGAGCAAACCTTGCAAGCCCACTTAGATTTAAAAGGGAAGGCCTTGATGCCGGTGCATAACTCCACCTTTGATTTAGCTTTTCACTCTTGGTATGAACCGCTTGAGCGAATTAGCCAGCTAACTGCGCAAGCTAATATACAACTGGTGACACCTAAAATAGGTGAGGTATTTACTGTTGGGCAAAGCCAAGGTACGGAAGCATGGTGGCGTGTTTTCAAATAACCTGAGCTCGGGATAAGGAAGTGACGATAGCTTTGCAAGTCAGTACCTAATCTAGCTTCATGTTTCTGGCGAGATAGTTTTGCTTAGTTCAATGCGAAGTTGCGCGCCAATAGCTAGCCTATTGCAAGTAGCTTGTTAAATAGTTTCGCCATACAAAAAAGGCCTTAAGTATTCTTAAGGCCTTTTTTAGTTTTAACAGCTCGCGAATTACATACCGAGTTTTTTCTCTAGGTAGTGGATATTTGCACCACCAAACTGGAAGTTCTCGTCTTGCATGATTTTCTCTTGCAGCGGAACGTTGGTTTTGATGCCGTCGATCACCAGCTCAGAAAGGGCGTTCTTCATACGCGCTATGGCAATGTCACGGTTCTCGCCGTAGGTAATTAGTTTACCAATCATCGAGTCATAGTATGGCGGAACTGAGTAACCCGCATATACATGCGAATCCCAACGAATACCCATGCCACCTGGTGGGTGGAAACGGTTAATGCGACCTGGAGATGGGATAAAGGTTTCCGCATCTTCAGCATTAATACGACACTCAATCGCGTGGCCGGTTAACTTCACTTGCTCTTGGCTAAATGACAAAGGTTGTCCAGCAGCAATGCGTAACTGCTCTTTAATTAAGTCGATGCCGGTAACCATTTCAGTTACTGGGTGTTCAACCTGAATACGGGTGTTCATCTCAATGAAGTAGAACTCGCCATTTTCATACAAGAACTCAAAGGTACCTGCGCCGCGGTAGTTAATCTCGATACATGCACGAGTACAGCGTTCACCAATGTTGCGACGCATGTCTTCGGTAATGCCTGGTGCTGGAGCTTCTTCAACCACTTTTTGGTGGCGACGTTGCATTGAGCAGTCACGTTCACCTAGGTGAATAGCGCCACCTTGGCCGTCTGATAATACCTGAACCTCTACGTGGCGAGGATTCTCTAGGTATTTCTCCATATATACGATGTCGTTACCAAAGAATGAGCCAGCCTCGGTACGGGTTAAATCGATAGAGGTATGTAGCTCGTCTTCACTGTAAACAACACGCATACCACGACCACCACCGCCGCCAGCAGCTTTAATGATAATCGGGTAACCAATGCGTTTGGCAATGGCCGCATTTTGTTTTTCATCGCTGCCTAGTGGGCCATCAGAACCCGGTACACAAGGTACACCGGCTTTTTTCATGGCTTTAATCGCTTCAACTTTATCACCCATCATGCGGATGGTTTCAGCTTTAGGACCGATAAAGATAAACCCGCTTTTCTCTACTATTTCAGAGAACTCAGCGTTTTCAGATAAGAAACCATAACCCGGGTGAATGGCCACGGCATCGGTAACTTCGGCAGCAGCAATAATGCGCGGAATGTCTAGGTAACTTTCAGTTGCCGCAGGCTTACCAATACAAATTGATTCGTCGGCTAACAATACGTGTTTAAGGTCACGATCGGCTGTTGAGTGCACAGCTACCGTTTTAATGCCTAGCTCTTTACATGCACGTAAAATACGCAGGGCAATTTCACCACGGTTAGCAATAACTACTTTATCTAGCATACAAATGCCTCTTTATTCGATGATGAATAGCGGTTCATCAAACTCAACGGCGTCACCGTCTTCAACCAAAATGGCTTTAATCACGCCAGATTTGTCGGCGTCGATTTGGTTCATCATCTTCATGGCTTCAATGATACATAGGGTGTCACCTACGTTAACTTGTTGGCCTTCTTGCACAAATGGTTGTGCTTCTGGAGATGAAGAGCGGTAGAAAGTACCTACCATTGGCGATAATAATTGGTGGCCAGAAGCTACTTCGCTAGCAGCTGGAGCAGCAGGTGCGGCGGCTGGAGCTGCTGCAACTGGGGCCGGTGCTGCAACAGGCGCTGGAGCGTATACGGCTTGAGCTGCACCGCTGAAGTTACGGCTGATACGCACTGCCTCTTCACCTTCGGTGATTTCTAGTTCAGCAACACCAGATTCTTCAACTAATTCGATTAATTTTTTAATCTTGCGAATATCCATAAGGGCTCTCTTTATCGTATTAGGTTAATTAAATAGCTATTTCTGCAGCTTGTTTAGCGCTGCAGTTAAAGCAAATTGATATCCTTGACTACCTAAACCACATATCACTCCCTCTGCTTTGTCGGCAAGGTAAGAGTGATGGCGGAAAGATTCACGTGCATGCACGTTAGATAGGTGAATTTCTATAAACGGAATGTTCACACCCAATAGCGCGTCGCGCAGCGCTACGCTGGTATGAGTAAAAGCCGCAGGGTTGATGATGATGAAATCGATCTCGCCCATGGCTTGATGAATGCGATTAATAAGTTCGCCTTCGACATTGGATTGGAAATCTTGCAGATTTACGCCCATGTCATTGGCTTGCTGGCGTAGCTGTTCAACAATGTCGTCTAAACTCTGGTGACCGTAAACTTCAGGTTCACGTTTACCCAGTAAGTTTAGATTTGGACCATTGAGTAACAAAATAGAGAATTTATCAGTCATTTTCGTTGAAAAACCAGCTTAAATTATAGAACTTGTCGATTTCTTAAGATTAGCACATTTATCAAAGATAAATGTGCTATGTCATCGACATTTTCGACAATTATAGGGTTTTCGCAGAAAATGGCAGCATTTTTCTGGTCTAATCAGTTGGTTTCGGCGAGAGGCTCGGTAGTTAGGTTACGTAGCCATTTTTTCTGGTTCATGCGCCAAAAACACAACATAGCTTTAAATACTTCTTCACTTAACGCGATACAGAAGGCGGTGATTAAGCTTACATCGAACACAAAAATGGCAATAGAAGTAAGCATTAAACCCACACCCCATTGGCAGAATGTATCCGACATTAAGCAAAAGCTATTGTCGCCGCCGCTGCGCAAAATACCGTTAATTAGCACCATGTTAAAAATGCGTAGCCAAGTAGAGGCTGCCAGCACTAACACTAATTGTTGGGCAAGTTGCAAAGTTTCTGACTCTAAAGCGCCAAACAAGTTCAATAAAGGATAGCTCAATAACCAAATAGCAACACCAATACCAATGGCGGCAATAGGGCTAACTAACAAGGCTAAACGTGCATCTACCCAAGCTTGATTAAATTGGTTAGCCCCCAATTTATTGCCCACCATTATTGAGCAAGCTGCTGAGAATCCCATGAAACACGAGATGGCGATACCTTCTATAGGACTAATTAAGCTCATTGCGGCTAGTGCATTGGTGCCCAGCTGCCCGTATAAGGTGGCAAATACAAATACACCGCTCGACCAAATACTAAAGTTAATCACTAGTGGCACAGCAAGCTTGGCGTATTTGATTAGCTCAGCTTGTTTAAACTGCCAAAAACCAATTAAACATACTTTTAGTAATGGGTGTTTTTGCCACCAAAGGCTGGCCCACAATACAACGAGTTGCAGTAAACGTGCGATAACTGTCGCAACACCTGCGCCAGCAATACCCATTGCTGGGATCGAGCCAAAACCAAAAATCAATACTTGGTTAAGCGCGATATTGGCAATAACAGCAAAAACGCTAATGTACAGCGGCAGCTTGGTATTGCCACTTGCTCGCAGAGCTGACTCAAACACAATCACCGGCAAGGTGAACAGAATCATCAAGGCGGTTGCGCGAATATAATCGCTGCCAATAGCAACTAAATGCGCATCGCTGCTGCCCCATTGCATAATGGTGCTAGGGCTGAAAAGCATGAAGGCTAAGGTTGCCAGGGTAAAAATAAGTCCAGCATAAAAAGATAAAGCCACAGTGCGGCCAATCGCTGTCCAGTTTTTAGTGCCCCAGTGCTGCGCACTTAAAATGGCGCACGCTGTCGAGAAGCCATTTAAGATTACGATCGCCACAAAGAATGCGCGACCGGCATAACCTACTGCGGCGACTTCGGCATCACCTAAAGTGGCAACCATTAGTACGTCTACTAAGCCTAATAAGCTTAGTAATACTGCTTGTAAAGATATTGGCCAAGCTAGGCGCCAGAACTGCTCTAGCCATGAGCGATTCAAAGTAATAGGAGATGCGTACATAACAACCTCAAAATGTGACTTGCATCAGATAAAAGCTATCTAGTTATAAGTGGTGATAAATAATTATGGGCGCGATACTATCTTATATATTGGGCTTTCCACATAATTGAAGCTATCAAAAATATGTTCAAAACTATCATTTATGGCTGAGGAACATTGGCAAGATAAGTTCGAGATAGGCCCCGCCTGTGTTGAGCGCTTTTTAACCACCGAACGATTTTCAGAGTTAACTAAATTGCAGATTAACTTATCTGGGGTGTCGTATTTGCGAGGTGAGTACTTTGTTAGCCGCAAAGCTCCACAGGAACACACTTTGTTGTTTTCTATGGCGGGAGCGGGCAGTTTACATACTTCTGAGTTTAGTCAGCGCTTGGGACCAAACGATTTAGTTATTTTGCCTGCTGGGGTTAATTACTCGCTCAGCTTGGCTAGCCACTTTTGGCGGCATAATTGGTTTCAGTTTTCTTCAGACATTAGTTGGTATCGCTTCCCCAAAAACGCCAAAGTATTGAAAATCAACTCTAGTCAAAATATTGATAAGTGCATGAAGTTGTTATTGGATGAGGAAACTAAAGCCAAGGCAGATCCTCTAGTAGAATCGGCCTTAACCCAACTTATCAAACGCTATTTATTGCAGTTGCTTAAGCCGCTAAAAAATGCCGAGCCAAGCCCATTGCACAAGCTAGAGCAGCAATTGCGCTCCTCTTTACACTATCCATGGACAGTGGCCGAGATGGCGCAACGTTTGTCGGTATCGGAAGCGCACTGTTATCGCTTATTTCAGCAAGAATTCAAATGCAGCCCCAAGCAGTATCTAAGCCGTTTACGTTTGGAGCATGGCAGTTATTTGCTGCGCGAAAGTCGCTGGTCGATAGACGTGATCGCCAGTCAATTAGGTTACCAAGATGGTTTTGCCTTTGCGCATCGCTTTAAGAAAAGCTTCGGGGTTTCTCCTGGACGTTATCGGCGCAGCTTCAACCAATAACAATCAATAGGATTGGTGATAAGCTTTATTTACTCATGCTTTGCAAGCTGGCGGCTATTTTTGCACTGCTTACTCGCTTAAAGGTGTCTAAAGTGAGTGAAGCGACTTGCTGCAATTGTTTTTCTGTTGCGCCATTGGTGGAGTGAACATTTAAACCTTGTAACACCGTTGCCAAGTAGTGGGCGAGCGCTTCTGGATCGGCATCAGCGGTGAGATCTTTTTCTTCTTTGGCGCGCTCGAAACGTTGCTGTAAGGCAATGCTGCCTTGGGCACGACGTTCCTGCAACGCTTGTTTAATGGTGCTTGCGGACTCACTACACGACAGAGCACCTTGCACTATCACACAGCCTTGCGGTTGCGAGGGATCGCTTAAATTAGCCACTGCACCTTTCAACATGTAATCCACTACGTCGTAAATGGTATCTTGCTCAAGGGCGGGATAGAAATAGGCTTGAGGACGAGATTCGTAAAGCTCTATAGCCTGCAAAAACAACTGTTCTTTATTGCCAAAAGCCGCATACATACTGGGTTTATTAATGCCCATGGCTTGGGTTAAATCATTTAACGATGCCCCTTCGTAGCCTTTTTGCCAAAACACTTCTAAGGCTTTTTCCAGCGCTTGGTTTGCGTCAAAGCTGCGCGGACGACCAATGTGAGAACAGCACTTGGGGGACATTTTTCTACCTCAATTTATCATTAAACTGATCATAGCTAAGCCACTCAGACCTGTCTAGATATTTAAATACCACTTGGTACAAAAAGATCTTGATCTCGATCATACTTCGTGATTAATATACCAGACAGTACAAAACAAAATATCATTCACATATCAATTTATCATCACTTGAGGGAACGAAGATGGCATCAGTTTTTGATCTAACAAAACTCATCGCAGTAAGTGCTTTAAGCATTTTCCTAGTGGCTTGCGGAAAACCGGAAGCTGCGACCAATCAAGCTCCTCCACCACCAAGTGTAGATGTAGCCGAAGTATTGCTTGAACGCATTACCGAAACAGATGTGTATACCGGTCGCCTGCAAGCACCACAAACCGTGATGGTGGTGCCGCGAGTATCGGGCTACATCGAACAAGTGCTATTTAACGAAGGTAGCTTGGTAGAAAAAGGTGAAGTGCTGTTTAAAATCGACAGCCGCATTTTTGCTGCCGAAGTGGCTCGCCTAGAAGCAGAACTACAAAGTGCTAAAAGTAGCTTAGAACTGGCGCGAAAAGGGTACAAGCGGGCCCAAGCCTTGAACAAGCAAAACGCCATTTCTGATGAAATTTTGGATAATCGCTTTTCGGCGCGAGAGCAGGGCGCAGCGGCAGTGGCATCAATTACTGCTGCCTTATCGCGAGCTCGCTTGGATTTAGACTTTACCGAGGTGCGCGCTCCTATTAGCGGCCGAGTGTCTAACGCGCTTATCACCGAAGGTAACTATGTAAACCTTGGCGCTAGCCAGCTTACTCGTATTGTGTCTACCCAGCATATGCATGCCTACTTTGACGTAGATGAGCAAAGCTTTTTGAAATATCAAGAGTTAAGCAACGTATTGCCGCTGCAAGGCGAGCAAGAAACTGTAGCGGTGGTGCAAATGGCTTTGGCTGATGAGCAAATATTTAAGCACTTGGGCCAGATAGACTTTATCGATAATGCTGTAGCCAGCGGCACCGGTACTATCCGTTTACGTGCCAGCTTTGGTAATCCTAGTGGGGAATTACTGCCAGGTATGTTTGCTCGTTTACAAATTGCAGGAAGTAGCTCTTATCAAGCGGTATTAATTGATGACAAAGCAGTCGGTACCGACCTAAACAACAAGTTTGTATTGGTATTAGACGAAAACAACCAAGTGCAATATCGCCCGGTGGTGTTGGGTGAGCGGATCAATGGCTTGCGGATTGTTTCCCAAGGTTTATCGGGTTCTGAACGCATTGTAGTTAACGGTATTCAGCGGGTACGGCCGCAAATGCAGGTAACACCAATTGCCACCGCGATGGCTAGTGAAGAAGTTGTTTCTGCCTTGCGTGAGTCTCAACAGTTACTTGACCAACAACATCAGCAATTAAGCCTTAACGCTAAGTTGTAAGTTCAACAAGGATAGATTCGCCCATGTTTTCTCAGTTTTTTATTAAACGGCCGATTTTTGCGGCCGTTATATCGCTGCTGATGTTTATTGGCGGTGCCATTGCCGTATGGCAATTACCCATAACCGAATACCCAGAAGTGGTGCCACCAACAGTAGTGGTTACCGCCAATTACCCTGGGGCAAATCCTAAAGTGATTGCTGAAACCGTGGCTTCACCGCTTGAGCAAGAAATTAACGGTGTTGAAGATATGTTGTATATGTCTTCTCAGGCCACCTCTGATGGCCGCATGACGCTGACCGTTACTTTTGCCATTGGCACCGATATCGACCAAGCTCAAACACAGGTGCAAAGCCGGGTTGATCGCGCCACACCGCGTTTGCCCTTAGAAGTGCAGCGCTTAGGTATTGTGACCGAAAAGTCATCACCAGACCTTACTATGGTGGTTCACCTTAGTTCACCAGAAGATCGCTACGACTTATTGTACCTGTCCAACTATGCGGCGCTTAACGTTAAAGACGAGCTAGCCCGAATTGAAGGTGTGGGTGCTGTGCGTTTGTTTGGTGCGGGTGATTACAGCTTAAGAATTTGGCTAGACCCTAACAAAGTGGCAGCTCTAGGTTTAAACCCCAATCAAATTATCGCTTCGATTAGAGAGCAAAACCAGCAAGCCGCTGCCGGTAGTTTGGGCGCACAGCCTAGCGGTGAGTCTGATTTTCAGATTTTGATCAATGTGAAGGGGCGTTTAAGTACCACCGAAGAGTTTGAGAACATCATCATTAAAGTAGGCGAGCAAGGCGAAGTTAGCCGCTTGCGAGATGTTGCTCGGGTTGAGTTGGGTGCTAGCAGTTATGCCTTGCGCTCGTTACTCGACAACAAGGATGCAATTGCCATTGGTGTGTTTCAAGCATCTGGCTCGAACGCTATCCAGATCTCTGAAGATGTACGTGCGCGTATGGCCGAGTTAGCGCAAAGCTTTCCGGAAGGCCTAAACTACGACACCGTTTACGACCCAACCGTGTTTGTGCGTGGCTCTATTGAAGCGGTAGTTAAAACCTTGTTTGAAGCGATACTACTGGTGGTATTAGTGGTGGTGCTGTTCCTACAAACCTGGCGCGCTTCTATTATTCCATTAGTGGCAGTACCGGTTTCTTTAGTAGGTACCTTTGCCTTTATGCATCTTATGGGCTTCTCGCTCAATGCCTTGTCGTTATTTGGTTTGGTATTAGCCATTGGTATTGTGGTGGATGATGCCATTGTGGTGGTGGAGAACGTAGAGCGAAATATTGCTGAAGGTTTAAGCCCGGTAGCGGCTACCCAGCGCGCCATGAAAGAGGTGACGGGGCCAATTGTGGCAACTACCTTAGTATTGGCGGCAGTGTTTATTCCTACTGCTTTTATGTCTGGCTTAACCGGACAGTTTTACAAGCAGTTTGCCTTAACCATTACTATCTCTACCTTTATTTCAGCGATTAACTCATTAACCTTGAGTCCTGCTTTGTCTGCCTTGCTGCTAAAAGGTCACGACGAACCGAAAGACCGTTTAACTCGCATTATGGACAGCTTGTTTGGCAGGTTTATATTTGCGCCGTTTAACCGCTTATTTAACAAAGGTGCCAACGTATATGGCGGCATCATCAAAAAGACTATTCGCTTGTCGGCCTTGGTTGGCATTATTTATGTGGGTTTATTAGGACTTACCGCTTATCAATTTGACTCCACTCCTACTGGTTATGTGCCAGGGCAAGATAAACAGTACTTAGTGGCGTTTGCTCAGTTGCCTGATGCTGCCTCTTTAGAGCGCACCGAAGCGGTAGTGAAAAAAATGTCTGAGATTGCCTTGGCACAACCTGGGGTTGAACACGCGGTGGCGTTTCCTGGCTTAAGCATTAACGGCTTCACCAACAGCCCAAACAGCGCGATTTTGTTTACACCTTTGGCCGATTTTGACCAACGCCAAGACCCAAGTCTTTCGGCCAATGCCATCGCTGGGGCGCTTAACCAACAGTTTGCTGGTATTCAAGAAGCCTTTATTGCGATTTTCCCACCACCACCGGTGCAGGGTTTAGGCACTATTGGTGGCTTTAGATTGCAGATCCAAGACCGCGCAAACCTTGGTTATGAAGAGTTGGCCAATGTCACCATGCAAGTGATGCAAAAAGCTTGGGCAACACCGGCACTTACTGGCATTTTCTCTAGTTACCAAGTAAATGTGCCGCAGCTTGATTTGGATTTGGATAGAACCAAAGCCATGCAACAAGGGGTGGCCATAGATGAAGTCTTTTCTACCTTGCAAGCTTACATGGGTTCAACCTATGTGAATGACTTTAATAAGTTTGGCAGAACTTATCAGGTGAACATTCAAGCTGATGAGTCCTTTAGGCAATCGCCAGAACAAATTAGCCAGCTAAAGGTGAGAAATGCCGATGGTGCAATGATCCCCTTAGGCTCCTTTGTTGATGTCTCTTATGTGGCGGGCCCAGACCGAGTGATGCACTACAACGGCTATACTACTGCCGAGATCAATGGTGGGCCAGCGCCGGGTTATAGCTCGGGTGAAGCGCAGGCTGCCATCGAGCAGATTTTGGCGGAAACTTTGCCCATCGGCATGACCTTTGAATGGACCGAGCTTACCTATCAACAAAAGCTGTCGGGTAATACTGCAATGCTGATTTATCCCTTGGTGATTATTTTGGTATTCATGGTGTTAGCTGCTCAGTACGAGAGCTTGCGTTTGCCAATGGCGATTATTTTAATCATTCCTATGACCTTGTTATCGGCCATTAGTGGGGTATTGCTTTGGGGTGGAGACAACAACATCTTCACTCAAATTGGTTTGATTGTTTTGGTAGGCTTGGCTACCAAGAACGCCATTTTAATTGTCGAGTTTGCTAAGGAGTTACAAGACCAAGGTCGCACGGTGATGGAAGCAGTACTAGAGGCATCACGCTTACGTTTACGGCCAATTCTAATGACCTCTATCGCCTTTATTATGGGGGTTGTGCCAATGGTGTTTTCTACTGGTGAAGGGGCAGAGATGCGTCAAGCTATGGGAGTGGCGGTATTCTCTGGCATGATTGGGGTTACCATTTTTGGATTGCTACTTACCCCACTATTTTACTACTTGCTTGCAAAACGTAATCCTAAAACCAGTGAGCAAGCCGAGCCGCTGGCGCTAGACGCTGATATATTGGCTGCTAAGTAACACAGACAGTGGCAATTACTCTAAAGCGCCGTTACAGATTATGTAGCGGCGTTTTTGTATGGGGTGTTCAATGACTCTTTGAGGCGAGCATTTCTTTTAAGCCACCACCGTTTACCACCTGCTGGTAACCCATAGCTTGTAATACTTGTAAGGCGTAACCAGAACGATTACCCGAACGACAATAAACCACGATAGGCTGGCTTTTATCTTTGGTGATGGCGGTGATCTGCTGGGCAATCACGGTGTGCGGGATGTTATGTGCGTTACTCAAGTGCCCTTGGCTAAACTCTCCTTCGCTGCGAACATCAATGAGTATTGCGTGTTGCTGCTCTACACTTTGCCAAGCAAGGTCGGAGCGCTCTGAAGCGTGAGCTTGTGACAATAGACCTATAAAACCGCAAAGCACTAGGCTTTTAAATACATTAATCATCTTCTTCTCATCCTTGTTCAGAAGCCAGCGTGGTGATGTGAAATTGCTTAATAGTGTATCGGTAAACGATGACGAAATTCTTGATCTGGTTAAACGATTTTTTATGCTTGCTGTTAACTTTTGGATACAGATTGGTACCAAGTTGCATTATTTTTGGACAGAAAAAAGCCGCTAACTAAAGCGGCTTTTTGGTTTTAGCAGTTAAGCTGCATTCGATTTTTCTTCTATCAGCTTATCAACCACAGATGGATCCGCTAGGGTCGAGGTATCACCTAAAGAGTCGGTCTCGTTGGTGGCAATCTTACGTAAAATACGGCGCATAATTTTGCCTGAACGGGTTTTAGGTAAAGCCTCTGCCCAGTGTAAAATGTCCGGCGTGGCAATTGGGCCAATCTCTTTACGTACCCAGGCTTTCACTTCCTTATGTAGCTCGGCGCTAGCCTCTTCACCGGCATTAAGGGTGATGTAAGCGTATATGCCTTGGCCTTTAATTTCATGAGGAACACCTACCACGGCAGCCTCTGAAATTTTAGGGTGGGCAACCAGTGCGCTTTCAATTTCGGCGGTACCCATGCGGTGGCCACTTACATTGAGTACGTCATCTACGCGACCAGTAATCCAGAAGTAGCCGTCTTCATCGCGGCGAGCACCGTCTCCGGTGGTGTAGGTGCCAGGGAAGGTTGAAAAGTAGGTTTGCTCAAAACGCTCATGGTCACCATAAACGGTGCGCATTTGTCCTGGCCAGCTGTCTTTAATAATCAGGTTACCTTCGGCAGCGCCTTCTAGCTCATTACCTTCGTTATCTACTAAGGCTGGTTGCACGCCAAAGAATGGGCGAGTTGCCGAACCAGGTTTAAGTGCGGTTGCTCCTGGTAGTGGAGTAATTAAAATACCTCCGGTTTCGGTTTGCCACCAAGTGTCTACAATTGGACAACGCTCGTCACCAATGGTGCGGTAATACCATTCCCACGCTTCCGGGTTAATCGGTTCACCTACCGAGCCCATAATCCGCAGGCTACTGCGGCTGGTACCTTGCACGGCGGCATCACCTTGCGCCATTAGGGCGCGAATAGCGGTTGGAGCAGTGTATAAAATGGTCACTTGGTGTTTGTCACATACTTCGCTCATACGTGCTGAGGTCGGGTAGTTAGGCACACCTTCAAACAAGATGGTGGTCGCACCATTGGCTAATGGCCCGTATACCAAGTAACTGTGGCCAGTAATCCAACCGACATCGGCGGTACACCAGTATATGTCGCCTGGGTGATAATCGAATACATACTTAAAGGTCATTGTGGCGTAAAGCAGGTAACCGCCCGTGGTATGTAATACGCCTTTAGGTTTGCCGGTAGAGCCAGAGGTATAAAGGATGAACAGCGGGTCTTCGGCATTCATTGGTTCTGGTGGGCAATCGGTGGCTTGGTTTTCGGTAATGTCGTGCCACCATACATCGCGGTTGGCATTCCAGTTTACTTCACCGCCAGTACGTTTTAGTACCACAACACTTTTAACAAATTCACAGTCTGGATTTTCTAAGGCTTGGTCTACGTTGGCTTTAAGTGGTACGCCACGCCCGCCGCGAACACCTTCGTCGGCAGTAATCACGTATTTAGAATTTGAATCAATAATGCGGCCCGCTAGTGCTTCCGGAGAGAAGCCGCCAAATACAATCGAGTGCACGGCGCCAATACGGGTACAAGCCAACATGGCCACAGCCGCTTCTGGCACCATTGGCATGTACAAACACACCACTTCACCTTTTTTAACGCCTTGCTGTTTAAGCGCGTTAGATAACTTACAAACTTGTTGGTACAGTTCGTTGTAAGTGAGTTTGCTGTCTTCTTCTGGGTTGTCGCCTTCCCAAATAATTGCTACCTCGTCACCGCGCTCTTGCAGATGACGGTCAATACAGTTGGCACTTACGTTTAGCAGGCCATCTTCAAACCATTTGATGCTCACATGACCAGGGTCGTATGAGGTGTTTTTTACTTTAGTAAAAGGCTGGATCCAATCGAGTAACTCGCTACCGTGCTTCCCCCAAAACTGATCAGGCTGGGTGATAGATTCTTGATACATATCTAGATATTGCTGATCGTTTAGTAAGCAGTTGTCTGCAATGTTAGCTTTAACGGGGTACAGCTTTTGTTCACTCATCTTCCTCTCCTTGCTTCCTCGATGTGAGGCGGGATATCGTCATTGACGTCTCGGATTTTAATCTAGACTCGCACTGACACAGGTTGTCGACAATTAGACTTTTGGTTAATTATTTGTGAAGAATAGTAAAATGCTTTATTAATCAAAGTGATTTTTTATGTTGCGCGATGAAACTGAGAGGCGGCTCACGGCCTGTGTTGGATTAATTTGCGAGCTAAAGCAACACTTCCCAATTAACGTTATTTTGCTTTGGTGGTTTTTTCAGCTAAGGGAGATAACTTTAGCTGTTAGTTTCGCTTAAAGGCCTTCGTTTAATAGCTTGTTCAAGTGCGGGTACATTTGGGTTTTTTAACAAGCTCAAATGGGAAACACTATGAAAAAACTTCTCGTCATTGCCATGGTTATTGTTACTAGCGCGTGTTCAAGTATGGCCGATCGTTATGATCCAGATGTACATAACTCTGATGAAAGTGCGGTTCAGGTGACACGAGCAGTGGTTCTTAGCGTTAAGCAGGTAAGAGTAAAACCCTCTGATGTAGATAAACAAGGCCTACAAACTGGACTCGCTGTAGCGACTGCTGGCGGTCTTATGGCTGGTGCAGGGCGTAGTGAAAACGCACGTGATGCGGGAGCGGCATTAGCGGTAATTGGTTTAGTGGGCGCGGCAATTGAAGCCAATAATAATAAAGAGATAGAGGCTTTTCAGTACTTGGTGGAGTCTAACTCAGGTGAGGTGATGGAAATAACTCAAGCCGATGAAGTGGCTTTGAAGACCAACTCAAAGGTTATGATTACCCGCTACAATACCGGCAGAATTAAACTCACTGTTGATAACACTCAAGGTGAGGTGTTCGATAGAACCAATGAAACTCAATATAACTAAGCTGAGCTCAGGTTAACTAGTTTTTAAAGAATCCCAGCTAGTTGGCTGGGATTCTTGATTGAGTTACTCGCTGTAGTCTAAATCCATGCCTTCGGCGCTTAGGCTAAGAACTAGCTTACCGTTAACAATGTTGGCATTGTTCGGTGAGAAGGTGACTAAGTTTGATTCAAAGCCCCAATCGCCTTTGCCCCAGCGCTTTTGGTCAAAGTTGTCAAAATCGTCACGCCAAGTTAAGGCAAACTCTCCGTTATCTTGGTATTCGTGATACTCAATCCAATCTACAACTTGGTGAAGTGGCAAGCTACTGGCTTTAAAGCGACCTACCCAGCCAATGGCTTCCGAAATCCAAATATTCATGCGGTAGCTTTGTGGAATGTCGCGCATGGCGATTACTTGCTTTGAATTTTCGGCGGTGTCGTGGCGGATTGTTTCGCCATCTACATCCCAAATAATCTCGTTTGGTGTCCAGGTAATGGCGTATTCAACAAACTCTTCTAGCTGTGGAACTTTGTGTTTCTTTTCGCTGTGTTTGCGTTTATTGGCTTGGCCAGTGATGAGGTTGGTTTGCAGCTGATGAGGCGTTTTACCAATGGCTTCGAAGTCTATTTCGCTCCACGGAATGCCATTGCCTTGCCAAGATTCGTTGTCGTAAGTGAAAAAAGACGAAACCACTCCGGGCTCTGACACCAACTTCATGCGAACCACAAATTTGCCATAAAGCACTTTGTCGTTGCTGTAAACTTCGGCGCCAAATAGCGGCGTTTTACTGCTGTTTAGCGCACCGGTTTGAGCCAAGGTATCTTGGTTTGGCTGCTCTGCAAAAGCGGAGTAAGAGACTGAACTAGCAAGTAAAACTAATAGGGCGAGTTTTTTCATTTAACCTTCCAAACTGGAGAACATTAGGGCTAATGTAGCCTTAAAATATGCTTGGAACTAGCGGCTTTTCTCGGCAAGTCACAGAGCTGTGATTAAGCGCTTATAGCTTAATTGAACGATGAAATCTCATTCATACTAGCGTTTATTTTATCAACAGGGTGGTTAAGCTGATATGGCTTGCGGCAGCGCACTGGTTGGCCTTGGGCCCAGCTGTAAACGCAAATAGATCATCGCTGCAGTTATCGCGTCGTCAATCGCTTGATGGCGACCAGATAGCGGAATACCTAAACTTTGACAAATATGCACTAAGTCTTGGTTGGGGCTTATACCCACGTGGTCTACATGTACTTTGTCGGCAAACATTCGACCTACGTCGATGAGTGGATTCACCAATTTAAAACCATAACGTTGTTTGCAATGGCGATTTAAAATTCGTTGGTCGTAGCCAATGTTGTAACCCACGATTGGCCGAGCGCCAATAAACTGCAGCAGTTTCGGCAAAGCCTCTTCGATGCTGCAGGCTTGGGCTAAATCACTGTGGCGCAGGCGGTGCACTTTAATCGAGTCGCCAGCAAGTTTATCGGTAGCGCGAATTTTTATATCAAAACACTGGCTGGCCAAGATACGATTTTCACTGATGATGACCGCACCCATCGAAACGATGTCGGCCAGTTTGGTGTCTAAACTGGTGGTTTCTAAATCTAATGCTACGTATTCTTTACCACGATAAGGGGCAAACAACGTGGCGAATTCGCTGTCTTTATATTTTCGTTGGTAAAGCAAACGCTGCAACATTTAACCGCCTAGTAATCGCGAATATTAAAGTGTAGCGCTAATAGCTGCTTAAACTTTTTCACTACGTGTAAGCCATGGCGTAATAAATCTCGCTGACTGTGATTGAGCTTGTCTAGCTTAAGTACGTGATAGTCTTGGCCCTCTTCA
Organism: Agarivorans sp. D1326; assembly: GCF_056958115.1. Taxonomy (NCBI): domain Bacteria; kingdom Pseudomonadati; phylum Pseudomonadota; class Gammaproteobacteria; order Alteromonadales; family Alteromonadaceae; genus Agarivorans; species Agarivorans sp. D1326. The sequence goes on along the minus strand of NZ_JBTWEN010000014.1, from coordinate 23,916 downwards.
GCGGGGAACAGCTGTTGAATACGCAGTTTAAAAAACAGTAATAGTGCTTCTTTAAGGTTAGCTGCACTGTCTTCGTCTATCACTTTTAATGAGGCGAGCTGTTCTATGCGCTCTAAGGTATTGGTCGCGCTAATTGCATGTTCTAAGGCTAGGGCGCGCACCCCATGCACAATAGGAAAAATCCCGCCTTTCTTGATATCTAAGCCTGCTTGTTTGGATTTAATATTGCCAAACATGGTGAGTGGGGTATGAAACTTTAAGGCTGGCTGGGCAAAAAACGCCAAGGTAACGCTGCGATTAGCCATTTGCGCCATTAGATCTTTGCGTAATCTACGTAGTAGGCTTTTATTGCCCGCAATGGCGTGGGCATCTAATACTATGGCTAGGTTCATCATGGCATCGCCATGGCCGGTTTCTATCCAATTGGCAATGGTTTTACTCCATTGGCTTTGTTGCTGCACCCATTCTGGGTTGTTCACCATTATGTTGCCGGGGCAAGGTGGGTAACCCAGCTCTAGTAGGTATTCGCTAAACTGATTTAGTTGCTGTTGTCGCTCTGGCCAATCGTAACCATCTTCGATGACTAAGCCGTTATCTTGGTCGGTTTTAACGATTTGCTCGCCACGACCTTCACTGCCCATCACCATTAAACATATGTGGTTGTGATGTTGGTGAGGGATGCTCAGTTCAAACACTCGGCTAATAATTTGCTCATTCATGGTGGCTAGCAACTTCATAATAAATAAGGTGCGAATGCCGTTATTGCAGAGGTTTTCTACCAGTTTATTGAGGGTGTGAGCCGCTTCGCTGAGTTCTTCAATACTTGAGGCGCGAGCAATGCGTAAAGCTAATACGTGAGAGTGGGTCGAGAACAAGCTAAGCAGATGCGCCATCTCCAGTATGCCAATGATCTTTTGCTGGTCTTTTACCACCACCCGCTCGATGCTGTTGCGCGTCATTAACAGCATGGCGTTAAACAAAAAATCGCCTTTATTCACACTGATTAAGTTGAAGTTGGCTAGCTGGCAAACCGGAGTATCGAGAGATTGCTGCACCAGTACTGCGGCATGGAGTAAATCGGTACCAGTTAGCATGCCAAAGCAGCCGTCGTGATTGACCAGTAATGATTCCAGCTTTTGCTCGCGCATAATTAGGGTGGCTTGCTGCAGCGAGGTCTCTCCTTCAATGACCACTGCGGGTTGTACGTTGCGTTCATCAATGGTGGTGAGGATGAATTCCGCCAAGTTCTTATTGCCTTCGCGAGACTCTACCAGTTGGTGACGGGTGGCTAAGTCACGCTGAAAATAGTCACCAAAATCGCTGTTTTCACTCACTAAGCGGCGGAAGATTTGGCTAGGCAGGGCGTAACAAAGGGTTTCTTCTAGGGCGATGTAGTCATGTTTTGCATAGCCGCCAAATTGCGAGCGCACATCAAACCAGTCTTCTAGCGTGTAGTGGGCAAATACCTCATCATTATTGTCGGCGCGCTCTTCAACTTGGCCTTTAATAATAATGAACAAACTGGAGGCTTGTGCGCCCGCTGTAACTATTTTTTGCTGGCTTTGAAAGTAGTGAATGTCTAGATTGCTAGACACCAGTTCACGCTGCTTGGGCTCAAGCTGATCAAAGGGCGGGTGCTGAAAATTAAAGTCGGTACTCATTGCCTCACCTAGTCGTGTTTAACTCAGGTATTTATCGGCATTTAGCATGATATTTTTTGCTTAGCGAACCTAGACGACTTTAGTCTAAACGGGGCCTTAAGCGGATTTTGGCAGCCAGACATTACTGTTTTTGTTAAGTCTAAATTCCCTGCTTTCCTAGGGGCTGTTGATCTTTGGTGTTGAAATTTTGTTCGAANCAAAGAGTAAAGTTCGCTTACCCGAACCCTTCGGGCAGCATTTCTTAGCCATTTACTCAGCGTTAGCGAGTGATTATTAAGCCCACTTAACTGCTCACTCACTGCCTTGCCTAAATGGCTAATAAACTGCTGCAAAAACCATCAGCAAAGATCTACAGACCCTAGTAATAGTTTGATAACTCTTTGTATTAATCACAGTTATCGACAATCTTTTTTGCTAGCGTAAGCTAAGTGAACGAGCTGCAGATAAAATGAGCAGTAAATCAATGTTTGTAGGCAGATAGAAAATGGATGTTGTTCTAGTTGCTGATAGTGAAGGCTGGCTTAAGCCTTGTATTGAGTGAGTTAGTGATCACAAGGATAGAAAGAATAGATGCAAATAGTAAGTGAGGGCTGGTTAGTTATCCCGCTGTCGTTGGCGTACTTGGGTTTGCTATTTGTGATCGCCTATTTTACCGATCAAAATGCCAGTGCCCGTTTGCGCTGGCAACCGGCTTTTTATAGCTTTTCTATCGCTGTTTATTGTACTTCGTGGACCTTTTACGGCACTGTGGGCCAAGCCAGCGAGAACTTCTTATCTTTTATTTCCATTTACCTTGGTCCGGTACTGCTATTTCTGTTTGGTTGGAAACTACTCGCCAGAGTGGTGTTAATCGCTAAACGCGAACACATCACAACAATTGCCGACTTTATCGCAGCACGTTATGGCAAGTCACAAACCTTAGCAGTAGTTATTTCGCTTATTTGTATTATTGGTGTTTTGCCGTATATCGCATTGCAATTACGCGCCATTGTGATGGGTTTAGACTTGTTTGGCGGCGATGCAATGCGTGAAGCCGTGGGCAAAGGCAGTAGCTCGCAAATCGCCTTGTTTGTGAGTATCGCCTTGGCAATATTCACCATGTTATTTGGCACTCGCCATATTGATGCCACAGAGCATCACCGTGGGGTGATTGTAGCGATTGCTTTTGAGTCGCTGGTTAAGCTGGTGGCCTTTGTTTGTGTGGGATTGCTGGCGGTATCGATACTTTGGGATTTGCCGCTTAGCGCTCAGCAAGCGGTAAGTGAGTCCTTTAGTTTTAAGTGGCAAGAGATTAGCGTTGCCGATGTGACAGATTTGGTAATTGCCACGCTGTTAGCGATGTCGGCAGTTATTTGTTTACCCCGCCAATTTCATGTAACTGTGGTAGAAAACAACCAAGTTAATGATTTAAAAACCGCGCGTTGGCTATTTCCTGCCTATTTGGTGTTGCTGGCTATTTTTGTATTGCCCATCGCCTTTGCGGGTGATGTTTTGCTACCGGCAAATACGCCTGCCGATAACTATGTGATTAGTTTACCGCTTGCGGCAGGGCACGATTGGTTAGGCATGGTGGCATTTTTAGGTGGAACCTCCGCCGCCAGTGGCATGGTGGTGGTGTCGACCATTGCTTTGGCGATTATGGTGAGCAACGATCTAGTGTTACCGCTGCTGCTAAAACAAGGTGGTTTGAGCCGTCGTAATTTTGCTCAGTTTAGCGAACTACTGCTTAATGTTCGCCGCACCACCATTTTGGTGATTTTGTTGCTGGCTTGGGGCACCTTCTTGATGTTGGGGGAGCTAACAAACCTTGCTGACATTGGCTTCTTATCTTTTGCTGCAATCGCTCAATTAGCGATTCCACTTATCTTTGGTTTGTACTGGCGAGAAGGCAATCGAACCGGTGTTTATGCGGGTTTGTTAGTGGGCATGAGCTTATGGCTACTCAATTTACTCAATATGACCGATGGCCTAAATCCCTTGATTTTTAACCAATGGATTGCCGATTGGCTGACTGCACCGCAACTTGCTGGTCACGCGCTGATCTCCAATGAAAACTGGGGCATCGTGCTTAGTTTGTTGGGTAACCTGTTGGCGTATTTATTGGTGTCTAAGTTATCTAGCCCAGCCGTTTCCGAATGGCTGCAAGCCAGTAACTTTGTTGGTCAAACCGGTAAAAGTGATGATGCAGGCGCGCTATACCAATCAAAGGTGAGTGTAGAAGAGCTTCACATGCTGGCATCGCGCTTTTTGGGGACTCAACGCATAAGCGAGGCATTTGGTAAATATGCGAGCTCTCGAGATCTGGACCTTAGCCCTAATCAACAAGCACCGGTGGAGCTGATTGCCGAAACGGAACGCATGTTAGGTGGGGTATTTGGATCATCGTCGGCGCGTTTAGTGCTGGGTTCTGCCCTGCAAGGTAAGCAAGTTCAACTTGAAGAGTTTGCCTCGATTGCTGAAGAAGCCTCGGAGTTGCTGCAGTTTAATAAACACCTGTTACAAGGGGCTATTGAGCACATTGATCAAGGCATTGCCATTGTAGATAAAGAGTTAAAATTGGTGTCGTGGAACCGCCGTTATACCGAGCTATTTGATTTTCCTAATGGCATGATTGCGGTAGGTCGGCCGATTGAAGATCTGATTCGCCACAATGCTATTAATGGTTTGTGTGGTCCGGGTGATATTGAAGAACATGTTGAACGTAGGGTAGAGCATTTACGCCGTGGCAATAGCCACACCTCTTCACGGATCAGGCGTGATGGCCGGGTGATTCAAGTGCAAGGTAACCCGATGCCAAATGGTGGCTATGTAATGACCTTTAGTGACATTACCACCTTTCGCCAAGCAGAAGACATGCTCAAACAAGCTAACGAAATTCTTGAGGCGCGCGTTGCCCAGCGTACTCAACAGTTATCGTCTATTAACCAGCAATTAGTGCATGCTACCCATGCAGCAGAGCAAGCTAACCAATCTAAAACGCGCTTTTTAGCGGCGGTAAGCCACGACCTTATGCAGCCGTTAAATGCCGCCAAGCTGTTTGCTGGCTCTTTGCTTGAGGCCGACTTAGAAAACGACACCAAGTTTTTGGCTGCGAGCATCGATAAGTCGCTGTATTCTGCCGAGGAAATCATTAGTGATTTGCTAGATATTTCGCGTCTTGAGTCAGGCCGCGTGGTGGTGAGTAAAGAGCAGTTTGAAATAGGCCATTTGCTTGACCATATTCATGCCGAATTTATCCCCTTAGCCCAGCAACAAGCGGTGGAGCTTAAGTTACATACCAGCAAGCTTACTGTAAGCAGCGACAGCAAATTGTTACGCCGCATTTTGCAGAACTTTCTTACCAATGCATTACGTTACAACCCTAAAGGTAAGGTTTTATTGGGGGCGCGTCGCAAAGGCAATAGCTTACGATTGGAAGTATGGGACAACGGCCCTGGTATTGAGCAAAGCAAACAGCAGCAAATTTTTGAAGAGTTTCAACAGTTACAAAAGTCTGGCCGGGCTCGAGAAGAAGGCTTAGGTTTAGGTTTGGCAATTGCCCAAGGCTTTGCCGAGTTATTGGAAATTCCCATTGGCGTTGAGTCGGTACTTGGCAAAGGCTCGGTATTTTACGTTACCGTTCCTGTGGTTGAAGCAGCCAATATTTATAAAACTAAGCAATTAGAAGGTGCTCCCATTAGCACGACTCAAGGTGCAAAAGTACTCTGTATTGATAATGAGCCCGACATTCTGGCAGGCATGGAAAGCCTGCTAAGCCGCTGGGGCTACGAAGTGATTTGCTGCGAAGATGCTGATACTGCCGCAGAAGTAATAGAGGGCGGTTGGGTGCCAGAACTTATTCTTAGTGATTATCATCTCGACTATGATAAAACCGGATTAGAAGCGCTGCAGCGCCTAATTCATCAAGGCCAACTCTCTTGTCATGGCATTGTTATTAGCGCCGATAGGCAAACCGATCTAATCGACCGCGTACGCGCTCAAGGTTTTGCCTACTTAAGTAAACCACTGCGTCCATTGCGTTTGAAAAAACTCTGCCAGCAGCTGCTAAATAGCCAAAAAGGTGCTAATGATTGGCTAAAGCCGAGCTCTTAAATAAAAAGAATGGTTGATGTTTTTACTCTTACTTGAACAACAACAGTTTTACGATGTCGCTAATTTTTCATTCTTATAAACGGGAGGGGTAGCTTGATTAGGTGGGGAGTAAATAGTTTTCTTAGCACTAATATGCGGCTGATGGCCAATTGGAATGGCAGTGCTTGGCAGGTGTTTGATTGTTTTATTGTGGCTAAACCAAAAACCTTACCCGCTCCAACTTGTAAGTTATCTCCAACCGGCAGTTGGCAAATTTTTGAAACAGCTGAAAGAACCTTGTATTTGTCTTTGGTTAATCGTGAGTTGCTAGTTAGTTGGGCAGAACTAATTCCATTGATGGCTGAATATAGTAAAGGTTTTGTGCAAACGATGCTCCGCCAAGAAGTCCAGAAGCTAGTATTAGAGGCAGAGAGTCACCCTCAAGAAGTAAAACGAGCGCGCCAATTGGGAATTAGTGTTCATCAACTCTGGTGGTTGCAAGCGCTGGATCAGTATCCAGAAGAGCTGACTTATCACAGTACAACAAGCTCACATATAGCTGAATGGCGATGTGAGCAGCTCGAACCAGCATTTGCTAAGCCACTAGTGAGCCGTGATCTACGTACTCTTACTAAGCTCGGGTGGTTGTCGTTTGAAGGAGAGCGTTATTATCGTACCAGCAAATTTATTCCTCCGGCCGCAGAGCATTTGACTAAGATGTTTTGAGTATGTGTAGTTTTCTTGGTTTGTTATACCTATCTCGACGCAGCAAAGAAGATCAAAGCCTCAGAAATATTAGTGGATCTATAAGAGGAAAACGGCATGAGAAACATAAAAACTCCCGGTGTGTATATTGTTGAAAAAAATGCGTTTCCAAATTCAGTCGTGGAGGTAGCAACTGCAGTACCGGCATTTATCGGCTATACCCAAACCGCTAGTAAAAATAACAAGTCAGTACTAAACAAACCTATTCGGATAAGCTCGATGGCTGAGTTTCAAAGTGTTTTTGGCTTTGGAGCTAGATTGCAGTTTAATTTTGCGGAAGCCGCTGACGCTGCAAGCGCAGATATGTCTTTAGATGACAAGCACTATACAGTTGCAGCGAGCGGCAATAAGTATCGTTTGTACCAAAGTATGCAGATGTTTTTCTTAAATGGCGGTGGTCCTTGCTACATCGTATCGGTTGGTGATTACGCGACAGACATGGCTAAAGACGCAATGTTAGCTGGCATTACTTCCTTAGTTGAAGAGCAAGAGCCTACCCTGGTGGTGATTCCTGATGCAGTCAGTCTTGCAGCTGCCGATTGTTACACGGTGCAGCAGCAAATGCTGATGCATTGTGGCAGTAAAATGCGCAGCCGTATTGCACTGTTAGATGTTCATAACGGTTTTCAAGACGAAGAAGACAGTGTGGCAGCGTTTAGAGCTGGAATATCAAATAAAGAGATTGGTGGTTTTGGCGCAGTGTATTTCCCATGGCTAAACAGCACTTTGTTTAGTCATTCAGATGTTCACTACGGCTTTTTAAGTGACGAAGGTAAAGCGGTATTGCAAGCGGCTATAAATGCAGAGCTTGGTGCACCTGATGCCACGTCAGATATAGGTAGAATGTTGGCAGGACTTACTGCTACCGAAACAGGTGATGACGATCCTACTCCCGAAGTTATTGATAAAGCCTTACGTGCATCCTGTATTACTTACCCAGCACTTGTTAAAGAAATTTGCAGTCAACTCAATTTGCTGCCTCCATCTGGCGCGATGGCCGGTTTGTATGCCATGACCGACAATATGCAAGGTGTATGGAAAGCGCCTGCGAATATTGAAGTAGTTGGCGTCACTTCACCTGCTTTGATTGTTTCCGTCGAAGAGCAAGAAAGCTTAAACGCAGATGGCAATGGTAAATCGATAAATGCGATTCGCTCATTTACCGGTCAAGGAACCTTAGTTTGGGGGGCTCGAACTCTGGATGGCAATAGCTTGGATTATCGTTACGTTAATGTGCGCCGCACCATGATTATGCTCGAACAATCACTAAAACTAGCGGCTAAAGCATATGTATTTGAGCCAAACGATGCACAAACTTGGGTCGCGATTAAAAGCATGATTTCTAACTTCCTTACAGGAATCTGGAAACAAGGAGGCTTAGCAGGAGCGGCGCCAAAAGAAGCCTTTAGCGTGCATGTTGGTTTGGGTGAAACCATGACCAGTGAAGATATTCTTGAAGGGATTTTAAAGATTACGGTACTTGTTGCGATCACTCGCCCAGCCGAATTTATTGAAATTACTTTCCAGCAGCAAATGCAAAAATCTTAAGCTTAATTTATTGCATAAAACACTAAGCCCGACCAGCGGGCTTTCTAATTTTCAGAAGCTTTTTAAATCTCGTTATCTTCTGGGCTTGGCTCTAGCTCTAATTGTTGCAAAGCGATTACTGCTTGGGTGCGGTTTTTCACGTTAAGTTTGCGGAAAATCGCAGTAACGTGGGCCTTAATGGTGGCCTCCGATACATTTAGCTCGTAGGCAATTTGCTTGTTTAGCAGGCCTTCGTTAAGCATTACCAATACTTTGTATTGCTGTGGGGTAAGGCTGGCTAAGCGTTCGGCTAGAGGGTCTTCCTCAGCTTGAGCGCTAAAGCTTATGCCTTCTGGGAACCAGTCGTCGCCTTCAATAATGTGTTGAATGGCGGCAACCAATTGTTGTAGCGGGGTCGATTTAGGAATAAAGCCGGTTGCGCCAAGCTGCTTGGCTTTTTGCACTACGCTTACTTCCTCGCTGGCCGAGATCACCACAATCGGTAGCTCTGGGTATTGACCGTGCAAATGGGTAAATGCCGAGAAGCCATTAGCGCCGGGCATCTTCAAATCTAATAGTAGTAGGTCGGGTTCACGCTCTAGTTCGAGCAGTTTAAGTAGGTCGTTAACATTCTCAGCTTCTAGTAACTGAGCATCGGGAACGGCAGTTTGTACTGCCTGCTGAAGAGCACTACGAAACAAGGGGTGGTCGTCAGCGATAATGATCTTGTAGGTATCTTCCATAACCATGATTCATCTGCCTTTTTTTTGACCATAGCACCAAGCCCTGCGGGTTTCAATTTGCAGAGGGCTTAACTGTGAAGGCCGAGCAAAGTTCCCATTCCAAGTAGGGTTGTGCCACTAAATCTATTCACCCACTGTTGGTAGCGTTGTAGCTGAATTTGCACTTTATGGTGCGATAAAATGCGCACCAATAGGTACCACAGTAATGCGGTTTCTAGTAACAAAGCTGCTCCGAGTATCAGCTTTTCGCTGAGTAGTGTTTCACTACCAATAAACTGACTAAATACACTTACTACAAAAACTAAAATCTTTGGGTTGAGTAGGTTACAAGCAATACCGCTTAGCACCACTTTTTTAGCGCGCTTAGGTTTGCCTTGGCTGGCGAGTTCCATCAGCTCGGAGCGACTAAATAAGGTTCTTAAGCCTAGGAATACCAAAAAGCCTGCGCCGCCCCAACGCAATACTTCAAACAATAAAGGCGATTGTTTAATGATGATAGATAAGCCGCCAATGGCTAGCGCGATATGGATACTAAAGCCTAGCAATACGCCCACTACACACAATGCAGCTTGGCGCTTTCCGCTGCTGGCATGGCGCAATACCATAACCATGTCTGGGCCAGGGCTTAACATGCCTAATAAATTGATTAATAAAAGTGCGCTTAATGCTTCTAACACGCGTTCATCCCTGAAAGTATTGAGATTTAAAAACTGCGGCTAGTGTAGAAGTTGCTACTGCTTATAAAAATGGAATTGTAGATATTTTGAATATTCCAATTTGGAATCATGTGTGAATAAACAATTTAAAACTGTGAGCTGGAATTTTTCAGCGCAGATTAAATTGATATTGCGTAAGTAGAAGTGTTTGGGCTAATGCTAAATTTTGTCGTCTTAGTGTTAATATGCGCGGGTAGTTTAGGCAGTAAGGTTAAAGGAAGAGCATGCAAACGGCTGAAGTATCACTTAACAAGTACCTGATGTGGTTCGCACTGGTTTATTTAGCCAGTTCGTTAGTTTTTGGCACAGTAGTGTCGTGGTTGGATTTAGAGTCGAATAGTTTTTTGGGCATTATTGTCCTTATGCTGTCGGCCTCCATTGCGGTGCAGTTGTTTGTGAAAGACCATCAACGGGCACTTATGCGTGCAGAGCTACGCTACTTGAGCTTTTGGTCGTGGCTTGCCTCGGTGTTTATCTCTGTAGCAGAGCTATTAGCGGTATTTGCCTATTCGTTTTACGAGATTTATGGCGTTATCGCATGGCTAGATGTGCAAGCCGAGCTAGCTGCTTTATTGTTTGAACTGTCGATTGACCTGCACGCACTTTATGCAATTATTGCCGTTGTATTGCTCATCTTCTGGGGGCTAACTCGTTTAGCCTATGGCTTTGCTAATAAAGCTTTCACTAAGCAAGTTAACACTTTGGCTTAACTGTTGTTTGCTGCTGGGTTTGTTTGATTGCTTGTTGGGTAAGGACAATGTCGGCAACCATTACCGCAGCAGGTGCCTCGCTTTAAGTGATACCAAGCACTAAAAACCATCAAGCCATCTTCCATGCCGAAGTCTAGATGTTCTTGCAAGGCAGCTTGTTGGTTAGCTGGTGTTCGGTAGCGTGCCGCTAATTCGAGTAGTTCATGATGAGGCGTATTGGCTATCAACAGCGTTAATTTCTCGGCCAACTTTTTGGATAAGCATGTTTGACAAAGACATGCCCGCTCATTGAGATCTGCGCTTACCGGCAAAATAGCTGGCATATTCATACACCAGCATTGTTCATTAGCTGTGCAGCCGACTGAGGCTCCACAGCTAGGACAATCTGAAGGGACTTGTTGTGCCACGAGCATGTTTCTTAGTTAATGTCTTTTATTCGAGCATAAAGTATTTAGCCTTTGCTTCCTATGTGAGTTTGCATTTAGTGGCTTTGATTTCCAACAAAACTGACAGTCTCAGCAATAACATGAGGGTCTTTTAGCAGGCGAAAGTGGCCTAGTCCTTCTGTTTGCTGGTGTTTTGCGTTTGGCCAGCACTGTTGAATTAGCTTAAATTGTTGTTGGCTAACTTCTTGGTCTTGGCTATCACTAATCAACAAACCTGGCGTAGCTTGCGGGGTTAAGCGCTCTACACTAAACAATTGCCAAGGATCGTCACCCGCCAACAACTTCTGCATTTTTTGTCCCACTTGTTCTTTAAAGGTAGCTTTAAGCTTCTGGCGTAGGCTTAGCAGATTGGCATAGGTAGAAAACATCTCTTCTACATCTAAATGAGGGGCCAACATAACTAGCTTGGTTGGAGCAAAACCACGTAACTGGGCTGTGGTAGTGGCCATAGCACCAAAGGAATGAGCAAGTACACAATGCACCTTGGCAACTTGCTGTTGAATGGCTAACAAGCTGTCACTAAATTCGAGTAAGTGGCTATGCGAATCTTGGTGACTGCCGTGTCCGGGGGCATCAAATGTCGCAACTTGGTAGCCAGCATCAACCAAAGGTTGAACAAAATGGCGAAACTGCACGCCGCTGCCACTCCAGCCATGCAAGCAAACCACTAAAGGTCCTTCCCCCCATAAGTGCAAGGGTAGCTTATGTTGGTTTACCTTGAGTGTGATGGTTTGCTCGGCACTTTGCCAAAAGGCTTGAGTATTAGGGCTAACCTTCCGCTTGAAAACACGAAACCACAACTTAGCCAATGTGTTTGCTGCCCAGGCATGGTTTACCATGCCAGCCAGGTTAAATGCAAACCCTGCTGCTTGATAACGTAAGGGCACCACTCGCTGGTGTCGTTTTTGTTTGTTACTCGGTTGAGGGGTATCACAGTTTAGTGAGTTGGCTTGATTTGGCTGAGTCATATAGTCTCTCCCTGAGATTTAGTCACTAGTATCCTATTTGCTGATAAGCTTAAAAAGTGTCATATTTGCCATTGTGATGGTGAAAATGGACAGGGTTATGAAAGCGGCAATTTTGTTAATGGATAACTGCTTTGGCACGGGCATTAATGGCATATTAGATGCGCTTATTGCGGCTAATTACAGCTTGATTAAATCTGGTGCCATGCCGCTGTTTGAGTGGGAACTGGTGTCGCTAGATGGTAATAGGGTTACTCCCACCAATGGATTGCGCATTGAGGCCGATTGCGATTTAGCTAGTTTTATAGCGCGTTCTGAACAACCCGACATATGGATCATTCCTGGCATTTATCAATCGGCTAGCAACTTTGAAAAAGTGCAAACGGCGATGCGCCAAAGCGAAGTAATGATACCTGTGCTTCAGCAGCATGTAGCAGATAACAAAATGATTGTGTGTATGTGCACTGGCGCTTTTTTGCTAGCGCAAGCCGATTTGCTGGGCAAGAATCCGGCATTAATGCATTGGCGTAATGAGCACCACTTCCGCCGTGCCTTTCCGCACTTAAGCATTGATAGCCAGAATACCATTGCTGAGTATGGCAATTTACTGTGTTCGATTGGTGGCAGTATGGCTTATGAGTATTTAGTGCTGCGTCTTGTAGAGCGCTTTGCCGGGCATCAAACAGCCATCAATACCGCCAAGTTGCTGATGATGGATCTTAATGCCCCGCCAGCTGCGCCTTATCGTGCTCACCAGTACCAACCAGAACATCAAGATGCCTTAGTGCAACAGGCCCAGCTTTACTTGCAGCGAAATAGCAGCCAAGACATTAGCATGGTGGAAGTGGCTCAAGAATTAAACATTAGTGATCGCCAACTAAAGCGCCGCTTTGCTGCGGCCCTAGATTGCTCCCCCTTGCAGTACCTTCAGCGGCTTAGGGTAAATCAAGCTTGCAGCCTACTCGAGGCGACCCAATTACCTAGCAATAAAATTGTGTTGGAAGTTGGCTATCAAGACGAAAGCAGTTTTCGTCGTTTATTTAAAAAACAAATGGCAATGACCATGGAAAGCTACCGGCAGCAATTTGGTATTCAACATCAGCAACATATGGCTGTTGGTTAGCAAAGCCATTTAATTTATGAGTAAGAGGGTAAGTAAGTGCTTACATGGCTAAGTCATTGCTTGATGGATTTGCTGTCTAAACCAAGTGTGAGCGGGATCGTGATGGTTGCGATGATGCCAAATCAACGAGTAGTCAAAAGGGCTAACCTCAAAGGGCAAAGCAACCATTGCTAAGGGGCGCTGTTTTAGCAGTTGTTTGGCGATTTTGGCGGGCAAGGTAAGAATGAATCTTGTCTCACTGAGAATTTGTACTGTGGCTGGATAGGAAGAGGCACGAAATTGAATTTGGCGCTGTAAACCTTGCTGGCTAAGGTGGCGGTCAATATGGCTGTTTTTGTCTGCACCAGTAGTAATGATGGCGTGTGGGTAGCGGCAGTAGTCGCTCATGCTGGGTTGCGCTATCGATAAATAGGGGTGTTGTTGGTGCATTAAACACACTAAGTGATCGGTGCCTAAGGTGGTAGCGTGTAACTCAGTGCTATCCCGGGGAGGCAGTGTCATGCCTAGGTCTACTTCGCCACTGTGTAATAGCCTATTAGTGGTATGGTCCCAGTTACATAGCTCAATATTTAGCTGAGGCGCTTGCTGGTAGATACCACCGAGAACTTTTGGCAGTAAGTGTTCACTTACATAGTCTGAGGTAGCAATGGTGAAAGTACGCTGGCATAAGCTAGGCTCAAAGGCTTGTTGGTGTAGCAAGTTTTCCACAGAGTCTAATAACGGTGCTACTTGGGCTTTTAGCTCAATGCCTTTAGGCGTTGCCTGTAGTTGTCCTTGCACTCGCACCAGTAAAGGATCGCCAAATACTTCGCGTAATTTTGCTAAGTGTTTACTCATGGCGGACTGGCTTAGGTGCATTTTTTCTGCAGCGCGAGTAACACTTTGTTCTTGCAGTAAATAATATAATGCACTGAGTAAATTTAAGTTAATTTTTCCAAGTTGCATATTGAGCTCATCGTTAGTCTACGTGCCTAGCTTACTCGGCTATAGCGATTCTGTATAGCAAGCCAAAACTAATTTTATTTCATAACTAGAATGTGCTTTGTGCCACGGCTTAAGCCTTGCCCATTCTGGTTTTATGAGCCAAATCACCCTTTTAATCAGTAACATATTATTAACCTCAGCATAAAGATCGAGCAGCTCTCGAAAACGTGTTTTCATAAATTTATATTATGAAAACATAATCTTTAGCAGCTGGTCGCACGGTTATTATGTAAGCGCTTACATACGGAAGTGAACTAATTAAAGAAGTGAGATTAAAGATGCTAGTACATAAAAAATTGTCCATTACCCAGTTGATTCTGGCGACATTTTCAATGCTATGTATCGTATTGCTGGTGCTCGGTTTAGTTGCATGGAAACAAATGCAACAAGCAGAAAACACAATGGGTGAAGTGATCACTCAAGCTTTCCCTTTAATGGGACATACGAACCAGCTTGATCGTAGTTTAACCGCGGTTGAACGTGTGCTGAATAACACCATTCAAGAACGCGATGAACAAAAAGTTAATCAACTTATTGCGCAATACCATCAACGCGTGGCCGATTACCAAGCGGCAGAGCAAGTATTGGTAAATTGGTTGTCGGAAAATGGCGTAGAAAGTGAAAACTTTAGCCTTGTTCAACAGCAAAATGAATTGTTATTCGAAGATGCAGAATACCTTATTGAGTTGCATCAAGATGTTATCTCTAGTGGCACATCCCTGTCTGAGCGTACCGCAACTTTCCAAGGCATTTCCTTACGTATTAACTTGTTGTTAGGCCAACTGTTTGATGAAGCAGATCCTAATATGCTTAAAGTATTGCTAGACGCAGTAAGTGCCGATCTCTCGGCAATGCAACTGGCAACCATTAATGTGCTCAACTCAACCGATCCTCGTGAAGTTGGTAAGGTGATTACTAGCAATAATGAAACTAAAAGCTACGTAGAAGAAGACTTTGGTGACTTGATCGTTGAGAAAGAGCTGAAAGGCGTTCAGGGCGAGCATGAACTAGTAACGCAAATTCCTTGGTTACTTAACGAAGTGACTGCGTTTGGTGGCCTGTTAGGCCAATACCAACAATACCTAATTAAGCAAAACAAACTGATGAAGCTTAAAGCATCAATTACTGATCAGCTACAAGATGTGAATAGTAATTTAAGTGCACTTACTGCAGAGAGCCAAAGCGCCACCGAGCAGCAAATCGAAGAAGCTTCTGGCAGCATTTCTACCTTGATAAACAGTGGTGCGGTGGTTATTCCACTTACTATTTTGTTCTGTATCGCCATGGGTTTAATTATTCAGCAGTTGATTAGAACTCCGCTGAAGCAATTGATTAATACCCTTAAGCACTTAGCAGATGGTGATTTGAGCCAGCGCTGTCAGTATCAAAGTGGCAACGAGTTTGGAATGTTGAGCAACCAGCTAAACCAGGTTATTGAACAGCAGCGAGACACCGTAACGGGCTTGCGTGAAAAGAGTGAAGCACTAGGGCAAGCTTCTACCGTAAACCGTCAGCACGGTAGCGACATAATGAAGCAGCTGGACGAGCAGCGTAGCCAATGTATCACAGTGTCGGCCGCCATGACCGAAATGGAACAGGCGATTCAAGATGTAGCACGCCGAGCAGACTCTGCTGCACAAGGTATGCGAGAGATCAGCGATAGCACGCAAGATGGCGTTCGCCTAACCGAAGAAGCCTTAGAAAACAACCAAGCTTTGGCCTCCAACATTGCTAGCTCAACCGACAGAGTGAAACATGTGAGCGAAAGCAGCAACGCTATCTTTGGCATACTAGAAGTGATTGAAGGCATAACCCAGCAAACCAACTTGTTAGCGCTTAATGCCGCCATTGAGGCCGCACGTGCTGGCGAGCAAGGCCGAGGGTTTGCGGTAGTAGCCGACGAAGTTCGCCAGTTAGCACAGCGTACCGCCTCTTCTACCACAGAGATTCAAACTATGATTGGTGGTTTACAGCAAGATACCGAGCTAGCCGTGAAGGAAATTGAGCAGTGTAATAAGAGCATGGAGCTAAATGCGAGTAACGTGAATGCGATTAACCAAAAAATTGGTGATATTGCCAGCCACATTGAGCATTTATCACTGCTTAACGAAGAGATTAGTGTGGCGACTAACCAACAGCAAACCACCAGTGTGGATGTGTCTTGCAGTATGGAAACCATCTCTAGCGCTGCTCAGCAAAACCTTACGGTTGTAACAGAGTTAAACCGCTTGAGTGATGATTTGGAATCTGTAGCTAAAGAGCAGGTAGACTTAGTACAAGGTTTTAAATTTGCCTAAGCTTCACTCGCACTAATGAATAACAAAAAGCCACCCTAGGGTGGCTTTTTTATGGCTTATAAACCGTTAAGGATTAAATGGGCGGTAAAGGCTTCGGCGTTCATAAAGCCGGTGACTCTGGCTTGTTTTAACTCTTCACCGTTTTGGTCAAACAGCAATATGGTGGGCAAACCTAGCACTTCATAATGATTGAGCAGCTTAATCGCAGTGGCATTAGTTTGAGTAACGTCAGCTTGGATTAACACCATCTTATCCAACTTGGCAGCAACTTGTGGCGCGTGAAAAGTCTTATTCTCAAAATCCTTACAGGCGGTGCACCAGTCAGCATAAAAATCCACTAAAGCTGGTTTGCCTTGCTGTGCCGCTAGTTGCAGCTGTTGCTGCATTTCTTCTAGGTTGGCCACTTGAATAAACTCTCCCTGCTGCTGGGCTGGCGCAGGTGCAAACCATGGTTGAGCGGCCCACAACAAGCTGATCGCCATTATTGCTAGCAGCAATAGTTGCCTAAAGGTTTGCCAGCCACTTAATAGGGCTAAGCGGTTTTGATGATAGTAATAACCACTGGCGCCAATGACTAATGCAGCCCACAGGATGCGAATAGCTTCGGCAGATAAAAAACGCTCTAGCATTAAAATGGCAACTGCAAGCAGCATTACCCCAAAGAAGGTTTTTACGTGGTTCATCCACGCCCCCGCTTTTGGCAGTAAACGACCGCTACTCGCGCCTAACAGCAACAAGGGTAATCCCATTCCTAAACTCAAGCTGTATAGGGTAATCGCGCCTAAGGCGAGATCGCCACTTTGCGCTACGTAAATCAGTACCCCAGAGAGTGGGGCGGCGGTGCAAGGAGAAGCAACTAGGCCAGATATCATGCCCATTATGGCAGCACCAGATAACGAACCAGCCTGCTGCTGGTTACTTAAGCTATTTAGCTTTTGCTGCAGGCTGCTGGGCAGTTGTAGGTTAAACAAGCCAAACATAGACAGCGCTAGTACCACAAATAGCACGGCTAAGCCGCCTAATATAACCGGGTGTTGCAGCGCCGCTTGAAACTGTAAACCCGCGCTGGCCACCACTAAACCTAAGGCGGTAAAGGTAGCCGCCATACCTTGCACATAGGCCATCGATAAACTAAAAGCGCGCTTAGTGCTTAGCTGTTTACCTGCACCGGCAATAATGCCGGTAAGAATGGGATACATGGGAAATACACAAGGCGTAAAAGCGAGTCCGATGCCTAATACAAAAAACAGCAATACATTTAGCCAAATATTGTTGTTGGTGAGGCGATCGGCCAGCACCCATTGTTGGCTAATGGGCACCGAGCCCTCGTTGTTTGCAATTGGTGCTGCTGGTGTTGTGCTGGGCGCTTGTGTTCCAGCATTAACAGCGGAAGATTGTGAAAGAAAAGCTTGCTTGGTTTCTGGCGGATAGCATAAACCGGCTTCGGCACAGCCTTGATAAGTGACCTGAATATTGTTGGCTTGATTTAACTCACTAAGCGGCACAGAGAAAGAGACATCTTGCGGGTAAATAAACACTTCACCAAAGTAAGCATCGTTATATAACTTGCCTTGTGGCAGTAGCTTGCTTAGATCAATCGACTGGCCGTCTGCCACAACTTTAAACTGAGCTTGGTAAAGATAGTATTGCTCGGCAACTTGCCAACTAAGGTGCAGCGCTCCGTCTTGCTCAATAAAGTTGAAGGCAAAAGCGCTATCTACAGGTAAGAATTCATTTGCATTAGAACTAGGAGAGGCTTTTAGGCCGGGCAGTTGGTCGAGTAGGTTGTCGGCAATACTCGGTAAGCTCAAGCAGAGCAAAAATACTATTGTAAAGAATCGTTTAGCCATTTCAGGTAGTCACTCGCTCCTTGTTCAATGGGTAGCGCAATAAATTCTGGGCAATCATAGGGATGATGCTGTTTAAAATAACACTGTAAGGAATGTAAGCAGCGCAAATTGGTTTTAATTTGCAGCTGTACCTCACTACTGGATTCAATATTGTCTTGCCAGCGATAAATAGACCTGACTTGCGGCAAAATATTAACACAAGCCGCCAATTTTTTTTCTACAAGCTGCTGCGCAAAGCGCTGAGCAGCATCTACATTATCAAAAGTGGTGAGAACTAAATAGCAAGCGGTTTCCATATTGAGCCTCTGGTAAGCAGATGTCACTTTGAGTGTAGAAAGTAGCTATTGAAGCGCCATTAAATAAGCGAAATGTCTTGTTGTTTGCTGGTTTATTGAGCATAAGCCTTTAAATTTGCTCCAACTGCCCTCATATTTTACCCTTAAGGTGAAGCAGATTTTCAGCTTCTCCATGACTTTGAGGAACTACGCCTTGTTTTTATATGTATTTTTATTGTTTGCTGGCCTGTCTTACGCAGAGATTTATGTGTTAATTCAGGTGGGCAGCCAAATGGGCGCGTTAAGCGCTATTGCCTTAACCATTCTTACTGCATTGGTTGGTGCATCTCTAGTTCGTAGCCAAGGATTACAAACCGCTTTTCAGGCGCGTTCGGCAATGGAGCGAGGAGAAACCCCTGCTCAACAAATGATTGAAGGCCTAATGCTAATCATTGCAGGTGCAATGTTAGTGATGCCAGGCTTTATTACCGATTTCTTCGGTTTGCTTATTTTACTACCGCCACTACGAGCGCTATTGGCAGCTCGAGTGTTAAAGTCTCAGGCCTTGAAAATGCAATCTATGCGTTTTCAAACACCTGGAGAGGGCAATGTGAAAGACGCCAATCCACCTAGCGGCAAGGTTGATAATAAGCCAGGCAGCACCATTGAGGGTGAGTTCGAAAGAAAAGACGATTAATAACAAAATTTGGATATAAAAAAAGAAGGGCAATAGCCCTTCTTTTTTTATCGATAATTGTTGCTCAGGCAATTAGTGCCTTTGTGTTACCACTCGAGGATTCAAGCCTTTGCTGGTAGACAAAAACGAATCAAACTCGTCGGAACGTAGATGCTCTTCGGCTTCTTTAACGCTACCTTGAAAAGGTAAGTAAACAGTTTTCTCTTTGCTTAGAAAACCACTTAAACGCTCAAATGCAATATAGATTTGCTGCATAATCAAGTGCTCCCGCTGTTACGCCAAATAAAACCAACATTTGTTATTAGTTTGTTATCTAATTGTTGGTATAACTGTCTAGTACGACCAGTCGCTGTGATCCTGCTCAAATTTTTGTCTGGGTTCAAGTGTTTTTTGTAAAATTTGTAACTGAAAATGTTTTCATTTTGATATTGGCCAAGTTTTTAAGACAAAAAACCAAAAAAAAATTACTAGCAACCCTTGTATGCAGCGTTTACGCCCCCATCTTAAATTCAACATTAAAGCTTTGTGGCCCTTGGCTGCATTTTCATAGACAAAACACGATTGTTTTATTTAAGGAGAGATAGCAATGAACATCCGTCCGTTGCATGACCGCGTTATCATCAAACGTAAAGACCAAGAGAGTAAATCAGCTGGTGGCATCGTGCTTACTGGCTCTGCGGCTGAAAAGTCGACTCGTGGTGAAGTACTTGCTGTAGGCAAAGGTCGTATGCTTGACAATGGTGAAATCCAAGCCTTAGACGTAAAAGTTGGTGACACTGTTGTATTCAACGAAGGCTACGGCGTTAAAACTGAAAAAGTTGACGGCGAAGAAGTGCTGATCATGTCTGAGTCAGACATTCTAGCAATTGTAGAATAATCTCCCTTTTTTCTGGTTAAGAAAAAGCTGAACGAATATTAGGAAAGGTATCATGGCAGCTAAAGACGTAATTTTTGGAAATGATTCTCGCAGCAAAATGCTAGCGGGTGTAAACGTACTAGCAGACGCAGTTAAAGTTACACTAGGTCCTAAAGGCCGTAACGTAGTGCTAGACAAATCTTTTGGCGCACCAACCATCACTAAAGATGGTGTTTCGGTAGCTAAAGAGATCGAACTAGAAGACAAGTTCGAAAACATGGGCGCACAAATGGTGAAAGAAGTTGCTTCTCAAGCCAACGATGCTGCCGGTGACGGTACCACTACTGCTACAGTATTGGCTCAAGCTATTGTAAACGAAGGCCTAAAAGCCGTTGCAGCTGGCATGAACCCAATGGATCTTAAGCGCGGCATCGACAAAGCAGTTGTAGCTGCTGTAGAAGAACTTAAAGGCCTTTCTGCTCCTTGTGCAGATACTAAAGCGATTGCCCAAGTAGGTACTATCTCTGCTAACTCTGATACTACTGTTGGTAACATCATTGCTGAAGCAATGGAAAAAGTAGGTAAAGAAGGCGTAATTACTGTTGAAGAAGGCCAAGCGCTAACTGATGAGTTAGACGTAGTTGAAGGTATGCAGTTTGACCGCGGTTACCTATCTCCTTACTTCATCACCAACCAAGAAAACGGCACTGTTGAACTAGACAACCCGTTCATTCTATTGGCTGATAAAAAAATCTCTAACATTCGCGAATTGCTTCCTCTGTTAGAAGCACTAGCTAAAGCGGGTAAGCCATTGCTTATCATTGCTGAAGATCTAGAAGGCGAAGCGCTAGCTACTCTAGTAGTTAACAACATGCGCGGTATTGTTAAAGTATCTGCTGTTAAAGCTCCTGGCTTTGGTGACCGTCGTAAAGCGATGCTTCAAGACATTGCTATTCTAACTAACGGTACTGTTATCTCTGAAGAAGTTGGCCTAGAGCTAGAAAAAGCTACTTTAGAAGACCTAGGTAGCGCGAAGCGTGTAGTTATCTCTAAAGACAACACAACTATCATTGATGGTGTTGGTGAAGAAGCTGCTATTCAAGGCCGTGTTTCTCAAATTCGTCAGCAAATCGAAGATACTTCTTCAGACTACGACAAAGAAAAACTTCAAGAGCGTGTAGCTAAACTAGCTGGCGGTGTAGCAGTAATTAAAGTTGGTGCTGCTACTGAAGTTGAAATGAAAGAGAAGAAAGACCGTGTAGAAGACGCGCTTCACGCTACTCGCGCAGCAGTAGAAGAAGGTGTTGTAGCGGGCGGTGGTGTTGCACTAGTTCGCGCTGCAGCTAAAGTTGCTGGCCTAGAAGGTGACAACGAAGACCAAAACGTAGGTATTCGCTTAGCACTTCGCGCTATGGAAGCTCCACTTCGTCAAATCGTAACCAACGCAGGTGACGAAGCGTCTGTAGTAGCTAACAAAGTGAAAGAAGGCGAAGCTAGCTTTGGTTACAACGCTGGCACTAGCGTATACGGTGACATGCTTGAGATGGGTATTCTTGACCCAACTAAAGTAACCCGTTCTGCACTACAGTTTGCTGGCTCTGTTGCTGGTTTGATGATCACTACCGAATGTATGATCACCGACAAGCCAGAAGACAAAGCTGCTGGTGGCGCTCCAGATATGGGCGGCATGGGCGGCATGGGTGGTATGGGTGGCATGGGCGGCATGATGTAATCATCGCTTCAGCTATTCATAGAAACTCATAAAGTTTCTTAAAGCCCGTAAGGCATTGCTTTACGGGCTTTTTGTTTACCAGCATGGAAGCTTCCAAATATGTGTATAGGGGGTTCGCAACCAAGAGCAGTTATTTGTTTCTACCTCTACTTATGTAACACCACCCACAGGCACATAGTAAACTGAATGGACATAATGTAACGTTATTACAAGTGCTTATAGTTTTTACTGACACACAACTTTATTATTGACAGTTTAATACTTATATACTACTTTACGCGCTTGTTGAGTGATCCCTCAAGGAATGAGGGTAAATTAAGGCGTAAGTAGTGTTTACTTTTAACTCATGGAAGAGTTGTGTAATTGCTTTAAGCTTTTCTGTGTTTAATACACAGTCAGACGTATTAAGTAGTGGTTTAAATGGACTCCAATGTGAACTTGGCTACCAAGTATCGCAGAATTTTGATAGCTGTTTGATCCAGCCCTATGAGTTGGCCAACTCTATAGAAAAATATAGAGTGGTTGATGTTCGCCAACGCCCGGCACAAGATAGTCAGTTTTATGGTGCAATAAATACTTCCTTTCTCGAATTTATTAATATTCCGTTCTTAAAAGATAAGAACGTCTTGCTAATCGACTCAGAATTTAACTCAGAACAGCGAGGTATTTGGTGCGAAAAACTCAGTAAAGCTGGTTTTGCATCAACTCGTGTTTTAGATGGTGGAGCGCTAGCATACGCGCATTTAATTAATCAAAAAAGTATTGATAAAACAGCAATTAGTGCCATAGAGGCAAAGCAGTTTTGGAATGAACTAAAACGCTCTAATGTTAAGGTGATTGCGCTTGATAATGTTAGTAAATCAAGCTTATCTCGCTTGCAGGTAAGTATTGTTGACTCAGTTACTAACAGTAAGTCAAAGCTCATTAATCAATTCGCTCTAAATGTGCAAAGTCTATCATCGAATAAATTGATTTTAGTGGGGTCTACAGGCAAAGAAGCAAAAAATCTTGTAGAACAACTGTCTCTTCCCAATCTTTACTATTTGTCAGGTGGAGTCAGCTCATTAGAGAAGTATCTTAAGGCTCGTAAACAGTTAGTCGACCAGCAGAGCAGAAAGGTTAACAAAGCGATGATGTGTAATGTTTAGCATGTTTCGCACTCGCTTACTCATCGTCTTATTTACAGTTTGCATACTGGCACTGTTATTTTTTGTCTATTTTGAAAATGTTAAAGCCCCCGTTTTGCCAAAAGAAAATATATATCCAGTGAGCAAAACAATTCGTTATGGTTTTAGTATTAAAAACACCACTGGTAAGCCATTAAATAACGCAAAGTTTGTTACATTTTCTCCTATTCCTTATTCATCAAATCAAAAGCTAGTAAGCTTAAAAACTAACTTGGAATACCTTGAGCAGGATGACATATTAGGAAATAGACGGCTTTTATTTACTATTCCCAAACTCGCTCCATATGCCAGTATTGATATCGTTATTACCGCCGAATTAGCATTGGCATTAATACCAAATAACCAAGCGCTTCCACCAAAGCAAACCCAAGGCTACCGTAAGCCAGAAAAGTATATAGAGTCAGAATCTCAGGTAGTTGCTCATATAGCCAAACAGTTCAATAGTGCTAGTGATGTTCCTAGCTCTATTTATCAGTGGTTAGTTCAAAATGTCACCGATATTGGCTTTACGGCTAAAGATCGTGGAGCTAAATACGCGTTATCAACACGTCAAGGGGACTGTACAGAGTATATGTACAGTTTTGTTGCACTCGCACGACATTTAGATATACCCAGTCGAGGAGTTGCCGGCTTTAGAGTGACCAATACTAGCCGTTTGTTAAAAGCTAGCAATTACCACAACTGGGCAGAATACCACAATGGAGACCGTTGGGTATTAGCCGATCCACAACAGCAAGTATTTAACGAACAGTACCCCACTTATGTTGCCTTCAGGCTCTTGAGTGATAAAGAAATAAACCCCATGGGTAATGCCGAGCGCTTTATTGCGCACGATTCTCGCCTACAAATTAAGATGAATTAAGCAGGATGCGACCTTTCACCATGCAATGGAAATGTATTGTAGCAACGCTACTTGGATTAGTATTTTCTACTCTTTCTTTAGTGGCTAATGCCCAAGCGATTGAAATTAGCGAGGCGACTGAAATTACCGCCGATGAGACTCAATTTAGTGGCGCAGAGCTAACCATTAATGGTGTAGAGGTTACAATATCTGGTGAGCATTCGTTTAAGTCTTTAACTCTCATTAACAATGCCAAGCTTAGCCAACCAGTATTGCCGGATAACATCGCACCGATGCTTCCATCAGCATTTGTTCCAACAATCACTGCCGACACCATTACGGTTGAGGCGGGCAGTAGCATTGATGTGAGCTTCCGAGGCCAAAAAGCGGGTGCGGGTGCTAAGTTTGGTGCTGGCGGCAGCCATGGCGGCAAGGGCGGTAAATATAACAGCAATGACTCGTTTGATGCC
>NZ_JBTWEN010000013.1:0-120295 GCF_056958115.1 Agarivorans sp. D1326 | reverse complement strand
CAAGCCCAGTAGCGACCACCATATTAAAAAGGCCTGCATTATTTGCAGGCCTTTTTGCTTTCGGCCAAACAGAAAACTCGAACGTATCGCTTAGCCATAAAGAGCGGGAGAACAACGCCCTCCTCTTTGCTAGGCGAGGGTCACTGGTTCAAGCCCAGTAGCGACCACCATATTAAAAAGGCCTGCATCATTTGCAGGCCTTTTTGCTTTCTGCCAAACAGAAAACTCGAACCCATCACTTAGCCATATAGAGCGGGAGAGCAACGCCCTCCTCTTTGCTAGGCAAGGGTCACGGGTTCAAGCCCAGTAGCGACCACCATATTTAAAAGGCCTGCATTATTTGCAGGCTTTTTTGCTTTCCGCCAATCAGAAAGCTCAAACCCATCGCTTAGCCATAAAGAGCGGGAGAGCAATGCCCTCCTCTTCGCTAGGCGGCTCTACTAGTCGATACTCACTGGTTCAAGCCCAGTAGCGACCACCATATTAAAAAGGCCTGCATCATTTGCAGGCCTTTTTGCTTTCTGCCAAACAGAAAGCTTAAACCCATCGCTTAGCCGTAAAGAGTTATTGCACTTATTGCTGAAGTTCTACAAATCGCGAATTAGCCAATTGCTTTCACCGCTTCAAATATTGATTTCATATGACGCATATCAGTACCGCAACAGCCGCCTAAAATATTGAGTTGGGGATACCGGCGATGAAATTCTGCAACTTGCTTACCTAACTCAGCCGGGTTTCCTTCATCTAAGTTTGTGGCTTGTTCAAGCGTTTGGTGACTGCAACAGGAGGCATTTACAACCAAACCACGCAAGCGTTGCATCCAAGCTCCTCCATCGAAGATCTGAGCAAAATGACTAGGGTGAGCACAGTTTATTAAGTAATAAAGCGCTGCCGAATCTGTTTCCGCGTCCACCACCGCGATAGCATCTTTCAAAGCCATACCTGTAGGTAAACAGCCATCGGTTTCTAAGGTGAACGCGATGGCAACAGGCATAGCGTACTTCTGCGCGGCTTTGACGATACCGATAGCTTCTTCGGCATAGCAAATGGTAAACGCGCTGACAAAATCTGCTTCGGTGCTGGAATACACCATTATTTGCTCACAGTGATAATCAAAAGCCTGTTGCACATTCATTAAATGACGGGGTGCATAACCATCATCACGCGGGCCTACTTGCGCTGATAATACTATTGGCACATCAGGGTTCTGCAGCTTAATACTCGCGATGAATTCTATTGCTTCTATGTTAAACCACTTCAGCTGACCAACAGTGATGCCAAGAGCAGAAGCTCGGTCTCGATTTGCCGCCCAAGACACTGAATCAAGAATACACCCTACGCCCAACCCTCTCGCTAACTCGATCAGTTGCTTGTAATAAGCATCAAGCAAAAGTTTATCACTGGGAGTGGTTAACAACGGATATGCGGCAAAACCGGGTAAATTAAAACCACGGCGATAAACCAGCTCAGTTTCCAACCCGGTATAACAGGCAAAGAGTTTACTGCCAAGCTGCGGTAAAAGAGGATTCTGTTTCACTATACTCACCTGGATTGGCTTGGGTCGTATTGCTCACTTTGCAGCTGAAAGAAGAACACTTGGCTTAGTGCAAGAACGAGACATTCAGATTTTAAGGTGCATTTTTTAATAAATCATTTATCACTTGCTTCCTAAGCAGCTCAAGCTCGCCACTCTCTTGCATATCGATAAATACTGCGTCGATTCTCTCAACCAAATCGGCATGTTTTTTATGCACATAATGATAGAGCAATTGCCGACTTACCGGAGGGCCAACCACATGTACATTATCTATATCCATGGTTTTTCTTAACCACATACCGTTGACCCAAGATGAAATAGCAAAATCAATTTTTTGTGCACTTAACATGGTCATCATCTTGGCAGATGTATTAAAAACCCTTTGAAGAGGAAGATCTCGAGTGCATTCTTCAGCATGCTTCACCCCTCTCACTATCCCAACAGTATAAGGCGCTAAATCTGCGCACTGCTTTATATCTACATTCTGTACCGAACTAAATACTACCTGATCGATGTAGTTAATCGGAGTGGGGACTCGAATCAGGTTTGGATAACTATCGGCGATACTCCAAACACGGTGAATTTCACCATCAACTTTTCCTTCATTAGATTGTTTTAGTGCGCGTTTAGTGGGCATATCAACAAACTCGACCGCAATGCCCAGTTTTTGGTATGCAGTCTTAATAACTTCTGCGCCTATAGCTACGGTAAAATTATTGGGGATATTAGCGAAATACAAGGTTGTTGTTTCGGATTGAGACTTGGCATGTATTGACCAAGAAAACAACAGAACCATTACTAATAATAGCTTCATTTGAATGTCTTCAATTTCAGTTATCTACGTAAATAAAGCTTAATTCACTCCTCTGCCAAACGCGAACTCTCATTGTTAGCGACTAACAATGAAAAGGCCAGCAAATAGCTGGCCTAAGTTTAGAGCACCTACAACACCTTAATACTGCTTATAAATACTTAAGCCGTCCTCTGAAAAAGCGATAACTTTAAAGTCTTTATAAGCAGCTCCTTCTTTTGCCATGCCCGGCGAATGCTGTGGCATACCAGGCGCAGCCAATCCTTTAATGTTTTTGGGGCGTTCTTTTAACAAGCGGGCAATGTCACTTTCCGGTACATGCCCTTCGATTAAGTAGCCATCAATCACTGCACTATGGCAAGACTGCAGCTGAGGGGGCATGTCGTAACTTTGTTTTAGTACGTTCCACTGTTGTTTGTGATGCACATTCACCTGATACCCTTTTTGCTCCATAATTTTGGCCCATTCGGTACAACAACCACAAGTGGGTGACTTATATAGTTCAATGCTAGTTTTAGCCAATACCGAACTGGTGAAGCAGACCAACAGGCTTAGTAGTATTTTGTTTAGTATTTTCATCATTATTCTCTTATTCATTCACTAGTAATTGTAGAGCCTGCCCATTTACTTGTAGGCTTACCGAAAAAGCAGGCGCAATAAACTGCACAGCTTGGGTATCTAAAGGCTCTATATGTAATGTTTGATTTATTGCCAAGGGACTAAGATCCACCGCTATAGCAACTAAGGTGTCATTTTTAACAACCAACTGGCTCAACTGTTTGGGTATAAGCTGCTGAGCTTTAATGTCGGTATCTTCACCGATGCTCCACTCCACCAGCGGCATTGCACCTAAACTAGTCAGGTATTGCACAATCAACCCTCGTTGCTCTGGTACTAAAACGTCGCTTAGCAACTGCATAGTTGGTTCATTTTCTAAGGCGTGATTAAACTGCTCTAAGCTGGCACCACGAATGTTACCACCCACGTTCCCCGCCCCATTCGCGTATTTGCCATGGCAGGCCGCGCATCCGTAACCGCCAACAGTTAAATACAGGTTTTCACCAAGTGCAGTTTCATTCGGCTCCGCATAAACCAAGTTTGCATAGGCGGTAAGCAGCATCGCAGCTACCAATCTACAAAAAGACATGTTCATTATTGTTCCACTTTTGGCCCATCTAATTAGGGGCTTAATGCTTCCACTATCAATCCAAAAACTGATAATGCTTATAATCTTGGGAACTTAACCAATAGGAGGGCGATATAGAGGCTCAGCAGTATTGAATAAGGTAATACTGCGGGTAGAGGAAAAAGCTAAAAGGCTGCTTGGGGATTCAGCAATATTGAGTTTGAGCAAATTCATCAGCGGCGGAGCCATGCAAGTTACGGTACAACAACTGCCGCCAATAGGCATTGTATGTGTTAGTGCATGTCCATCGATATTTACTGCCGCAGAAGAACTAGCATTTACATGACAATCTTGCATCGGTGAGTGGCCGATTGCCAAGATATCTTCAGCCGTGTGCTGCTCGATGAGCGCGCCAGCACTTGCATTAATGCTAGTTAAAGCAAATGCCAGAGCTGTATAAACCACTAATGAAAAACGCGCCAAATTCAACAATACACAACCAACAACTTTATTTAACCAACACTCTAGCGCCACCAATATGCCATTGCAAGCAAGCTCGCTAGCTTGATGGCCTTATTAGACTTGCCGCAGGTTTTAAGGCTTAAGCCTCAATCTGTTTTCTGAAGAATTGAATCATTTCATCACGGGTTTTACGGTGATTTAAATGGAAAATATCCATCGGGAATAGCAGCTCAATGACCCCGGTATCGAACATTCGTTTTACTTCATACTCATTGTGAGCAACATCTTGTTGATACATATAATTGAGCCAAGTCCGGTTGGTATGAATAATAAACTCCACCCGCATTCCGCCTAAACGCGCAAAAAACTTCATCATTGGTGTTTTTTCACTAGAGCCCACTGCCCTACCGCGATATTCAGATCTATCGGTTAAGGTATCGGAAATGTCTTCTAGCACCATTAAGGAATTTGCGCTAGAAGCACTGCGCGTGAGGTGCTTTTGAAAGGCTTTAATATCGCTAACCGAATCTAGAACCGCCATTAAGCCAAGCTCGTCATCTACCGCCACCGCGGGGTTCTTCTGGTTTTTGCGTAATAGCTTTAATACTTTTGCTTCTGGCGGCTTTTTGCGAATAGAAACGTAAATTGGAATTTTACGCTCGCCCACAGTAAAACTTCGGCGCTTTAACAAGGTGAGTTTTTCACGCTCGCCACGTTGAATAAGCTTGGCTTGCTGAGGGTTTAATACTTTCACCTCGCTACAGGCGTAATCGTCGTTAAGGTGTTTAGAGTGCAAATAAACCGGGTCTAGCTCCCCAATCTTGAGCTCTTTGCTCCACACGTAGCCATTTAAAAACTCAAGAAATGCTGAAAACTTGTTTTCGATTTCAGTTTCTCGCTCACGCTGCTCGATGCTGCCAGCCAGGGTCATCAAAATCAGTTTACGTCGTGCTTCAAAGCGAGCTTTTTTGTGGTAGTCATCATTGAACATAATCAGCAATAACTCTACCGGATTATTGGTCACTTCAATTTCGTTGGTATTTTCAATATGCGAAGCATAAGGAGAAAGAATTTTCCCCTTAATTGAGTGAATGACCGCATCTGCAGTACGCGCATATTCATCAACTCGGCTTTCAATTTCGTTCAAGTTGCCATCAATACCAAACATATTGCCCAATAGAGATAATGCTCGTTCGCTGCGCTGTTTACGCAAGCTCACGTCGTCAATCAAGTTCTGAATTTGTGAGAAGCTGTCAATGCCCAAAAACTCAAATATCTGGCTTCGCAGCGCCCGGTATTTAGACACATTATTACTATCTTGCTGCAAGCGTTTTACCCAGCTGCGAACGCCAGTAGAAAATGGGTGCGCCACAAAGGCATCACGGCTTACCGCAAAGGGGCCATCTTGCTGAAGCGAAGTAAAAACACTATTTGGAGAAAGAACCGACATAAACTACCTAAATCACCAAGAACAACAACTAAACTCAAGAATTAACGAAGCAAAATATACACCAAAAGAGGTAATAATTCAGAGGAATCACTATTTGCGCTATGTCCTTACCGCAATGCTCAGCAAAACCAAGCTACGGCTAAGTTAATCGCAGTAAATACTAGCTAGTCGCAGGCTTAGTTAAGCGCTCAACAATCGCACCCAAACGATGCAACAAACGCGGTTAATCGGGCTTTCGTAAATAAATAAGCCAATAGCCTAGTCCCACAAATACCCCTCCGCCAATGATGTTACCGAGAGTGACCGGAATTAAATTATTGATGAAGAAGTTGCCAAAAGTGAGATCGGCAAAGTCAGCTGGGCTTAAGCCAGTAGCTTGCCAAAACTCGGGGCCTGCGAGATTTTTAATGCCAATGGCCATAGGTACTTGGAACATATTGGCAATACAGTGCTCAAAGCCCGCCGAGACAAACATTGCTACCGGCAGAATCATCACCATTACCTTGTCAGTTAAACTGCGGGCGCTAAACGTCATCCATACTGCGATACATACTAAAACATTACACATAATGCCCAAGGCAACTGCCTGAAAAAAATCATGATGCAGCTTGTGCTGGGCAATACGCATGGTATTGATACCTACCTCTCCTTCGGCAAAGGTATATTGCTTGGTCATTAGCATTAGCGAGACTAAGACAAAAGCGCCAGCCAAATTACCTAAATAAACCAATGACCAGTTAACACATAAGCTTTTCCATGAGATTTTACCGCTGGCTCTTGCCACCAGCGTCAATACAGAGCTGGTAAACAATTCACCACCGGTAATAATCACAAAAATCAGGCCTAAGCTAAATGCTATACCGCCGATTAAACGGGTAAAACCCCAAGGAAAATCTCCCGCACCAGTGGTTACAGTGGTATAAAAAACAAAGGCTATGCCGATATGTGCGCCAGCAGTAAGGGCCAGTAGAAATGCTTTAAGCGGATCTTTGGTGGCTTTACTTACTCCAACGTCGGCAGCCCGTTCAGCCATTTGGGGTGGAAGCAAGGAATCGAATTGACTCATAGGGAACACTTTATTGGTGGTGGTTAATTAAGCGTAGCTGAATCGACATACAACAAGCCATTTAAGCCAAGCAATCAAAGTGGTTATTAGTGACTATTCAACAAAAAGGCCCGCTAGCAAACTAGCGGGCCTTTATGGTAGTGATAGTGAGAGAGCTTTCACTTAGCTTTGCAGCAAATCAACTAATTGTTGTTCATTCCATACTTCAATGCCCAAATCTTGGGCTTTAGTGAGTTTAGAACCTGCCGCATCACCGGCAATCACAATGTCGGTTTTCTTTGATACACTGCCGGTTACTTTAGCACCTAAGGCTTGCAGCGCTTGTTTAGCTTCGCTTCTGCCAAGTTGACTTAGTGTGCCGGTAAGTACAATTACCTTGCCGTTCATGGCCAAGTCTTCTTCCGCCTTATCTTCTATCGCAGGCCAAGAGAGTTGTTCGGCCAGCGCATTCACGAGTTCTGCATTTTGCTCTTGAGTGAAGAAGAAACGCAGGTGCTTAGCAACAATTTCACCTACATCCGGCACATCTTGTAGTTGCTCAAGGCTGGCATCGGCTATTGCGGGTAAGCTTTTAAAATGTTGAGCAAGGTTGCCAGCTGTCGCCTCACCTACTTCACGGATCCCTAAGGAATAAATAAAGCGCGCCAAAGTGGTCTCTCGTGCTGCTTCTATACCTGCTAGCAACTTATCGACAGACTTCTCGCCCATGCGCTCCAAGCCCAACAAGGCGTCTCGTTGCTGCGCAAGGTGAAACAAATCTAAGGGGGTTTGCAGTAACTCAGCTTCGACTAACTGCTCTACCAACTTGTCACCAATACCGTCTATATCTAAAGCTTTACGGGCAACAAAATGTTTTAGTGCCTCTTTACGCTGCGCACCACAACGCAGACCTGCTACACAACGCGCAACAGCCTCACCTTCGATGCGCTCGATGGCGCTATCACACACCGGGCAGCTTTCAGGAAAAACTATCTCTTTTGCATCTTCTGGGCGACGCTCAAGGATGACTCCGGCGACCTGTGGAATCACATCACCCGCTCTGCGTACAATCACGCTATCGCCAATACGCACCGCTAAACGTTCAATTTCATCAGCGTTGTGCAAGGTGGCATTACTCACCGTAACGCCACCAACAAAAACCGGCTCTAAACGGGCCACGGGAGTTATCGCTCCGGTTCGCCCAACCTGAAATTCTACATCTCGCAATATTGTGATTTCTTCTTGAGCCGGATATTTATGGGCGGTTGCCCAGCGAGGTGCTCGCGCAACAAAACCCAATTGTTGCTGCAGTTCCAAACTATCTACTTTGTAAACAACGCCATCAATTTCATAGGCGAGGCTATTGCGGCGCTCACCAATTTCTTGGTAATAGGCAAAACACGCCTCACTGCCGCTAACAGTGCGCACTTCAGGACACACCGGTAAACCATAGTCTTTTAAGCTTTGTAAGTTCTGATAATGACTTTGACTTAAGCTTTCGCTCACCACGCCCAAGGAGTAGGCATAAAATGCCAAAGGACGCGTAGCAGTGATTTGCGAGTCTAACTGTCGCAAACTTCCTGCTGCTGCATTGCGTGGGTTGGCAAAGCCTTTTTCACCCTTTTCGATTGCTTGCTGGTTAAGTTTTTCAAAACCCGCCTTAGGCATAAATATTTCACCGCGCACTTCCAATCTGGCGGGCCAGTTATTGCCCCGTAAACGCAGAGGAATAGAGCGAATGGTTTTCACATTCTCGGTAACATTTTCACCGGTGCTGCCATCTCCACGTGTTGCAGCTTGCTGTAGCACACCATCAACATACAAAATGCTCACGGCTAAGCCATCAAGCTTGGGTTCGACGCAATAGGTAATTGCATCAGCTGTCACCAATCGCTCTTGCAAACGTTTATTAAAAGCGCTTAACTCTTCTTCACTGAATACGTTGTCTAAGGACAACATTGGCATTTCGTGCTGAATTTGATCGAAGGCTGATAGCGGCGTTCCGCTAACACGCTGGGTAGGCGAGTCACTTCGCAATAAGTCTGGATGCTGCTTTTCTAAGCTCTGTAATTCTCGAAATAAGCGGTCATATTCAGCATCAGGAACCGAAGGCTCATCCAATACGTAATATTGATAGTTATATTGCTCGAGTTGAGTTCTTAGCTGCTCAATTTGTTGTTCTGGCTTGTCCATGAGAGACCTTTCAAATAAAAAAGCCTTCCCAAATACATGTATTGGAAAGGCTTAAAAATACACACAATTTATTAGTTTACGAGCAGTTGCTTACGCTCGTATTCACGCACCCGTTGCTCATAGTGATTAACGGTTTGCTTGGTCAAAGGATTACGCTGGTCATCTAACATTATCGCGTCTAAATCTTTAGCCAAGGTCATTGCTGCGTTATACATTAAGGCAAAGTTTTTAGTTGGTTCGCCCTTACATGGCACGGTCATGAAAATGCTCACACCACGGGTTTCCAACTGGTCCATGGCATCAATATCAAAAGTGCCAGGGTTAACCATATTCGCCAAACTAAATATCACCGGACCCGTGCCGCTGTTATCTAAGTGACGATGAAAAATATCCATGTCACCATGGCGCAAACCTATTTTGTCTAAGCTTGCTAACAGCGCAGCACCTTTTAAGTAACGGCCACTCTGAGCCATAACATTTAAGATAAACACATCATCGGGTGCATTAGGATCTTTAACCGGCTCTTGTGGTTCTTCCACAACAGGCTCTACAAGTTCTTCTTTTACTTCATCCATATCAAAGGCAAACTCTGGTTCGCTAGACAAAGTACTTGGCTCAGGTTCAACACTCACAGCCTCTGGATTGGCCTTAGGTTCTAAGCCCTCTAAACCTTGGCTATCACTAATACTTGGCGCTTCATCTACCGCAGAAAAGCTAAATTCAGGCTCTTTGCGCTGCACTGGCGTGCTTGGCTCTGCGGCAAAATCTGGGCTTGCTTTTACTTCGGCTGATTTAGCCGCAGGTTTTGCGGCTGGAGCTACTTCTTGCTGAGTAATAGCATCTTCAATAGGGTCACCAATAACCCGAGCTTGGCCTACACCCAGATCATCAAAACCTTGTTCATCACGTGTTGCTGAAGATTCTTGAGCCCCTAAAGATTTTTTGGGACTAACCAGTTTTTCAGGTCGTTGTTTGCGACTACTCCAAAAACCATGAGCGAGCAAAGCAATAATTAAAATGATTCCAACAACGATAAGTACGATGCGTAATTCCTGCATTTAACTGTTCTCTAAAGCTATTATTCCACCATGGCTATCGCTTCTGCGATATCCACTGCTACCAAGCGTGATACGCCTGGCTCCTGCATTGTTACCCCGGCAAGTTGCGAGGCCTTTTCCATTGTCACTTTATTGTGACTGATAAATATAAATTGAACCGTATCAGACATACTATGCACTAAATCGGCAAAACGTCCCACATTTACTTCATCTAGCGGTGCATCTACCTCATCAAGCATACAAAATGGCGCAGGATTTAAGCGAAATATAGCAAAAACCAAGGCCAAGGCAGTCAGCGCTTTTTCTCCGCCCGACAATAAACTAATGCTAGCATTCTTTTTACCCGGAGGTCGCGCCATTATAGTTACACCAGTTTCGAGTAAGTCGTCGGAAGACAGTTCAAGCCAAGCCTTACCCCCACCAAAAACCTTGGGGAAAAGCTGCTGTAAGTCTGCATCTACTTTAGCAAAAGTTTCACTAAATTTAGAACGAGTTTGACGGTCTATTTTGGCGATTGCTGTTTGCAGCACTTCAATAGCGGCTTCTAAATCAGTAAGTTGCGTGCTTAACTCTTGATAACGTGCATTCTGCTGTTCAAATTCTTCTTCCGCAGCTAAGTTGACCGCGCCTAATCGCTTCAAGCGCGCATCTACTTGGCTTAGTTCACTGGCATAATCGTCTTCTAAGCTGGCTTCGGGCAACGACAACTCAAGGTGTTTTAAGTTTTCACCTTGCTCCGCTAGTTGCTCTAACAATACGGTTCGACGCGCTAACAAACTTTGCTGTTCAATTCGTTGTTGCGTACCTTGCTCAATCAATTCTTTTAAACGTAGCTGCGCATCTTTTAACTGCTGAGCCAAAGCTTGCTGTTGTTCAACACTTTTATGGTGTGCTTCGCTAGCGCCTGTTTGCTGCTCTTCCAATTCTAAGTGTTGCTCTAGCAACTGTTCTATTTGCTCACCAAGCAGGGTTAGTTGCTCATCGTGCTCTTCAGGCTGCGCCTGTATCTGCTGTTCAAGTTCGGCCAACTTTTGCTGCTGATAGCTTTGCTGCTGCAGTTGGGCTTGATGTTTTGCTTGCTGTTGCTGTAATAACAATTGCTGCTGATGACTAGCTTGTTGCTGTTGCTGCAAGCTCAAGCGTTGCTGTTTTAGAGCATCTGTCGCCAGTGCAGTTTGTTGTTGTAAGTATTTTTGCTTTTCGCTTTGCTGGTTTAGTTCAGCCTGATGCTGTTCAAGTTGCTCTTCAAGCAATAACTGCGATTCTTGATCTTGCTCCAGCGTAATCTGCAGTTCGGCGATTTGCTGCTGTATTTGCTCGGTTTGTTGCCTGGCAAAGGCTTGCTGTTGCTCTAATAAGGCTAAGCGGCTGCGCCAGTCGGCAAGCTCGGCCTTCACTGTCGCTAAGTTTTGGCTTAGCCATTTTATCTGTTCAGCCTGTTGCTGAGATTGCTGCTGCAGGTCTTGTTGTTCAAGCTTTAGCTGAGTAGCGTTTTCCTCCAACTGAGCCAATAATTCTTGTAGCTGCTGGCGCTCTTGTTGCAGACTTAACAAAGAATGTTGGTAGTTCGGTGGGCTCAACTGCTGCCAGTATTTTCCTACCCACTCGCCCTTGGCGGTTATCAATGATTGTTCATGACTTAGATGCTCTCGCAAGCTTATCGCTTGCTCAAGATTATCGACCACTAGCACTTGGCCACATAAGTATCCAAGCTCAACATTCTCTAACTGTTCGGCTAAGCTGCTCAACGTTGCTAACTGAGGGGCGAGCTGATGACTTAGTTCAGGCGCAACTGCGCTTAATGCTAAGGGAAACTGGGCGTCTAGTTGCTCACACCACTCCGCTTGTAGCCATGTACCTAAAACCACATCTGCTGCCTGCTCCCATCCAGCCTTCACGCCCAAAACATCAAGCAGTGGCTGCTGAGCAGTCTGCTCAACTTGCCCAAGCAATTTGTCTACACCCTGCAGGCGGGTTTCTTCAGCAGTTTGTTGTAATTGTGTTTGTTGCAATTGTTGTTGGCAGGCCGCTAGTTTGTCGGCTAAGTGCTGCTTAGAGTCCTCGGCCTGTGCCAACTGCATCTCAAGCTCTTGTTGCTTGGGTTCGCTTTCGTCGAGCTGCTGAGTTAAACGCTGCAGAGCAGCTTCATCACCATCGGTGGTGTGACTTAAGCTTTGCTCCAATTGAGCAATTTGCTGCTTATGGCGCTGCTGCATTTGCTCACAATGGCGCAATTGGGCTTCGCACTGCTGCACAGCATGACGCGCCTGTTGGCTCGCAGCTAAAAAGGCATTACTCTCAGCTAGGGCATCGGCATGCTGGTGCTCGGCGTCTTCCAGCTGTGGCTCTAACTCTAACAACACTTGTTGCTGCATTTCTTGTTGCAACTCTAGTTCTGCGATGGCTTCTTGCTCCAGCGCTAACTGCTCACTTAGCACCTCTAAGCTTGCCTTAATTTCAGCTTGCTGAGTTAAGTTGCGGTCGCGACTTTGTTGCGACTGACTTTGTTGTTGCTTGGTATGTAATTGTTGCTGCTCAAGTTTCGCCAACTCAGTTTTAAGTTGGTAACGTTGCTGCTGCAGATTTTGAATCTGTTCTTGCTGCTCTGCAATTTGATGGTTAAGCAAGCTAAGCTGGTTTTCCGTTTGAGTTATCAGGTGTTCTTCGTGCCTTTGCTGCTGTTCGGCTTGATCATTCCCCTGATTGCCCTTATCAATGCTCGCGTCCAACTGGCGCAACTCTTGAAGGCAAATAAGCGCCTTTAGTTCACGATGACGTTCTCGATACTGGCGATAACGCTTAGCCGCTTGCGCTTGGGTTTTAAGCTTACTGACTTGTTGCGCAAGCTCTGATTCGATATCTCGCAGACGCAGAATATTTTCATCGGTGTGTTTAATGCGTAACTCAGTTTCGCGTCGGCGTTCTTTATACTTAGACACGCCAGCTGCTTCTTCGATAAACACCCGCAGCTCTTGTGGCTTCGACTCGATTAAACGGCTAATCATGCCTTGTTCAATAATCGCGTAACTGCGCGGACCAAGGCCAGTTCCTAAAAACAAATCGGTAATATCGCGTTTACGGCATTTAGCACCATTTAGCAGATAGTTGTTTTGACCATCTCGACTAACCTCTCGGCGAACGGCGATCTCGGCGTAACTAGCAAACTCTCCGCCAATTCGCCCTTGCTGGTTATCGAAAATCAATTCCACCATGGCTTTCGATACAGCGGCGCGCTTGGTTGAACCATTAAAAATAACATCGGTCATAGAGCCACCGCGCAAATGGCGGGCATTGCTCTCACCTAATACCCAGCGAACAGCGTCGATCACGTTTGACTTGCCACAACCGTTTGGCCCTACTATGGCTGTCATATCGGTGGGAAAAGGGATGGTGGTTCGGTCAACGAAAGATTTAAACCCGGCGAGGCGGATTTGTTTCAAGCGCATAAATGATTTTGCTTAATTTGTTGCTATTGTTAAGCAAGACTTTACCAGAGCTATCAACGCTTTGTAATATATGAGTCCATAAACAAACGAGGGATCACAACAATGACGCAGCATTCGCTTGCTTCTCGCAGCGGAATTTCTTACATCGCCCAGGGTTTTAGCTTAATTACTCAACCTGGTCTTCGGCTTTTTGTGATGATTCCTCTAATCGCTAACATCTTGTTATTTGGTGCGGCATTCTTCTTTTTATACCAACAGTTAGGCACTTGGGTTCAGCAAATTATTGATTACCTACCAAGCTGGTTAGATTGGCTAAGCTGGTTAATTTGGCCAACGGCGATAATCGCTATTCTGATGGTGTTTGGTTTTACCTTTAGCATTATTGGAAATTGGATTGCAGCGCCTTTTAACGGCTTATTAGCCGAAAAAGTAGAAATGCACCTTAGCGGTAAAAAAGTCGATGACATGTCGATAGGCGAACTCATCAAAGATTTACCACGCATTTTCTCTCGCGAACTGCAAAAGCTGTGGTACTGGCTACCCAAAGCTTTGGGCTTATTACTGCTGTTTTTAATCCCTGCCATTGGCCAAACTATTGCGCCTGTACTGTGGTTTTTATTCTGTGCTTGGATGATGTGCATTCAGTACATTGATTACCCTTTTGACAATCATCGCATTCCATTTGCTACTATGCGCGATCAACTTAAGCAAGATCGCATTCGCAACAGTGGCTTTGGGGCGATCGTTTTATTTTTTAGTACCGTACCCCTACTAAACTTAATTATCATGCCGGTAGCGGTATGTGGTGCCACAGCAATTTGGGTCGATAGTTATCGAGACAAGCTGGTCGAGGAGAAGCAGTAATGAAAACCAAACATCTATTGTCGGGCTTAGTACTAAGTGTCAGCTTACTGAGTGCGGGCTCTGTGATGGCAGCAGCCAGTACACTACAAAAGATAAACTACGGCGAAGCCCAGGAAATGAACTTAACCAAAGTGGCCCAAAAAACCTTTTTGAGCAACTTAGATTTAGACATAGCCGAAAAAGAAGCTGTGGAATGGGCCAGTACCCAAAACGCCAGCCACTACTCGGTTTATACCGTAGAGCGCAGCCCGAAAAGAGATCGCTACCGCGTATCCATTGTGGTTTACAGCAACTAAGCTGCACACTCTGGTTTATCACTGTATTGAGCAGCAATCTCGACAAATTGCTGCTCACATCGGCAAAATGCCTCAACCACGGCAGGGTCAAAATGCGAGCCCTTCCCTTCTAAAATAATCTGCTTAGCTTTGTCGTGAGAAAAAGCAGGTTTGTATACCCGCTTAGAAATGAGCGCATCATAAACATCTGCCAAGGCCATTAAGCGCGCGCTTAAGGGAATCTCACTCCCAGCTAACCCTTCGGGATAGCCACTTCCATCCCATTTCTCGTGATGAGATAAAGCGATTTCTTTAGCGTATTGCAGGAAGGCCGCATCCTCACTGCCAAACTGGCGTTCAGCTTCGGCTAAGGCATCGGCTCCTATTTCAGGATGCTGGCGCATGATCTGCCACTGCTCGTCATCAAGTTGACCGGGCTTAAGTAAAATAGCGTCGGGGATCCCCACTTTCCCTATGTCATGTAAGGGGGCTGACTTATAGATTAAATCAATAATCTGAGGACTTAATAAATTGCTAAAACCTTGCTCATTTTGCAGCGCCTCAGCCAAGGCTTTAACGTAGTACTGGGTACGTAGAATATGCGCGCCGGTTTCATTGTCACGGGTTTCTGCTAGTGTCGCCAAACTGTGAATGGCGATATCTCGCGTTTGCTGAAGCGACAAAGTACTACGCTGCAAGCTAGCAATCATGGAGTTAGTGCGCTGTGCTATCAAGCCAAATTCATCACTACTACTAATGGTGACCTGAGTATCTAATTGGCCGGCTTGTACCTTAGCCAAGCTATGATTTTCGTTTTCTAGCAAACGCTTTAGGTTGCGTGAGTAACTGCTTATTACTCTTAGCACGTAGGCCAATACCACCAGCAATACAAAGCTTAGTTCGATAACAATATAACGCTGAGCCACTTCAATCGGGTAGAGATCTGAACCAACATTTACCAACCAATCTAAATCCTTATTAATCACCAAAAAGATAACACCTGCTAGCACGAAAGCGCTGGCCGCTGCGAAGGCTGAAAACTTTTGACTAACAGAATAAGGTTGCGGCTTAATCTGTAAGTGTTGGCCAGCACTCTCTAAGTCTTGAGCAATTTGCCATTCCTTAAACAAGGCTAAATCTGCCGCGACATAAAAGCCCAAAGCAGCCAAACCTAAAATAACCTTTAAGTTTGACTCCCAAGGTGGCTCAAACATCATTAAATTATAACTAACGATGCTTAAGGCCATGATTAAAAACTGTGAAAAATCGAGAGTGAACTGGGCGCTTACTTGCTGTTCCTTTGACTTCCTTTCTATTGCCAAACAGGCAAAGCGCCTCGCCAACAAGGTGACAAGAAAGCTAATAATGATAGGGAGTAATAATTGAAGAGGCGTTTGAGCTTCCAAAAATGGGCAAACTTGAACGCCATAAATAGAAAACAACACCATGGCAATTAGCCAGTGCTTACTTGCTAAACGCGCAACTTTTTCCATTAGGCTCTCCCGTTGTTAAGGCTCAGTTTGTTAGTAATTTTAAACTGCTAAACAATAATCAATGAAACTGAAATAAGTAAAGTCATCAAAGTGGTATTAGTGATGTGCGTTAAACTCAATGTGCAAGCCACAAAATTAATAGCAAGCCACTAGACATTAATTTTACCTAGCGATAGCAAATTGTAAGCTACTTGGGTTGCTGTATACAAAAGCCCTGTTCATTCTCAAAAAAGTTAGGTGTATCGGAATAAATAAACTCTAAGGCTTCGCTATAAAACCGGCTTAGCCAAAGCGCTTCCATATTAGCTAAAGCAGAACTGAGTACGTCAGTAGCGCCTGCGTCTGCCAATACGATGTTGTCATATTTTGATATGAAGGAGTGCGGCACAATCTCACCGTCATACAAACAGTAACCTAAAGCTTGCTCTCCAATTAAGCTGTTTAAGCGTTCCGCCAGTGTTTGAATAGCCAGTGGGTCTGCACCACTATCATTTTCAACTGCCACCAATTGAACTTGCACAGCAAGACTCTCAGCTTGCTGATAAGCTACTAGGGTTTCTCGACCAAAACTGTCTACCGCAAACAAATTGCTTATTTTAAAATTACATATCCCAGCTCGGCCAGCGGCTCGTTCATCTTCACAGGCAGGGCCCCAGCTATAATCCAATTGGGGAATAAAGGTGCTAAGTTTTAGAAGTGCTAATAAGGATTGCGCCACCCCGGTGCGAAATTGCTCCAGTAACTGAGCAAACTGTTGCCAGATCTGCTCTAGTTGCTCGGAATTATCAGTTTCAGCATTGAGCAAATCCAGTAAGTCGAGCTCTTCTTGTGGGCTAAGCGGTGCTAGCTGCGGCCCCGGTTCTGTAGAGTAAGTCATTGGAATTGCCAAAAAAGGAGCCATTAGCAAAGCTTTATCAAAGGTCTGTTCTCCGCGTATTGCAACTGCAGCCGCCACAGCTCCGCCAACACTTAGACCTGCAATGATTTTTGAAGGCCCCGGAGACAGCTGCCCTAGCAATACCAATTGGTCAGCAAAATCTGAATACACTTGGGCATTATTGGCTAAACCGCTAGCTTCCAACAGCAAATCTTGTTGTTCTGCCTCAAGACCATGGCCAGGAAGAGCTGGCAACACAACATGATAACCGGCAGCCGCCAACTGCAAGCCCCAATCAAAAAATTGTTGGTTACATGCGGTAAAGCCGTGCACGATAATTATGGTGCCTTTTAAGGCTTGCTGAGGATTCGCTTCAATTACCTGAGGGATACATGCAGCTTGTAATGAGAATTCCGCAGGAGGCTCACTGGCCTCAACGACAGTTTGCCACTGGGCAACAAATTCTGGCTCAAAGTTATTTAATAAATCTGAACTTTGTTCGACATCCTTGCACGCCAGCAATGCGAAAACCAGCAGCATAAAAAAGACAATTTTTGAGCTATATCGCAATACACAATCGCACATAAACATAGCGTCCTCGCTACTAGTGACCAAAGGATTAGTTAATCAACTTTAGCTTAGTTGAAGTAAACCTTGTTGTAGCAATGCTTCTTCACAAATTTCCAACAACACTACGCCTAATGGCATATCAATTTATCTCTTAATTACATAACGTTATAAATAAACGTTACTTCCCCTTACCAAATAGCGCGTTATGCTAGTAACACAGTAATGCTGCTAAGTGCCAATAACCACTGATTGTAGCACGCCTATTAACCTTAAAAAGGACGTTTCAATGAGTAAGATTTACGAAGACAATTCCCTGACTATCGGTCGCACTCCGCTAGTTCGCCTTAACCGCGTAAGCAAAGGTAACGTACTGGCTAAAGTAGAAAGCCGTAACCCAAGCTTCAGTGTTAAATGTCGTATTGGTGCAAACTTAGTATGGGATGCAGAAAAGAAAGGCTTATTGGGTCCAGGTAAAGAAATCATTGAACCTACCAGTGGTAATACCGGTATTGCTTTAGCATTTGTTGCAGCATCTCGCGGTTACCCTATCACCCTTACCATGCCAAATACCATGAGCTTAGAGCGTCGTAAATTGCTTAAAGCATTGGGTGCTAACTTAGTGCTAACTGAAGGCGCTAAAGGCATGAAAGGCGCTATCGGTAAAGCTGAAGAAATTCGTGATGGCAACCCAGAGAAATACGTATTACTAGGTCAATTTGATAACCCAGCTAACCCAGAAATTCACGAGAAAACAACTGGCCCAGAGATTTGGGAAGATACAGACGGTGAAATTGATGTGTTTGTAGCGGGTGTGGGTACCGGTGGTACAATTACAGGTGTTAGCCGTTACATTAAACTGGAACAAGGCAAAAGCATCACTTCTGTTGCAGTAGAGCCAGTTGATTCTCCAGTTATTGCTCAAGCTAAAGCGGGTGAAGATCTAACTCCTGGTCCACACAAAATCCAAGGTATTGGTGCAGGCTTCATCCCTGGCAACCTAGATTTAGAAATGGTTGACGCGGTTGAGCAAGTAACTAACGAAGACGCTATAGCTATGGCTCAACGTTTAATGGAAGAAGAAGGTATTTTAGCGGGTATCTCTTCAGGCGCCGCTGTTGTAGCTGCGAACCGTATCGCTGAAAAGCCAGAATTTGCAGATAAAACGATTGTTGTGATACTGCCAAGCTCAGGTGAGCGTTACTTATCAAGTGCTTTATTTGCTAACATTTTCACTGAACAAGAAAACGTTCAATAAGTAAATTTAAGCAAGTAATCAATAAGCAACCTGTGAAGGTTGCTTTTTTTTGCGACAAAGACTTTATTTCCAAAGGAAATTAACCATTAAGACTTGTGCAACAAAACTGCAAAAACTATACTCCAAACCGCTAAATAATGCGCTTCACAATGTATCACTTTGTAACAAAAGGTATCAAAATTGACACATTGTTCACTTCGATAAATTAGTATTATTTATTAAATTACATAGAGTTACACACAAAACCCCTATGTAATATTAAGTAACACTGTACAACTAAATAGGAAAATTTGACGTAGATTAAACTTTACCAAAGGCTTTTACGTTATTTTTTTCTCGAAAACGTTTTACTAATAAGCGTCTAAGCTTATATCAAGCTATAGGCGACATAATTTAACTTGAGGAATGATTGTATGTTTGAGAAAAGTGTTGTTATCACCGCCGAAAATGGTCTTCATACTCGCCCAGCGGCACAATTTGTAAAAGAAGCAAAAGCATTTTCTAGCGATATCACTGTTGAGAGCAATGGCAAATCTGCCAGTGCCAAAAGCCTTTTTAAACTGCAAACTCTTGGCCTAACTAAAGGCACTAGTGTGGTAATTCGCGCTGAAGGCGAAGACGAAACTGCTGCAGTAGAAAAACTAGTTGCGTTAATGGATGAACTTGAATAAGTCAGCATTTTTATAAGTCCGTTAATCAGTTCAACTAAATAGGTGTAGGTTATGATTTCAGGTATTCTGGCATCTCCAGGAATTTCAATTGGTAAAGCACTGCTACTTGCGGAACAAGAAGTAGTGATTAACCAAACAAATATCGACGCAGCGCAGGTAGAAAGCGAAGTACAACGCTTTTTCGATGGACGTAATAAAACTTCTGCACAGCTCGAAGAAATTAAAATAATGGCAGGTAAAACCTTCGGTGAAGAGAAAGAAGCTATCTTCGAAGGACATATCATGCTGTTAGAAGATGAAGAGCTTGAAGAGGAAATTCTAGCCTGCATCAAAGATAACTTGCTTAGCGCCGACAATGCAGCTCATACCATTATCGAGCAAAACGCGCAGATGCTAGCCGAGTTAGACGACCC
Organism: Agarivorans sp. D1326; assembly: GCF_056958115.1. Lineage (NCBI taxonomy): Bacteria > Pseudomonadati > Pseudomonadota > Gammaproteobacteria > Alteromonadales > Alteromonadaceae > Agarivorans > Agarivorans sp. D1326. The sequence goes on along the minus strand of NZ_JBTWEN010000013.1, from coordinate 100,749 downwards.
TTACCTAAAAGAACGCGCAACGGACTTTCGCGACATAGGTTCTCGTTTAGTTAAAAACATTCTAGGCATCGAGATTGTTTCTTTAAGTACCATTACTGAAGAAGTAATTTTAGTCGCCAACGATTTAACCCCTTCAGAAACAGCTCAAATTAACTTAGATAAAGTACTAGGTTTTGTTACTGATATCGGCGGTCGTACTTCTCACACTTCTATTATGGCTCGCTCTTTAGAGCTACCAGCTGTTGTTGGTACCAACGACGTAACCCAACAGGTTAAAAATGGCGATATCATTGCGTTAGATGCACTAAACAATGAAGTTGTTATTAACCCAAGCGATGAGCAACTAGCCACTTATAAACAGCGCCAACAAAGCTACATCGAAGAAAAAGCTGAACTTGCCAAGTTAAAAGACCTACCTGCGGTTTCTTTAGATGGCCATCAAATTGAAGTATGTGCCAACATTGGCACCATTAAAGATGTAGATGGCGCTCATCGCAACGGCTCAGAAGGTGTTGGTTTATACCGTACCGAGTTTTTGTTCATGGATCGTGACTCACTACCTAGCGAAGACGAGCAGTTCGAAGCCTACAAAGCTGTAGTAGAAGCGATGCAAGGCCACCCAGTGATTATCCGCACTATGGATATCGGTGGCGATAAAGACCTACCTTACTTAGATTTGCCAAAAGAGATGAACCCATTCTTGGGTTGGCGTGCAATTCGTATCTTCTTCGACCGCGAAGAAATTATGAATGCTCAACTTCGTGCGCTATTACGTGCGTCTGCTTTTGGTAAAGTGCGCATCATGTTCCCGATGATTGTTTCGGTTGAAGAGATTCGCAAGTTAAATGGTGTGTTAGATTCACTAAAAGCCGAATTACGTGCTGAAGACATCGCCTTTGATGAAGAAGTTGAAGTTGGCGTAATGGTAGAAACACCTGCAGCGGCGGCTATTGCTCACCATTTAATTAAAGAAGTAGACTTCTTTAGTATTGGAACCAACGACTTAACTCAGTACACTCTAGCAGTAGATCGTGGCAACGAGCTTATTTCTTCACTCTATAACCCAATGTCACCCGCTGTCCTTACTTTAATCAAGCAAGTTATTGATGCTTCACATGCTGAAGGTAAGTGGACAGGTATGTGTGGTGAGTTGGCTGGTGATGAAACTGCTACCTTGTTATTGATGGGAATGGGCTTAGATGAATTTTCAATGAGTGCTATTTCTATACCAAGGATCAAAAAACTGATCCGTAATTCAAACTATGCTGATGTGAAGAAATTAGCCGATCAAGCTTTAGCGTTACCAACAGCCGCTGAAATTGAAACGTTAGTTGACACTTTTGTTAAACAAAATTCCGTCTGTTAAGATAGTTACAACTGCACAATACATAAGAATTTAGGAGCGCCATAATGGGTCTATTCGACAAATTCAAGAAAATGGTTTCAGATGATAGTTCAAGCAAAGGCGGGATCGATATTATCGCCCCACTATCAGGTGAAATCGTTCCTATTGAAGAAGTGCCTGATGTAGTATTTGCTGAGAAAATCGTGGGCGATGGTATCGCGATTAAGCCAAGCGGTAACAAAATGGTAGCGCCATGTGACGGTACCATTGGTAAGATTTTTGAAACTAACCACGCGTTTTCACTAGAATCTACCGACGGCGTAGAACTGTTTGTTCACTTCGGTATTGATACCGTTGAGCTAAAAGGTGAAGGTTTCACTCGTATCGCGGCTGAAGGCCAAGAAGTGAAACAAGGTGATGTGATTATTGAGTTTGATCTAGCCGTGCTAGAAGAAAAAGCAAAATCAACGCTAACGCCCGTGGTTATCTCTAACATGGACGAGATTAAAGAATTAGTGAAAAAATCAGGTTCTGTAACCATTAGCGAAACGCCGGTACTAACCATTATTAAATAAATTGGGCTTTTGCCTAAGTGATTAAACCACGCTACTTAGCGTGGTTTTTTTTGCCTTAAATTCACTCAAAGCCTTAATACCAATCACACTAAGTAAGTGATCAGAAATAACGCAGGAAAAATACTCGAGAATAAGGCAGGATTTTTCGATAAGTAGTTATTCTACAGTCAAAAATTCTAACGCAGTTATCGAGTATTTTAACCAGATAAAATGAACAGTTACATAGTACGATTGGTATAAATCCCTTACCAGCTAAATTGGTCGATGAGCTTTGCCTTCAGCTCTGGTATTCTTAGCCAAAATAAAAAAGGGAACATACATGTCTGCAACAAACATAGTAATGTTCGGGATCCCCAACTGCGACACTATTAAAAAAGCCCGCCGTTGGTTAAACGAACACAACATTGAATTTAGCTTCCACGACTATCGTAAAGATGGTGTTAGTGTTGAACAAATTAGCCATTGGTGTGAACAGCTGGGTTGGGAAGCCGTTTTGAACAAACGTGGAACCACCTATCGCCAGCTAAGCGACCAACAAAAAGCTGACCTAAATAAAGATACAGCCATTCAACTGCTGGCCGAGCACCCAGCAATGATTAAGCGCCCATTACTTCAAGTTGACCAGTCTTTCACGCTTGGTTTTAAAGCCGACCAATACCAACAACTCTTTTCTCCGGAAGCATAAATCCATGTCAGATAGCCCCGTTTTACACTTAGCAAAAGATCTTATCAGCCGTCCGTCGGTGACCCCAGAAGACTGCGATTGCCAAAAACTAATGGCCGACCGACTAACTGCTGTTGGTTTTAACATTGAAAAAATGGTATTTGAAGACACCACCAATATGTGGGCGCGTAAAGGTGATACCGGCCCACTGTTTTGTTTTGCTGGACATACCGATGTAGTACCTCCTGGGCCTGCAGAAAAATGGCATACCCCACCCTTTGAGCCCACTGTTATTGATGGCATTCTACATGGGCGCGGAGCGGCTGACATGAAAGGCTCTTTAGCTGCCATGGTCGTAGCTACTGAGCGATTTTTGGCTGATTACCCTAATCACAAAGGTTCTATCTCGTACTTAATCACCTCTGATGAAGAAGGTCCTTTTATTAATGGTACAACCCGCGTGGTCGATACCTTAATGGCACGTAACGAACTGATTGATATGTGCTTGGTGGGTGAGCCATCCTCTACTCATCACGTGGGTGATGTAGTTAAAAATGGTCGCCGCGGCTCATTAACTGGAGATTTAACAGTAAAAGGTGTGCAAGGCCATGTGGCTTACCCCCACCTAGCTAAAAACCCTATTCATGATGCAGCACCAGCTCTTGCAGAACTTGCGGCAATGCATTGGGATAACGGTAATCAATTCTTCCCACCAACAAGCTTTCAAATTGCCAATATTCACGCTGGTACAGGTGCTTCGAATGTGATTCCTGGTGAGTTAGATGTTCAGTTTAACTTCCGCTACTCAACTGAGCTAACCGATAGCGAGATTGTAAAACGGGTACACAATATCTTTGATAGCCACGGTTTGGATTACCAGTTAGATTGGACCTACAATGGCCAACCATTTTTAACTGAGGAAGGCGACTTCTTGTCTGCGGTGAGCAACGCGGTCAGCAAGGTAACCAAGAAAGCTCCTGAGTTACTCACTACTGGAGGCACGTCTGACGGTCGCTTTATTGCAAAAATGGGGACACAGGTGGTCGAGCTTGGCCCAGTTAACGCTACTATTCATAAAGTGAATGAGTGCGTTAAAGTGGCAGATTTAGAACAGTTAACAGATATGTACTACGAGCTGTTAGTAAACGTTCTTGGCGGCGATGAGTAAACTTGCCAACTCTCTAGCCCTTTATGGGCTAGACAAGAGCGAACTAATTGATGACACCGAGCTTGCTTGGGTTCATCGCTCAGTTTTATCTGATCTCAAAAAGCTTATCAAAGCGGCTGCGCAGGCTGGGTTTAACCTAAGCATTTTTAGTGGTTATCGGGATTTTCACCGCCAACTGGCGATCTGGAATAACAAATGGAATGGTCTGCGTCCAATTCTTGATGCCAATAGTCGGCCACTGGATATCTCAAGCCTAAGCGATGAGCACAAGCTGCATGCTATTTTGCGTTGGTCTGCTTTACCTGGCACCAGCCGCCATCATTGGGGCACCGATTTTGATTTTTACGACCCCAAACTACTACCATCAGGAACTCGTTTAGAACTCATCCCCCAAGAGTATGCTGAGCAAGGTTGCCAGCACGCCTTATCGCTATGGTTAAATGAATATGCTCAAGATTTTGGTTTTTTCTACCCTTATCAGCGCTTTAAGGGCGGCGTAGAGTTTGAACCATGGCACTTGAGCCACCTAGCCACCAGCCAAACAATGATGAGCAAACTCGACGCTAGCCAAACCCTAGAACACTTAAGAAATAACCAGGTAGCAGGCTTCGCTTGTATTGAACAGCACATCGAACAAATTTTTAGCCAATACGTTACCAATATCTGTTTACCGGAGACCTAATGCCAAGCTTGTATGCCACCTTGTTTGTTAGCCTTGTTAGTTGTTCTGCACTGGCCTTTCTTGTATTGATGCTGGTTCTACATAAGGGAGAGTTATGCCCTGGGCAAACAGGCAGAATTCAACGCCAATTAAGCACACTTGTTAGCTTTATAACCTTGGCAGGTTTAAGTGGATTTGAAAGCCAACAAGCGACTTGGTTAGTAGGCTTGGTCTTCGCCAGTGCCTTAATCGGTTGGGTGCTTACTTTCAAAATCAACAAGCTTAAGCACAAACGCAGCCTAAATATTAACCTTTGGTGGTTAATGGGTATGCCACTGTTAATAGCCGCTACGGTTGTTTTGCTGCAACATAGTATTGGGATCTTTAGCTTTATTGCTTGTGCGGCGGCCATTGCTCACTGGCTAATGGTTAAGGCTAAACACCGCTTAACAAGCTTTGATAAACTGCTGCCATTTGCTGGGCTTGCTGCGGCAATGTGTAGCCTTGTGGCAGTGTGTATTTATCTCGTTTTGAACCAAGCTCTCTTGGACCAAGCCGATACAGTTAAGCACTTTGTAGTAATGAGCAGCTTGTTATTGCTAGCGACTCTGTTGTGGTTATTCCCGCAACTAAAGAAAACAGCCCCACCTGCCCCTTTGTTATTGGCCGTGGCGTTTATCAGCTTTATTTCTAGCCTTAAGCTTCAAGCACTCAACGTTTAACAAGCTAAACTAGCTTTGGCACAGCTAGTTTGAATGCCCACATAGCAGGATTTGGAGACTTACCATGGCCATCGGATACGTTATTCTTATCATTGCTCTGGTACTGGGGTTTATCCTTGGCAATTTGATGCTGCTCAGGCACATGGACCGATTTAGCATCAAGACAAAATTGCCTAAATCAAAAAAGTCGGGTGACTCAGAGCAACGTTAAATCGCCCATTAATAGTAAACTCCCCAAGCTTTACTGCTGCTGTTCCTTTTGCTTTTCTAAAGCCTGCAAATAAACATCTCTAGCCTTGAGTGAACCAGCTTGCTCGGCATCTTCTACAAGCTTTAAGGCCTGTTGTTCATTTCCGTTCGCGATAGACTGTCGAATTAGCTGCCCAAACATTGCGTCTACCTCTGGATCAATGACCGGCGTTGTCGTTTCGCTTGTCGCCTCATTTGCGCCAATAGTATCTACGCTAGAGTTACTTGCTTCCCCAGCAACAGTGAGAGCAGTTGTTTCTGTAGAATTAGCGCCTACACTTTCCACACTAGAATGACTGGGTTCAACTGCTGTAGAGCTATTTTCAGCTGTATCCACATTTTGGCTACTGCATGCACTTAGAACGAATACAGCACCAATAATTAGTATAAATCTCATAACATCTTCCTTTTAGTCTATCAGTTACTTATTTAATACGAATACAAGCCAAAATAAGTTTAGCTAAGAGAGAGTAGATAAGCCCACTTTAAGCTGGGGAAGAACTCTCAACTAAAAACAAATGGCTTTTCACACTGTAATAGTCAATTGCCTATAGGGCAAAGATGCAAGAAAAAACATAAAAGGCTAATAAAAAAGGCCTCTTAAAGAGGCCTTATAAATCTAGCTTAATGCGAGCGAGTATTATCGAGACAAGCTATCGCTTGTATCTAAGCCCATCTTCATCAGAATGGCTAAGTACGGATACAGCGCTTTTACTTCACTAGGCTTAAGCACAACACCTTCATTATCACTTAAGGTAATTTGAGTAACATTGCCATTTGAGCCCACCGTAAAGATGTAGTCTTTTTCTTCAAACTCCATGGTGCTTAAGCCATAGTTTTCAAGAACTTGCTCAGGTGGACGCTCGTAGGTTAAGTACAGGCTGCCAGAGTTAGCAATGTAATCAGTAATAGTGAAACCCGCTAGAGGTAATACTAAACGCAAACGCTTCATGGTTTTTTCCATGTTAGCACGCGCCTTGTAGTAAGCAGCACCGCTGTCGTTTACTAACACTAAGTTAACCGTCTCATCGTAAAGTTGCTCTTTCTCGGCTTCACTCATGGCCGCCAAACGCGCTTCTTCACGTTGCGCCGCAAGCTGCTGCTCTAGCTCTTCACGTCGGTCACTTATGTAACCAATTAAGCGATTAAGCTCTACCACTGCAAGGCGCTGCTTGTCGAACTCATCTAAATCGATCGCTAAGTCTCCACCATCGCGATAAATCTCACCGTCGATAAAGCTTACTTTTAGACCTGCGGTTCGACCATGAGGTTTAACATCTAGCTGATAGGTAAATTTTTGGCGTTGCTCCATTACCGTGTCGCTGGAGAAAAACCACCAACTACCTTCTACTGTTTCGGCATCAACTAACCAATTTGATTCGATTATAGCTTGCTGGTCATCACGGCGAGCGATAGAAGAGTTACGATAGGCAATATAGTCACTAATGGTTTGCATCATCGTAGCAGTAGTTTCGGTAGCGGTTTGGGCTTGTAGAATATCAAACCAAAAAATCAGACCGTCTTCGGTATTTTCGATACGGCTTCCCGCAATGAGCGGTATAATTTGCACAGGTGCGCGAACATCTACCGCCGACCCGACTAAAACTTCCTCTTTAGCTTGCGGTGTTGGAATAACAAATTCACTACTTTGCTCAGGTGGTGTTATCCCTTCTGGGATCACTAAAGGCTCTACTTGAGTAGCTTCTAAATACTCAAAGCCTCGCTCAGCCTGACGGTGTTTCTCACCGCTACTAGAGCATGCTGCCAGAGTCGCTACTAGGCTGCCAAAAAACACGACTTTCATCGTTGGAAAAGAAACTAGTTGCATATCCCACTACATCTACAAACAAAAATATTTACTGGTAAGCGATTTCGTCATACGAAAACAATCCAGAGTAAGGGCGCTATACTACTTAGCCACTTTCATAAACACAAGGCGAAAACATTCAGGGCTTGATACAAACTCACCTTTTACTTTCTGCTAAATTTATATGCGCTAGAATTCCCAGCTTTAAGCAAGTATCCTGACACACTAAATCTAGCTAAATATGTAAAACGGAATATGAGTCAACATCTTGTGGTCACCGCTGTTGGCAGTAATCGGCCAGGCATCGTCAATCAATTAACTCAACTGGTTTCTAGCTGCGGCTGTAACATTGTAGATAGCCGAATGGCACTCTTTGGTTCTGAGTTTACCTTAATCATGCTAGTGGCCGGTACTCATAATGCCATTATTCAAATCGAGACTCGATTACCCGCAACCGCGCAAGAATTACAACTATTAACGGTAATGAAAAAAACCTCGCGCCACGAATTGATCGATTACTCACATGCCGCCGTTTTGCAATTGACTTTGCCTGATGCAACTGGGGTGATTAGCAAAGTGACTCAATTTATCAGCGACCATCAAATGAATATGGTGAGTTTAAAATCGAATCTGTTCACCAAGAATAATATTGAGATGTTACACGCTGAATTTGACGTGAAGCTTAACCAAACCCATCAACCAGAACAAATTGAACAGGCGTTTGCACAACTATGCCAAGAGTTAGGCAGCGAGCAGTTCGATTTACAAATTTTGTCAAATTAAGTACCACTATAAAGGACACCTTTAATGAACACATTGACGGCCGGAGCTGCTGCTCCGCAATTTGATTTGCCAAACCAAGATGAAAAACGCATTAAACTTAGCGACTACGCAGGTAAAAAAGTATTGGTGTATTTTTACCCAAAAGCCTTAACACCGGGCTGTACTACCCAAGCTTGTGGCTTGCGTGACAGCATTGAACAGCTCAAAGATGCAAACACTGTAGTATTTGGGGTAAGCCCAGATCCAGTAAAACGCCTACCTAAATTTATAGAAAAACATCAGCTTAACTTTGATTTACTGTCTGACGAAGATCATGCAGTTGCCGACCAATTTGGAGTTTGGGGTTTAAAGAAGTTTATGGGTAAAGAATATGATGGTATTCACCGCATTAGCTTTTTGATCGACGAGCAAGGCCAAATTGAGCATGTGTTTAACAAGTTTAAAACTAAAGAGCACCACCAAGTAGTGCTCGATTACTTAAACCAATAACTATTCAGCAGAGGTTGAGGGCTCGCTGTCCTCAACCTTTTCTATATGGTGCGGCCAGGCATTCATTACCGCTTTCACCAAAGTGGCTAGTGGGATTGCAAAGAATACTCCCCAGAATCCCCACAAACCTCCAAACACCAACACCGCGACAATAATTGCCAAGGGGTGAAGGTTAACCGCTTCTGAGAACAAAATGGGCACCAATACGTTGCCATCAATCACCTGTATTATGCCGTAAGCCAGGATAAGGTAACCAAATTGAGGGCTTAACCCCCACTGGAATAGGCCAACCATAGCAACCGGTAGGGTTACTGCAAAGGCACCAATGAAGGGAATAAGTACCGACAAACCCACTAACACGCCAAGTAATGCCGAGTAACGCAGATCCATAATTGCGAACACAATATAACTAGCACCGCCCACGAGCAGTATTTCAATCGCTTTGCCGCGAATATAATTAATCACTTGGCCATTCATTTCTGACCATACTTGAGTTAACAAACGACGATCGTTAGGCAAAAAGCGCGACACGCTATTTAATAACACTTGTTTATCACTAAGCATGAAGAAAACCATCAAAGGCACTAACACGCTATACACCAACACCGTGGCTAAGTTAATAATTGACGAAAGTGAAGACTGCAACAATTGCTCTCCCACGCCCATTAAGCGAGTTCGAACATTGTCTACCACACTTTCTACTAAGGCACCGTCGATAAACTCCGGGTATTGTTGTGGCAGGGACTCAAGCCATTGCTGAGTGCTATTGAGCATCACCGGGTATTCACTGAGTAAGTTCATCCCCTGCCCCCACACGGTGGGCAAAATGCGTAACACAGTAAATGTGGCAATCAGGAAAAATATGAGTAGCACTAAGGCGCTAGCAAAGCCCCGGCGAAACCCATGATTGGCTAAAAAGCTCACTGGCCAATCCAACAAGTAAGCAAGTACTAAAGCAATAAGTAATGGTGCGAGTAAATTGCCAAAGAAATACAGCAGCACAAAACCAATAACCAACACAAGAGCCATAGCCACCGCTTCCGGATCAGAAAACATGCGGCGGTACCAATTTGATAAGACTTTAAACATAGTTACAGCTTTAATCCTTTAGCGGGTGGACAGTTATGGTGACGCAAAAACCACGGGCGCCTTGCTCTATACTTACGCCATGCCCTAATCGGCGAAAGTACTTGGGGATATCACTACGTGATCCGCTGTCCCCTAACAGCAACTGAATTTGATCACCTACTTTAGCTTGTTTTAGCCAAAGCTTACTTTCCAATAATGGGTAAGGACAGTTGTGTTTTTGTAAATCGAGGCAAAGCATTTGTAATAATTACCATAAAATAACCATGACATTATTACAGGCTATTGATCAGGACTCAATTTATAGCTTTTGAATAACAAACAAAATCGGGGTATTCTCGCGATACAAATGGAAAGTTATCGGATTTCAATGACGCGTTTCGCACATTTTGTTTTAGCAGGCCTGCTGTTTGGCTACGCCCCTCTTATGTCTGCCAATAATCAATTACCTGAAATAGGTACCGCCGGTGCGTCGGCTTTATCCATCGACAAAGAAATTATATACGGTAATGCCTATATGCGAATTATTCGCGCTAGTAGCCGTATGACCAATGACCCAGTGTTATCTGAATATGTCACCGAGCTTGGCAACCACCTGGTTGCCAAAGCTGATTTAGTGCGTACTCCCTTTAACTTTTTTTTAGTGACCGATAATGAAATTAATGCTGCGGCGTTTCTCGGTGGCTACGTAAAAATTCATACTGGCTTATTTTTATACGCCGATACAGAAAGTGAATTCGCTTCTGTAATTGCTCACGAAATTGCTCACGTTACTCAACGTCATATTGCTCGAAGCATTGAAAACCAAGCGGCAGCACAAAACCTGTCTATGGCAGGTATGCTAGGTTCTTTGTTGCTAGGCATCGCCAACCCGGTTGCAGGTATCGCAGCGTTACAAGCTACCATGGCGGCAGGTGTGCAAAACTCAATTAACTACACCCGTGCCAACGAATTTGAAGCAGACCGAATTGGCCTTCGCACCTTGGCCAATGCTGGTTATGACCCAATAGGAATGGGTAACTTTTTTGGCAAACTGTCCGAGAAATACCGTTACGCTAGCAAACCTCCACAAATGCTAATCACTCACCCATTGCCTGAAACGCGGGTTAGTGAAGCGCGCGCTCGGGCAAATCAATACCCTAATCGTTACGTTGCGCCTTCCCTTTCGTTCCAGTTTGCCAAATCACGGATTATTGTGCGTCATGGCACCCTTTCTCCTTCCGAAGCTTTAGAGCACTACAACCGAGTAATCAAGCGCAAAGAATACCGGATTGAAGATGCAGCCCTCTATGGTAAAGCCTTAGCACTGTTTGGTATGGGTAAATACAAAGAGTCGAAAACAATCGTTGATGGTCTTGCCACACGCCATCCCGACAACCTTTTTGTAATCGATACCCAAACTGACATCGATTTAGCAATGAAAAACTACCAACCTGCAATTAAACGTTTGCAAGTGGCGCAGACTCGCTACCCCAATAACCAAGTAATTGTGCTCAACTTGGCTCACGCATTTAGCGAAAATGGCCAATTTGAAGAAGGTGCCAAACTGCTTGATCGTTACCTACGCGAGCGCCCCAACGACGCTCTGGCCTGGGGAGAACTTAGCCGCAGCCAACGACGCCTCAAAAATATGGCTGCTAGCCATACTGCGCGAGCCGAGTACCTTTCATTGCATTCGGATTATCGCCGCGCCATTGACGAACTACATAGCGCCTACAACCTAACAGAAAACAATCTTGAGCAAGCGCGCATCCAAGCTAGAATTGAACAATTTAAAGCTGCTGAGCAAGAGCTCGAGTCGCTCAACTAGATGTATACAAGGAATAAGCATGTCTACTATTAAGATCCTTCATAATCCGCGCTGCTCTAAAAGTCGCCAAACCTTGCAGCTTCTTCAAGAAAAAGGCATCGAGCCAGAGATCGTGCTTTATCTAGAAACTCCGCCAAGCGAAGCGGATATCAGCAAGATGCTCGACATGATGCAACTTGAGCCTCGCCAGTTAATGCGCACTAAAGAGGCGCTCTACAAAGAATTGAATTTAGGCGATGCGTCGCTCACTCCTGCTCAACTGGTAGCCGCTATGCACGCAAACCCTAAACTGATTGAGCGCCCAATTGTGATTAATCAAGATAAAGCACGCATTGGCCGACCACCAGAGCAGGTGTTAGAGATTGTCTAAGCTAAGCACATCTCAACTATTGCTAATTGCCAAGAGTAGTTACTTGGCGCTTCTTGCTTGGGTGCTGTTATGGCATTTATGGCTATCACCACCGGTTGATATTAGCTTAGGTTTAATGTTGACCTTTTGGGTTGTGCCATTGCTGTTCCCGCTAAAAGGCATTTTGGCCGGTAAACCTTATACCTATGCTTGGAGTTGTTTTGTGCTGCTGTTATACGTGCTTCACAGCACCACACTGTTAGTAGTATCCGACACCGAACGCTGGTTAGCGGCAGTAGAGCTAGTATTAGTACTCAATGCGTTTTGGTTTGGATTGCAGTACGCGAAGTTTCGCGGTAAAGAGCTGGGGATAGGCTTAAAAAAGCTAAAAGATAAATCTAAAGACTAAAGCTCTAAGATCTCTTTAACAAAGGGTACGGTTAGCTTACGTTGAGCAGTGATTGAGGCTTGGTCGAGCAGATCAAGCTTGTTCAACAAAGTAGGCATATCACGAGATAATCGTTTCAATAAAAATCTGGCAACTTCTAACGGCATTTTCAAACCACGTAGTTCCGCGCGTAATTGCAAAGCACTTAGCTTTTGCTCATCATCTAGCTCGTGCAACTTATAGGTAACGCCCCAATTTAAGCGAGACTGTAAGTCAGCCAAGGCAAAAGACAACTGAGGAGCTGGCGCATTGGCGGTAACAATTAAACGGGTGGTAGACGCTAATTCTTTACGGCGATTATAAAAATCAAAAATCGCCTCTTCCCAAGCCGAAATGCCCACAATCGCATCAATGTTGTCCAAACAAACTAAGGCCATGCTCTCAAGACCCTCGAGCATTTTAGGAGACATTGCTGCGTGCATTTCTAGCGGTAAGTAAGCACTTGCCGCGCCCACATCAGCCATTTCGGTGCAGCTGGCATGCAACAAATGGGTTCTACCCGATCCCTCACTGCCCCATAAATAAAGCATCCTCTCGCCTTTATCTAAAGCAAGATTGCGCAGTGCACTTAGTAACTGTTGATTGTCGCCCGGGTAAAAACTTACCAAGGTTTCATCGTCAGGTAGCAGTACAGGAAGTGATAATTGCGGGGAAAAACTCAAAGTGATAAATCAAAGCTGATACAAGTCTAGAGGCATTGTACCAGCTCGTTATTAAGATGAAAAATTTTTGCTACTGGTAATAGTAGTACTTTGTTCGCGTTTCATCCGCTTGCAGGCGCGGAGCGATATCAAGTGAAGATTTAAGGTCTTCCCAAGGGCTAAGCAGTTGCACCTCAAAAGTAAAGGTATCTTGTTTTACATTGTGTAAGGTCACTCTTGCCACACTAGGTTGCTGGTTAAGAAAGCGCTCCAACTCAACATATTTGTTCATGCTGGTTATGTTAGCAAAACTAACTAACATCGCTTCATCAGCATTCTCACCTAGTATCACGCCATAACGCTCGGCCAAACTAGCACTTACCGCACTCATAGCGGCTGCGCTAACGTCTGCTAGTGGCGCTTGTACTTGGCCGCTATCAAGTTGAACCTGGCTTGCACTGTCTAACAATCGCCATTGGATCTGCCAATTTTGACCTTGTGGATATTGGCGAAAGCTCAGGATAAGTGGCACAGAGTAACGCTCACTAGCTGCATACAATGGGCCATCAAAACCGCCCCATACATCATTTACACTTACCGCCATGCTATCTTCTAAATCCATAACAGGGAGACGAACAGGCAAGCCTAGTAGCTGCGCCTGTTGGCGGCCAGCCTCTAACCAATCTTGTTGAGCACTATCGGCTAACAATTCTCGATTAAAATTCTGCTCGTTGGCATACCACAATACGATGTCTGGACGTTGCTTTCCCCATAAACGCAATTGAGCTTGCATCAACAGTTGATTTACTTTTGCTTCGTTAAACAGCACCGAAATCGCATCGTCGCGATAAGCAAACTGTTGAATATACGGGTTAATATTGGCTCTTGCTTTAGCGACTAACGGGTTTGCATTGCTAGCTTGCTCCCCAGTTAAGCGCAGTACCAATAACTCAAAAGCTTGTTGCTGATCTTGTTGGGTATCGCCAGTGGCTTGTGCTTCAACTCGGTAAAGTTCCTCTTGCAGAGAGGCTTGAACCGGCAACATCACAACTGCCAAACTAAGTACCAACAACCACTTTCTAATCACTGCGCTCTCCTAGAGATTCAATTAACTATTTTTGCGTACTATTTAGTACCAAAAATCTTATCGCCGGCATCACCCAAACCAGGAAGGATGTAACCTTGCTCATTTAGCTTTTCATCAATTGACGCAGTATACAAGACCAAATCGGGGTGTGCAGCCTCCAAAGCTTTTAAACCTTCGGGAGCAGCAACTAATACTAATACTACAATGTCTTTACAGCCTTGCTCTTTAAGTAGGTCGATGGTGGCAATCATTGAGCCACCAGTAGCTAGCATAGGGTCTACCACAAGAGCCAAACGCTCATCAATTTGGCTCACTAGCTTGTGAAAGTATGGAACCGGCTCTAGAGTCTCTTCATCACGATAAATCCCCACCACGCTGGTTTTTGCTGAAGGCATATGCTCTAACACACCGTCCATCATGCCAAGGCCCGCGCGCAAAATAGGCACAACCGTAGCCTTTTTACCTTTAATTTGTTCAACCTTTACTGGGCCATTCCAACCGGCAATAGTCACTTCTTCAATTTCTAAGTTGGCTGTCGCTTCGTAGGTAAGTAATGCAGATACTTCACGTGCTAATTCGCGAAAGCGCTTTGTGCTAATGTCTGCTTCGCGCATTAGGCCAATTTTATGACGAACTAAAGGATGCTTTACTTCAACAACTTTCATCTCTATTCCTTTGATTTACCGAATTGTGAGCCGCTAGTTTAAATCAGGCTCAATGGAGATATGTTAGCAAATATCAACAAAATGTCTTAGTTATCGTTTATTACTGTTACCGGACAGCTAACACTGCTAAAATATCGCGAAATTTTTTTCCATGTTCGTTGCAAGGTAATCCCGTGACCAAACAAAACACCCCTCTGAGTTATAAAGATGCTGGCGTTGATATCGAAGCTGGTAATGCATTAGTAGAACGTATCAAAAGTGTTAGTAAACGTACCCAGCGCCCAGAAGTAATGGGTGGACTAGGAGGCTTTGGTGCATTGTGTCAATTGCCAACTGGTTACAAAGAGCCTGTATTAGTTGCTGGCACCGATGGTGTAGGTACTAAATTACGCTTAGCGTTAGATTTGGAAAAACACGACACTGTTGGTATCGACTTGGTAGCAATGTGTGTAAACGACCTTATTGTACAAGGTGCTGAACCGCTATTTTTCTTGGACTACTACGCAACTGGTAAGCTTGAAGTTGATACTGCAGCAGACGTAGTTAAAGGGATTGGTCAAGGTTGTGAGCAATCTGGCTGTGCCTTAATTGGTGGTGAAACTGCAGAAATGCCTGGCATGTACCATGGCGACGACTACGACATCGCAGGTTTCTGTGTGGGTGTTGTTGAAAAGTCAGAAATTATCGACGGCACTAAAGTAGCAAGCGGTGACGCTTTAATCGCTTTAGCATCAAGTGGCCCTCACTCAAACGGTTACTCGCTAATTCGCAAGATCCTAGAGGTATCTAATGCCGATCCCAAACAAGTTTTAGGTGATAGCACGCTAGGTGAAACCCTATTAACCCCAACAAAAATCTACGTTAAGTCTGTATTAGCCTTGCTTAAGCAATGTGAAGTACATGCTTTATCGCATATCACTGGTGGTGGTTTCTGGGAGAACATTCCTCGCGTATTGCCAGCTGGCGCAAAAGCTGTGGTTGATGAAAATAGCTGGCAATGGCCAGAAGTATTCAACTGGTTGCAAGAGAACGGCAACGTGGCTCGTGAAGAAATGTACCGCACCTTCAACTGTGGTGTAGGCATGGTTATCGCTCTGCCAGAAGCTGAAGTAGATACTGCTCTAGCCTTACTAGCAGAACACGGCGAAACAGCTTGGAAAATTGGCCACATTGAAGATGTAGCTGAAGGCGAAGGCCAAGTAGAATTTAAATAGGGTAAATAATGGCACGCAACATTGTTGTATTGATTTCAGGTTCAGGGACTAACCTGCAAGCCATTATTGATGCCTGTAAAGAGGGGCATATCAACGCCTCTATTTCTGCTGTAGTAAGCAACAAGGCCGACGCTTATGGCCTTGAGCGCGCTAAGCAGGCAGCCATTAACACGGTAGTTGTAAACCCTAAAGAGTATAGCGATCGCGAAAGCTATGACATGGCCTTGGCCGAGGTGATTGAGCAGCATAATGCTGACTTAATAGTGATGGCTGGCTTCATGCGTATTCTTAGCCAAGCATTTGTGGAACGTTTTAGCGGCAAGATGCTAAACATTCACCCCTCTTTGCTACCCAAGTACCAAGGTTTAAATACCCATCAGCGCGCCATTGATGCCCGAGACCAAGAACACGGTTGCAGCATTCACTTCGTCACACCCGAGTTAGACGGAGGCCCAGTAATTTTACAGGCCAAAGTTCCCGTATTTAGCGATGATGATGCCGAAACACTAGCAGCAAGGGTACAAGTGCAAGAACATGCCATATACCCATTGGTCGTTAATTGGTTTGTTGAAGGACGCTTGAGCATGGAAAATGACAGCGCCCTACTCGACGGCAATGTACTCCCAAGTAGCGGCTACGCTAACTCATAAAAAAGCGCCTAAAGGCGCTTTTTTTCTATTTGTTTTAGCTTAAAGCTTAGTTAGCTTAAAAAGCTTTATTGCACTTCACCGTCTTTAAACAATACATAAGCGCCGCTAGCAATTTTTTGCCATTGTTCATTATTGGTTAAAGGCTGAGTTGCAATCATTGTCACTACATCATTTGGCGTAGTTTCTTTATAAAAGTCGATAGTAACATCGGCATCGGCCAGCTGAGCCTCCCCGAAAGGAGCACGGCGAGTAATCCAATGTAAATTTGTTGAACAATAAGCCATCACAAACTCGCCATTGCTCAGCAGCATATTAAATACGCCTTTTGCACGCAGCTGATCGGCTAGGCTCGCCACAAATTTAAACATAGCTTTCATGTTAGCGGGTTTACGTGGGTACTTAATACGCAGCTGTTCGAGGATCCAACAAAAAGCACGCTCGCTATCGGTTGCGCCAATTGGCCTAAAGAAGCCAGTATCAAGCTGCTTGTATCCTTTTAGTTGCCCATTGTGAGCATAGGTCCAGTTTTGTCCCCATAACTCACGGGTAAAAGGATGGGTGTTCTCTAGAGAGACACACCCGCGGTTAGCTTGGCGAATATGTCCTACTACTGCCTGGCTTTTAATCGGAAAAGCCTGAACCAACTCTGCAATTTTAGACTTACAACTTGGTGCGGGGTCTTTAAAACTGCGACAGCCCTTACCTTCATAAAAAGTAATACCCCAGCCGTCTACATGCGGTCCAGTAACGCCGCCGCGCTGAACCAAGCCGGTAAAGGAAAAGCAAATATCGGTAGGAACATTAGCACTCATTCCTAGTAACTCACACATACAACTACTCGCTACTTACATTACGGAAATAATAGGCTTACTCAGCCATGTATTTCTCGATTAACTGAATCAAAATATGAATCACTTTAATGTGGATTTCTTGAATGCGGTCAGCAAAACCAAAGTGCGGAACTCTAATCTCTACATCCGCTTGGCCAGCCATTTTGCCACCATCTTTGCCAGACAAAATAATCACTTTCATGCCTTTGGCTTTAGCCGCTTCTATCGCCTTGATGATATTACCTGAGTTACCACTAGTACTAATGCCAAAGAGAACATCACCAGCTTGACCTAAACCTTCAATATAGCGCGAGAATACATACTCGTAGCCATAATCATTGCTCACGCAAGATAAGTGGCTAGGATCAGAGATAGCAATCGCAGGGTAAGCAGGGCGGTTTTCACGATAGCGGCCGGTTAACTCTTCGGCAAAATGCATGGCATCACAATGAGAACCACCATTACCACAAGATAATACTTTGCCTTGTTGCTTAAAGCTGTCGGCTAACAAACGAGCCGCTTGTTCAATCGCATCAATGTTTTTCTCATCGGCAATAAAAGCATTTAGAACAGTTACTGCTTCTTGTAACTCTTCAACTATCAAATTTTTCATCTAGGTTCCCTTATCTGGGCAAGGCTTATTAGCTGCACACTATAACTTTTTTTTTTAGTAAGGATCAGCGTTCTATTCAGCGCATATCTCAATTTGTTAACTAAAAAATACAACTAAACTTATGTTGATATTTTGTAAAAGACTTGAAGTTTGTTAACCACTGCGTTACAAATACCCAAAGAGGTCAGACCTCTTACAAGTCCAAGGAGAGATTGATGCAAAGTTACTTACCCCTTTTTGCTGCCATTGGTGGCCTATTATTAATGGGCGGGCTCGCTTATTTTAGAGCGTCGTTACTGGCATTTAGCCTAGTGCTAACCGCCTCACTGGCTGCTTACAGTTTTGTCTCGCCATTTAGCGAGCTGTTCTGGCTAGCCTATTTGTTAATTGTTGGTGGGTTGAATTTTAAGCCTTTGCGTCAACAACTGATCTCTAAACCGCTGTTCAAAACCTTCAAAAAAATCATGCCCGAAATGTCGCGTACCGAAAAAGAAGCCATCGAGGCAGGTACCACATGGTGGGAAGGCGAGCTATTTCGCGGAGCGCCTGACTGGAAAAAGCTTCATAGCTACCCGGCGCCACGCCTAAGTGCAGAAGAACAAGCCTTTTTAGATGGTCCGGTTGAGCAAGTATGTGCGATGACTAGAGACTGGGAAATAACCCATGAACTAGCAGACTTACCCGAAGAAATTTGGGACTTTTTGAAAGAGCATAAATTCTTCGCCATGATCATCAAAAAGAAATACGGTGGCCTAGAGTTCTCTGCCTACGCGCAATCTTGTGTGCTACAAAAACTCGCCAGTATTTCAGCAGTACTATCTAGCACGGTAGGTGTGCCTAACTCGCTTGGTCCAGGCGAATTATTGCAACACTACGGAACAAAAGAACAACAAGACCACTACCTACCCCGCTTAGCAGAGGGTAAAGAAATTCCTTGTTTTGCATTAACCAGCCCAGAAGCTGGCTCAGATGCCGGGTCTATTCCTGATGCAGGTGTGGTTTGTATGGGTGAATGGCAAGGTGAGCAAGTGCTGGGTATGCGAATTACTTGGAATAAACGCTATATCACCTTAGCGCCGGTGGCCACTATTTTAGGCCTAGCATTCAAATTATCAGATCCCGACAAACTAATTGGCGAGCAAGAAGAGCTTGGCATTACCTGCGCACTTATTCCAACCGACATTGAAGGGGTTGAAGTAGGTCGTCGTCACTTCCCGCTTAACGTTCCTTTCATGAACGGCCCTACCCGCGCTAACGACCTATTTGTGCCTATCGACTTTATCATTGGTGGTAAAGAAATGGCGGGCCAAGGTTGGCGCATGCTTGTGGAATGTTTGTCGGTTGGCCGCGGAATTACCCTGCCTTCCAGTGCAACTGGTGGCATTAAAAATGCGGCTTTAGCTACTGGTGCTTACGCCCGTATCCGTCGCCAATTCAAATTACCCATTGGAAAAATGGAAGGTGTGGAAGAGCCTTTAGCTCGACTAGCAGGTAACGCTTATATGATGGGAGCGGCTTCTGACTTAACCGTAACCGCCATCGACCTTGGCGAAAAACCATCGGTTATTTCTGCCATAGTAAAATACCACCTAACCCACCGAGGCCAGCGTGCTAGCATTGATGCAATGGATGTAGTCGGCGGTAAAGGAATTTGCTTAGGTCCTAAAAACTTTTTGGCTCGCTCGTACCAAGGTGCACCAATTGCCATTACCGTTGAAGGCGCAAACATTCTAACTCGTAGTATGATTATTTATGGGCAAGGCGCCATTCGTTGTCATCCATACGTGCTTGCAGAAATGGAAGCTACTCAACACCCCGATTTTAACCAAGGCTTACAACAGTTTGATAAAGCACTATTTAGCCACCTTGGTTTTGCCACCAGCAACTTTGTTCGCAGTTTTTGGTTTGGCCTAACTAGCAACAGTTTAATTAGCACTCCCTACTCCGACCAAACGGCTACCTACTACAAACAACTAACTCGTTTTAGTAGCAATTTAGCGCTGTTGTCTGATGTAGCTATGGGAACACTAGGCGGTAACTTAAAACGTAAAGAACGAGTATCAGCTCGCCTAGGCGACATGTTAAGCCAGCTTTACTTGTGCTCGGCCACTTTAAAACGTTTTGACGATGACGGCCGCAAACAAGAAGATTTGCCCTTATTGCACTGGAGCATGCAAGACTCTCTGTTTCAATTACAGAATGCCTTAGATGAGTTACTGCTTAACTTCCCGAATAAATGGGTAGGTAAAGTAATGCGCTTAGTGATGTTCCCGCTAGGTAAGCCCTTCCATGCACCAAGTGATGTGTTAGACCATAAACTTGCACGTATTCTACAAGAGCCAAGTGAAACCCGTAATCGCGTAGGACAGGGCCGCTTTGATAGCCGAGTAGAAGGCAATGTTTATGGTGAGTTAGAGCAAACTTTAGAAGATGTACTGGCTTGCGAAGCGCTATACGACAAAGTATGTAAAGCACTAGGCGAGAAACGCCCCTTCACCCAGCTAGATAAACTTGCCGACGAAGGTATAAAACTTGGTGTAATTAACGCTGAAGAAGCCGCCTTAATGCGCCGAACAGAGCAAGGCCGGTTGGCTGCAATTAACGTAGATGACTTTGACCATGAGCAGTTAGAGAATCGCCCTAACCTAGCCAAAACAAGCGCAGCAGATTTAGACTCCGTCGCTTAATACAAAAATTCATCAATCAAAAATAAGCGAGCAACAATAGCTCGCTTTTTTTATCAGTATCAGAAGCAAGGCATTGAATTTGAGTCTAAAATACACTTAACTAAAAGAAAAACATAAGCAATGGATAGCGAATGAGCGACGACATCTTTTTACTAGATGACACAGCCACCGAAACTCAAGAGCAACAGGATCAATGGAAACTATTGGTTGTTGACGATGAGCCGGAAGTTCACCACATCACTAGCATGACGTTGTCACAGTTTGTTTTTGACAACAAATCGATATTGTTTCTACATGCCAACTCAGCCCAAGAAGCCAAACTTATATTGGCCGAACACAACGACATCGCCTTAATCCTATTAGATGTTGTTATGGAAACCGACGATGCAGGCTTATGTTTAGTTCGTCATATTCGCCAAGATCTGGATAACCAAAGCGTTCGAATCGTATTACGCACCGGCCAGCCAGGGCAAGCTCCCGAAGATGAAGTGGTAGAAAACTACGACATTAACGACTACAAAGACAAAACCGAGCTCACCTCGCAAAAACTACGTACCCTTATTAGAGCAAGCTTGCGCTCTTACCGAGATATTTGTTCGCTTGAGAAACATAAACTGGGCCTAGAAAAAGTCGTTAAGGCCTCGCGCGGCATATTCGAAAAAAATGCCTTGTTTACTTTTGTAGAAGGCGCCTTAGAACAACTGGCTGTAATACTAAATTTAGAAGACAGCTGTATCTATCAAGTAGAACAATATGCTTATAAAGTTAACTCTACTCAATTGCAGTTATTAGCTTATCAAGGGCAACAACGCCCTAGTAAAGCGCATCAACATTTATCGGAATTCCCCAGTAATCAACAGCAAATATTCAGCCAAGCAATAGATCAAAAAACCAATGTTTTCCAAGATAATGCCTTGGCGATTTACTGTGAAAACAGCGCTTACAATTTATTGTTTTATATCACTAGGAATACGCCGTTTAACCAAGCAGATCAGCATTTCATTAACTTGCTTAGTGAAAACATCGTGGTTGCTTTAGAAAACATTCGACTTAACGAAGTGATTAGCACCAACCAAAAAGAAGTACTGTATCGCCTCGGGGAAATAGTTGAAACTCGCTCAAAAGAATCGGGCATGCACGTTCGCCGAGTTGCCCTTTTTACTGCTTTACTCGCCGAGTTACTTGATTTACCAGCCATGAAAGTTGAACAGTTAAAGCTGGCATCCCCCTTACATGATGTAGGCAAAGTGGCCATTCCCGATGCAATATTGCACAAACCGGGCAAGCTTACCCCCGAGGAATGGGAAGTAATGCAAACCCATGCGGCCATTGGCGAAAACATGCTTAAAGACTCAAATATTGAAGTAATGCAACTTGCTTCAGAAATCGCTGGCTCGCACCATGAGAAATGGGATGGTAGTGGTTATCCAAGAGGCTTAAAAGGTGAAGAGATCCCAATTAGCGGGCGTTTAACCGCCATTGCTGACGTGTTTGATGCCCTAGGAAGCATACGCTGTTATAAAAATGCCTGGAATGACCAAGAGATTATTGAGTATTTAGAACAACAACGCGGTAAACAGTTTGATCCGCAGCTTGTGGATGCGCTGCTCAACAACTTTGCGCGATTTGTAAAAATTAGAGATAAGTATCAAGACTAAGCCTACTAATTAAGGCTTTGAGTAAACCTTAAAGCCTAATCCCTCGAATTTCAGGCACAAAAAAACCTCGCTTAACGAGGCTCTTGTTTAGTAGTGGCGGAGTGGACGGGACTCGAACCCGCGACCCCCGGCGTGACAGGCCGGTATTCTAACCAACTGAACTACCACTCCGCATATACTAACGTCACGATTGTATTACTACTTTAATGCTGGCGGAGTGGACGGGACTCGAACCCGCGACCCCCGGCGTGACAGGCCGGTATTCTAACCAACTGAACTACCACTCCTACGCATTAAATTGTTTCGTCGTTGGCGGAGTGGACGGGACTCGAACCCGCGACCCCCGGCGTGACAGGCCGGTATTCTAACCAACTGAACTACCACTCCGCTACATCGAAACATTACACACAGACTAAACAGACTTGGCGGAGTGGACGGGACTCGAACCCGCGACCCCCGGCGTGACAGGCCGGTATTCTAACCAACTGAACTACCACTCCGCTACATCGAAACATTACACACAGACTAAACAGACTTGGCGGAGTGGACGGGACTCGAACCCGCGACCCCCGGCGTGACAGGCCGGTATTCTAACCAACTGAACTACCACTCCGCTACATCGAAACATTACACACAGACTAAACAGACTTGGCGGAGTGGACGGGACTCGAACCCGCGACCCCCGGCGTGACAGGCCGGTATTCTAACCAACTGAACTACCACTCCGCTACATCGAAACATTACACACAGACTAAACAGACTTGGCGGAGTGGACGGGACTCGAACCCGCGACCCCCGGCGTGACAGGCCGGTATTCTAACCAACTGAACTACCACTCCGCTACATCGAAACATTACACACAGACTAAACAGACTTGGCGGAGTGGACGGGACTCGAACCCGCGACCCCCGGCGTGACAGGCCGGTATTCTAACCAACTGAACTACCACTCCGCAGAACCATCTCGTCTGGTGCGGCGCAGATAATACGGTTATGCCTATTACGAGTCAACAAAGAATTGTCTTATTTCTTTAAAAATTCGTTCAAGCGCTGATGTTTTAGCCAAAGCGTCGAGCTTTTAGCCAAACCAGCTTATAAATCACTCCGATGGCATCTTTAAGCTACTGGCTTCATCCATTTTGGGTTCTGCGCTTGGCTCTGCTGCGGGAGCTTCTCTAGCACCTTTTAATGCCGCCTCAAAGGCCTTACGTTTTCGCCACCATATAAAACCAAAAGCAGCGCCTGCTAACAGCAAAAATCCAAAGACATAAAGTAAAATAACTAGCCACAGCGACATTTCTGGCTCTGGAACTACCACCTCTTCTATTACCACTGGTTCTGGAGGCGGTGGCGGCGGAGGAAGGATCACAAAGTCTTCCTCTGGCAAGTCGATAACTATCTCGCGATTTTGAATAGTGGTCGCCAATAAGGTGCCCATAACACGATAGCGCCCTTGCTCGGTGGGTGTGGGAAGGTCTACGGTAAACTCATCACTTTCAGCATAAGTTTGGAAGTCTTGCTCCCAACCTACATTGTTATAAACCTTACCGCTAATCACTACCGACTCGGGCCTAATTTCGTCGGTATCTATCACCAAGGCCATCCGCGCTTGACGCTCTTCGTCTTTTGGAGACATGACCTTTATTTCTACAGGATTGGGATATATCAGCACCGGAGAGATTTGAGCACGAGTAAAAATCTGGTTTAAGGTGCTAACGATCATTTCGTACTTGCCGGGGCGAGCTTCTAACTTGATAAAAGTGGTGAACACGCCATCGTCGGCATATTCATCATAATCTTTGCCATCGTCAAAAAACTTACCTAACTCGTCGCGACGCACTTCTACAGTTTGGTCTTCGAGCAGTTGCTGACGCATTAATGCAACATTCATTAGTGCTTCTTGTAGCATAACTTCTAAGTCAATCCGCTCGCCTTTACTGCTTAGGCGCGCCGTTACACGCAAACGCTCTCCTTGATAGAGTTGGTGAGGGATAGGATCAACTGTTAAGTCGATATCACTGAGAATACGAATGCGGTTACGGCCTTTGTTTTCAGCCACCGCCTGCCAAGGGCCTCGCATCGGTTTTTCAATGGTTACAATGTCGAGTTCATCGGTTTCTAACCAACTGACATTTTTCGGCACATCCCAAGCATAAATTTTGCTGCCATCGGGGCGCACCAAAATAGCGGCAGGAGAACCGGGGGAGCGATATAAAAGAAAGGTCGCCTTATCAATAGTTTGATCGAGGCGAAAACGATTATCGATTAAAGGAATATCTCGATTTTCGAAAATGGTTGATGCTTGTACAGGAATCACAATACACAACAACAGCCACAAAAGTTTTTTTATCATCAAGTTTAGTTGCGCCAGCGACACTGGCCTCCCTTTTTCTCGACAAGGTCTAAGCGCTCCTGGTGCTCGCTGAGCTCTTGTTCTGTTGCAAATACTACTTTTAGAGGGGCACGATTAGAATCAATCAAACGAACGCCAACTCCATCCCCACTGCCTTTTTGCTTTAAATTTAACTTATTTTGGCCACCGGTCATTTTTAAGAAAACGTCGGCCAGCAATTCGGCATCCAGTAATGCGCCGTGGTAAGTCCGTGATGTGCGATCTACACCATAGTAATCACTTAAGGAGTCTAAGTTTTTACGTGAAGGTAAAGGCTTATTGCCCGCCATTTGTACTTCACGTTTATTGTATTCACCACGCCGCGCCACCAATAATGAATCGGTGATAGTACAGATATCGGCACATTTGGGCATCGCTTGAGCCAAGGTTCGCGACATCATCTCAAACTCGTGATCTAGGAAGCTAATATCGAAGTTTGCGTTATGTGCCACCAACTCGCCGCCACGAATAAACTCAACAAAATCATGGGCAACATCTCTAAATAAAGGCTTATCTGCGACAAATTCATCGGTAATACCGTGAACTTGAATTGCCTCTTCATCAATCAACTGCTCAGGGTTGATATACACATGAAAGGTATTACCGGTTAGCTTTCGGTCGATAACTTCCACACAACCAATTTCAATAACGCGGTGTCCTTGATAGATAGGTCCGCCACTATCATTCATACCGGTGGTTTCAGTATCAAATACAATTAAGCGATGGCTCTTGGATTGGTTCACAACAACTCCTATGCGACACTAAGCAGATAATCCTGCAAGTTTAACAAAAATATGGCAAAAGAAGTCCACTTGTTTACCGATGGCTCATGTTTAGGTAACCCAGGTCCTGGAGGATATGGAGCATTGCTAGTTTACCAAGCTCATCGCAAAGAGCTTAGCCAAGGCTACCGACTCACCACCAACAACCGAATGGAAATGCTAGCGGCCATTATTGGCCTAGAAAGCCTAACCCAAGCCTGCAAGGTGGTGTTAACTACCGATAGTCAATACGTTCGCCAAGGTATTACCCAATGGATCCACAACTGGAAAAAGCGTGATTGGAAAACCGCTGCAAAAGCCGAGGTAAAAAATGCCGATTTATGGAAGCGCTTAGATGCAGCCTGCCAACGCCATCAAGTTGAATGGCACTGGGTAAAAGGCCACACTGGACACCCAGAAAATGAACGAGTAGACGACCTCGCCCGCGAAGCTGCGACAAACAACGCCAGCTTAATCGACGAAGTGTACGAGCAACAAACCTAACCACTAATTGACGAAGGCACCGGAATGCGTTGTTTCACTCTCCAGGCCTTTTTGACCGGGGTTAGCGGTGCGCGGCGTTTACGGGCCACTATAAAATACGCCGATGCCGTAGCGCGAAAATAACGCTTGCCCCAACGCTCAAACCATTGCGGCGCGGGCCGGCTATTAACAAACGAGGTATAAGCAAAACGCTCATCATTAAGCACTTCAAAACCTAATAGGTTTAACCAATCCTTCACCCGCGCAGGGGTAAACATGCGACACGACCAAGGCATTCCACGTTTTCTGAAGGGAAAATAACGACGCATGCCCAACAAGCTAAATGGATTAAAACCGCTGATAATCAGGTAACCATCGGCTGTGAGTACTCGCTCCACCTCACGCAATATCTGATGGGGATCTTTCGAAAAATCCAAACTATGGGCTAGCAGGCATAAATCAATACTGCTTTCTTGAAAAGGTAGTTGCTCCGGGTGAGCACGTAAGCCAATTAAGTGCCCTTGCTTTGCCACATTTAATTGGTGACGTATCATCGAGGCATGGCAGTTTAACTGAGCACTTAAATTACCCAGTTTTAACATGTGATAACCAAAGGCCACAGGCAGGTGCTGGTCAAGCAAGCTTTGCTGCTGCTCCATTAACCAATCGCCTAATGGCAGATCTTGCCAGAAGTCAGGGCTTGCAATTACTTCACGAATTTTCGCCGGCTTCATCAATTCCCCGTACCAATCTACTGCAGTTAAGGCAATAATGTGTCATCGACTTTAACGACAGAGATATCATAATGCAAATCATCCATATACCCGCCTTTAATGATAACTATATCTGGTTAATAAAAGAGGAAAATTCAAACGATTGTGTTGTGGTTGACCCAGGAGACGCTGCGCCAGTAGAGCAGCGACTTAAAGATATTGGCGGCCAGTTAAGCGCCATACTTATCACTCATCATCATGCCGATCATATTGGTGGTGTTGAAAGGTTATTAGCCAGTTATCCGCAGGCTAAGGTTTATGCCCCAAAAAACGCTAAATACACGTTTAAACATCAAACAGTAAAACAATCAGATAGCTTCACTCCCGAAGGTTTAAACCAGCCTTTCTCGGTGCTTGAAGTGCCAGGTCACACCCTTGACCATATTGCCTACCTAAGCAAAGGTCACTTGTTTATTGGCGATACTTTATTTTCGGCGGGTTGTGGAAGGTTATTTGAAGGCAGCGCCCAACAAATGCACCAGTCTTTAGAAAAAATTAAGGACTTACCAAACGACACCCTAATTTATGCAGCGCATGAATACACTCAAGCCAACTTACAATTTGCACTTAGTGTAGAACCAGATAATGCAGAGTTACTGAGTTATCAGCAACAAGTAAGTAAGCTGCGCCAAATGGGCCTACCTAGCCTGCCTACTAGCTTAAATCAGCAATTGGCGATAAATCCCTTTTTACGCTGCAATAATGAAAATATTAAGGCAGCGGTTGAGTTGGCTGAATTACAACCATTAAACAATGAGATAGCAGTATTCGCTGGCCTAAGATCATGGAAAGACCGCTTCTGACTTGCCAAACTAGCTTTAGCTCAATACCATTGAGCACTGAATTTAACGTAAATGGATAAATCATGAAAGCGCTCATTGTTGGCCTTTTTTCTTTATTATTGGGCGCTTGCCAACTCACTAATCCTCAAGTTACTGAACAATTAGTAGATGCTAATGCTGTAGACGCTAGCGAGCAGCAAACTAAAGCAGAACAAGTAAAGGAAGTTGAAGAAGCGAAGGTTCAGGTACAACCTGAAGCAGAGCCAGAGCCTCAAGCTCCGGTTTATCACGACGTTTGGGTTAGAATTGAGGACCAACTGGCCATTCCTCTGCCAGAGAACAACAAACGCCTACAAGCTCAACTTAACTGGTTTTTAAAACACCCCGACTACATGCGCCGTGTATCAGTTAGAGCCGACCCTTACTTGTTTTTTATTGTTGAAGAAATTGAACGCCGCCAAATGCCTTTGGAGCTAGCGCTTTTACCCATCGTAGAAAGTGCTTTTCAACCCTTTGCATACTCCCATGGGCGTGCAGCGGGTATCTGGCAAATAATCCCTGGTACAGGTAAACGCTTTGGTCTTGAGCAAAATTGGTGGTACGACGGACGCCGCGATGTATATGCCTCTACTCATGCCGCACTCGATTACCTTGAGTATCTACATAAATACTTTGATGGCGATTGGTTACATGCTCTTGCTGCCTATAACTCTGGCGAAGGTCGCGTTCGACGTGCTATTCGCGCCAACGCTAACGCTGGCAAAGCTACTGATTTTTGGTCGCTAAACCTGCCTAGAGAAACCCGCGCTTATGTGCCTAAACTATTGGCACTAAGCCAAATGTTACAACATCGCGAAGAGTACCAGCTAAATATCCCTGAAATTGCCAACAAAGCGCATTTTGAAAAAGTTGATACTTATAGCCAAATCGACTTAGCGCTAGCGGCGGATTTAGCCAATATTAAACTTGATCAATTACATAAACTGAACCCAGGTTTTAACCGTTGGGCTACCGCACCTAATGGCCCACACTACTTGTTAGTGCCAAAGAAGAATGTGCCTAATTTTGAAGTAGCTCTGGCCTCTTTGTCTAAACAAGAGCGCATGCAATGGGCGCGTTATAAAGTGAAGTCAGGTGACAGCCTTAGTGTCATCGCCAAGCGTTATAACACTACCAGCAAACAGATCCGAGAGCTTAACCAGCTAAGCAGCAATACTATTCGTATTGGTCAACATTTGTTGGTACCAGTATCTTCGCGTAATCAGAATGCTTACACCCTTAGCCAGAGCCAACGTTTGGCTAGCCAACAAAACAAACCTCGTGGGGACATTAAGCTAAATTACACGGTGAAGTCAGGGGATAGTTTTTGGAGCATTGCGCAGAAATATAAGGTGTCGCACCGCAACATTGCAAAATGGAATAGCATGGCGCCAACCGACACTTTAAAACCGGGTAAAAAGCTGGTGATTTGGCAAAAATCTCAAGCCAATAAAAACCACATTCAAACCGTTACCTATAAAGTACGCAACGGAGATTCACTGTCTCGCATTGCCCAAAAATTTAAAGTGTCAGTGACCGATTTATTGAAGTGGAATGACCTAAACAAAAATCACTATTTACAGCCAGGTCAGAAGTTAAAACTGTATATTAACGTGGCTGAAGTTAGCGCTTAGCAAAACGAAAGTGCACCAACAAGGCATTGTGATCGGAACTCTCGGTCACAATGCTCTCGCTCTGATTCACCCGTAATCCACGATAAAACACATGATCTAAAGCTTTTCCAAAAAATCGGGTTCGCCTATCTGGTTTAAACCTCACCGTTTTTAATTGGTGCGCAGTAATAAACTGCTCTAGCACTGCTAAACGCCCGCTGCTCCAAGTATTAAAATCACCGGCTAAAATCACAGCACCATGGTACCCCGCCAGCCACGGACCAAGCTGCTGAAGTTGCCGTAAATAATCTTCTTCACTGAGAGTGAAATTAATACTATGCATATTGATCAGCAATAATTGCTGCTGTTGCCATTGGTATAACTGCAGTAACGCTGATTTCGGTACTCTTATCCACGGCTCAGTACTTAAGGCCAAACAGTTTTCCTCACTAGCAAACTTGGCCAAGTTCATCACTCCTAGGCCATCACCAAGCCACTCAAAGGCGATAGCTTGATATTGGTGCCATTGAGGTCCTTCAGACCAAGCCAACATGCGCTCTCTGCTGGCTTCTTGAAGCAGCATAAAATCGGCTTGTTGTGAGAACTGTTCTAGCTGTTCTGTCCAGCCTTGATTTTGGCCTTTATAGCTATTCCAAACCAAAACAGAAAAGTCTGCAGTATCTGGCAGGGCTTGAATATTTTGAATATTTGCGGGGTGGTAATCTAGTGTTTGATTCTCACAAACGGGCAGCTGTGCATAAGCGGCAGAGCTTAATAAAACAAACGAACTACTTATTAACAGAGCTTGGAAAAACCAACGCATCACTCGCACATTAAGCCCTCATGCAAAACTTAGATACAAAAACAAAACGGATAAAACAGCCCGTAAATAGAAAGATATTTTGGCAAAGCCTAGCGGCTTGGCAAATTTGCGACATACTTGAGCTATCATCAAATAATGGATAAGCAAATGCAATCTCAAGAGCCAAGGACACTAGTTCCCATATTTGCTGGCGGTGGCACCCGCCTACCCGCCCATATTGGGATTCTAGCCGGCTTAAAAGAGCTAAATGTTCATTTTTCACATATTGTTGGCGTTTCTGGGGGCAGTATTATTAGCTCCTTATTTGCTAGCGGTATGGATGTAGAACAAATAAAAGCCATTGCCTTAGATACCGACTTCGAACAGTTCAAAGGCTTTTCGCTAATCAGCTTGCTACGTAATGGCGGGCTTTGTTCAGGCGACAAGTTTGAAGAGTGGATCGATGACTTACTTAATGGCGTTACCTTTAGTCAGCTGCCAATGCAGCTACATGTAGTAGCCACCGATGTACGCTCTGGCTCACCAGTTGTATTTGATGCTATTCGCACCCCTCACGAAAAAGTATCGCGAGCGGTGCGTTTTTCTATGTCTATTCCACTGATTTTTTCTTTTAAGCCCTACCAAGACCACTTAATGGTAGATGGCAGCATATTATCGGAAGATGCTCTTCATCAAGATTGGGCCGAAGATGGCACCCCTGTCATCTGCTTTAGGCTACGAGGAGACAATGACATAAAGCCATTGCAAACTAATGGAATTTTTCCCCTTGCCGCGTACATCTCATTATTAATTAGAACTTTCATGACCACCATTTCAAGAGAGTATGTTAATGAGAAGTTTTGGCATAGAACCATCGTAGTAAATACTGGCAATACCTCTCCGGTCGATTTTCACCTCAACGATGAAGCAAAGTTACGTTTATTCGACACCGGTTATCAAACTGCCATTAACATCGTGCCGGCTAAAATATGGCACCAACAGCACCCGGCTCCACAAGCTGACAACAAACATATTTAAAACAATGGCTTGATCACGTTTTCAAGCTACTAAAACCGCTTCACAGCCTGTAAAGCGCATAGCCGTCTACACTTAAAAAAACCAAAAAAATAAACCATTCGGAACGTAGACTATGTCACTAACTATTCGCCAACGCTTACTCTTTTTATCACTAGCGCCCGTGCTTATTTTGGCCGTTAGTATTTTGCTCCTGACCATCTCCGAGACCCAAAAGCTCACCCAAGGGCAATCTAAAGAAACCCGAGAAAACATGCTTAATATGAAAAAGGATGAGCTAAAAGCCTATATGGGTTTAGCCTACTCTGCGGTGGCCGAAATCTATGAAAATGGTGGAACCTTAGAGCAAGCCTTACCCATATTACAACGCCTAGAATATGGCGAAACCGGATATATGTTCGGTTATACCAATAAAGGTGTTCGGGTATTTATGGGCACATTAGATAAAGGCATTGGTGATAATTTTTGGTCACTGCAAGACAAACAAGGCCAGTACCTAATTCAAGACCTGATCAAAGCCTCGAAAAAAGGCGAATTTTACACCTACTATTTCCCTAAACCTGGTGGCAGCGAAGCTTTGCCGAAACTCAGCTACGCCATTTACTTAGACCGCTGGGATTTAATGATGGGCACCGGTTTTTACACCGATGATGTAGAAGCGGTAATTACAAGCTTAGAAGAACATGCAAAAGACAGCCTGCAATCATCGCTAATGTTCCTAGGGCTAACAGCAGCTGTCTTACTCGGCTTTGCACTTATCATCGGTTACTTTATTAATCGAAGCATAATGGCGCCGCTACAAGACTTAAATAATTCCTTTGAAAAACTCGCCAGTGGCGATGCAGACTTAAGCGCCCGACTCGACACCAACTACGTGCATGAGTTTGGGCAACTAGCAACTAACTTTAATTCATTCATCGAATTACTCCACGAAATCATCAGCATGGTGGGTAATGTTGCCCACGACGTTGCCAAAGAAACCTCTTCCATGTCAGACCGCGCCAATAGCGTTGACCAATTGCTGGTAGAACAACGTGAAGAAACGGAGCAGGTGGCTACTGCAATGACAGAAATGACGGCATCTGCTCACGATGTTTCTGACAATGCTAACCAAGCGGCAAACTCTGCCCAACAAGTTGATACTAACGCTGGCCAAGCAATGAGTACCGTGGGCACCGCAGTAACAACGGTGCAGCAACTGGCCGATGAAATAGGCCAAGCGAGTGAGGTGATAGGTAAGCTTGAAGGGGATGTGCAAAATATTTCTTCTGCTTTAGGGGTGATTCAAGGCATTGCCGAACAAACAAACCTGCTGGCCTTGAACGCAGCCATTGAAGCGGCCCGAGCTGGTGAACAAGGCCGAGGCTTCGCGGTAGTAGCCGATGAAGTACGTCAATTAGCCAGTCGTACTCAACAAAGCACTGGTGAAATTCATGGCATGATTGAGCGCCTCAAGAGCGGTTCCGATGCAGCTGTGTCAGCCATGAATAGTAGCCAAGAGCGCAGTGGTGAAGCCGTAAGTGGTGCTAACGCGGCCAGTGATGCGCTGCAGCTGATTAAAGAATCTATTCAACACATCATGGACATGAATGCCCTCATCGCAACGGCAACTGAAGAGCAAAGCCATGTAGGCCAAGAGATCTCCCAGCGCATTGTGCATATTGCTGACCAATCCAGTCAATCTGCCGGTTTAGCGCAAGAAAATCGCAGTGGCAGTGTTAACCTCAATGAACGCGCAGAACAGCTTGAAGAATTAGTGAAACGCTTCACTTTATAAAGAGTTTTTAGCAAAGCCCCTTTTAAATAAAGGGGCTTTTTTATACCTAAGTCTAAGTAGCAGAATCAATTCACAAAAAAGCTTAATTCCTTGTGCTAGTCTGCCGATAATAACTCAACAATACCTCTAAAATACATCAACCGCAGGGAGCGAACTATGTCTCTTACTATACGCCAACGTTTACTTATTTTGGCCTTAGGGCCGGTTCTTATTTTGGCAGCTAGTATGCTTTTTTTAAGCTACTCCGAAACTAAAGCTCTGAGTCAGGCTCAATCATCAGAAACACAAGAAAACATGATGGAGATGAAAAAAGCGGAGCTAAAGGCTTATTTAGATATGGCCTACTCCTCAATAGCTGAAATTTATGAAAACGGTGGAAGCCTAGAGCAAGCTATGCCAACGCTTAAACGGTTAAAGTATGGCGAGAGTGGTTACATATTTGGCTATGACAAGACCGGGGTGCGAAAGCTACTTGGCGCTAGTGATAAAGGCATTGGCGATAACTTTTGGTCACTGCAAGATAAACACAACCAATACATCATCCGTGATTTACTAAAAGCTTCAAAAAACGGTGAATTCTATACTTACTACTTTCCTAAACCAGGTGGTAGTGAAGCATTACCAAAACTAGGTTACGCCATCTACCTGGATAAATGGGACTTATTCATTGGCACTGGTTTTTATACCGATGATGTTGACGCCGTAATTGCAAAACTGGAAGCCGAAGCCCAAGCTAGCCTTGAGTCATCAATGCTATTTATCTTTATTACCGGCATTGCCCTGCTCGGCTTAGCCGTGGTGATCAGTTACTTTATTAACCGCAGCATTATGGCGCCGCTACAAGATTTAAATCAGTCCTTCGAAAAGCTCGCCAGTGGCGATGCAGACTTAAGTGCTCGTCTGCGAACCGACTATGTTCATGAGTTTGGCCAATTAGCCAATAACTTTAATGCCTTCATCTCGCTTCTTCACGACATTATTAGCATGGTGGGTAAAGTCTCTTCTGATGTCGCCAAAGAAACCTCATCGATGTCTGATCGCGCCAACAGCGTTGACCAACTGCTTGTGGAGCAACGAGAAGAAACAGAACAAGTGGCCACCGCGATGACTGAAATGACCGCTTCGGCTCATGACGTATCCGACAACGCTAATCAAGCAGCCAACTCGGCACAAGAAGTTGATAACAACGCAGGTCAAGCTATGACTACGGTAGGCAGCGCTGTTACCACTGTGCAACATCTAGCCGATGAGATTGGTCAAGCCAGTGAAGTGATTAGCAAATTAGAAGGCGATGTACAGAATATTTCCTCGGCTTTAGGGGTAATTCAAGGCATTGCCGAACAAACCAACCTCTTAGCGCTAAATGCTGCCATTGAAGCTGCACGCGCTGGAGAACAAGGCCGAGGGTTTGCCGTTGTTGCTGATGAGGTTCGCCAATTAGCCAGCCGCACTCAACAAAGCACCGGTGAAATTCATGAAATGATTGAACGACTAAAAAGTGGCTCTGACGCAGCGGTAACCGCAATGGACACTAGCCAAGAGCGCAGTAGCGAAGCCGTTAGTGGTGCCAATGCCGCCAGTGATGCGCTGCAGCTGATTAAAGAGTCGATTCAACACATCATGGATATGAATGCGCTTATTGCCACCGCTACCGAAGAGCAAAGCCACGTTGGCCAAGAAATATCTCAGCGTATTGTACAAATTGCCGATCAATCGAGTCAATCAGCCAGTCTCGCTCAAGAAAACCGCGCAGGCAGCCTCAATCTTAACGAACGTGCCGAGCAACTAGAAGAGCTGGTAAAACGCTTTACTTTGTAAGCTCAAACAATCTTTCTAATAATAAAAAAGCCACCCTAAGGTGGCTTTTTTATTTAGTGCTGTTTAACCAACATTAACTCGCGCATTACGGAACATACGCATCCAAGGGCTATCTTCGCGCCAGTCATCAGGGTGCCAAGAGTGCGCTACCGTACGGAATACACGCTCTGGGTGAGGCATCATAATGGTTACTCGGCCATCTTTTGAAGAAAGGCCAGTAATACCTAGCGGCGAGCCATTAGGGTTAGCTGGGTATTGAGTTGTAGCTTCGCCATAGTTATCTACATAACGTAGCGCCACAGTACCACTGCTCGCTAAGGCATCTAGATGCGCTTGGTCACGAACTTCCACACGGCCTTCACCATGAGAAACGGCGATAGGCATTTGAGAACCTGCCATACCATTTAGGAAGATAGAAGGTGATTGCTGCACTTCTACCAAACTAAAGCGTGCTTCAAAACGCTCAGATTCGTTGCGTACAAAACGCGGCCATAAATCGGCTCCTGGGATTAGCTCGCTCAGATTCGATAGCATCTGACAGCCATTACATACACCAAGAGCAAAAGAATCGTTACGCTCGAAGAATGCACTGAACTGTTCACGCGCTCGGCTGTTAAACAGAATCGACTTCGCCCAACCTTCACCAGCACCAAGTACGTCACCGTAAGAGAAGCCACCACAAGCCACTAAACCAGCGAATTTATCTAGGCTCACTCTGCCAGCCAAAATATCGCTCATATGAACATCTACTGCTGCGAAACCAGCTCGGTCAAAGGCGGCTGCCATTTCGTGATGCGAGTTAACACCCTGCTCACGTAAAATAGCCATTTCTGGTTTTAGTCCCTTAACAATGTAAGGCGCGGCCACATCTTCGTTGATGTCGAAACTTAACCCGATATTAAGGCCTGGATCTGCGGCATCAAATTTGGCATCAAATTCTTGCTTGGCACATTCTGGGTTATCACGCAGCGCTTGCATTTGATAAGTTGTTTCAGCCCAAATACCGCGGTAATGAGTGCGCGTATTCGCCAGTACAACTTCACCGTTACGGGTGAAGCGAATCGCGTCATCATCGTTTAGTGAGCCAATAACATGGCTACAAGAGGCTAAACCGTGTCCAGCGAGAACGTTTAGTACGGCTTCTTTTTCTTCAGTTTTAACCTGAATCACCGCACCAAGCTCTTCACTAAAGAGCACGTCTAAAGTATCACCAGCCAATAAGTCTAGCGCTACATCTACACCACAATGGCCAGCAAATGCCATTTCAGCAATAGTTGTGAACAGGCCACCATCGCTGCGATCGTGGTAAGCAAGCAGTTTCTTCTCAGCAGTAAGTACTTGAATCGCGTTAAAGAAACCTTTTAGTAGTTCAGGTGAATCTACATCCGGTACTTTGTTACCAAGTTGTTTATAAACCTGCGCTAAACAAGAGGCGCCCAAGCGGTTTTTACCTTGGCCTAAGTCGATAAGAATTAGGTCGGTATCGCCAGCGTCATTACGTAATTGCGGGGTAACCGTTAAGCGAATATCTTCAACTTTAGCAAAGGCGCTAATAATTAAAGAAAGCGGTGAAGTCACCGCTTTGTTTTGACCTTCATCTTGCCAAGCTGTCTTCATCGACATCGAGTCTTTACCTACCGGAATAGTAAGACCCAATGCTGGACAAAGCTCTTCACCTACTGCTTTAACCGCAGCGTATAAACCTGCGTCTTCGCCTGGGTGACCAGCTGCTGACATCCAGTTAGCCGACAACTTAATGTTGTTTAACGAACCAATGTTAGTGGCTGCAATGTTAGTTAATGCTTCCGCTACCGCTAAGCGTGCCGAGGCTGCATGGTCAATCAGTGCTGCAGGCGTGCGCTCACCCACCGACATGGCTTCACCATGATAAGTATCGTAACTAGCCGCTGTTACTGCACAGTTAGCTACCGGAACCTGCCAAGGGCCAACCATTTGGTCACGCGCCACTAAACCGGTAACACTGCGGTCGCCAATAGTGATTAAGAAAGTTTTCTCTGCAATGGCAGGTAAACGTAACAAACGTTCTGCGGCTTCTGCTAAATCAAGCTTATCACTATTAAAGGCCGGGCCATTAAACGTTGCAGTTTTAACGTCGCGATGCATTTTAGGTGCTTTACCTAAAAGTACTTCTAGCGGCATGCGAATAGGATCGTTGTTAAAGTGAGAATCGTGAAGAATCAAATCACGCTCTTCTGTTGCTACACCAATAACTGCATATAAGGCACGTTCGCGCTTACAAATCGCGTCGAACACATCCAAATGCTCAGGTGCAACAGCTAGCATGTAACGCTCTTGAGATTCGTTACACCAAATCTCTAGTGGCGACATGCCTGGCTCATCATTTGGCACGCTGCGCAAATCAAAAATACCACCACGGCCGCCGTCATCAACCAGTTCAGGACAAGCGTTCGATAGACCGCCAGCACCTATATCGTGAATGAATGCGATAGGGTTAGCATCACCTAGCTGCCAACAACGGTCGATAACTTCCTGACAGCGACGCTCCATTTCAGGGTTTTCACGCTGTACTGAAGCAAAATCTAAATCTTCACTCGATTGACCAGAAGCCATTGAAGAGGCAGCACCACCACCTAAACCAATGTTCATGGCTGGGCCACCAAGTACAATGATTTTAGCACCAACCGGAATCTCACCTTTCTCAACGTGATCTTCACGAATGTTACCTAGGCCACCCGCCAACATAATTGGTTTGTGGTAACCACGTACTTCACTACCATTAAAGCTTTCTACTTGCTCTTCGTAAGTACGGAAGTAACCCAAAATATTAGGGCGACCAAATTCGTTGTTAAACGCTGCGCCGCCTAACGGTGCTTCAATCATTATTTCTAAAGCATCTACAATACGGCTTGGCTTACCAAAGTTACTTTCCCAGCTTTGCTCAAAACCTGGAATGCGTAGGTTACTAACGGTAAAACCAACCATGCCAGCTTTAGGTTTAGAACCACGACCGGTTGCACCTTCATCACGAATTTCGCCACCAGAGCCGGTAGCCGCGCCAGGGTAAGGAGAAATTGCCGTTGGGTGGTTATGCGTTTCTACTTTCATCAAGATATGAATATCTTCTTGATGGTAGTTGTATTGCTTAGTTTCAGCATTTGGGAAGAAGCGGCCAGCCACTGAACCTGTCATTACCGCTGCGTTATCTTTATACGCCGACAATACGTAATCGTTGTTCAATTCATAGGTATTTTTAATCATTTTGAACAATGATTTTGGCTGTTTTACGCCATCGATTGTCCAATCAGCATTAAAGATTTTATGGCGGCAGTGCTCTGAGTTTGCTTGAGCAAACATCATTAGCTCTACGTCATTAGGGTTGCGCTTCATTTTTTCGAAATTTTCTACTAGGTAGTCGATTTCGTCATCGGCCAAGGCCAAACCTAATTCTTGGTTAGCTTGTTCTAAGGCTTGCTTACCGCCAGATAGAATGTCTACCGACTCAAACGGTGCAGGGCTTGCGTGTTCAAACAATGCGCTAG
This sequence comes from Agarivorans sp. D1326, assembly GCF_056958115.1. Lineage (NCBI taxonomy): Bacteria > Pseudomonadati > Pseudomonadota > Gammaproteobacteria > Alteromonadales > Alteromonadaceae > Agarivorans > Agarivorans sp. D1326. The sequence continues at coordinate 62,753 of NZ_JBTWEN010000013.1, read as the reverse complement.
CTTGTTCGGTTTCTGCAAATACCACTTCCATCATACGGTCGTGAATTAAGCTTTTAAGCTGTTTGCTTTGTTGCTCGTTTAGTTCGCTACTGGTATCTACATAGTAAGCAATACCGCGTTCTAAACGCGTTACATTGGCTAAACCACAGTTATGTGCAATATCACTTGCCTTAGAAGACCAAGGAGAAATTGTACCTGGACGGGGAGCTACTAATAGCAACTGGCCAGTAGGCTGATGCTCGGCAATAGTAGGGCCGTAGGTCAATAACTTATCTAATACTTGTTGTTCAGCATCAGTCAAATCACTTGAGATATCAGCAAAATGCATAAACTCAGCGTAGATAGCTGTAACAGGAAGGTCTTGCTCTGCGCAGCGTTTTAACAATTGCGCAATTCGAAACTCAGACAGTGCAGGTGCACCACGTAGTACCAACATATTTATGTGCTCGCTTTTCCAGATGGAGGTGGGAGGGGGAAAATTGCGCGTATTATAGATAAAAACTGCGACAATGGTAAACAAAACGTTAGCTTGACGAGGAAAACAACGCTTAAAGCTAGACAGCCAAGCGTATATCCCTAAAATCGAATAAAAATAATAGCGTGGAAACCAGATTTGATGATTAAACAGCAACGCTTCACCCTGCTTCTAGCGTTGCTCGCTTTGTTTGTATTACAAGGCTGCGAACCCAACCCCTTTGTCTCAGAGCTAGAGCAAATTCGCCAACGTGGAAAACTGCGCGTGGGCACCTTGTATAGCCAGCAAATCTTCTATTACGACCAACATGAACAACCTACGGGCATGGAATACGAGTTATTGGAAGACTTTGCTAACTATTTAGGTGTTGAGTTGCAAATGGTGCCTTTATATAACCAAACAGAGCTTTATCGAGGTTTGCATAACAATCAGGTCGATCTATTGGCTGCAGCGCTATCGCCAACTAATGCGCTACGCGAAAACTTTCGCTTTTCTCCAGAGATATATAAAGTAGACGCCAAGGTTGTTTATAAAAAAAATACTCGCCGCCCGCGTGATATTAGCCAAGTGGATTCTCCATTATGGATAACCACAGGTAGCTATCATCAACCTTTGCTTAAGAGCTACCGCAAAGAACACCCAGAATTAGCCATTGAAGCCACAGACCGCCTAGACAGTAGCGAATTACTCAAAAGCATTGTTGATGAAGACATCCGCTTCGCCTTGGTGGATGACACCACCCTCGCTTTGCATCAACGCTTTTACCCAGACCTAGCTGAAGCTTTTACCTTAAGCGAATCTACGTCTGTAGTTTGGATGGTAAACCGCCTGCGTGATGACAGTTTATACAGCGCGCTAATCGAATTTATTGGTGATAAACACAGCAATGGTGACATTACTCGTTTGTACGAACGCTATTTTGGCCACATTCAACGTTTCGATTATGTCGATACTCGGGCCTTCTTACGCTCTACCAGTACTAGGCTCCCCAAATACGAAGACTGGTTTAAGCAATACGCAGGTAAGTTAGACTGGCGCCTAATTGCAGCAGTATCTTATCAAGAATCTCACTGGCGCCCGCATGCTAAATCTTTCACCGGTGTGCGCGGTATGATGATGTTAACTCTGCCAACAGCTAAATCGGTAGGTGTAACTAATCGTTTAGATCCAGAACAAAGCATTCGTGGCGGCGCTGAATACCTGCAAAAACTAATAAACCGAGTGCCCGATAGCGTCCGTGAAGATGACAAAATATGGTTTGCTCTTGTGTCTTACAACATTGGCTTTGGCCATATGTTAGATGCTAGGCGAATTACTCGAATGCGTGGCGGCGATCCAGATGCTTGGGTAGATGTTAAAGAAAACCTGCCACTGCTTATGCGTAAAAAATGGTACCAACAAACTCGTTATGGTTACGCTCGCGGGCAAGAAGCCTACAACTATGTAAACAACATTAGGCAGTATTATCAAAGCCTTTTGTGGCTAGATGCTCAGAAAAAAGAGTCACAACGCCGTCAGGAGTTAATGAAGAATCGTGCACCTTATCCAGTGAATAATCCCAACATCGAGGCTAGTGAACCAAATAAAACAGAAGTTGACACCATTAACTAAAGAATAATCTTGACGATTTGTCACATAACTGTCATGTTTTATGCTTAATCTGTAATGGAGATTAAAAACTGTAAAGCGTCCTGCCTACGCAATGGAGAGGATAGTATGATTAGAAAGAAACGCGTTACCCTTCACTCGCCACGTCGCCGAATTCAATTGGCTCGTCAGCACCGTAAGGTTTTGTTAAGACAACGTTCTTATGTTTTGACTGAAATGGGTTTAGTCAGCGTCGCTGAGTAGACCACTGCTCTGTTGTTTTTTTCGCAGCTTGTGTTGTTCACGACGCTTGCGAAAAAAACGACTAATGTTCTCACTGCACTGTTCCGCTAGTACTCCAGCTTCTACCTCAGCTCGATGATTTAACTGCTCACAATCAATAATATTAAACACACTTCCCGCAGCGCCTGTTTTAAGATCGCTAGCACCATAAACCAATCGTTTCACGCGTGCGTGCACCATGGCTCCCGCACACATAGAGCAGGGCTCTAAAGTAACGTAAAGCGTGGTATCTAATAGCCGGTAATTGCCGATATTCTTGCCTGCTTCTCGCAGTGCTAGTATCTCAGCATGGCCAGTAGCATCGTTAAGAGTAATCGTTTGATTCCAGCCTTCACCCACTACTTCGCCATGGTAAACAACCACTGCTCCAACTGGCACCTCTCCTTGTGCTTCTGCTTTATCTGCTAACAGCAGCGCATGTTTCATCCAGTCAATATCGGTATTGTCCAAGTACTTATCCTTACCTGTTTTGCTCGCCACATTGTAAACCTGAAAGCTGCCTGACTAAAGCCCCCAACAAGCCCCCCAACTCAATAACAAAAACAAAAAAGCCGGCACAAGGCCGGCTTAGCTATTTATTGAAACGTTTATTCAGCAGGCTTTTCTGCTGGTGCTTCGCTAGGCGCAGCCGCTTCTTTAATACTTAGACGTACACGACCTTGGCGGTCTACTTCTAGTACTTTAACTTTCACGATGTCGCCAACAGTTAGGTGGTCAGAAACATTAGCAACACGCTCTTGAGAGATTTGCGAAATGTGTACTAGGCCATCTTTACCTGGCAAGATTTCAACAAATGCACCGAAGTCTGCAAGGCGAACAACTTTACCTTCGTAGAATTGACCAGCTTCAACTTCAGCAGTTAGCTGCTCAATACGCTTAATCGCTTCTTGAGCTTGCGCGTTATCAGTTGCTGCAACTTTCACTGTACCGTCATCTTCGATTTCGATAGTAGTGCCAGTTTCATCAGTAAGTGCACGAATAGTTGCACCACCTTTACCAATTACGTCTTTGATCTTCTCTGGGTTGATCTTAAGCGTGTGGATACGTGGAGCAAACTCAGAAATCTCTTCACGAGAAGTACCGATAGCTTGGTCCATAACGCCTAGAATATGTAAACGTGCACCTTGCGCTTGGCGTAGGGCAATTTCCATAATTTCTTTAGTGATACCTTCAATCTTAATATCCATCTGCAGTGCAGAGATACCTTCAGAAGAACCAGCCACTTTAAAGTCCATGTCACCTAAGTGATCTTCATCACCTAAGATGTCAGAAAGAACAACGAACTTGTCGCCTTCTTTCACTAGACCCATTGCGATACCCGCAACAGAAGCTTTAATTGGTACACCCGCATCCATAAGTGCTAGTGAGCTACCACAAACAGAAGCCATTGAGCTAGAACCGTTTGATTCAGTGATTTCAGATACTACACGTACAGTGTATGGGAAGTCTTCAGCACTTGGCATTACCGCAGCAACACCACGCTTAGCCAAACGACCGTGGCCAATTTCACGACGCTTAGGTGAACCGATGAAGCCCGTTTCGCCAACACAGTATGGAGGGAAGTTGTAGTGAAGCATGAAGCGAGATGTTTGCAAGCCAGCTAGCGAGTCAATCATCTGAGCATCACGTTCTGTACCTAGTGTACATGTTACAAGAGCCTGAGTTTCACCACGGGTGAATACAGAGCTACCGTGAGTACGTGGTAATACGCCAGTCATTACGTCTAGCGCACGAATCATATCTGGTTCGCGACCATCGATACGTGGCTCACCAGCGATAATGCGTGAACGAACTACATTTTTCTCTAACTTACCTAACTCGTCACCAATTTCTTGGCTGTCTAGCGCTTCGTCTTCAGCAGTTAATGCTTCAACAACCGCTTTTTTGATTTCGCCAACTTCAGCGTAACGCTCTGCTTTGTCGGTAATTTGGTAAGCTTCAGTTAACTTAGCTTCTGCTAATGCTGCTACTTTATCTTTAAGTGCAACGTTAACTTCTGGCGCTTCCCATTCCCAAGCTGGTTTAGCAGCTTCTTCACACAGTTCGTTAATGGCAGTAATTACCGCATTTGATTGCTCATGACCATAAACAACCGCACCAAGCATTACTTCTTCTGAAAGTAATTCTGCTTCTGACTCAACCATAAGAACGGCACTTTCGGTACCTGCTACAACAAGGTCTAGCTTGCTTTCTGGTAGCTCTTCAGTGGTTGGGTTAAGGATGTAGTTACCATCGATGTAACCAACACGAGCAGCACCGATTGGGCCGTTAAATGGAATACCTGAAAGGCTTAGCGCCGCAGAAGTACCGATTAACGCCACGATGTCTGGCTGAACTTGTGGATTTACAGAAACCACTGTTGCCACAACTTGTACTTCGTTTACGAAGCCATCTGGGAACAATGGACGGATTGGACGGTCAATCAAACGTGCGATTAACGTTTCTTCTTCCGAAGGACGACCTTCGCGCTTGAAGAAACCACCAGGAATTTTACCTGCTGCGTAAGTACGTTCTTGGTAGTTCACAGTCAACGGGAAGAAATCTTGGCCAGGTGTAGCAGTTTTTTTACCCACTACTGATACAAATACTGTTGTATCGTCCATAGTAACCATTACGGCAGCTGTAGCTTGACGAGCGATAGCGCCAGTTTCAATGGTGACTGTATTCTCACCGTATTTAAACGTTTTTACGATAGGATTCACGTGAATTTCCTTTAATTTATGTTCTCTTTTCAATTCGCGCTAAAGTATAAAGCAATGGCTTGTCAAAAGATAACTTTATCCTTACTAAAACCACTGTTATCACACCACTTTGTGACTTTTATTTAAGCAACAAAAAAGGGAGCCATTCGGCTCCCTTTCGGTATTCTTTCTTGGCGACGTTAAAATTAACGACGTAGGCCCAATTTAGCGATCAATTCAGCGTAGCTCGCTTGGTTTTTACGCTTCAAGTAGTCAAGCAATTTACGACGCTGGCTAACCATGCGTAGTAGACCACGACGGCTGTGGTGATCGTGGATGTGCTTCTTGAAGTGACCTTGCAAGTGGTTGATCTGTGCAGTTAACAAAGCAACTTGAACTTCAGAAGAACCAGTGTCTCCTGCTTCACGTGCGTATTCTGCAACGATTGCTGCTTTTTCAGTGCTACTTAGTGACATACTAACTCCTAAAAATGTAAATTTACTCTCCGCCAATCACTAACTCAGCGAAGAAGGACGCGCATTATATAGTGCGCCCTAATGAGTTGCAAGCAACTCGCCTAACTATCGCTATTTTGAATCAAGCGTTTAGGTGCCACTAAACCATCATCGTTTAATTGACCAATGCCAACAAAACGATGCTGCTCACCAATGGTTAATCTGAACACATCATTTAACGGTGCGCCAGCGACTTGCATCGCTTGGCCTTGCATTAAATATCCACCTAATGCCTCTGGAATATTCACTTCTGCCAAATGAGCGACAGCTGAATCCATTGGCAACAATAAAGGGTCAAGCAACTCTTTAGGAGCAATATCTTGCTCGTTAGCTTGTTCTAATAACGCCTCTAATTGTTCTGGTGTCACCATTCGTTCGCTTGGGTAAGTCGCTACCTGCGAGCGATGCAATTTAACTACATGCGCTCCACAACCTAGCATTTCACCTAGATCATCAATAATGGTGCGAATATAAGTACCTTTGCTGCAATGAACATCTAAGGTCAGCATATCGCCATCAAGTGAAATAAAGTTATTCTCGTAAACGGTAATTGGCCGCGCTTCACGTTCAATCGTAATGCCTTCACGGGCGTAAGAATACAAAGGCTTGCCGTTATGCTTTAGCGCGGAGAACATAGAAGGTACTTGATTTATCGCACCACGAAATGATGCTAATGCAGCTTCAATCTCGGCTTGATTAACATTCACATCACGCTGTTCAACCACTTCCCCATCGGAATCAGAGGTATTAGTTCGAACACCGAGTTGAGCAGTAACCTGATAACGTTTATCGGAATCTAGCAAAAACTGTGAAAACTTAGTGGCTTCCCCTAAGCAAATTGGCAGCATACCAGTGGCAAGCGGATCTAGAGCCCCGGTATGTCCGGCTTTTTGAGCAAAATAAATTCGCTTAACTCGTTGCAAAATTCCGTTTGAAGAAACACCAGTAGGTTTATTCAGCAGAAGGATACCGTCAATAGCTCTACCCTTTTTTCTGCGTCCTTGTCCCATTACTCACCCTCTTGCTCTTCACCATTGCCCAAGCTACGACCTGATGCTTCAGCTTTTTGTTGGTCATCTTTAACTGCTTTAGTCGCCAGTTCAGTCATACGCAAACCTTCACGTAGTGAGCCATCATACTGAAAGCGTAATTCTGGTACAGCACGCAAGCGCATTGCTTTAGCTAACAAGTGACGAACATAACCTACGTGCTCTTCTAGGGCTTCTAAGCTAGCTTTCACCGCTTCTTCACTATCGTCTAAAAAGGTCACAAACACTTTAGCGTAAGCAAGGTCACGGGTTACTTCAACAGCAGATACTGTCACTAAGCTCAAACGTGAGTCTCGTACTTCTCGTTGCAAAATCATCGCAACTTCTTTTTGAATTTGTTGGGCTACCCGATCTGGGCGGCTAAACTCTCTAGGCATCACATTTCTCCTGATACCACTCCCAAGGGAGTATTGAAAACACAAATGGGGGCGCAAGCCCCCATCTTAGAGATTAATTAAGTGGCGAGCTTACAAGCTACGCTTAACTTCAACAATCTCAAATACTTCGATTTGGTCACCAGCACGAACGTCATTATAGTTCTTAACGCCGATACCACATTCCATACCGTTACGTACTTCGTTTACGTCATCTTTAAAGCGGCGAAGTGACTCTAGCTCACCTTCATAAATAACCACGTTTTCACGTAAAACACGAATTGGGTTAGAACGCTTAACCTGACCTTCAAGTACCATACAACCTGCAATAGCACCAAGCTTAGGTGACTTAAATACGTCACGAACTTCAGCTAAGCCCATAATTTGTTGTTTAAATTCTGGAGCAAGCAAGCCGGTCATTGCACTCTTAACTTCATCGATTAAGTCATAGATTACGCTGTAGTAGTGTAAGTCTACGCTTTCGGTTTCGATGATACGGCGCGCAGTGGCGTCGGCACGAACGTTAAAGCCAAGTACGATAGCGTTAGACGCAGCAGCTAGTGTTGCATCAGTTTCGGTAATACCACCAACACCACGGCCGATAATGTTAACTTTAACTTCGTCAGTTGAAAGCTTAGACAGAGAATCAGCAATCGCTTCAAGTGAACCTTGTACATCAGATTTAAGTACAATGTTAAGCTCTTGAACTTCACCTTCTTCCATGTTGGCAAACATGTTTTCAAGTTTAGATTTTTGCTGACGCGCTAATTTAACATCACGGAATTTACCCTGACGGTAAAGTGCAACTTCACGAGCTTTCTTCTCATCACGAACAACAGTAGCTTCGTCACCAGCTTGTGGCACACCTGATAGACCTAGAATCTCAACAGGGATTGAAGGACCGGCAGTTTCGATGTCTTTACCGTTTTCGTCCTTCATGGCACGAATACGACCGTATTCAAGACCACAAAGAATGATGTCGCCTTTTTCTAACTGACCGTGTTGTACCAAGATAGATGCAATTGGACCGCGACCTTTATCAAGACGAGATTCAATTACCACACCCGATGCTGCGCCAACATGGCTAGCAGTAAGCTCTAGTACATCAGACTGAAGCACAATCGCTTCTAATAAGTCATCAATACCTTCACCGCTTTTCGCTGATACGTGAACAAATTGCACGTCGCCGCCCCAGTCTTCTGGAATAACATCGTGTTGCGATAGTTCAGTTTTAACGCGATCTGGGTCGGCGGCTTCTTTATCGATTTTGTTTACCGCTACAACTAATGGCACTTCAGCAGCACGGGCGTGCTGAATCGCTTCAATAGTTTGTGGCATTACACCATCATCAGCAGCCACTACCAATACAACAATATCGGTTGCTTTAGCACCACGAGCACGCATAGAGGTAAACGCAGCGTGTCCTGGAGTATCTAAGAAAGTGATCATGTTGTCGTTAGTTTCAACATGGTAAGCACCAATGTGCTGGGTAATACCGCCAGCTTCACCATCAGCAACTTTAGCGCGACGAATGTAATCTAGTAGCGAGGTTTTACCATGGTCAACGTGACCCATAATAGTTACAACTGGTGCACGAGTTGTTTGCTCACCGGTTGATTCCGCTTCTTGCATTACTTGTTCTTCAAGCGCGTTTTCTTTAACTAGAACCACCTTATGGCCAAGCTCTTCAGCAACCAACGTTGCAGTTTCTTGGTCGATAACTTGGTTAATGGTCGCCATTGCGCCCATCTTCATCATGGCTTTAATCACTTCAGTGGCTTTGATTGCCATTTTGCTAGCTAATTCACCAACTGAAATGGTTTCGCCAATGCGTACTTCACGTTCAACCGGTTGCGCAGGCTTGTTGAAGCCATGCTGCATAGTAGTTGGAGTAGCAACTTGACGCTTATTACCTTTGCGGCCACCACGACGATTGTTATTGTTATCGTCGTTTTGCTTAGCTTTACGCTTCTTGCGGCGAGGAGCTTCAGCTTTTTGCTCTTGCTCATCTTCTGCAGCACGAGCATAAGTAGATGTAGTTGTGTGGTAATCGGCAGATTCTTCACGCTTTTTACGGGCTTTTTCTTCTTCGGCCCAACGCGCGGCATTTTCTTCTGCTAGCTTCTTAGCTTCTTCTGCTTTTTTCTCAGCTTCGGCCTCAGCTTTAGCAATTGCAGCTTCTTCTTGCTTACGCAAGATATCGGCAGCTTCTTTCTCTGCAGCTAATTGCTCAGGAGATTTCTCTGCGTCAGACTGTTTTTCAGCTTCTTTAGCTTTAGCCGCAGCGGCTGCAGCAGCTGCCGCTTTTTCTTCGCGCTTAACTTTCTCTTCTGCTTCACGCTTAGCTTTATCTTCAGCGGCTTTCTTCGCAGCGGCTTCAGCTTCAACACGTGCAGCTTCTTCTGCTTCTAGGCGTGCTTTTTCTTCAGCTTCTTGCTTCGCTTGTTCTTCTACAGCGCTGCGTTTAACATAAGTTTTCTTTTTACGCACTTCTACTTGAACTGCGCGAGACTTACCGCCAGTACCAGACACACTTAGGGTGCTCTTGGTTGTACGCTTTAAAGTCATGCGGCTTGGCGAGCTTTCTTCACCATGCTGTAATTTTAGATGCTCAAGAAGCTTAGTTTTCTCTTCTTGAGTAACATTGTCGGTTAAAGACTTTTTAATACCAGCATCTGCAAATTGCTGAATTAATTTATCTTCGTTTGTTCCCACGTCGGTCGCGAGTTGTTTAATTGAAACTTCTGTCATCGGGCTATTGTCCTCCGTCGACCTTATTCTTCGTCGCCAAACCAGCAAATCTGTCTGGCGGCCATAATCAGTTCGCCGGCTTTCTCTTCCGACAACTCTTCAATATCTTCTAGCTCGTCTATACCTTGCTCTGCAAGATCTTCTAAGCTAATCACGCCTTTACTTGCCAGTACGAACGCTAGGTGACGTTCCATACCTTCAAGAGCAAGTAGCTCTTCACTTGGCTCGGCGTTATCTAAAGACTCTTCTTTAGCTAGAGCTTCGGTGACTAGTGCCGCTTTAGCACGCTCACGCAACTCGTTAACGATATCTTCATCTAGGCCGTCAATGCTGAGTAGTTCGCTTACTGGTACGTAAGCAATTTCTTCTAAAGAAGTGAAACCTTCTTCAGCAAGAACGGTTGAGAACTCTTCATCAATATCTAGGTATTGAACAAACGTATCGATAGCTTTTTGAGCTTCAGCTTGGTGTTTATTGTTTGCATCTTCAACAGTCATTACATTTAGTTCCCAACCAGTAAGTTGAGACGCTAGACGTACGTTTTGACCATTACGACCAATAGCTTGGGCAAGGTTGTCAGCTTCAACAGCGATATCCATTGAGTGGCTATCTTCGTCTACGATGATTGAAGCAACTTCAGCTGGAGCCATGGCGTTAATCGCGAATTGAGCTGGGTTATCGTCCCACAACACAATATCTACACGCTCGTTATCAAGTTCACCTGAAACGGCTTGAACACGCGCGCCGCGCATACCAACACAAGCACCAACCGGATCGATGCGGCGGTCATTACTTTTCACAGCAATTTTCGCACGTGAACCTGGATCGCGAGCAGCAGCTTTAAGATCAATCATCTCTTCAGCAATTTCTGGCACTTCGATTCGGAACAACTCGATCAGCATTTCTGGGCGAGTACGGCTCATAAACAATTGAGCACCACGAGCTTCTGGTTTCACTTCGTACAGCAAACCACGAACACGGTCACCCGGGCGGAAAGCTTCACGAGGAAGAGATTCTTCGCGGTGAATAACTGCTTCAGCATTGTTACCTAGGTCAACGATGATATTTTCACGGCTTACCTTTTTAACAACACCTGTTACCAATTCATTCACTTGGTCAAAATATTGTTCAACAACTTGAGCGCGCTCTGCTTCACGTACTTTCTGTACGATAACTTGCTTAGCAGTTTGCGTAGTAATGCGGTCAAACACTACAGATTCAATTTGCTCTTCAACATAATCACCAAGTTCAATTTCTGGCTCTTCGTATTGGGCTGCTTCTAAAGTAATTTCACGGTATGGATTTTCAATCGCTTCTTGATTTTCGACAACCATCCAGCGACGGAAGGTATCAAAACTACCGTCTTTACGATCGATATCAACGCGAACTTCAATATCGCCTTCATACTTTTTCTTGGTTGCCGTTGCTAAAGCAATTTCCATAGCTTCAAAGATTTTTTCACGCGGTAGAGCTTTTTCGTTCGATACCGCATCAACAACCAACAAGACTTCTTTGTTCATTCCTGACCCTCTTTAGTCAAACTGGGGAACCAGATGCGCTTTTTGTACATTACCTAGCGCGATCCGATGTTGTTCTTTGTCTACTGCTAAAACGACAGTGTCGTCTTCAACAGCAATAATTTCACCCTGCCATTTACGGCGATTGTTTACAGGCATACGTACCTGTAGAAAAGCAATCTCACCAATAAAACGTTGATAGTGTTCCGCTTTAAAAAGAGGGCGTTCTAAACCAGGAGATGACACCTCAAGGTTGTATTCAGTGCTAATTGGATCTTCAACATCCAAAATAGCGCTAGCTTGTCGACTTACGTCGGCGCAATTGTCGACATTAATGCCGTTTTCGTGGTCAATAAACAAACGCACGATAGAGTGCTTGCCAGCACTAACATATTCGATACCTAAAAGCTCAAAACCCAGCGCTTCAACCGCTGGAGTAAGCATGTCAGTTAATCGTTGTTCTACAGTTGCCAAGGTTCCCCTCCAGAAACAAAAAAAGGGCGTAAAGCCCAGTTCTAGCACCTAAGGTGCGGCGAGAAAATAACAAAAAGCCCCGATGAAGCGGGGCTTTAAAATTTCTGAGCCTTTAACACTATCACTACCTAAGTATTTGATAGTTGGTTGCGGGAGCCGGATTTGAACCGACGACCTTCGGGTTATGAGCCCGACGAGCTACCAGACTGCTCCATCCCGCGTCCGATTGCCGAGGATTATATCAATCACTCTGACAGGATGCAAAAATAACTATTGGTGCCGAGAGCGGGACTTGAACCCGCACGTCCATAGGACACTACCCCCTCAAGATAGCGTGTCTACCAATTCCACCACCTCGGCTAAAATTAGTTTGGTACGTCGCTACCAGGGTTTGCTGGTGATGCTGGTACATCAGCATCTTGAAGCACTTGTTCAGCAGCAGGCTGAGACAAATCGCTCCATTCATCAACTTGTTGGGTTTGTTTGGCTGAAAGGTTACCTAACACCAAGCTGATTACAATAAACAACGTTGCACAAATAGCGGTTGCTCTAGTTAAGAAGTTACTTGAACCAGAAGAACCAAATACTGTGTTAGATGCGCCAGAGCCAAAAGATGCGCCCATATCAGCACCCTTGCCTTGCTGAATTAACACTAGACCAATCAAAGCCAGTGCAACAACTAAATAAACTACTAATAAAATTTCGTACATTCTCTTTCACCTAAGTGTGGGTCGGTCTTCATTCCGACCGTCATTTAGTGAAACACAAGTCACCAAAGCGGGCGAATATTAGCGAACCTCTGCTACTAATACAAGCGCCAAGCTCAAAAAACTTCTACTCTGTGTTCAACCGTTTAATTATTGTTCGCTTTAGTTGCAAGCAGCTCTTACAGCATCAGCGATATCGTTAGCGCATTGTTCTACTAGAGCAGAATCTGCCCCTTCAACCATTACGCGCAGTAATGGCTCTGTACCTGATTTACGTAGCAATACGCGGCCAGAGTCACCTAGTTGATTCTCGGCTTTAGCTTGAGCTTTTTTCACTAAGTCACTGCTTAATGGATCGCTATCACCTTTAAAGCGCACATTGACCAGTAATTGAGGATAAAGCGTTAAGTCACTTAGTAAACCTCGCAAACTCTGTTTTTGTGCCAACATAGCAGCTAGAACCTGCAGTGCTGCAACGATACCATCACCTGTTGTGGTATGACCCAAGCAAATAATGTGACCAGAGTTTTCGCCGCCATAAGTCCAGCCGCGCTCAGATAATTGCTCCATAACGTAGCGGTCACCAACTTTAGCTCGGCTAAATGGAATATCCATTTCGGCAAAGGCTTGCTCTAGAGCCAAATTACTCATTAATGTGCCAACAACACCACCACTTAAGTGATTACTTAACTTAGCGTCTTTGGCCAAAATATAGAGAATCTCGTCACCATCAACTTGTACACCATGTTGATCGATCATCATGACACGATCACCATCACCATCGAGCGCGATACCAAGATCTGCTTTGTGCTCTAAAACTTTTTCAGCTAATAAGCCGGTATCGGTAGCACCACATTTCTCATTGATATTTAGACCGTCAGGCTGGTTACCAATAGCAACTACTTCTGCACCTAACTCGCTAAATACTTTTGGTGCAATGTGGTAAGTGGCACCGTGTGCACAATCCACTACAATCTTAAGGCCCGATAAGTTGTATTTATTCGGAAAAGTACTTTTACAGAACTCAATATAGCGGCCCGCTGCATCTTCAATACGGCGAGCTTTACCTAACGCAGCCGAATCTACACAGGTCATTGGATTATCCAACTCAGCTTCAATCGCTAATTCCACTTCATCGGGTAACTTAGTGCCATTAGCTGAGAAAAACTTAATGCCATTGTCGTAGTATGGGTTATGAGAAGCACTAATCACAATGCCCGCTTCTGCCCTAAAAGTACGAGTTAGGTAGGCAACTGCTGGTGTAGGCATAGGGCCTACAAAGCTTGCTTGAACACCCGCGGCGGAAAGGCCTGCTTCTAGGGCTGATTCCAGCATATAGCCAGAGATTCGTGTATCTTTACCGATTAGTACCTTACGTGTTCCCGTGCTCGACAAGACCTTACCGGCTGCCCATCCTAGTTTTAAAGCGAATTCAGGGGTAATTGGGTACTCACCCACCTTACCGCGAACACCATCCGTGCCAAAATATCGTCTTGTCATTACTTACTCATCTGTACTTTTGAATAAACGTTTAGTGCATCAGCCGTTTCTTGAACGTCATGTACACGAAATATGTGTGCTCCCTGTTGAGCAGCTAATACAGCACCAGCTACACTTGCTGCCATTAAGCTATCTGGAGATTTACCCAGCAGCTTACCGAACATGCTCTTGCGGGAGACGCCTGCCAAAATCGGCAAGCCGAGCTGCTTAAACTCATTTAATTGAGCAAGCAGCTGAAAATTGTGGTCAAGAGTTTTACCAAAACCGAAACCTGGGTCAACTATTATATTCGATTCAACAATGCCTGCCGCTACACAGCTCTCAACTCGTTGCTTTAAGTAAGTAATTACTTCGCTCACGACATTATCGTATTGAGGGTTAACTTGCATACTTCTAGGTTTTCCTTGCATATGCATAATGCACACCGGCACCCCTGAATCAGCCGCAACTTCTAGCGCCCCTGGATTAGTTAAGGCGCAAACATCGTTAATGATATCAGCGCCCGCTTCAACGGCTTGCTGCATAACTATAGCTTTATTGGTATCTATCGAAACCAAGCAATCAAAACGCTGCTTAATAGCCTTAATCACACCAACGGTTCGTTTTAATTCCTCGGTTAACGAAACATCCGCAGCGCCTGGTCGCGTAGACTCTCCGCCCACATCAATTATATCAGCACCTTCTTTAAGCATTTGCTCTACACGTGCTAGTGCCTGCTCTTGAGAAATATAAGAGCCGCCATCGGAAAAGGAATCAGGCGTAACATTGAGAATGCCCATAATCACCGGGCGTTTGAATTGATGAGGACCAATATTGAATGCAATAGTCATTTTTCTTTACTTACAAAAAAGCCCTGTAAGCGACTTACAGGGCTAACAACTTAATTTAAGCCTTACTGAGCAGGATCTTCACCTATGGTTTTAGGTGGTTCAGGTGCATCAGTTTTTGCGTCGTCAGCTTTAGCTTCATCACCTTTGTCATTAGATTCAGGTGGTGTTGGCTTGTCTGAGTCATCCCAATCAGCCGGTGGACGAGGAGTTTTTCGCTCCATTAAATCGTCTATCTGTCGAGCATCAATGGTTTCATACTTCATCAACGCATCTTTCATGGTATGAAGAATATCCATGTTTTCGGTCAACAAAGATTCAGCGCGTTGATAGTTGCGATCGATGACTGAGCGAATCTCTAAGTCGATGGCCTTTGCGGTATCATCAGACATATGCTTGGTTTTAGCAGCACTTCGTCCTAAGAATACTTCACCTTCTTCATCAGCATAAAGCAGCGGTCCCATAGACTCTGAAAGACCCCATTGAGTAACCATCTTACGGGCAATTTCAGTTGCTCGTTCAATATCATTGCTAGCACCGGTCGATACTTTCTCATCACCGTAGATAATACGCTCAGCTAAGCGCCCACCGTATAAGCTAGAGATCATGCTTTCTAAATGCTGTTTGCTATGGCTCACTCTGTCTTGCTCAGGCAAGTACATTGTTACACCTAAAGCTCGACCACGCGGAATAATACTCACTTTATATACAGGATCATGCTCTGGTACTAAGCGACCAACAATTGCATGGCCTGCTTCGTGATAAGCAGTCATCTCTTTTTCGGCTTCAGTCATAACCATCGATTTACGCTCAGCACCCATCATGATCTTGTCTTTAGCTTTTTCAAATTCTTCCATCGAAACAGTACGCTTGCTACCGCGAGCGGCAAACAATGCAGCTTCGTTAACGAGGTTTGCTAAATCTGCACCAGAGAAGCCAGGTGTACCACGAGCAATTACCGCGGCATCTACACCATCTCCTAAAGGCACTTTACGCATGTGCACTTTTAGAATCTGCTCACGGCCTCGAATATCTGGCAAGCCAACCGTTACTTGGCGGTCGAAACGACCAGGGCGCAATAACGCAGGGTCCAATACGTCTGGGCGGTTAGTTGCAGCAATAACAATAATACCTTCATTGCCTTCAAAACCATCCATTTCAACTAGCATTTGGTTTAGTGTTTGTTCACGCTCATCGTGCCCACCACCTAAACCGGCACCCCGTTGGCGACCTACTGCATCAATTTCATCGATAAAAATGATACACGGAGCAGACTTTTTAGCTTGCTCAAACATGTCACGAACACGTGAAGCACCAACACCGACGAACATTTCTACGAAGTCTGAGCCAGAAATGGTAAAGAAAGGTACTTTTGCTTCACCAGCGATAGCTTTAGCAAGTAAGGTTTTACCGGTACCTGGAGGACCTACCATTAATACGCCAGTAGGAATTTTACCACCAAGCTTTTGGAACTTAGTTGGATCACGTAAGTAATCGACTAGCTCACCCACTTCTTCTTTGGCTTCATCACAACCTGCTACGTCAGCAAAAGTGGTTTTAATTTGGTCTTCGCTCATTAAGCGCGCTTTACTCTTACCAAAAGACATAGCGCCTTTACCGCCACCGCCTTGCATTTGACGCATGAAGAATATCCATACACCGATTAGCAATAGCATCGGGAACCAAGAAATGAAGATAGAGGTTAATAGCCCCTGCTCTTCTGGTTGCTCACCCAATACCTTTACATTGTGGTTGATAAGATCATTAAGTAGGTCTTTATCGTGCAAGGGAATAATAGTGCTAAATTGCTCACCAGTACGCTTGATGCCTTTAACATCTTGCCCACTAATACGCACTTCGCGGATCTGTTCTTGATTCACTTCCTTTACAAAGGTGGAATAGTCCATTTGCCGACCACTGCTTGAATCAGGGCTAAAGCTTTGGAATACAGACATCAAAACCACAGCTATTACCAGCCACAGAATCAGATTTTTTGCCATGTCACTCAAGACGAAAACCTCACCGGTTATTTTTAAATAAGAATTATTATCTAGCGTACTATAGTTTAAAGCCACTAGCCACTATATAGACTTCTCGAGAGCGAGCCCTTGAGGAATCTGGCTTACGAGTTTTCACACTGGTAAACATAGAACGTACTTGCTGAAGATATTGATCAAAGCCTTCGCCTTGGAATACCTTTACTGCGAAGCTGCCTTTTGGCGCAAGCACTTCACGACACATATCTAATGCTAGTTCAACTAAATACATTGCACGTGATTGGTCAACATTATTGTTGCCACTCATGTTGGGCGCCATGTCTGACAACACAACATCCACTTTCTTCTCACCCACTCGTTCGAGCAAAGCGTTTAGCACTTCTTCTTCGCGAAAATCACCACAAAGAAAATCCACGCCAGCGATTGGGTCCATAGGTAAAATGTCACAAGCTATTACATGGCCGTCTAAACCGACTTGCTCGACGCAGTATTGAGACCAACCACCGGGCGCAGCACCAAGGTCAACTACGGTCATGCCCGGTTTTAGTAACTTATCTTTATTTTGAATCTCTTCAATTTTAAATACCGCTCTTGAACGCAAGCCAAGCTTTTGGGCTTTTTGCACATAGTGGTCATCAAAATGTTCAGTTAACCAGCGTTTAGAGCTGGCAGTATGTTTTTTATTGGTCACAAATAGTTTCCACTATAGTTACAAAACCGCACGGTATCATGATTATAAAATAGTATTAGTGATTAGATGGCGCTAGAATGTGCTTTTTTCAACCCCGAGTAAGCAGAAAGTTTCATGCAACTAACCAACAAACAAAAACAGCACCTGAAATCCTTGGCTCATAACTTAAAGCCAGTGGTAATGCTTGGCTCAAATGGATTGACCGAAGGAATTTTGGCAGAGATAGAAGTCGCCATTGCTCATCATGAATTGATTAAGGTAAAAATTGCTACCGACGATCGTGAAATGAAGCAGCTTATTGCCGATACCATTGCAGATAAAGTTTCAGCGGTGAAGGTTCAGGTGATTGGCCATATATTGATTATCTATCGCCCTAGTGAAGATAAAAAGATTGAATTACCACGCAAATAAAAAAAGCGGCTTTAGCCGCTTTTTTTATAACTAAACTGCAATTGAGACTGGCTGATAAGGCTCCGGCTGATAAGGCTCCGGCTGAGGGTCTGAACCAGAACTACCACCATACTTGGCATAAAACTCAGCAATCGCTAATTGCTGATTAACTTGCTTTTGCTGCTCTAAATTACTGTTAATGCTCTCTAACGCTTTATAGCTTACTGGATTGCTTTCACTGCTTTTGGTTTCGTTACCCGTAGAGCTGGTATAGTAAATATCTAATAAGTTTTGCTGATGATTAACGGCTGAAACACCAACAACAGTGTTACGTTTAGCATCTATTTCGGCTTGTTGCTTTTGCTGATAGCTCTCAACTTCTCCACCAACATATAGCCGCGCATTACGTTGCTCTTCTGGGGATAATTGATCATATTCATCGGAGATTTTATCAACAATATCGCCATAACTTGGCTTATTTGAGGTACTAGATATAGCAGTTGAGGTCGATGTAGCAGCGGGAGAATAAGCATACATCGAATTGGAGTTTACTTGCATAGACATTAAGCCACCTCTAAATCAGTTAATAAACAACCAATCCATGGTGAACTTTTATACTATAACAAACATCAACTTCGCACACAATTAATCATCTGCATATCTAAAATAAGCCAACAGAATAACTAAACTAAATAACTTTTTAGCAGACGTTTAAACCAAGGTTAAGCCAAAGGTAAAAACTCAGCCAATTGGAAATTTTTAACAACTACACAATCCATTCCCGCATTGTGCGCTGCTTGAATACCAAAAGGAGTGTCCTCAAACACTAAACAGCGCTTTGGCTCAACGTTTAAACGCTGCGCTACTTGCAGGAAAGTGTCCGGTTCCGGTTTGTGCGCCGCCACGTCTTCAGCACACACCATAGCCTGAAAATAGTCAGTAAGCTTAAGGTTATTGGTAATACGGTCCATGTTAACGCGCTCAGCGCCAGTGCCTAAGCCCAGCTTTTTGCTGGTTGCGAATTCAACCAGTACTTCACAGCTTGCAGGTATCCTCTCAACCTTATGCCACAAAGCGTCAAACCCCGCGCGTTTGTCGTTTAATAGCTTTGGGCCATCGATATTTACTTGATAGTGTTGCTGATATTGCTCTGCTATTTTGAGTGTTGGCATACCACCGCGCTCAGCTACAAAATTAATGTGAACAGGTAAACCTTGCTTGTTTAAAGCGTCTTCCCAAGCTGCTAGGTGCGCTGGCATTGAGTCAACCAAGGTGCCATCCATATCAAAAATGAAGGCTTCATACTTCGCGTAATCTATTGCTAACAAGGTGCTTCTCCAATAAAAAAACGCAGCATAACGCTGCGTTTTTTAACAAATTCTGAATCTAAATATATTCAACCGCTACAATTTCGTACTCAACTTCACCACCTGGTGTAACCACGGTGACTTCGTCTTCTACATTTTTGCCAATAAGTCCACGGGCAATAGGCGAATTAACCGAAATACGATTCTGCTTAATATCAGCTTCATCATCACCAACAATGCCGTAGGTAACCTCTTTATCTGTATCAAGGTTTAACAAGGTAACTGTACAACCGAAAATCACCTTACCGTTGTTGGTCATTTTGGTCACATCAATAACTTGAACGTTACTTAACTTGCCTTCAATATCTTGAATACGCCCTTCACAAAAACCTTGCTGCTCTCGTGCTGCGTGGTATTCAGCGTTTTCTTTAAGATCGCCATGCTCACGAGCTACCGCGATATCGTCAATAATTTTTGGACGAACCACTGTTTTTAAATGCTCTAACTCTTCACGTAATTGCGTTTCGCCACGCACCGTCATAGGAACTGGTTTCATACTTAATAACTCAACAAAACTAGAAAAACAGAAAAAAATTTGGCTGTCGATGACAGCCAAATTTACTTGTACTAATAATTGCAGTGTAACGCTATTTTACGCTGCGGTGAAGATCTTCACCGCTCTGCTTATAACGATATTCGCCAATTAGCTGATACGTTTATGCAAATCTTGAACAGAAGTCACAGTGCCGCGATCATCAGCATTATGAGCCTGGCAAGTCGCAAAGGCACCGTTAAGCGTAGTCGTGTAATTAACTTTTTGCGCTAACGCAGCTCTACGTAATTGACGAGAATCTTCAATAGATTGACGACCTTCGGTAGTGTTAATCACGTAGCTGTATTCACCGTTTTTCAAACGGTCAAGAATATGCGGGCGACCTTCATGAACCTTGTTCACCAAGCGAGGGTTAATACCAGCTTCACCTAAAGCAACTGCAGTACCGTGAGTAGCATCTAGTTCGTAGCCAAGTTCAAGCAGTTTAGCAGCCAGCTCTGCAACTCGTTTTTTGTCTGAGTTACGAACCGAAAGCAATACTCGACCACCTTTAGGGCCATCGTTACCAATACCTAATTCAGCCTTAGCGTAGGCTTCTGCAAACGTAGCACCTACTCCCATCACTTCACCAGTAGAGCGCATTTCTGGGCCTAAGATTGGGTCTACGCCATGGAATTTGTTAAACGGCAATACCACCTCTTTAACTGAGTAGAACGGTGGAATAATCTCTTTAGTTATTCCCTGCTCGGCTAAAGAAATACCAGCCATTACACGTGCTGCTACTTTAGCAATAGGTACGCCAGTTGCCTTAGATACAAACGGTACAGTACGCGCAGCACGTGGATTTACTTCAATTAAGTAAATCTCGTCATCTTTAACCGCAAACTGGGTGTTCATTAAACCAATTACACCTAATTCTAATGCTAGCGCACGAACTTGCTCACGCATACGGTCTTGAATTTGTGGGCTTAGCGTATAAGCAGGCAATGAACAGGCCGAATCACCAGAGTGAACGCCCGCTTGCTCGATGTGCTCCATAATGCCGCCGATAACCACATCTTTGCCATCACAGATTGCATCGATGTCAATTTCAACCGCATCATTTAGGAAGCTATCTAAAAGAACAGGTGAGTCGTTAGACACACTTACAGCCTCTTTAAAGTAGCGACGTAAATCTTGCTCATCGTAAACAATTTCCATTGCTCGGCCACCTAGCACATAAGATGGACGAACAACCAATGGATAACCGATACGCTCTGCAGAGATAACAGCTTCTTCAGTAGTTGAAACCGTATCGTTTTCTGGTTGCTTGAGCTTCAAGCGATCAACTGCAACTTGGAAACGTTCGCGGTCTTCAGCGCGGTCAATCGCATCTGGAGACGTACCAATAATTGGCACACCAGCCGCTTCTAATTCACGCGCCAATTTAAGTGGCGTTTGGCCACCATATTGAACAATAACACCGGTTGGCTGCTCTACACGCACAATCTCTAGTACATCTTCAAGCGTTACTGGTTCAAAGTACAAACGGTCTGAGGTGTCGTAGTCTGTTGAAACCGTTTCTGGGTTACAGTTAACCATAATGGTTTCGTAACCGTCTTCACGCATCGCTAGCGCAGCATGTACACAACAGTAGTCAAACTCGATACCTTGACCAATACGGTTAGGTCCGCCGCCCAACACCATGATTTTCTTCTTATCAGATGGTTGAGCTTCACACTCTTCATCATAAGTTGAATACATGTAAGCCGTGTCGGTAGCAAATTCAGCAGCACAAGTATCCACTCGTTTGTAAACTGGCAGCACTTCTAAGCGATGGCGTAACTTACGGATCTCTTTATCCGATACACCGGTTAATTTAGCTAAACGAGCATCGGCGAAACCTTTACGCTTTAGCTTACGCAGTGTTGCTTCATCTAAACTGGCTACACCTTCTTTAGCTACTTGATTTTCTAGTAATACAATGTCTTCGATTTGAACCAAGAACCAACGATCGATGTTAGTAAGAGAGAATACATCTTCGACAGACATGCCAGCGCGGAAAGCATCAGCGATATACCAAATACGGTCAGCACCGACATTTTGTAGTTCGTGACGAATGGTTTCCATTGCGTCAGATGCATTTAAGTCAACAATTGGGTCAAAACCATCAACGCCAACTTCTAAGCCACGCAAGGCTTTTTGTAGCGATTCTTGTTGGTTACGACCAATCGCCATAACTTCACCCACCGACTTCATTTGAGTGGTTAGGCGATCGTTAGCACCAGCAAATTTCTCGAAGTTAAAGCGAGGGATTTTTGTTACAACATAGTCGATTGAAGGCTCAAACGAAGCAGGTGTTTGGCCGCCAGTAATGTCATTTTGCAATTCATCAAGCGTAAAACCTACAGCCAATTTAGCTGCAATTTTAGCAATTGGGAAACCAGTTGCTTTAGACGCTAGCGCAGAAGAACGAGATACTCGAGGGTTCATCTCGATGATAACCATACGGCCAGTATTTGGACAAATACCAAACTGTACGTTAGAACCACCCGTTTCAACACCAATCTCACGCAGAACTGCAAGCGATGCATTACGCATCAATTGGTATTCTTTATCTGACAAAGTTTGCGCTGGTGCTACAGTGATTGAGTCGCCAGTGTGCACACCCATTGGGTCGAAGTTTTCGATGGCACAAACGATAATACAGTTATCGTTTTTATCACGTACCACTTCCATCTCGTACTCTTTCCAACCGATTAAGCTTTCATCAATCAACAGCTCACTGGTTGGCGAAAGATCTAGGCCGCGGGCACAAATCTCATCAAACTCTTCTTTGTTATATGCAATACCGCCACCGGTGCCGCCCATAGTGAAAGAAGGTCGGATAATACATGGGAAACCAACTTCTTCTAATACGCCGTAGGCTTCTTCCATTGAGTGAGCAATGCCCGCATTGGGACACGCTAAGCCAATGCTTTTCATCGCTTGGTCGAAACGATTACGATCTTCTGCTTTATCAATCGCATCAGCAGTCGCACCAATCATTTCAACATTGTATTTCTCTAGCACGCCTTTGCTTTCAAGCTCTAGCGCACAGTTCAATGCGGTTTGGCCACCCATGGTTGGCAATACTGCGTCTGGGCGTTCTTTTTCAATAATTCGCTCTACCACTTCCCAGTGAATTGGCTCGATGTAAGTTGCATCAGCCATCTCAGGGTCAGTCATAATAGTAGCGGGGTTAGAGTTAACCAAGATGACTCGGTAACCTTCTTCACGCAAGGCTTTACAAGCCTGAGCGCCAGAATAGTCAAATTCACAAGCCTGGCCGATAACAATTGGGCCTGCACCCAATATTAGAATACTTTTTATATCACTACGTTTTGGCATAAGTTCTGCTGCTCTCTACCTACGCTTGGCCGTTAAGGCGCTGCTCAATTAATTCAATGAAGTGGTCAAACAATGGCGCTGCATCATGCGGACCAGGGCTGGCTTCTGGGTGACCTTGGAAGCTAAACGCTGGCTTATCTGTGCGATGAATGCCTTGCAAGCTTTGATCGAACAATGAGAAGTGAGTCATTGTTAGATTTTCTGGCAAGGTTTTTTCATCTACTGCAAAACCATGGTTTTGCGCAGTAATCATTACGCGGTCATGTTTGATATCTTTAACCGGATGGTTACCGCCGTGATGGCCAAATTTCATTTTCACTGTTTTAGCACCACTGGCTAAAGCGAGAATTTGGTGACCTAAACAAATACCAAATACTGGGATATCTGTTTCAAGGAAGGTTTTGGTAGCTGCGATTGCATAATCACATGGCTCTGGGTCACCAGGGCCATTAGATAAGAAGATGCCATCAGGGTTTAAGGCAAGTACCTCTTCAGCTGATGTTTTAGCCGGAACTACGGTTAGTTTACAACCACGGTCCACTAACATACGCAAAATATTGCGTTTAACACCAAAATCATAAGCAACTACGTGAAATTTACTATCTTCACTATCGGCGGGAAGCCCAGCTTTAAGATCCCAAGAGCCCTGTGCCCAAGTGTAAGTATCAGCCGTGGTAACTTCTTTGGCGAGATCCATCCCTTTTAGGCCGGGGAAGGCTTTCGCTTCAGCTAAAGCTTGTGCTTCATCTAAATCTTCACCCGCTACAATACAACCCGCTTGCGCACCTTTTTCACGAAGAATACGCGTTAGCTTACGGGTGTCTATGTCCGCAATACCTACTACGTTTCTTGCTTCCAAATATTCACTTAAGCTATGTTGGCTTCGAAAGTTACTCGCCACCAAAGGCAAATCACGAATAACTAGACCACAAGCGTGGATAGCATTCGATTCTTCATCTTCTGGGGTAGTTCCGTAGTTTCCGATATGGGGGTAAGTGAGGGTGACAATTTGGCGAGCATATGAGGGGTCAGTTAAAATTTCTTGGTATCCGGTCATCGAAGTATTAAAAACAACTTCTCCAACGGCAGAACCATTGGCTCCGATTGCGGTTCCACGGAACACGGTACCGTCTTCTAATACCAGCAGCGCTGATTTGCTCAAGGCAACCTCCTAACAAAGAACTGTCGACACGACAAAGTTGAACTAAAGGGTAAACTTTAGCCCAATACGATAAAATTTTGGCAAATTCCGCGGATTATAGAAGAGATATTGAGAAAGGTCTATCAATTTTTATACAAACTTATAAAAATAAGCTTTATAGTCTTTTTGAAGCAGAAAGGACTCAAAATAGAATGTTTTGTCTAAGTTGCATTAGCTAGCATTTTTGAGTATCAACCCTAGCTGCTATCAAGCAATTTGACCAAATAAAAAAGCCAAGGCAACACGCCTTGGCTTTTACATTACGGTTTAGTTGTTAATTATTCAACTTCACAAATACTAATTGTGCCGTTGTCTACGTTGTCAGTTAATTCACCGTTCACAGTAAGAGTAAGAATACTATCACTAGCTAAAGTAATCTTATTGTTGCCAGGGTCGCCAATGGCGCTATCGCCAACACGTGCCCACGCTTGGTAGTCAACATTCATAACAAGGTTCTCTACGCGAGCTCCATCTGAGTAGGCAATCATTTGAGGATCCCAGTTATCTGCATCGGAAGCCAGCTTGAACTCGTATGCACCAGCGGCAAGTGATACCTGATAGGTATTTTCACCCTTGTATGATAGTGCGTACATTTCGTCCCAACCCCAACCAGAGTGACTACCGCGAACCGCTAATTGAGTGGCCAAAGGCCCTGCGTCTGCACTGTCTTCTAGCAGACCACAACTTGCTACTTCTTCAGCAGTTACCACAACTGTAGGAGCATCAACAGTGGAGAAATCCGTGACAAATTTCACAACTGATTTTGCGTCAATCGCGAAGCTTAAATCACCAGCATTGTACTCAAGGGCTTTTGCTGTACCTAAAGTAAGTTCACCCTCAGTAGCACCGTAGTTAACATCTCCCCAGTCAGCATCCGCTACTTTGAAGCCGTAACTACCCGCTTCTAGCGTAGTTGTATACTCGTACAAGCCATCTTTAGTGAATTCCAACTCATAAACAGCTCCCCATTCACCGCCTAAGCCACGAACAAATACTTGGGTATCACCTAGAGGTGGGATAGCACTTAAGTCTTTGTTAGAGGTGTCTACAGGAAGACCCGTTCCGCGAGCACCATCTCGTGGCTGAACAAATACGGCTGTTGTACGTGCTGGAACTGTAAAGGTTGCATCAGCAAAGGTTGCGCCCATTACAACTGAGTCCGCAGAGTTTTGTTGAACTTCATGCAATTCAAAACCAGTTGCACCAGTTACTTCAAACTCTTGTTCTGCATCAGTCGCATTTAGTACAACTACAATCGCGTCATTGTTTTCGTCTAAATCAGCCCCGGCACCAGTGCCGTTGTCGATAGACATTACAATTAAGCCCTGTACTTGGTCTTCACCAACGTTGCGGAAGTCAACACGTGCTTGTACTTCTTCAGCGGTAGTTAAACGGAACAAGTCACTGCTAGAGCGGATGGTTAGCAACTCTAAGAACTGATCTTTAGCAAGCTTAATATCAGCTTGGGTAGGTTTAGCCGTTTCGTCAGCAATAATGGTCTTGATTAAATCCCAGTTACCGCCATCTTTATCTTCACGTGGTAGACCAACGTTCCAGTTATTGTCTGAACCATCAAATCTTACACGGTTGAACCAATCGCCAGAATCGTAACTATCACGTTGCATCGATTTTGAGCGAAGTAACTCTGAACCCATGTGAATGAACGGAATACCTTGGCCTAGCATAACAGTAGACAAACTCACTACTTGCATACGTGAGCGATCTGCAGCAGTGGTACCCGTAGTAGCTTTATAGGCATTGTTATCCCATAAAGTTTGGTTATCGTGCTTGGACACATAAGAGATGTTCTCTGATGGATTTAAGGTATAGCCTGCTTTAGCACCATTGTAGTTAACATCTTGGCCGCGTTTGGTATTTCCTTGAGAATCAAGTAATACAAACTTCTGCAAGTTACCCGCCATACCAACACGAATCAAATCTTGGTTATGAAGGGCTTCAGTGCGGTATTTCTCTGCATCAGTGTTTAACTCATTTAGTGTATCAGCATTACCAAAACCTTGAGTTTTACGAATGCCTTCTCCACTATCGAATGGGCTACCACCACGAACTGCGTCACGTAAACGGTCTGAGAAGGTACCAATCTCTGTACCAGCCATGTTCCACTGCGTGGCTTGTTCAAAACGCGCGTTGTTGGCTACTTCACCAAAGTCCCAACCTTCACCGTAGAACAAGGTATCTTCATCAATTTCACGAACAGCGGCCAATGAATCTACCATTAAATCTTTTGGTTGGTGACCCATTAAGTCAAAACGGAAACCATCAACTTTGTATTCCTTCGCCCAAGTAACCAATGAATCAGTCATTAGTTTACCCATCATAAGGTTTTCTGTTGCGGTATTATCACAACAAGTTGAGGTTTCTACCCCACCGGTATTTGCATCACGGCGGTGGTAATATCCAGGGACAATTTTGTCTAGAACCGACTTATCATTCACACCTGAAGCATTGGTATGGTTGTATACAACATCCATAACAATCTTAAGACCCATGTCATGTGTAGCTTTAACCATTTCACGGAATTCTAAGATACGTGTAGTACCTTCAGCGTCAGTGGCATAGCTGCCTTCTGGCACAGTGTAATGGAATGGGTCGTAACCCCAGTTAAAGCTATCTAAACCGCGCAGATCATTCATAAGTGATTGAGCATCACCTGTAGTCGGGTCGAAGCTTGCTAATTTAGCTTCAATAGTACCTGAAGCATCTGCACAGTAATCATCAGTTTTCTGAATTTTGTCACATAGGTCAGATAGCGGTGCGTCAATATCAATAGCACCTTCTTCATCTACTGTTGCTATATCAAAAGCAGGAAGAATGTGTAATGTGGTTAAACCAGCATCTTTTAACTCTTGCAGATGAGTAACCGACTCACGCTCTGGCTCTGTTAACGCAAGGTATTTACCACTGTTTGCTGCAGTACCTTGAGTATCACTAACACTGAAATCACGTAGATGTGATTCGTATAAAACGTGGTCTACATCTTCAGCCATTTCAGGGCGTGCGTAACTATCCCAATCAGCAGGCTTAAGCTCATCGGCATCTAAGTCAACAACTAAAGAGTAAAGAGAGTTAGTTGAAAGCGCTAGAGAGTATGGGTCAGTAACCATACGGGTTTCAACAGTTTCTGTGGTTGGGTGGTAAACAGTCACTTCGTAGCGGTAGTATTTACCCACTGCACCAGTTTGCTCAGAAGACCAAACGCCGTTTGCCGCTTCTTCCATATCAAATGAGCCGGCAGAAGTTAAACCTTCTTCGCCATCATTGTACAAGTACAATTTAACGCTTTGCGCTGTAGGAGCCCAAACTTTAAAGCTTACGTCATCACCGCTAACAATAGCACCTAGCTCTTCTGCTAGTGCACCACCTTCACCTTCTACGAATACTTTATCAATTACACCAGGTTTTTGAACTTGAGTGGCTGCAGTTGCAACGCCTTCAGCGTCCATGGCAACTACAACAATTTGGCTTTTAAGAATTGCTTTTAAAGTTGCATCATCAACTTCAATTTCTGCTGCACTCAAACCAGATAAGTGTGGGAAACGCGCTTTAGCTTCATCAGTTAAGCTGCCAGTAGAAAGTGCAACCGCAGTACCACCGGTAACTTCTTTAGTCTCTGGGTCCATGGCAATGCCATTTTCAGGATCGTAACGAAGTTCTAGCTGAGTAGCATTGCCCGCAGCTTCCCAAGCAATGGTGTTGGCATCAACCCAATGCGCTTTTGCGCCATCAATGGCGACTGGGCGCTCAGCAATTGGTGCGTAAAATAGCTCGCTGCTACCGTGGAAACCAAAAATACCTTTATCATCTTCAAGTTTAGTTAATTCAACTTTTGAGTTTGCACTACCAAAGGCTTTATCGTCACCATTGTGCAAAATGAAGTTCATACATTCATGTGGGTCAGAAGCATCAGGGTCAACGGTTAATACGTAATAAGCGCCGTAAGTTTCACTAATACCAGTTGCAGGATGAGGTGATCCCCAATCAGTACCGCCATCGGCAATACCCATAGCTTCTAGGTCGGTACTAGTACAACCTTCGCCATTCCAGAGGTGTAAGCCCCAGCCTTCATAGGCAGACTCATCTACACGCTCATGAGCTTCATCTCGCTTATAATAAATTACAACTTCATTTTCGCCTGCAGTGTACAGTCCATCAATGACGTTACCACCGCCGCCACCGTTACCATTGTCGTCGTCGCTACCACAAGCAGCCAGCAAAGCTGTCGCTAGAATGGGCATGGTAAGCTTGGCTAGCTTATTAATTTTTATATCCATGTCAGCCTTTCCTTTCCTTTTACTGAACCGATATTCAGTAAATTACTGTTTTTATGTTTGGGTTTTAATTACTCTCGCCTTCCGTTGGACGAGATGCACATAAGGTAGGATTTCGCGACAAAAAGGACTGTGACGGCAACGTTACTTTGAGTAACACAATATTACATTAGTGTGTTTTTTATAGGCTTTGTGAGACTGCTCAAAGAACATAATTCTTGAAAACGATTTCAAAGAAAACCTTGATAACGTTTTCAAGATCTTTTTCAGGATAAAGTACTGCCATTAAATTTAGGGAATAAAAAAACGCCGCTTAGCGACGTTCACTATTGAAGACAAATAAAGCTTATTTCTTAATCATTCAAATCGAGTACATCTCGCATGTTGAATAAACCATTAGGCTTATCTTGTAACCAAGATGCGGCACGTACTGCGCCATTAGCAAAGGTCATTCTGCTCGAGGCTTTATGCGTGATCTCTACGCGTTCACCAATATCAGCAAACATAGCGGTATGCTCACCTACTAAGTCACCGGCGCGAATAGTAGCAAAGCCAATAGTGTCTCGATCACGCTCGCCAGTAATGCCTTCGCGGCCATATACAGCTACTTTTTTAAGATCACGCCCCAGTGTATCGGCAATCGCTTCTCCCATACCCAGGGCCGTTCCTGAAGGAGCATCTACTTTATGGCGATGGTGGCCTTCAATAATCTCGATATCAGTGTAATCGCCCATCACTTTAGCGGCGACTTCCAAAAGCTTAAATACTAGGTTAACGCCAACACTCATGTTAGGCGCAAACATAATAGCTATATCTTCAGCTGCATCTTTCAATTGCTTCTTTTGCTCATCACTGAAGCCGGTAGTACCAATAACCATCTTCTTGTTGTTGGCACGTGCCCACTCAACATGAGCCAAAGTAACAACAGGTGCAGTAAAATCAATGATTACATCGATATCATCCTTTGCTTGCTCAATGTTATCTACAATGGCGATATCTAATTTGCCTAAACCAGCTAGCTCACCAGCATCAACTCCGATTAAGCTTGAACCAGGGCGTTCTGTTGCCGCACCTAAGGTTGTGGCCGAACTTTGATTTACTGCTTCGAGTAAATTCTTACCCATTCTTCCGTTACAACCAACAATTGCCACTCTAACTTGCGACATGTTTATTCTCCTTTGAAACCGGCCACACCCGTCTTAATTTGTGGCTCGACTATAACAAAGCAAGCTATATAAAACGAGGTTTAGCCTAAATATGAACCTAAAGTGCTTAAAAACCTATTTGTTCTATTGAGAAGCACGCGCACTAAAAAGGCCACTAACTTTAAGTAGTGGCCTTTGTTGTTAGGAAAAAACTGAGTAACAGCGGTTTAAACAGTAATAATTACGCGGCTTCACCTGATTTAACCAATTTCGGTTTAGCTTTCTCTGTAGCTTGTGCCGGGTTACGTTGACGCTCATAAAGAAACTTAAGCACTTGCGAGCGATAATGGTTGTACTCTTGGTCATCAGCGAGAGCAACTCGATCACGCGGTCGCTCAAGTTTAACATCAAGCACTTCACCAATGGTTGCCGCTGGCCCGTTAGTCATCATCACAATTTTATCCGACAACAATACCGCTTCATCTACATCGTGAGTAATCATGATTACCGTGTTGTTTAACTCTTGTTGGATTTCCATTAAAGAATCCTGCAAATGAGCACGAGTTAGCGCATCTAGCGCGCCAAACGGTTCATCCATTAACAGTACTTTTGGTTGCATGGCTAATGCGCGAGCAATACCTACACGCTGCTTCATACCACCCGAAATCTCATCAGGGCGTTTATGCAAGGCGTGGCTCATATGAACAAGCTCTAGATTGTGCTCAATCCAGTCTTTCATTTCAGCCTTAGATTTTTGTCCTTTAAACACTTCTTTTACGGCTAACTCAACATTTTGGTAAGCAGTAAGCCAAGGCAGTAATGAGTGGTTCTGAAATACTACTGCACGGTCTGGACCAGGCTGAAATACCTCTTTTCCTTCTAATACAACACCACCTTCTGTTGCGTTATATAAACCCGCAACAATGTTTAACACCGTAGATTTACCACAACCGGAGTGGCCAATTAAGGATACAAACTCACCCTTTGCAATTTTAAGATCCACCCCATTTAACGCTCGGAAAGGACCATTTTTAGTTGGAAAATCAATGCTAACGTGATCGATTTCTAAATACTGAGACATAATGTTTTCCTTATCCTATCGAGCGCTTTCTGGGCTTGAATGAGAAATGATTTTTTGTAGGCTTACCATTAACCAGTCAAGTACATAACCAATTAAACCAATCACTACTACTGCCACCATGATACGGCCTAGTGAGTTAGAGCTACCGTTTTGGAATTCATCCCACACAAACTTACCTAGACCAGGGTTTTGCGCGAGCATTTCTGCTGCAATAAGTACCATCCAGCCGATACCGAGTGAAATACGCAAGCCAGTGAATATCATCGGCAGAGAAGCTGGAATGGCGATTTTGGTCACTTGCTTAGACCAATGTAGCTGAATCACTCGTCCAACGTTTAACCAGTCTTTATCAATAGATGCAACGCCAGTCGCGGTGTTAATTAGTGTTGGCCATAGCGAACATAAGGTTACTGTAATGGCCGAAGTCACGAATGACTTAGAAAACATTGGGTCACTGCTTACATAAACCGCACTCACTACCATGGTAACTATTGGTAACCACGCTAATGGCGAAACCGGTTTGAGAATCTGGATAATCGGACTAACCGCGCCATAGAGTTTTTTATTCAAGCCACAGGCAACCCCAATTGGGATAGCAATTAAACTGGCAAGTATAAAGCCGGTAAACACCGTATATAAACTGGTTAGTATCTGGTCAAAGAAGGTTTCTTTGCCGGTGTAAGGTCGTATTTTTACTTTTGCATCAGGATTTTTAGCCAATTTCTTCGCATTGCGAGCCTCTTGGCGTTCATAGAAGGCCTCTTCTTTGGCACGCTCCTCTTTATGCTCAACCACTAAGCCTTGATATTGCTCCCAAACTTGGGCTGGGCCAGGCAAGGTACCAAGGCTAGTTTGTACTTTTGCCGCCGATACACTCCACAACAACAAGAACAAAGCAATGGCCAAAATCGGCAGCCCTATTCGTTCAAATATTTCGGTGCATTGCTGTTTTGGGTTTTCACCGCTGGCCAAGCGAACCACTGGTACCATAGGGCTTAATCCTACAGTTTCTAAAGAGTGAATTAACTTGTCTTTCATCTCTACAACTCCTTTTGCAAATCTCGATGCCGGGCCCTTAAGCCCGGCTGCTCTCAATAACGATTCGGCTTAGATCTTGTCGTCTTTTTTCAGGCCAATCGAAAACTTATCAAGATACGCATTGGGTTTTGAACCATCGTAAACAATGTTATCAATGAAGTGTTTTTGTGGCGGTTTAAAGCCACTCTCGGTAGCAAAATCAGGAAACTCGCTAGCATCAATCACACCATCAGCAATTAACTCTTTAGCGGCAATTGCGTAAATGTCTGGGCGATATACTTTCTTAGCGATATCCATGTACCAAGAGTCTGGTTTGTTGTCAGAAATTTGTCCCCAGCGACGCATCTGCGTTAGGTACCAAATTGCATCACTGTAATAAGGGTAAGTCGCGTTGTAACGGAAGAACACGTTAAAGTCTGGCACTTCGCGCTTATCGCCTTTTTCGTATTCAAAGGTACCCGTCATACTGTTGGCAATTACGTCGTAATCGGCACCAACATATTGGCTTTTAGAAAGAATCTTAACGGCTTCTGGGCGGTTTTTGTTGTTCTCTTCATCCAACCACTTGGCTGCACGAATCATCGCTTTCACTACGCGAATGTGAGTATTTGGATATTCATCAGCCCAACCTTTACTTACACCAAATACTTTCTCTGGGTTGTTTTTCCAAATCTCATAGTCGGTAACAACTGGAACACCAATGCCTTTAAATACTGCTTGTTGGTTCCAAGGTTCACCCACACAGTAACCGTAGATAGTACCTGCTTCCATGGTTGATGGCATTTGCGGAGGTGGCGTTACAGACAACAGCGCATCAGCATCAATTTTGCCTGAAGTATCGCCTTTGTGCGGCGCGTAGTAACCAGGGTGAATACCGCCAGCAGCTAACCAGTAACGTAACTCGTAGTTATGCGTAGACACTGGGAATACCATACCCATGTTAAATGGCTTACCTTGATCGATGTAACTATCAACTACCGGCTTAAGCGCATCGGCTTTAATTGGGTGAACAGGCTTGCCATCTTTATGTGGCACGTGCGGTTTCATCTGTGCCCAGATGTCGTTTGATACGGTAATAGCGTTACCGTTTAAGTCCATGCTAAACGCCGTGATAATGTCGGCCTTAGTACCAAAGCCAATGGTTGCCCCTAGAGGTTGGCCAGCCAACATGTGAGCGCCATCTAGCTCACCGGTAATAACGCGGTCCAATAATACTTTCCAGTTAGCTTGTGCTTCTAACTGAACATACAATCCTTCGTCTTCGAAGTAGCCTTTTTCATACGCCACTGCAAGTGGAGCCATGTCGGTAAGTTTAATAAAACCAAACTTAAGATCTTCCTTCTCTGGCTCTCCCACTTCTGCGTGACTAAAGCCAATAAAACTGGCTGATACCACTGCAGCGGCGATGGTCGTCTTAATGATTTTTTGTAAGCTTAATGGTGCTGATTTCTGCATTCCCTGCTCCTAATACCCATTTGGAAGTAACTAATTTGTGATAACACTTAGGGAGTAGCTAAGGATGTGCCAAGATCTAGATCACATTTTTTTAACACCAAAAATCATTAACTTACAAACACTATTACCCCTAAAGGAGTATTCGTGTTTTTTCATAAAATTCACTAACTTAGAACAGGCACGCACAATATTGGCGCATAAAAAAACCGGCTTAAAGCCGGCTTCTTTTAATTGAGTTTTCTATTAACCAAGAATAGCTAGTAACTCAACTTCAAATACTAGGGCAGCAAAAGGTGGAATTGCTGCACCCGCACCTTGAGAGCCATAAGCAAGCTCTTGAGGAATATATAGCTTCCACTTGTCGCCCACTTTCATGCGTTGTAGCGCTTCAGTCCAGCCTTTAATTACGCCATTTACTGGGAATTCTGCAGGTTGACCACGCTGTACAGAGCTATCGAATACTTCACCAGAAATTAAGGTACCTTCATAGTGAACTTGTACTTTGCTGCTAGCACTTGGCGATTCGCCTTCACCTTCAACTAATACTTCGTATTGAAGACCAGATTCGGTTTTATTGATTTCTGGGCGTTTGCCGTTATCAGCTAAGAAGTTTTCGCCTTCAGCCATAGCTTCTTTATGTTGCTCAGCTTTTTTTGCTTCAATTTCTTTAGTAATTTCTTGGAAAGCCGCACTAATAACTGCTTCATCAAGCTGTGGTTGCGCGCCTTGCATTACGTCACGAATACCGTCAAGCATTGCATTCACTTCTAAGCCGTCGAATGCTGCACGCTCAATTTGCTCACCAATTTGAAGGCCGTAGCCGTAACTTGCTTGCGCTGCTGCGCCTTGATATTTATCGCTCATTTGAACTCTTAATTCTGATCGTTAAAAAGAGCCAAAAGGTTACCACAAAGTCACTAGAAAAACCGTTGGTCTGCGGCTAAATGCGCCTTTTTTTGAACAAAGTAACTGCTGGCAAATTCTACTTGGCGTTGCTCACCAGTAAATTTAAAGCCCATATGGCGATAAAAGCCCTCTGCACGTGGGTTATCTTGCATCACCCAGCAGTACACATCCTTCTGCGCAGTGCTCTGACAAGCTTGTTCCAATAGAGCTCTGCCCCAGCCTTGGCCAATGATATCTGGCTGTAAATACAGTGCCGCTAATTCAATCTCTGGCGTTTGCTTTTCCAGCATTAAAAAGCCCTGTATGCCAGTCGTTTTTAATACCCAAATTTGGTTTTCTTCACTGCTAAGACGTTGCAACCACAGTTGCTGATGCAGTTCAAATGGTAGGGCTTGGAACATATCGGAAATGAGTTGCTGAGAGTAGACATGCTGCCAGCTTCGTCGCTGAACCCGGCAGATGTCTTCGGCATCACTAAGGCTAGCTAGTTTTATCGACATCGGACTCTTTAGAGGTCTCTTTAGCATCAAAACTCGCGGGGCGAATACACTGCGGTGATTTACCCTGTGCAATGGCTTGCTTTTCTAGTTGAATGGCACGTGGCATCCGCTCTTCTAAATCAGAGATACGCGTTTGATTTGAAGGGTGAGTTGACAAAAACTCTGGTACTGAACCACCACCCGCTTTAGCCATATTTTGCCAAAGAGCAACACTTGCACGAGGATCAAAACCGGCACTGGCCATTAAGTCTAAGCCCATTAAATCTGCTTCGCTTTCTTGGGTACGACCATAGGGCAATAACACACCGTATTGAACTCCTAAACCAAGTGCAGCCATAGCGGCGCCCTTATGCTTTACATCATCACTTACGCCAATCGCCACTGCCGCTACTGCGGTGCCTATTCCAGCAATTTGATTTTGTGATAAGCGCTCGTTGCTATGCTCAGCCAATACGTGTGCTATCTCATGGCCTATAACCGTTGCCAACTGATCTGGAGTTTCGGCCACCTTGATTAGACCGGTATATACGCCCACATGTGCACCGGGTAAGGCAAACGCGTTGACTTGGTCAGAATCAAATACTACTACTTCCCAGTCTTCATCACCGTAGTGACCAGGGATTTCTGCAGTAACCGCGTTTGAAACACAAGCAACATAATCATTAGTGGCTTTGTCGGTATAAATCTTTTCTTGTTTTTTGATTTCTTCAAAAGACTGAGCGCCTAAGGCACTCATTTTTGAGTCATCATAAAGTAACACCCGTTTGCGCCCAGTAGGAGAAGCAGAGCAGCTAAGCAAAGCTGCAATTGAGCTAACAATAATGGCGTTTTTTAAGATCTTATTCATTCATGCATTCCATTTCATTACTGCCTATATCGGCAATCACTCCTTTAATACTAGCGGTAAGCCAGCACTAACAAATACAACTTTATCGGCTTTTGCCGCTAAGGCTTGGTTTAGTCGCCCAAGTTCATCAGCAAACCTACGCCCCAAGGCGTTGTCTGATACCAAGCCCAAACCTACTTCGTTACTCACGATAACGACATCACTATCCAGTTCATCCAAGCTTGCCAGTAATGCGGCAGACTGCTGTTGAATATCGAGTAACTGCTGGTCTACAGATTTATTGGTGCATAGCCACCACCCTAACCAAGTAGACATGCATTCTACCAATATTGGCTGCTTTTTAGCGGCGTATCTGAGCACTACTAGGCTTAACACTTCTTTAGAATAATCCAATTCATGAGTCTTAAAAGAAGCTTTACGCAAAGAGCGGTGATGAGCAATCCGTTGGCTCATTTCTTCATCACTCGCCTTCGCAGTAGCAATATAAACAGGCTTAAGCTCACTGTTACCTTTAAACTGCTGTTCAGCCCAAGCGCTTTTACCGCTTCTAATACCACCTAAAACAAGACTTATCATCATGCTACCTAATGATTTTTAACAAAGAATAACATAGTCAAAGGGCTGCTTGGAACGTTGGTAATGAGACAATATGAGTGAGCAATAAGCATAAAAAAAGCGGCTAATAGCCGCTTTTCTTTAAGTTTTTTGATTAACTGGTTAAGTCATCAAAGAACTTCTTAACACCGTCGAAAAAGCCTTCAGCTTTAGGTTTGTGCTTGCTGCTCGCAGAGCCACCACAACTTTCTTCAAAGTCTTTAAGTAGCTGTTTTTGCGTTTCGTTTAGCTTAACCGGCGTTTCGACAATTACTTTGCAGATTAGGTCGCCAATTGGGCCACCACGTACCGATTTAACCCCTTTACCACGCATTCTGAACATACGACCAGTTTGCGTTTCGTTAGGTACTTTTAGATTAACTCGACCA
The DNA here is from genome assembly GCF_056958115.1 of Agarivorans sp. D1326. Classification (NCBI taxonomy): domain Bacteria; kingdom Pseudomonadati; phylum Pseudomonadota; class Gammaproteobacteria; order Alteromonadales; family Alteromonadaceae; genus Agarivorans; species Agarivorans sp. D1326. The sequence continues at coordinate 26,241 of NZ_JBTWEN010000013.1, read as the reverse complement.
TCTAAGGTTGGTACTTCAATCTCGCCACCTAAAGCGGCTAAGGTAAAGCTAATTGGCACTTCGCAGTAAAGGTTGTTTTCTTCACGTTGGAAGATTGGGTGTTCTTTAACATGTACTTGTACATATAAATCACCGGCTGGAGCACCGCTCTCGCCTGCTTCACCTTCACCCGATAAACGAACGCGGTCACCAGTATCAACGCCAGCAGGGATGCTAACTGATAGTGTTTTAGAGCGCTCGTAACGACCTTCGCCATGACACTTATGGCAAGGATCCGAAATAATTGAACCTTTACCTTTACAGGTAGGACAGGCTTGCTGAACAGCAAAGAAGCCTTGACGCATCTGCACTTGGCCTTGGCCATGACAGGTGCCACAAGTTTTTGGTGTTGAGCCTTTTTTAGCGCCACTACCATTACACTGCTCACAGTGTACTAAAGTAGGTACGCGGATTTCTTTTTTAACGCCTTTAACCGCTTGCTCTAAGCTCAACTCTAAGTTGTAGCGAAGATCCGAGCCACGTTGAGGCTGACGACGGCCACCGCCGCCACCGCGTCCACCACCAAAAATATCACCAAAGATGTCGCCAAACGCATCGCCAAAGTCGCCATGTCCGCCACCAAAACCACCAGCGCCACGGTTTGGATCAACCCCAGCGTGACCATAGTGATCGTAAGCTTCTTTCTTTTGAGCATCACTCAGTACTTCGTAGGCTTCTTTAACTTCTTTGAATTTCTCCTCAGAAGCTTTATCGCCTTTAGTACGGTCAGGGTGAAACTTCATCGCCAGACGTTTGTAGGCTTTTTTAATTTCTCGCTCGCCGGCATCTTTGCCTAGACCAAGAACTTCGTAATAATCGCGTTTTGACATAATGGGTGTTCTACTTTCTCGCAACTAAACCAGTTGAAAGTAATGGCTTTTGATAGACACACGGGCGTTGTTCACACAACGCCCGTTATTTACTTACTAAAAGTGTTTAGACAAATTATTTTTTGTCGTCTTTCACTTCTTCAAACTCAGCATCAACAACGTCGTCTTGGGCAGGAGCAGCTTGCTCTGCATCAGCTTCACCGGCATTCGCTTGAGCTTGTTGCTGTGCTACTTCCATTAGTTTTTGAGACGCTTCGATTAAAGCTTGAGTTTTCGCTTCAATTTCTGCTTTATCTTCGCCTTTGCTAGCGGTTTCTAACTCGCTAACTGCAGCTTCGATTTTCTCTTTATCTTCAGCAGGAAGTGCTTCACCAGCTTCTTCAATTTGCTTACGAGTACCGTGTACAAGTGCATCAGCTTGGTTACGAGCCTGAACTAATTCTTCAAACTTCTTATCTTCTTCAGCGTTTGCTTCAGCTTCGTTTACCATCTTGTTGATTTCGTCATCCGACAAACCAGATGAAGCTTGAATGGTAATTTTCTGCTCTTTACCGGTATCCTTGTCTTTAGCAGACACATGTAAAATACCGTCAGCATCCAAATCGAAGGTTACTTCAATTTGTGGCACGCCACGCTGTGCAGGACGAATACCTTCTAGGTTGAATTGACCTAAAGATTTGTTGTCTGCAGCACGCTTACGCTCACCTTGAATTACGTGAACGGTTACCGCACTTTGGTTATCGTCGGCAGTTGAGAATACCTGTGAACCCTTAGTTGGGATGGTGGTGTTCTTTTCTACAACGCGCGTCATTACGCCGCCCATAGTCTCAATACCTAGAGATAGTGGGGTAACGTCTAGTAGTAGTACGTCAGTTTTGTCGCCAGACAATACCGCACCTTGAATAGCAGCCCCCATAGCAACTGCTTCATCAGGGTTAACGTCTTTACGTGGCTCTTTACCAAAGAACTCGGTTACAGCGCTTTGTACTAGTGGCATACGAGTTTGACCACCAACAAGAATTACATCGTTGATGTCGCTAACTGAAAGGTCAGCGTCTTGCAGTGCAATACGTAATGGCTCTAGTGAACGTTGAACTAATTCTTCAACCAAAGACTCAAGCTTAGCGCGAGTTACTTTGATGTTTAAGTGCTTAGGACCTGAAGCATCAGCTGTGATGTAAGGTAGGTTTACATCTGTTTGTTGCGCTGAAGATAGCTCACACTTAGCTTTTTCTGCCGCTTCTTTTAAGCGCTGCATAGCCAGTGGATCTTGCTTAAGGTCGAAACCTTGGTCTTTCTTAAATTCTTCTACTAAGTAGTTGATTAAGCGGTTATCAAAGTCTTCACCACCTAAGTGAGTATCACCATTGGTTGCTAATACTTCGAAGGTTTTCTCGCCATCAACTTCGTCAATCTCAATGATTGAGATATCGAATGTACCACCACCTAAGTCGTAAACAGCAACTACGTTGTCGCCTTTAGCGTTGTTTACGCCGTAAGCAAATGCTGCAGCAGTAGGCTCATTGATAATACGTTTAACATCTAGACCAGCAATACGACCAGCGTCTTTAGTTGCTTGACGTTGTGAATCGTTGAAGTAAGCAGGAACAGTAATAACTGCTTCAGTTACCGCTTCACCTAGGTAGTCTTCTGCAGTTTTCTTCATTTTTTTCAAAACTTCTGCAGAGATTTGTGGTGGCGCTTTTTTGTCGCCTTTTGCTTCTACCCAGGCATCACCGTTGTCAGCATTAACAATGTTGAAAGGCATGATTTCGATATCGCGTTGAACTTCGTCATCGGTAAAACGACGGCCGATTAAACGCTTAATAGCGAATACAGTGTTCTTTGGGTTAGTAACCGCTTGGCGCTTAGCAGGTTGGCCTACTAATGTTTCGCCGTCGTCGGTAAACGCAATAATTGAAGGCGTTGTGCGATCGCCTTCTGCGTTTTCAATTACTTTAGGGGTGTCGCCGTCTAGTACTGCAACACAAGAGTTAGTGGTTCCTAAATCGATACCAATAATTCTACCCATGATGGTGTTCTCCAAATTCTGGTTGTAACTAATATTTCGTTGTTGAGAACTAAGTGGGGGCGGCAAATTGCTTTTCAAGGGAAAAAATAAAAAAAACTCACTAAAAACCTATTCTCGCAAATTATCCAAGAGTGCTTAGGTATTGAGCAAGCGATCACACATTTAGCTCATAAAACCAACAGAATTACCCGTAGCAGTGCTAAAAATGGCTATTTTTATAACCTGTGATACTATGCGCGCAACTTTAGGTTATATGCAGAGTTAAATCCTGCATAAAATACAGAGAGAAGGGAAATGAAAAACGATTCAAAACTGAGTCTTACTCATAAAATACTAATAGGTATGATTACCGGTATTGGCTTAGGGGTGTTCTTACAAACCTTTTTTGCTGAGTCTATCTTAGTCAAAGATTACATCGTTGACGGCATCCTCAATATCACTGGCTCGATTTTCGTATCAAGCTTGAAGATGTTAGTGGTTCCATTGGTATTTGTTTCTTTAGTGTGTGGTGTTTCTTCAATGAAAGACACTGCTCGCTTAGGCCGCCTTGGCGGAAAAACAGTACTACTCTATTTGGCCACTACTGCGATAGCCATTTCACTGGCCATGGCAGTTGCACTGCTTATTCGCCCAGGTACTGGCATAGAGTTAACTACCGAAGCAGCCTTTGTAGCGAAAGAAGCGCCAAGCATTAGCCAAGTTATCATTGATATGTTCCCCGATAACCCTATTGCCTCGATGGCCCAAGGCAACATGTTGCAAATCATCGTGTTTGCATTGTTATTTGGTATCGCAATTGCCATTTCTGGTGAGCCAGGCAAGCGCATTGGTAAACACTTTGAAGACTTCAATGTAGTAATCATGAAGTTAGTAACTATTTTAATGAACCTAGCCCCTTACGGCGTATTTGCGTTATTAGCGAAGTTGTTCTTTGAAATTGGTTTTGACGCGATTGCTAGCTTACTCAGTTACTTCATGGTGGTATTGGTTGTATTACTGCTGCATGCCTTGTTGGTTTACCCTTCACTATTAAAAGTACTTACTGGCTTAAACCCGCTTATTTTCATTAAGAAAATGCGTGAAGCTATTGTATTTGCTTTTAGTACTGCCTCTTCAAATGCAACTATTCCAGTCACTATGGAAACAGCTACTCATAAGCTAGGCGTACGTAACTCAACTGCTTCGTTCACCGTACCTTTAGGCGCTACCATCAACATGGATGGCACCTCAATTATGCAGGGTGTAGCCACTATCTTTATTGCAACGGTGTACGGCATTGACCTAACCGCAGGCAATTTCTTAATGGTTATTGTTACTGCAACGCTTGCGTCAGTAGGTACTGCTGGTGTTCCCGGTGTTGGTTTAATTACCTTAGCAATGGTATTGCAACAGGTTGGTTTACCGGTAGAAGGCATTGCGCTGATTATTGGTGTAGACCGCTTGTTAGATATGGTACGCACAGCAGTAAACATTACTGGTGATAGCATGGTGACTGTTGCGGTAGCTAAATCAGAAGGCGATTTAAACGTAGAGACTTACAATAATCCTCAAGCAGGTTTATCTGAAGAAGAAGTACATCTTCCTCACGGTGAATCAGATACCAGCTTGGCTTCTGCCGAAAAAGCCTAGGCTTACAAACACACCAACAAAAAACGCGGCCATGGCCGCGTTTTTTATCATTAATAATACAGTCTAACTGTTGCCAGATATCGAGATATCTAGATTGTTTAAAATGCCATTCTGAATAGAGTAGATACAACCATGTACCGATAAGTCTTGGCCTTTACTCCAAGCATTTTGCACGATAGAAGTTTGCGATACGTTTTTAACCTGCTCCACCACATTTAACTCACATAAACGGTCGGCACGCTGCTTCTTGTCTTCAATAGCATCCAGCTCCGCTTCATGGTAACGGTAAACATCTTTAAGATGGCGTAGCCAGTTATCAATCAAACCAAACTGTTCGTTTTCCATCGACGCTAACACGCCGCCGCAACCGTAATGGCCGGTAACAATAATGTGCTTAACTTTGAGAACATCTACAGCATATTGAATAACCGACAAGCAGTTTAAATCGGTATGCACTACCACATTAGCAATATTGCGATGAACAAATACTTCACCTGGGGGTAATCCAGCAATCTGGTTGGCAGGTACTCGGCTGTCACTGCAACCAATCCACAAGAATTCAGGGTTTTGCTGTTCAGACAAATCACAGAAGAAGGTTGGATTCTGTTCTTTTATATTTTTAGCCCAGCTACGATTATTACTTATCAGCTGATTTAAATCACTCATACGACCTCTAGTTAACAACACTTCCCTACTACTAGAGGCATATATTGCCCGATGTGATAGATAACTACCACTATTTAGCGCAGCATTTACTCACCAAATGGCAGTTCATCTTGCACCGAGTTTTGCTGCTGTTGTTCGGCTAACTTCTTACGCTGCATACGAATAAAACGCATCCTGCGCTGCTTGGTTAGCCGTAATATGTTCTGCTGCTGCGCAGGCTCTAAGGTTTGCCAAGCAAAACGTTCATCGCGATTTCGGAAACAGCCCATACACAAACCGCGGCTATTTGTTTGACAAATGCCACGACAAGGATTGGGGATGTCGAAAATCTCTAACTGTTCCATTTGCTGCAACGCTTACCTTTTGAGCAATACGAATAATTTTTATTCATACCTCTACAATGGCATAGCCAAGCAACTTAGGTCAAAGAATTCGCCAAATCGCGATCCAAAAACACGCTGAAATTCAGCCATAAAAAAAGGGCCAAAAGGCCCTTTTTCTCTATACAATAATGACTATGCGCTAGTGTCTACCGAGGCAGCTTTAGAAATCATAACCATTGCTGGACGCAATAAGCGGCCATTTAATTCGTAGCCTTTCTGTAGTACTGCAACAACAGTGTTTGGCGCTACACCTTCAACTTCTTGCATGCCCATCGCTTGGTGCTTCTCAGGATCAAAGGTTTCATCCTGCGGTGAAACAACTTCGATACCAAATTTCTTCACGGCATCAATCAAGGTTTTAAGGGTTAACTCAACACCTTCAATCATCGAAGTTAAGGCTTCGTCTTCACGGTTAGCGTGTTGCAAAGCCATTTCCATGTTGTCGATAACCGGTAGCAGTTCATTAGCAAACTTTTCTAAAGCAAACTTACGTGCTTTCTCTACTTCTTGAGCAGAGCGGCGGCGAATGTTGTCTACTTCTGCTTTTGCGCGAATAACACCGTCTTTTTGGTCAGCCACGGTTTGTTCCGCAGTTGCTAAACGCTCAAGTAGCTCAGCTACGCTAATTTCTTCACCAGCAGACTCTGCAGCTTCTTCTTCCACTTCACTTTCAAGCTCAGCGTCTATCGCTTCAACCTGTTGCTCTACTTCGTTTTCCGCTACCACTTCTTCGGCTTGTGGTTTGTTTTGCTCACTGCTCATGCAGGGTCTCCGTAATTCTTCACAAATAACTTAAATCTGTTGCATATTATGGGGATCAAACCGCCGCTTTCAAGTGATAGTCACGATAAAACTGGCTGAGTAGTAAAACCACACGTTATAATCACTAGCAACACAATGTTAAATCAACAAGTTATGACTCAAACCTTCAACACTATTGGTTTAATTGGCAAACCCCACCACGAGGGAGCCAATAATACCTTAACAGCGCTCTACCATTGGTTGATTGAACAATCATACAGCGTATTGGTAGAAGAGCAGACCGGCCAACAACTCAGCATTGATGGGCTCAATCTGGTTAGCATTAACCAAGTAGGCGAACAAGCTGATTTAGCGATTGTGGTTGGTGGTGATGGCAATATGTTGGGGGCCGCGCGAGTATTGTCGCGCTACGACATAGCAGTGCTAGGTGTTAACCGCGGCAACCTTGGGTTTTTAACCGATCTAGACCCTTTTAACTTTGAACACCCTTTAAAGGAAGTGTTGCAAGGTGAGTTTATTACCGAAAGACGCTGCTTATTAGAAGCCAAAGTGCTGCGCCATAATGCAGTAAAAAGCCGCAATAGTGCTGTGAACGAAGTGGTACTTCACCTCGACAAAGTAGCCACAATGTTAGAGTTTGAAGTGTATATTGATGACCATTTCATGCTTAGCCAGCGCGCCGACGGCCTAATTGTTACCACGCCAACAGGCTCTACTGCTTACTCTTTATCTGCTGGCGGGCCAATTCTTACCCCTAATTTGGATGCCATCGCACTGGTACCGATGTTTCCACACACCCTTAGTTCACGGCCAATAGTTGTAGACAGCGATAGTGAAATTAAGCTCAAGCTGTCTCACGACAATAGCGACCATATGAACATTAGCTGTGATAGTCATGTATCACTACCGGTAATGCCTGGGGACGAGGTTATTATTCGTAAGCAAAATCACCCGTTGCGCCTAGTTCATCCTAAAAGCTATGATTACTTTAAGATATTACGGACTAAGCTTGGCTGGGGAAGCCGCCTGTTTTAAGCAAACATGTAATAAGGAAGTTTTATTTTGCCAGCTACACCAAGCCCTCGCGTTAACCAACGCCAAGAAGTTGTAGAAATAATGCGACAACTGCGCTTTGGCGACGTTTTAGATGTGCAGTTCGTAAAAGTAGGTAATGTACGGATTAAGTGTAAGCTTATTGGTTTAGATGACGCTAACTTTCTTATCTTTGCTGTGCCTAAATATGCTCAACAAGGCCATGGTGATGTATTAGTGGAAGGCATGGCTTGCGTGATCCGTTCAATCATTGAAGGAGAAGCCGGTCAATGTATTGCATTTCGCAGCATCATTACCGACATTATCAAATCCCCTAAGCACTTATTGTTTGTTAAATACCCATCTGAAGTAGAGCGTTTTAGCCTACGCAAACAGCAACGCGCGAGTACGCGCATTCCAGCAACCGTTACTCACCGCTCCTCTGTAAGTGACCAGCAAATTGAAAACGATTTAAGCTTTGACGGCATTATTCTCGATTTATCAGCCGGTGGTTGCCGCTTCAAAATGGCGTGGCCAGAAAGCAATGGCAAACTATTACTGGATAGTGTGTTTGTGTACATTCGAATTCCTGGCAAACCAGAGAATGACACAGTAATCGAAGGCAATATTAAAAGCCAAAGCCGAGATGGTCATAACCATATTGCAGTGGGTATAAAGTTTGAAGGTGCTACCGACCTAGATGAGCTATTTGCTCACCTAGCGTTGGACGTATAAAAAGGTTACTAGGCACAGTAACTATCTAAAAGGTCCCACAAGCGGTCGACTTCTTGATGAGTATTGTAATGCATACAACCTACGCGTAGCACCCCGCCTTTATCCATTAACCCTAATTGCTCCATCATGCCTTGCGCATAAAAATGTCCATGCCACGTAGCAATATTATGCTCGCCCAACATAGCGGCAATTTGTTGCGGCTGAATATTTGGCCAGCGCAACGAGAACGTTGCAGTGCGCATATGGCTGCGCTGCAAGCTACTCTCACCATAAAGCGTGGCTTGCGGGTGGGCTGCCAAGCGCTTCAAAAAATGCTCGCTTAAAGCTTTTTCATGCGCGGCAAACTGCTCAAAACTGGCGGTTAACGCTGCTCGCTTATTTTGCTGTGGGTTCCAATCAGCCAAGTAGTCAACTGCAGCACTCATGCCTGCAATTGCCGCAAAGCTTTGGGTTCCTGTTTCAAAACGACCAGGGCCGATATTGGTAGCAGGCTCAACTTTATAAGGTTTGAGCAGTTCCAGCCAAGGGTCGGCCACATAAGCAATACCCAGGTGGGGGCCAAAAAACTTATAAGCCGAACAGAGCAAGAAGTCGCAGCCCAGTTGTTGCACATCCACTAAACGGTGCGGCACATAATGCACCGCATCCACATAAACCATTGCACCTACGCTTTTCGCTTTATGGATAACTCTTTGTAAATCAACAATGCTACCGCTGGTATTAGAGGCATAAGTAAGCGCAATAAGGCGGGTATTAGTATTTATCAGTGACTCTAGGTGCGCATAATCCAAATTACAGTTAGCCGGGTCAATTCTCACTTGATACACCTTAGCCCCTTTGTCGGCAGCTGCCTGTTGCCAGCTCGACACATTGGAATAGTGATCAAGTGCGGTCACCAGTATTTCATCATTAGCTTGCCAGTCTCGGCTTATGGCCCTACTCAACTTAAAGGTTAAGGATGTCATATTGGCATCAAACACAATGTTATTAGCGCTAGCGGCATTCAATAAGGTTTTAGCCTGCTGCCTTCCTTTTTCTACAACCTGTTCAGTATGCTTGCTACTAGCAAAAGCGCCGCCAAGATTGGAATTACCTTTTATAAAATAATCGTTCATGGCTTGCAGCACCGAAGCGGGCAGTTGCGCCCCCCCTGGCCCATCCAGATAAATTAAGGGCTCATCGTCGCCCCTAGCATTTAAGGCAGGAAACAGCTTGCGTGCAGCCTCAACAGAAAAACTCATGCTTCATCCTTTGCTGTTAATACAAATACATCCATAAAGCCCGGTTCACTTGGGCGGTGAGCACGAATGGGCCTTGCATAGTGCCAAAGTTTACTGTCATCAAGTAAGGCCACCTCACCGCTGTCTAGTGCCAAGGTCATAATCGGTGCTTGGTGTTTATCTTTAAACACCATGAAGTCTCCACCATCAATATTATGACGACGAATGCCCACTACGGCGATATGGCTAAATCCATCTTGATGCACTCCTTCAGGGGCAACTGGTGTATCGGAAGCCTGTGCGGCAATTCTAATTTGATGAATTTCAATCTCTTGCTGTTCACTTAAGCTATTTGCTTCCAAGAAAAGGGCACACATTTCATACATGCCTTTAGAAGCAATAATGCTCTGCTCAATATCCTCAAACTGACGAATAACATCGCCTTGAAAGTGATTCACCTGTTCACTTTGCACAAAGCTCCGTCCTGGCAGAGCTTGCACTTTTCCATCATTAATACGAACAACAGAATAGCGACGTAAACGGTATTGCCCATCGGCATGCTTAGTATGAGGAAGATTATCAAATGAAGAGGATAAATCGTGCACTGCGGCACCGCTTAAATGGTTTAGCTGTAGTAAACAATCTGCGTGAGTGTTCATGGTCCAATCTCTGGTTAACAAAGTGATAACATCAAGACTAATAATAAACAGCTGCCAGCACCACACCAAACAGTATTAAGAATCACAAATAACTACAAATTCAACATTTAAAACCAATACATCTTCCCAACACTTAGCTAAAACACCAAACCGTAACAACTAATCAGCGAATTAAAGAAAAACTCTCCAGTTTTTCCTTAAATCGCTGATTTAATGTAGATTTAAAACGATATTTTATGCTTTAAGAAGCCGATAATTGCTTGTCTTCAATATCTGGATTATCGAAGCACTTGATTAGCAATAAGCTACTCGCTGCCACTAATCCAAATCCAATAACTACTGGATAACAGGTTTGGTTAAAGCTAAGGCCGATAAGGCTACCAATGGGAATCGCCACCAGTGTAGAAATACTCGCGACAAACGCCGAGCCCATTCCTGCAATTGCTCCTAAAGGCTCCATGGCTAAAGAATTTAAATTACCAAACAAAATACCAATGCAGAAAAATGCTGGGATCAAGTAAGCCATTAACCACCAAAGAGGAGGCGCTCCGCTACTAGCTATTAGTAATAAACAAAATACGCTCGTAAGGGCAAGTAAGCCCCACAACGCAGCCTTAATCATTAAGTGCATACCTAACTTAAGTACAAAACGACCATTCACTAACGATGCAACACCTACTGCAATCGCCGCTAAAGCAAACAGCAGCGCAAAGTTGTCGGCTTGATTGTAGAGTTGAATAAACAATAATGGCGCGCTATTTAAGTAACCCATAAAAGCGCCAAAAATAAAACCAGATACAATGGTGTAAACCAGCGCACTGCGCTTTTGCAGTAAATACTTAAGCCCTTCTACAAAGCTTTGTAATGTTAGAGGGCGACGTTTATCCAAGGTTAAGGTTTCTTCTTGTCCTCGCCAAAACCCAAGACCAGTAGCAATAGCCATTAGCAATAGCATGCCGAAGATCCAACGCCAGTGGGCCAAACCTAAAATAACTTGGCCCACCGCGGGGGCCAAAATCGGCACTACAATGAATACCGAAAACACCACAGACATAATGCGCGCCATTTCAGCGCCTTTTAACTTGTCACGCACTAAGGCCATGGTAATAATTCTTGGCGCAGCTGCGCCCATACCTTGCAGTACTCGCCCGGCGATAAGCCAAGCAAACGAGCTAGACAATACACAGATAATGCTACCCACAATAAACAATAGGTAACCAACATAGATAGGAGGTTTTCGGCCAACCGCATCTGACCATGGCCCATAAACAAGTTGGCCAATCGAAAGGCCTATAAACAGTGATGTTATGGTCCATTGGGCATGCGCGGGATTAGCCAGTTCGAAATCTTCGGCAATGGCTACCAGGGCCGGTAGCATTGCATCCACCGACAATGCTACCAACGACATCATACCTGCAAGTAAGATAATAAAGGCTTTAGAGTGGGTACTGCTGTGTTTCACCAACTACTCCCTAGTACAACAGTGAGCTGTTGGTTATATCACGCTCAAATCGCAATAGCGATAAACAATAACAGCGCAGCTAATTTTTAACTTTTATCGTCAACTTAAGTGCATAAGCTACAACAAAACGTTGTTATTTATTAAACACTAAGAACTTAATCCTGTTTACTTTTGCTATCAAATAACATCGATACCAAAGCAATAAAAGCAGAGCCAAGCATCAATAACAATGACACAGCATTGAGCACTGGTGTTGACCCTTCGCGTAAACGGTCATACATAGCGATAGTCAGCGGCGCGTCGGACCCCACCAGCATTAAGGTAGTGTTAAAGTTTTCGAAAGACATTAAAAAGCTAACCACAGCAGCTCCGATTAAAGCGGGGCTAAGAAACGGCAATACCACGGTAACAAAAGCGACCCAAGAATTAGCCCCTAGGTTTAGCGCTGCCTCTTCCAAGCTAAAATCGAACTTACGTAAGCGAGCTAACACCACCAAGGTAGCAATAGTGGTAATAAACGCTACTTGGCCAATCACCACCAACACAAACCCCGGTCTTAACCACTCTAACTCCCAAGCAAAGCTGTTCTCAATGCTGTTCGCCAAGCTGCTACTGGCGACTAAAATCGCCACCCCTAAAATCACTCCCGGTATCACTAAAGGCAACAATAAGCCAATGTATAACCAGTTTTTCCCTGGGAAATCAAAACGAATGAACAGCCACGCATTCGCAGTGGCAAGCAGTAAGGAAAACAAGGTAACAAAACACGCTATCGAAGCACTCACCGCAATGCTAGATAACAAACCATCATCATAAAGAATGCCCAGCTTAGGTTCGGTTTGACCAATAAACCAATCCAAGGTGAAGCCTTGCCAAGGTAGTGCCGCAAACAAGCTATCATTAAATGCAAACACCGCTACAATGCTTAATGGCAATGCCAAAAAGACTAAGAACCCCACCATATAGAACTGATAAAGGGATTTAGCAGGGCCACGTAATTGATGCAACATAAGGCTCCCCTAGCGTCCCAAAGTACGGCTGAATGATTGGCCACTTAGCTTTAAACCCAGCGCCACAACCAAAGACGAAACCAGCAATAAAATCACCCCAAAGGCAGCGCCTAATTCCCAATTAAAACGAGTAATAAATTGAGTGAAAATCTGTTCGGTAAACCATAGGCTGTCTTTTCCGCCCAATAAACGCGGTGTAAGGTAATTTCCCAAGCACAACATAAATACCATGATGCAACCCGATACAATGCCAGGCATTGCATAAGGAACAATAATAGAAGTGGTAACGTTCCAACCATTGCCGCCCAAATCGTAGCCCGCTTCTATTAAGCTTTGATCTAAGCCTTCTAAAGTACTGACCAATGGCACCACCATGAACAACATTGAGGTATACACCAACCCCACTAACATGCTCACATCGTTGTACAAAAATTCTATCGGTTGCTCGGTTAACCCCAGAGCTATTAAACCTTGGCTAATCACACCAGACTCACGTAGCAATATCATCCAACCGTAAGTGCGCACTAACTCACTTACCCAGAAAGGTAACAAGCAACTTAACAACAACAAGCGTTTAACTTTACCTTGAGCCACTTTTGCAATGAAAAATGCCACTGGAAAGCTAACTAACAAGGTTATAAACGTGGCTAACAAAGACATCCAAACTGTACGTAATAAGGTTCGCCAATAGAGCGGTTCGCCCAAAAACTGTTGGTATTGGTACCAACCTACGCTGTCCCCTGCCACATAATCCCGTTTGATGAATGACAGCTCTAGCATCTGCAAATGTGGCAATACAATCAGCAGAACAAACCACAGCACAAAAGGAAGCAGTAATAAGTAAAACCCAAGCCCTTTAGCTTTCACCCTTCACCTCTTGGCTAATACAAATTGCTTGTTTAGCATCCCAAAAAATTCGTAACTTACTGCCCGGAACTATGTGCTGCAAAGAAAAACTGGCGCCTGGAGCCACTCGGTAACTGTCTTGATGGTGAGTATCTTTAACCACTAAGGTGGAACTTGCGCCATCAAACAAGCACTCTTCAACTTCTACATCAAACTGGTTATCGGCTTGAACCTCCCTTCCCGCTTCACAAACTCCAATGGCTTCAGGCCGTACAAATACATCCACCACCGACTTTTCGGCTTGATCAATACTAGTCGCTACAATCAGATGGCGACCTCGAGCGGTTTTAAGTAAAGCAACACCTTGTCGTTGTTCACACACCACTGCTGAATGCGCATTGGTTTGGCCAACGAATTTGGCCACAAACGCCGTATTCGGTTGATAATACAGCTGCTGCGGACTGGCTACCTGTTCAAAGCGGCCATTGTTCATTACCGCCACCTTATCTGACATCACCAAGGCTTCAGATTGATCGTGAGTTATGTAGATAAAGGTTGTGCCAAATTCGCGCTGCAAGTGCTTTAGCTCAACTTTCATTTTTTCACGCAGTTTTAAATCTAGTGCGCCTAAGGGCTCATCAAGCAGCAATAATCGGGGTTCCAGCACTAAACTGCGGGCAATCGCAATGCGTTGTTTTTGCCCACCCGATAACTGAGTAATTTGCTTGTTTTGACTGCCATCTAAGCCCACTCGCTCTAACACATCTTTAATCTTATGCTGTCGCTCGTTGGCTTTAATACCACGGCGCTTTAAGCCGTAAGCAATGTTCTCCGACACATTCATGTTCGGAAAAAGAGCCAAGTGCTGAAACACCATATTCACTGGGCGCTTATTTGGCGCTAGCTCGTTAACCCGCTTTTGATGGATCTGAATCTCACCTTCACTGGGTGATTCAAAGCCTGCCAACATTCTTAATAAGGTGGTTTTACCGCAGCCAGAAGGGCCTAAAATAGAGAAAAACGAGCCAGCCTCAACCGAGAAATTAAGCTTATCTACTGCTGTAAATTCTGAGAAATGCTTCGAGAGGTGTTTACATTCAAGATCATATTTAGCGTTTGCCGCCATAGTACTTCCAAATAAAGCAGAGGGGCGCGAGCGCCCCAATAAAACTAGTTGGCCGCTTGTACGCGATCCAGTACTTTGCCTTCCATTGCTTCTAAACCAGCAGGAACAGCGGGGTACCACTTAATGTTGTCGATGTCGTCGCTACTAAAGCTGGCATTAAACTGCGACTTCGCCAGTTCGTTTACGTAAGCATCTGAACCTTTAGAGGCGGTGAAGTTACCTGCAGCTTCGGTAATTTTAGCTGCTACTTCAGGGCGCATAACAAAGTTAATCCACTTGTACGCAGCATCTACTGCTTTAGATTTTTTAGGAATGGCAAAAGTATCAATCCAACCCAAAGCTCCAGATTTAGGTGCTACAAACTGGATATTCTGTTGATCGCGATTTAGCTTCCAACCGCCAGCATCCCAAGCCATAGCGGCAACTACTTCATTAGAGCGCATTAAGTTCATTAACTCGTCGCCGCCAGACCAGTAAGTTTTAACCAAAGGCTTACATTCCACCAGAGTCTTTTCAACTTTGTTCAATATTTCTTGGTACTTAACAGGATCAGCGTAAGCAGCAAATGGATCTTCACCCAATGCAAAAGCAAAACCGATTAAGGTTGGGCGCTTTAAGCGATAAGAAATTTTACCCTGGTACTGCTGCTGACATAGGTCGGTGTAATCGGCCACATCTTTTGCCATTTCACCATTTACTACCAAGCCGCTGGTTCCCCACACATGAGGAACACCAAACACTTGCTCACCTACAGCAGTATTCTTTTTAGTAGCATCTAACATTGAGGTAATAATTTGGGCCTGCTCAATACGGGCTAAATCAATAGGCTGGTAAATGCCAAACTGCTGCTGAACACCGGTGATTCGGTCTTGGCTAGGTTGAGCTAAATCAAACCCAGAGCCGCCAGTAGCGCGAAGTTTAGAGATCATGTCTTCGTTGTTTGATTTAGTCACTTTTACTTCAATGCCGGTTTCTTTCTCAAACATTTCGATAACTTCTTGTGGTGCATAGCCGCCCCAAGTAAGCAAACGTAAAGTTTCAGCATTGGCCTGCGCACTTATCATTGCGCCCATGCTAAGTGCCAAGGCACTTAATGATAAACGTTTATTCAACATAATCTCTTCCATGTAGTTCTACGGTTAAATGGTTTACCGACAAAAGCGGCTTATTTACAACAAGTATTTGATAAACATGCACCAATTTAATGACACTAATGTGACAAGCAAAAGCGTAGTCGCTAAATTTTTAAACAGCAAAGAACTTGAAAGAAAAAATTAACCACAGCAAATTAAGGTAAATTAAATAGCGCCCTGGAGGTAACAAATAGTTTTTGTGAAAAGTTTTTTCCAGCTCGCAATCTCACTTAAAAACAGTAGCTATATTGATGTTAAACCGCTCCAATGCATCTTTCACAAACAAACCTCTGTGTTTTACTTATTTAGCTGCAAAACAGAGCACAAATACCCACGGTAATCGCCAAACAATTGGCCATAAAACGAGGCAAACAATGAACTCTAGAATAAAGACAGCGCTATTGTTTATGGTGTTTATTGTTGCCGGCTGCCAGTCTGCGAACCCACCTAAAAGCAGTGATAACAATGCCAGCATCACCGCTCCTGAGCTTAGAGATAATTTCATTCGTGGAATGGATATCTCGATGCTGCCTGAGATTGAAGCGCTGGGTGGAAAGTACTACCAAAACAGTATCGAGCAAGATCTAGTGAGCATCCTAAAAAACCATGGCGTAAATTCTATTCGGGCAAGATTATGGGTTGACCCTAGCTCTAGTAACGGTGAACCATTTGGGGGTGGCAACAATGACCTTGCGCGCTCCATAGAGCTTGGCGTACGTGCTCATCAAAACGATATGTCATTCCTGCTAGATATCCACTACAGCGATTTTTGGGCAGATCCTAAAAAACAAAGTAAACCCCAAGGCTGGGAAACCCTTACCTTTGATAACCTAAAACAGAAAGTATACGACTATACTGCCGAGATAATGCAAGCTCACCAAGCCGCAGGTGTAGTGCCAGACATGGTGCAAATTGGTAACGAACTAAATGGGGG
Source organism: Agarivorans sp. D1326 (assembly GCF_056958115.1). NCBI lineage: Bacteria > Pseudomonadati > Pseudomonadota > Gammaproteobacteria > Alteromonadales > Alteromonadaceae > Agarivorans > Agarivorans sp. D1326. The sequence goes on along the minus strand of NZ_JBTWEN010000013.1, from coordinate 9,743 downwards.
AATGCTTTGGCCAGATGGAAAAAGCTGGGGACAAGATGGCAAAGAGTTTGAGCGCTTATCACAACTACTTAAAGCGGGAATTCAAGCGGGAATTCAAGCGGTACATGACAACAACAGTGGCAAAGAAATTCAAATCATATTGCACCTAGCAGAAGCAGGTAACAACCAAACCTTTCGGTGGTGGTTTGATGAAATAAGTGCGCAAGGTGTCGACTTCGACATTATAGGCATGTCTTACTACCCGTGGTGGCATGGCCCGGTAGAACACGTAAGAACCAACATGGAAGATCTAATTGCTCGTTATAACAAGCCAGTGTTACTTGTTGAAACAGCCTTCCCTTTCACACATGAAAATGGCGACTCATTAGCCAATAGTTACTCGAGTGCAAATCCAATAGAAGGCTATCAAATAAGCGTAAATGGGCAGGCACAATTTCTAGTCGACATAATGTTGTTAGTTAACGAGCTTCCAAATAACATGGGCTTAGGTATCTACTACTGGGAGCCCGCGTGGCTACCTATTCAAGGGGCCACTTGGTCGACAAACGCAGGCATGGAATACAGCGGCGATCAATGGGGCCTAGGGAACTCATGGGAAAACCAAGCCTTGTTTGATTTTGAAGGCAATGCCTTACCCTCGTTAGAGGTTTTTAAACAGCAAGAGTAAGAGTTCAAATCTGTTCAAAGAAAATGATACGCAGTACCTCTTCAAGGTAATGCCGTACAACATTTAAGCTTTGTGTAGGTTCATACCTAAAAGTGAAATTTACAGAAAAGATGTAATTGTTATTTTTCAGTCAGTTAGGGAGTGAATATACAATTAAGGTTGGGCATATTTTCCAATTAAACCTGTCATTAGAAATAGGATTTCCAGGCTAGAGTGTCATTTTTCTAGCAGAAAAACACACCTTCACAATTCGTGTGTAACGAGCCCTAAACAGCAAAAACCAGCCGCGAAGCTGGTGTCCTGTAAATCATAGAAAAGACTAGTTTTTTTGCAAGGAAATGATGCCGATATTTCGGCATCCCGCAAGAGCGAGATTAGTCTTGCGTGAGAAGGTTAGGAATGGGGCTTTTCAGTTAGCTGTCGTTTTTTACTACTTCAGAAAGAGAACGCTCAAGCAGATCAGATTTTCTAAAAACATAGAATCCTCGACCAGCCATTTCTGAAAACTCAGTAACGATACCTTGCTTCATTAGATGGCGAAAAATGCTTGGAATAGATAGTTTTCGAAGTCGACACCATTGGTTTAGCACGACATAGTGATCGGTGAAGAACAGCAAACTGTTCTGCTCCTCTGGAAGTTTCGCTTTTTCCGACCGAACAAAATCGTAAAAACGCTCTCGTACCTCAGGAGGAACATAGAAGTCTCTCGCCAGTGTATGTTCATTGTAGTCATTTTGTTTGCCCAGCCTTTTATTCAATGCATCGAACAACTGCTCACGATTAACCGCCAAATTCGAAAAATTTAACTCGCTAGCCTTTAGGAACGAATCGCACTGCTTAGATATCAGCAATACGAGAATATCTGCGACTGACCAGTTAAAACGGCGCAAGACTATTTGCGCTTCGAAAACAGTTATTAGCTCCCCTGAGGTATAGCAAGCACTCATCGGTTTCGTACATGCCATCAAACGCGCAAGAAGCTGGTCGATATCACGCACGTCATACCAAGAGTAACGCAAAGATGTTGAGTCATAGCTCGGGCTCAACAGGCCAGCCTCCACCATAGAAGTCACGTCCGAAGTTGCAACACTCAAACAATCAGCTAAGGTTCGGCGATCTACAAGGAAATGAGTGCCAACATCACGGAAATTAAGGTGAGCATGTGGATTTGAAACCCGCTTAGACTGAAAGCTCATCACATGAAAAGGCTTCACCGGCCAAATAAGAGGACGAGGCAAAAACCCCAGCTCCTCAATATAGTTGGCATGTAAATGAATAAAGAAGCTATGAGGGATATGCTCTAGTAGACCCTTTTTCTTCCAGTAGTCGACACGGCTTTGAAACTGTCTAAGACGAAACTTTTCATCGACTAGGCAACGGTAGCTAAATTCGAATAGCGATGAAACATTTTGAACATCATCTGGAAACACTGCGTATGCAGCTGCTTGAAAGTCGTAGAATCGCATTGCCATTCCTGCCATGCGATAAAGATGGCGACGATAATGCTGTTGTTGGACCAGACTTAGCCCTTGCTCAGCCACTTGATACAGCGGCAGAGAATCCACTTTAGACTCGTTCTCCCTCCACTCCACTTGGCAATTCTCACACTTGGAGTATATTTGCGGAGTCCACTTTAATGGCGTTTGGCACTCGGGGCAGCAGCTCACCAACGGCTGGCAATGCTCCTCACAATGAGTCACATGCGTCAAACGCCACTTTGCTTGAATCGGTTTGATTTCTGCAATGCACGCTATGCAAACCTTCGGTGACTTAACCACAATACTTTTGATAACTCGACCATCGTCGAACGCCCCATCGAGCTCGTTTTCAAAATGAACTACAAGCGTTTCTGGGGACAAACGAAGACGTCTGGACATGCTAGACGCCACTCTATCTAGATGCCGGTTGTCGCAGGTGATACTAGGGAGTGGCATCCCTTCCAAGCCAAACAAATCACGCATTGTTTGAACCTGGCGGTAGCCATTCGTATGGCTGACCCGCAACAAATAGCCCAACAGTGTCTCATTAGCCATTGGTCTTGGGCGCAACGGCAGTTCAGAAGGCATCGCTGTCATACAACCCCCGACGTTCTGCTTCTTCTGAAACTTTAGCAATAGACTCGCTAGACTCGCTAGACTCGCTATCAAGAAGCGGATTAAAGCTCAGCGGTATTTCCAGGTTGCTCGCTGTGTAGAAAGCGTCCGCAAAGTGCTTAAGTTCTACAACTGTATCCGAAGTGGTACGTTCAATAACCGCTTTGAACAAGAACCTAATACTACGAGGGCAGCCATCAGTGGCGAGTATTAACCGAATCAAAGTACTGATGTCTTTCTTAAGTACTGGTTTCCCATCATTTTGCACACTGAAAAAATTGAACCCTTTCACCTTACGAGGAAAGAACCCTATCAGGCCTTGGATATAGTCGGCAAAGTCGAAAGCTCCAGCTCTCGTCATACACGAGAAATAACTGAGTGATAACTTACAGCGGGTACGAGAACGTATGGCATCGTCTGCGGCCATCAGCGCCAATAAGTCTTCCTTACCAGCCAGCAAAATGGGGATTTTCAGATCATTCGTCAGCTCAAGCAGCAGTTTAACGTTTGCGGTTTTAGCGTCCGCTCCAGAACGAGGAATGACAGACTGAGACTCATCCAATGTAATCATCCGAGTTTGCTGTTGAGTGATTAAGTGCTTAAGCCGCATACGACGCTCAACAACCAAGCCGCGCCACGGTAAAGGATCTCCCATTGCTTCAAGCAGATTTCCGAGTAAGCCCGCGTAAGTGTTCTCCGGTGGTATGCGAGCATACAAGATAGGTCTGAACGTTTGCTCATCGGTGTCCCTAATCGGGTAATCGAGCATCAGTTGCTCAATCATATGACTCTTACCCGCCCCGACAGGTCCTATCAACACCACCAGTTCAGCATCGCGACCGCCAAATTTGTAGATATGAGTCAACGTGTCGTAAGCAACCTTGAACTTAGGGTAAAAAATCGTACGTGCCAAAAAGGCATCAAGCTCTTGGTTATGGTTATGCTCATCCATGCTATCGCCCTCCAGACAATTCTCGGGAGTAGTCCGGGATAGGAGGCTCTAGCACTGAAGTGCTGGGTTGCACATACGTCAGTTTAGAGTTGTCTCTCGCAAAGCGATTCACCCCCTCCTCAAGCGTTGTTTGAGGGCAATAGCTGCCGCTCTCTAACGCTTTAGACTTCGGCGCAGACGACGAAGGCTTACGTTTCTTAGGTTTACCGTGCTCACCATGTTTTGATGGATAAGTCTTAGTCTCAGCGTTTTGCGCTCCTTTTTTGGCGGCTTGATTTTGCGCCCGATAGGCTTCAAGGCTGGTTCCTGGAGCGACTGTTTTATCGCGCAGAGGTACAATCATCATCTCCATCTCGCCCGGCACAATGACAGTGACGGATGAAATGTCCTTTTTGTTAAATATGACCTCGACTTTTACTTTGTCACTCCTCGACTTGGTGTCTTTCGATTTGCTATTTGTCGAATTGCGCTTCTGCATGAGCTTGAACCGCAAGTGTTTCAACTCAGTCGAGTTGTAGTACAAGTTTTCAATCTGTACTCCTTGCGTTTCCTGTATGGTGCGCGTATAAGTCGCGCCAACCAGGCTATCTAGCATCGCTAAATCCGCTGCGGGCCTTGGGTAACAATCGTTCCTACACTGAGCCAGCTTTTGGGCAGGACTGAGGCCATCTAACCCTTTATGTGAATTCTGGTGGTAGTAATCGACGATGTATTCTTCCAAGTATCGAATAAACTCAGACAAGGTGATTACTGCCGCTGCCTCTACCGTTTTATCGAAATTATTCGCATCAACGCGCTTACCTAAATACCCCGGAACTCGCTTCATCAATTGCTCACGAATAGTTCGATTGAAACGTTCGATAAATGGCCGTCGCTGTGATTTTCCGGACTCGGCGCGATGGATACTGCTATGAAGGAGAGCATAAAAGTGAGTCACCGTTTCTGATATAAACCCTGCGCCATTATCAGAGTGAAATGCTACTGGTACTCCAATCGTATGCCAGTCGTTTTTAAAGTTGCCATCTTTTAATTTTGGCGAAACCACATGGCGCAATAAGTTCATAGCGGCTTCGGCAGATTCTGCCGGTTTAGTGCCGTAGACAATCGAGTATCCTAGGATGTACCTGGTATGCACATCGATAGCGAGGAACAAAATAATACGCCCCAAATACTCTCCCGTTTCATCACAAAGCACCCCTAAATTTAAGTGAACAGCATCGATTTCCACGCGTTGCCCTGGGTGCTTGGTGATGATTTTCTCGTTGCTGTCTCTGAATAGAGCGCGGGCAGCTTTGAGCCCTTTCTGGGCAACCGAAACCTGGAAGGGGTCCAGCTCATCTAATAGGTTGTCCAACGAGGTTTTGGACATGGGTTTACCGCAGAGTTCATATTTTTCTTGGTTAATATCCAGATAAAAAGCTTCTTTGTATGTGCGATATAGTGCAGAACGGTTACCGCCATGCGGTACCAGATAATGTTCATCAATAACGGCCATCGCAAAGTCATACTGAGCTTCGGTGACCGGTTTAGTGCGCGTCAGCTTAGTGTTGAGTAAGGCATAAATATTCTTACCTTTTCGCCCCCACTTTTTGTGCATACGATAGAGCTTCATCTCATGCGGCGGATTGGGGTCACGGACTCTTCTAGAAACACTGTCGATGACCTTAAGCCTCGTTTCCATCGAGCCCGGTGAACCAGAAATGTCTAACTCGTTCAGGTAGGCTAACCAACGCTCGGCTTCGGCTAACTTTTCAGCATCAGTAATAGGATGGATGGCAACCGTATTTTCTCTTTCGGTAACCTTCAGAAAGCCTTCGTGATAAGCAAGAGACCATACATCCGTCTTCAGCATCTTGGGCTCGTGGGTCAGTGTATTCTCCAGCACCATATAATCCGGCTCAACAGTGCGAACAACGTGCTCCTCCTTGTCGTAACTTAACAGCATGCCTTTGACAAACAGGGTTGGGCGGTCTTGATAGGTAGAGGGTGATTTAGCTGTCTGCGGATTCATGCTGCCACCTCCACAAGAGTGTGACGTCTAATAACCTCTGGAAACACGCTACGTATCACTTGATGAGCAAGCATGACCATGGGATAGGAAACCCAAGCCTCGTGCTCCACACAGATGTGATCAATCTCAGAGAGCACTACCTGACCACCGTTATCTTTAATGAACTGCACCACTTGTTTGTTGAGTGACGGTATCGCCTCATAGCGATGAAAAGCCTTGAGCTGACGCAGTTGGACTAAGCGATCAGGGTGAACCTTTGGCTCAGTGAAAAGCTTTAGCTCTGTGCCAGTTTGTTCCTTCACAATACTTTCGTGCAATGCATGCTTTTTCTGGAATTCATCCGAATAGGTTTTCGCTTCGGGCTTAACTTCTCCGTGGTCAAAATGCCGAGAGTATTGAATCAGCAGGTCAGGGGTATACTGACGCCAGTTTCCCTCCTTCGAGTGGTTCATGAAACTGTCAGGTTGGGTGGTGTAACTGACAACCTCATCGTCAAAGTCCAGCAATAAGCAGACATCGCTTTCGAGCATGGACTCCATGTACTGTAAGGTTCCTGTCTTTATGCTGTAATCGAAGCGAGCGATTTTCATCATTGACGCTTTTCCGATTTTTCTATTTAGGCTCACCTTCTTTCTCCTTAAGTGTTGAGGGTAAGCGAAGAAAGATAGTCGAGAGCTTACAAAATAACCATATTCAAATGCTAATAACTCTTTATTTTTCAACAACTTATTATTAGCAATAATTAATAAAATGTCAGTACAGAGCTTGTGTTTTTTGCTAAACACCTGAAAATTAAGAAGTTTGATTTTTGGCATTTTTCATGGAGTGAAGAGCTAGTGCATCAAGTTTTTTTAGAACTTTTTGCTATAAGCGAAGATTAGTCCGTGGCGTAAACTCATTGCACGACTCGTTACGCTATATTCTCAGATTCATGCATTTACAGAACCGATATGAAGAAGAAAATGTCCCGGCGGTTATCCCCAATCCTTTTCTAAAACCTGGATTTGTTAATCCTGGGGTCTCATTCGCACAAGCGAGAGAAAACCTCAAAGCGAAACTCGTTCGGCGAAAAGGGACAGCTAACACCGCGAAGCGATAGGCAAGAGGTTGGTTGCTCACCCCTTCATCTAATTGCCCAGAATAGTGTGTGTTTTGTAATTTTCTGAAAACTGGTATTGGAGTAGAACTGATGACCAAAGATACGAAGGGGAAGATAAACCCGCCCCCCGAGGACGCAGAAGCGCTCTATGACGATGCCTTTCAAGACTTACTGAAATATTCATTACCGCTTACTCAAGACATGCGAGAGTCGGTAGATAAGCTCATCGACGGTGTTGAAATAGATTTGAATGAGAAGCTCAATGATGAAGATGACGAGCCTGAGGGTGCTGAATTCTAAAGCGAGCAATAATAGGTTGACTACGGATCTAATATACCAGTGAAGTGACCTGCTATAGCCAATTGCCTAAGACCTTGTTAATGATCCAAAGAGAGTCCGCTAGATTAGGCTCGCTGAACTGCAAGGATAAAAGCAAATCAAGACGTAGTTAGCGGAGCATCACTCCGATGATTATCGTGCTTAATTTGGGTCTTCAATACCCCAAAATAAACAGATATTTTAAGTTGATAACTTAACCTAAGACAGTAAATCGTATATCAAATACTATTCATCTACATAGTAAGTATCACTTCGAAACTAACTGAATACATTAAAAAAAACAGTTTTTTATGGCATGCGAATTGTATCGATGTGAATTAGAATTAACTAAAGAGTTTGGAGGTGACCAGTGAGTGAATCAAAATCAATAACGTGTTTAGCTGAGACGTTCTACCCATGCCTCATCGCGTTTTGTTAGAGACTGAAATTGAGTGAGAGTGAAGCGTAACTTGTTACGGAGACGAAGGAACAGCCTCGACGGGAGCAGTGGTCACTTCACAGATATAGGCGCTAACTGTATGAAGAAGCGACGCTTTGTAGCGCGTCGGGTAATTCCCAACCCTTTTGACAGTGATGAGTTTGTAAACCCTGGCGTATCGATGACTCAAGCACGAGAAAACCTAAGAGAAAAACTCTTACGGCGTGGGCTTAAGCTCAAGCGGAGAAGTCGTTAGGAAATTGCCCGCGACCTACTCCGAGTATTGGTTATTTGTTCAAATGTAACGGCCTAAACGGGAGTTGTTTTGCAACATTCAAGCAGCCTTAAGTGCCTTTACAAACAGCTCTCTAAGCCGGGTGAGCGCCCAAAGGTCAACGTTATAAGGAAGCAGCAAAGTATCAACTCGGACTGCTTAATACGGGCAATCTCTGAGTATTTGGGTGTGCCGGTATATAGAGTTGTGGGTAGAGGACGAAACCTTAAGCTTGCTGATGAGTTGTTAGATTTAGCGAACCAACTCTCTGAGGTGTTTGCTATCCCTACCCCGAATTTAACCGATTGGGAGCAAGCTATCGCTGAAACTTGCAAATTGGTACGAAAGGGAAACTGCGTACTGTTTATCGACGACATCGAAGTTTTGGCGGGTAAGCATGATGACATTACAGATGCATTATGGACCTGGTGGGAGCAGTGGCTTAAAAACGCTACCGGATTCACGCTGATTTTTGCTAGTGCTGATAACACATGGTTAGACGAACATATAACCTTTTCGCCAGGATGGTACGGACGATTAAGTTTTGCCGGTGCGATTACCGAAGGGTGAAAAAATAATACTATCTTGAGCCAACTAGGAGTGTCGAATAAAAACTAGGTGCAGGACAAAATCGACTATGCCATAAGAAAACTGAGTTATTGTATGGGCTGATAGAATTGCTAAGCGAGTTTGTCCGATGTTGATATTTAAAAGCTTTCACCATGTGCAGAGATTGCAAGAGTTCGTAAGTATCAGTTCCTACAGTGATAGATGTTAGGAATGTATCAAAATACACCTAGCTTTAAAGATTACCATTTTAGTGACATAGTGAATTGTAGTGGTCAAGTTAAATTGGCCACGGTTTTGTATTCAATTCAAGCCAATAGCGTTTGGGTTGTCCCTGCGACCAACAGGAGCGATTGCTGCGGCTTATTAAAGGCTTTTAAGGTTTGGATTATCATCTCGTTTGATTGTTGGCTCAATTCGCTCATGAAGCGGAGGTTTTCGTTTCTCTGAAATTACAGCACGGATGACTTTAAAAGTTAATTTCTTAGTTTTATACGTTATAGTTCTTACATCATTCAGCAGCAAAAGAATACTTTGTCTAAGAGACTTATAGTCTTTTAGTGCTACATAAGTGCCCGCAGCGGTTACACCAGTTACGACTGCATCTGCATTTGTAACCAAGAGAGAAATATGCTCAAGAACACATCCTTTTTTCCATGAGGCCTCTATCGAGAAGCCTTCCCGAAAACCATGCTTTTCAGCTAGCGCAGAAAATTCATTAAGGATAAACATCGCAATATCCTTCTCAGTTCCATCTTCAACTGGCCCTGTTTGAATTTCGAATGTAATTATATGATGTGTCAAAGTCATTGCCCTGTAACGATAAGCTAAGTGGCTGTAAACACCACTACACCCAAATTAACCACCTCAATCACACTAACCGACTTGAACCAAAACCGCCACAGGTTTGCAGTCCACCTTAAGCGCCTTGATACTCATTAAGCCTTCTCCCTCAGCCACTACAGTTTACTGACAAGCGGCCAAACTTTCAGTTAAGTCTTCAATTTCTTTATGTGATAAAAGCTCAGGAGAGCCCTTAAACATCCACTTTGGGGCGCTATTTTGATGTTCAACATATTTTGATACTTTTTGGAAGGTTTCAGATTGGTAAGGCCTGAGAACACCCGACACTTTTTATGGTAAAAATGTAACTTCACTATAAAAGGTAAAACCATGGCCAAAGGCACACGCTATTCAGCAGAGTTCAAACAAGAAGCTGTTAATCAAATTACTGTTCACGGTTATCCCGTTGCAGATGTCGCTGAGCGTTTAGGCATAAGCACTAAAGCCTTGTATAACTGGATGCGTACCTACGCAAAGCCG
>NZ_JBTWEN010000012.1:0-125074 GCF_056958115.1 Agarivorans sp. D1326 | reverse complement strand
CGATTCCCGCGGCGCAAGCGTTTTTTGAAGAAAATCACAATTAATTTTGAATTGATAATTAACCCCCAACTAAGCCACAAAATACCCACAAACTTATCCACAGAAAACCAAGTTCGCGACTAAACAAGCCTATGAATTAAAAGTAATTGTGTCATTTAGCAAGTTTCTGATAGAGAAATTGTACATTTTCTAGCTTATCGGCAAAAAGCTGGCTACCATGATGTCGCAATTTTGTTAAAAAATTGCTTTCCATTATTCTGAATACATTGAGCATTGAATTTATTATGAAAAATTCCAGTTTATCTGTTGTCATACTTATAGCGGTAGCAGTTGCTGCCTATTTTGTGGCTGCCGCAGTCGCTCCACTACAGCCTTTATATCTATCTATAGCAGTAATTGTTGGCGGCGCCATCGTATTGTTAAGTTCTAACGGTGCTACTAGCGACGAACAACCAGCAAGTTCATCAACGACTGAATCATCCGACGGTGTGGAAACACAAACCCTATACGTTGGTAACCTACCCTATCGTGCAAACGAGTCAGCTATTCGCAAATTATTCTCAGATTACGGCCAAGTAGTATCAGTACGTTTATTGAAAGATAAGCAAACCGGTAAACGTCGCGGCTTTGGTTTTGTAGAAATGGCGGCTAAAGATGCACCAAAAGCTGTTGAAGCCCTAAACGAACAAGAGTTTCAACAACGCACTTTAAAGGTTCGTGAAGCGAATGAGCGTAAAGAAGCCTAAGTAAATAGTTGCAAGCTACTTAGTTGATAAGCTTGTAGCTGTTTTAACAACGAAGAATTAGCGGGATGCATAGTGCAGTAAGCATGAGCTTCCGCTTTTTTTTGGCTTGGATTCAAGGCTTCATTAGTTGATAGCAAACTGTGTACACGATTGGCTATCGCTGCGCCAGAATCAACTAAACATACTCGCTCACCCAATACTTGCTGGATTTCATCCTTTAATAAGGGGAAATGGGTGCAACCTAATACCACGCAATCTAGATCATCAAACGATAACCACGACGCTAACGCCTGCTTTACATCTTCAAGCGCTATAGATTCGCCAGCTAGTTTTTGTTCTGCCAATTGCACTAATAATGTAGAACCGAGTAACTCAACGCGACAATCTTTGGCAAAGTCTGCAATAAGTTGTTCAGTATAACTGCGCTCTACGGTACCGGGAGTCGCCAATACACCAAAGTGGCGAGTGATGCTTTTGTTCGCAGCAGATTTTATCGCCGGCACAACGCCAACTATTGGTATGGAGAGAGTTTCGCGCAAAGAAGGAAGGGATAAGGTACTGGCAGAATTACACGCCACAACCACCAGATCGGGGTTAAACTTATTTACTGCCTTAGTAAGCAGTTCGACCACACGGGTAATCAATTGTTGGTCGTCTAACTCCCCATAGGGAAAATAAAGGTTATCGAACAAGTAGCTGTATTGCATAGTAGGGTTTCGCTGCTGCAGTTGCTCTAAAACAGATAAACCACCCACACCAGAATCAAAAACAAGAACGTGCATTACTCTACCAATAAGCCTTTAAAATAATTCAGCCCTAGTTTAACCAAAGCTAGGGCTTAGAGCTATGTTAAAGCGTAAACCTTAAAACTGGTAACTTGCGCCCAACTCAAAGGTACGACCTTGCGCTTGGTAGTCGTTTACAGTTGAATACTGCTTATCAAATACATTTCGTAGTTTCGCATCAACACGTAACCCGCTAGCAAACTTATAGTTAGCACTTAAATCCCAAATGGAATGACTATCAATGGTTGTAGTATTTGCTGCATCTTCATACGAATCTCCGCGCCATAGGAAATCGACAACAACTTGCAGGCTCTGCCAATACATATCAGCTTTATACTTAACTTGCTCCTCAGGACGGCGAATCAAGTTTTTATCAGTACTACGGTCCTTTGGATCTAAAAATTCTACAATTACCCTATGGTTTACCAAAGCTGTAGAAAACTCACCTTGGAACTCGATACCCTGAATGCGCGCATCACTTACATTGTCTGGTGTCCATAATGGCCATGTATCAGGCGTTCCTGAGTAGTCGTTATCACAACGTGCTACACAACCCCAAGCAATAAGATTATCCACGTCATTACGAAATACATTAAGCTGCCATTGGCTTTGCAGTAAATTAAGCTCTAAGCCCAACTCACTATTAGTTGACGTTTCTGCTTTTAAACTAGGGTTTTCACTACCTGGGTAGTAAAGATCGTTAAAAGTTGGTGCTCTGAAGGCGGTACCATGCAATGCATTAAAACGCATTGACGGTTGGAACTGCCAAGCCCAACCTAGGTTATAGGTAGTGTGGTCACCGTAATGTTCGTTATCATCATAACGTAAGCTACCCTCGAGAGTATGCTGGTCGTAGTCTGCTCGCGTACCAATATGGGCAGCTTTGTTATCTCGGCTTTCTTGTTGATAAATCAAGCTTGTACCAGAAATATCATCTTTTTGATAATCAAGCCCGCCTTGCAATAACCATTGCTGGTTAAGTTGATAGCCTAGTAGCCAGTTAGCCGCAACTCGTTCTGTAGAATAGCGCTGAGGATCAACAAAATTATCGGCTGGGGCTGTATCCGATTGGTCTTGTTGGGAGTTTAATGCAAACTCACTATTGATTCGGTCTTGAGCGTAATTAACACTAGCACCGTAAACGGTTTGCTTGTGCTTGGTTAAAGCTTTACCACCTTGAATAAATTCGGACTCGCTATCATTTAGGAGTAAGAATACTCGCCCACGCCAAGCTTGGTTGAATTCATGGTCCAAGCTTAGCAATCCACCAAAGGTATCGTAACCATAGTCTTCGTCTAAGTTATCTTGTGGACGAATATCATAACCATTGCTCTTATCTTTGCTAAAAATAACATTGTACTGAGTAGCATCATCTAGTTGTCCGCTTGCACGAGCGGCAAGCTTAACAGTCTCTTGAGTACCAACTGCTGCTTTCAAGCCGTGATACTCGCTGCCAAAACTAGGACGAGTGATAATGTTGATTACCCCACCTACGGCATCGGCGCCGTAAATCGAAGCTCTCGCACCACGTAAAATCTCAATACGCTCAACAAATTCTAAGGGTAGTAACGACAACTGCGCGCCACCATTTGTAGCAGTATTGATTCGCACGCCATCGATAAGGAACAAAGATTGTGCTGAGCTGGTACCACGAATAAACACACTTTCGGTATGCCCTTTACCGCCATTACGGGTAACGCTAATACCCACTTGCTGACTTAGCACATCAATAATGTCTTGAGCGCCGCTGCTTTCAATTTCGCTACGGCTAACCACAGTAAGTGGCGCAACAACACTGGCTTCGGTTTGTTCCATGCGGTTGGCGGTAACAACCATAGTAGCTGGCTGTTCTGTTTGGGGTGCTTGCTGGGTTTCTTGGGCATAGCCAAAAGCTGGCGCTACTGCGGCCAGTAATATGAACTTCTTCATCGATGTAATCCTAATCGTCGCGTAGTACTTTGCTGTTATAAGCATGTGCGATGTGGCAGGTATTCGGACTTAGAGGCGTATTACTTGTACTACGGCTGCGACTTCCCGTTTGGCGATACAAACAGTGTCTGGAGATCCTTGGAAAAGGCCAATCCTTGAGCTTTCGTTCCTCATTACCGCTGCGCGTCAGTTCCGGATTTGCACCAGATTCCCTATTAAGCTTGAGTATTTACTACACAAGCACCACAGCGGGCGAGATTATAAGCGAGGCTTAATGTGATTGATAGCACAAAAAGCCGCGCTTTTACCCAACTTGAAATTAACTAATGTTGTCGGCTGCGTTATTCGCAGTAGCAGGTGTGTTGTTAAACATCGCCAAAGCTTCAGCCATGCGGTCGGCAAAACCTTTAAAGCGTTCTACATCTGCTTGTTTGTTTTCTTCGTCGCTAGGGCTAGAAATAGGCAGTATTCCAGCCAATAGCGTTTCGGTGGCAGATTCAGGTTGAGCAAACAAAGCACTCACCTTGGCTTGAATATCTTGCCAAGAGCTCAAAAACTCACTTAAGTCTGGTACCAGCTCAGAGCCACCAGAGGATTTGTCATTAGCTTGTTGATAGGCTTGGGTAACCGCTACGCTTTGTTGTTGCTGAAAGTTAACCGCAAAGCCAACTAGCTGCTGTTCGTCGAAACCAATATTTAGCGCTTGGTCAAAGGCTTTATCTAAATCGCCCGAGAAAAACTGCTGGCCAACCTCATCAACCTGTTTAATTAAATCGGCAATTGCCGCCAATTCATCATCATTAAGGTCTCCCTCAACCGAGAAGCTAAATTGTTGCTGCGAGGCAAAAGAGGCTTGGATTGAAGAACGCCCTTCACTATAACTGGCGGCTAACTGCGAGCCATAACTAATAGTGACCTTATCGCCTTCTGCTGTTTCTAACTCCATTGTGGCGGATTGCGAACTAGACATTGCCAGTTGGCTATAAAGAGGTGCAGATTGAATTTCGTAGTCACCTTCTTCAATCTTTTCTAAACCTTCTTGAATTAGGTCATAACTCTTATCGATGCCTTTTTCTAACTCTTCATTAAGAATACCCGCATCACTAAGTTCCTCACGGGCACCTTCAAAACCCATATCTACCCCTTTACGGGCTTGGGCCATCATTTCGGCTAGCTTATCTTCCGACATCCCCGACTGTTTAGCACTGTGCAGGGAACTGGCAACAAAATTAAGCACGTTTCGAGCGACTTCTTCAGCATCAAACACGCTCACTTGCTGGGGTTTAGGGAGGCTTACTCCACCCGTTGCCATAGACAAGGTATGTTTTTCAACAGAACTCAATAACACATGGCTAGCTACCGCACCTTGCTGGTTTAAGCTTGCCTTGTCATCTGCCAAGTTATTGCGTTTCTCAATCGCCGGAGCCGACTGCTGCAACAAGCGCTCGGCATACTGTTGTACGGGGGTTTTGCCCACGCCATTCAGTTCGTTCATAAAGCCTCCACGGATTTACCCTAGTCACAGCTTATCGGCGACCAAAATTAAAACTTTAGAAATATTATCACTATTATTGTAGATAAACTGGACAAGCAAGCCACGCACCTTTAAATTGCGCTGCTTGCTAGAACAGAGGAACGGCCATGAGCGCTATTGCATACTACCCAGAACAGTACCAACAACTATTGGCCGACAAAGTGGCAAAACGCTTAGAGCAGTTTGCCGAATTTTCGCCTGCTCAACCGAGTGTATTTGCATCACCGACGAAACATTATCGAATGCGCGCCGAGTTTAGGGTGTGGCATGAAGGTGACGATCTCTTCTACATCATGTTTGATCAGCAAACCAAACAAAAATTTAGAGTAGACAGCTTTCCTCCGGCTAGCGAAATCATTAACCAGCTTATGCCAATTTTAGTTGAGCAGCTAAAACCAAATCCGCTGCTGCGTCACAAACTGTTTCAAGTGGATTTTCTATCAACCTTAAGTGGCGAAGTGATAGTAAGCATGCTCTACCACAAGCCTATCGACGAGGCATGGCGTGTAGAAGCCGAAAAACTAAAAGCTGAGCTAAGCAAGCAATTTTCAATTCAGTTAATTGGTCGCTCACGTAAACAAAAAATGTGTTTAGACCAAGATAGAGTAGATGAAGTACTTACTGTTAATGGTGAAAAGCTTATTTACCAGCAAATAGAAAACAGCTTCACTCAACCTAACGCAATAGTAAATCAACACATGTTGGAATGGGCGCAACACGCCACCAGCGATAGCCAAGGTGATTTGCTAGAACTGTATTGCGGCAATGGTAATTTCTCATTAGCCTTAGCCAAAAACTTCAATCGCGTGTTAGCCACCGAAATCGCCAAACCCTCGGTTGAAGCAGCGCAATACAACATTAAACATAACAACATCGACAACGTAAAAATCATTCGTTTGTCGGCAGAAGAGTTTACTCAAGCGATGTTGGGTGAGCGCGAGTTCCGCCGCCTAAAAGAAGCAGATGTTGATTTAAGCACTTATCAATGCGATACCATTTTGGTTGACCCACCACGAGCGGGTTTAGATGATGCAACCTTAGACATGGTGCAAGGCTACGACAACATTGTTTATATCTCGTGTAACCCTAATACACTTTACGACAATCTAAGTGAGTTAAGCCGTACTCACAAAATTAGCCATTGGGCGCTGTTTGACCAGTTTCCCTATACCGACCACATCGAAGTAGGCATGTACCTGCAGCGTCGCTAGCACAAGTATTCACCTGCAAGTTAAAGCCGCGTTAATTGACGCGGCTTTTTACTATTTGAAATAGTGCCCTGCTAAGCACGGTCTCCATTTATGGCTTACTCAGCATCTAGGGAAGATTATGAAACAAACTATAGTTGCCACCACTTGCTTGATACTTAGTTTAAGCAGCTTTGCCAACGAGCCGGTAAGCACCGGCTTTTGGAGCGACAAAGCCATAGGCGGAATTGACATAACCAGTTACCAACTTGCTCAAGAACAAGCCAATCGCAACATTCAGCAGGGCAATAAAAAGTATACCGTGAGGTGGAAAGAGGCAAACTGGCAGTTTGCCAGTCAACAAAGCGCCGACAAATTTGCAGCTAGTCCCGAGACCTACCAAGCTAAATACAACGGATTTTGTGCCAATGCGCTGTCTTTAGGCGAGGGCTTAATTGCAACCGACGGTCAAGTGTGGGAGTTTTTTGATAACCAACTGCATTTATTTTTTGCAGAAAAAGGGCGCCAACGCTGGTTAAAAGGAGATTGGAAAGCCTACCAACAACAAGCAGATTTAGCATGGCAACAGGCTTTGCAATAACTTAATAATTCAAACCTTAGCGTTTAAAGCCACCTAACTTAAACATCAACCATAAGCCAATAAACAAACAGATGATTAGCAATACTAAGTTGCTACCAATGTCGGGGAATTGAGCTCGCAACATGGCCGAATAACCCAGGGCGCCCAGCAGAAAGGCGGCGACACTCATTAGAGGTGAGTCTTCACTTAAGTCTTTCTCAGTATATAAGTGGTACAGCTGCATAATGGCCAGTACAAAGGCAATGATTGGAAACACCGAAAACTTTAGCTCAGGCACCGTAAATAGGGCCAAGCTGGCGTTACCACATAAGCCTGCAATAAAAGCTAGCAATAGCAGCGATTTTCTTACCTTCATATTCACCTCTTAACTTAAGGCTTCCGAGCGATTGTAGAGTGCCGCTCCCTTGGCAACAATGCGTAACTGTTTAATGGTTTTATCGGCCAACAATTGGCGATCAAACTCGGCTAAATCTAAAGCAGATGCACCAGCATTAAAAACAATGATCACCATTGCCTCGGCTTGCATTTGCGCATCCTCTCGTGGGCAGCGATATTGCAGCTCTAAATAGTCGGTAAGCTCGGCAATAAAATGGGCGATCTCCCGCGCCACAGCGGCCCTAAAAGCCGGAGATGTCCCAGAACGCTCACGCAACAACAAACGAAACACATTAGGATTGTTATAAACAAACTCCATAAAGGTTTCCACCGAGGTGCCAATAACACTGCCACCACTGGCAATAATGCGCTGCCGCGCTTGGCGCATAAGCTGGCGTAAGGTTAATCCACCTTCATCTACTAAGGTTAGTCCCAGTTCTTCCATATCGGAAAAGTGACGATAAAAAGAAGTGGGTGCAATACCCGCTTCCCTAGCCACTTCCCTCAAACTTAAGCTCGACAAACCACGTTCAGCACTTAGCTGACTAAATGCCGCATCAATAATTGCTCTACGTGTTTTCTCTTTTTGCTGGGCCCTAACGCCACTCATAAACCTGCCACTTTCTTTCTATTTATAGGGCTATCATACCGTGAGTAGTAAAAAACCCAAATCGAACAATGCAAATCCTCACAAACCAAGTTTTTAACCATGAATCGTTTCTTGAACAGAATAATCAAAATGAAAACCATTTCATAAAAAAACAATATTCTCAATTAAACGAAAGATGCGAGCTGGGTCAATTTTCCATCAATCTGAAAACGCTATCAAGTATCTAGTCTAAAGACGCTGTGATTAACTGAGCTCATATAAGTTGTATTTAGCAAGGATGAATAATGAATTGGTCCAAGAGCGCCATCTCAATGGCAGTAGTATTTGGTTTAAGTGCTTGTGGCGGCGGCGGTGATGGCGGCGGCAACGGCGGAACACCTGATTATGAATACCAAGCTTATGCTTGTGATGCTGAAATTTACGAAAAAGCCAAAGAACTGCGCATCTACCAAGTAATGACCGAAGCGTTTATTGATGGTGACTCTAACCATGATTATAACGACGGTTATGGTACTAGCCATCACAAAGGTGACTTACAAGGCATTATTGACTCGCTTGATTACATTCAGGGCTTAGGCATGAATGCCGTTTGGATGACGCCGATTTTCGATTCAGAAGGCAATGGAAAATTAGATGCCACTGGCTACTTTACCCGCAACTACTTCGCCATCGATCCTAACTTTGGCACTATGGAGCAAGCGCGTACACTAGTGAACGAAGCTCATGCTCGTGGTATGTATGTATTTTTTGATGGTGTATTTGGTCACCATAAAGGCAACGTAACACCATCTCCAAACGGTTTAACGCCTTCAGGCGCGAATGACCCAGTTAGCTACCCAGGTACCGATAACGATACCCTTGAGTTTTATAAAGAGGTAGCTACTTACTGGATTACTGAGCTTGGTATCGATGGCTGGCGTTTAGACCAAGCTTATCAAGTACCGGTTGGTGCATGGGGCGAAATTCGTAAATCGGTTGAAGATGCCTCCAAAGCAACCACCTACACCATGAACGGCGAAACAGTTAACCCTATGGGCTACCTAGTTGCCGAAATCTGGAGAGGTGAATCTGAAATTGCAGAACAGGCTTACGGAACAGCAGAACAGCCCGGTTTATGTTCAGCCTTTGATTTCCCAGGTCGATACCGAATTGTTCAGTCTTATGCCGTGGAAGAAAGTGGCGGCAATAATCACAGTGCGGGCAACCTAGCCAGTGTATTTAGCACGCATTCGGCTTACCCTGAACACGCTGTTCCTAATGGTTTTATCTCTAACCACGATTTAGTTCGCCTAGGCGACTTACAACAGCGCGGCAACATCGCTGAACCAAATGAATCAGAGTACTGGTTACGACATAAAGCAGCAAATGCGTTTTTGGCTGCCTATTCAGGACCAATTACTTTCTACTATGGCGAAGAAATTGGCGATGAAGTACCTGGCTTTGCCGGCCAAGAAGACAACAATACCTGTGCAGCTGTTGGCTTGTGTGATGACCACGTAGCCCGAAATAGCGGAAAAGTTGAAGGCTTGCCAACTGGCGCCCGAACCAACGGTGAAATATTTGCAGCTAATACTGAGCAAGCAGATTTGCGTGACTACATATCAACGCTAATGCAAATTCGTTCAGAAAACCCAGCCTTATATAAAGGTGAACGCACTGCAATTGTTACCGACGAAGCAGTCAATGTTTATTTTGACCACAAGTTGTCTGGAGATAACGTAGTATTATTCCTAGCTAATACTAGCACTTCAGCCAAAACTGTTACCGTTAGCGATGCACAAATTGGTAGTAATGGCGACCTGAAAGACTTAGTTAGCGATGCCCTTATTTCTCAAGCTTCTGGTGAATATGAAATCACATTAGGAGCCCTAGAGTCTCGCTTCTTAGAAGTTGTAGCTCCTTCTCCAGAAGGCCCAGATACAGGCGGCATTGTCGGAGAAGGCGAGTTAGCAGATTGTACCCTACCTGATTCAAGTGAAGTTGGACCAATCGGCGAAGATGTATTTGCTCGAGGTTCTCACAACGGCTGGGCTGCAGTCGATTCTCACAAACTAAGCTACAAAGGTAACAACCTCTATCAATTAGTATTTGATGAGCCTAACGATACAGCCTTTGGCTTTAAATACGCAGTTGCTGAGTGGAGTGACGACAGTACTAAGCGTTTCGAAGTGTCGACTCCGAGTCAAACTGTTGTATTAGGAACAACACTACCAGTATCACGCATTGAAGGCTCTGGTAAAGAAATGAACGTAACGATTCCTGAAGCAGGTAAGTACGTTTATAGCCTTAAGATTGACAATGCAGATCCTGTGTCAGCTGCTGGCACAATGATGGTAAGCAAGTGTGAGTAAAAATTGAGAGGTGGCTTCACGCCACCTTTTCTTGTGCGGAAGGTTTTCTAGCAACCCTTAAAACTAGAGTGAAGGTAGCAACCTTCAAGCGTTTGTAAACACCCTTAATATCCTATTTGGCCTCTTAGTTTAAGAGGCCTTTTTTTATCCAACATCAGCTTATTTAAGGCTTTTACAAAGGCTAACTAAATCAGCTTGAATAGCCCCTGCAGTAACGTCTCTGCCCGCGCCTGGCCCTTGAATCACCAAAGGGTTTTGCTTGTACCATAAGCTCTCAATGGCAAACACATTGTCACAAGGTTTAAGGTTAGCAAAAGGATGAAGTGCATCAATTGCCGATAAGCCAACTTCAGCCTCTCCCTTTTGATTCACTTTGGCTAGAAAACGAATCACTTTGCCTTGGCGCTTAGCGTCATTAAAGGCTTCTAGCATGCTTTGGTCTAACTCGCTCATCGAGTCTAAAAACTGCTCTACAGTTAAGGCAGCTAAATGCTCTGGCACTAACGAGCTAAGCGCAATATCGGCTAGCTCCAACTGTAAACCCGCCTCTCTAGCTAAAATAAGCAACTTGCGCTGCACATCTTTACCAGAAAGATCCTCGCGAGGATCTGGCTCGGTTAAACCTTGATTTAAGGCATCGGCGAGCAATTCAGAAAAGGCCACTGTTCCGTCGTACTGTTGGAACAACCAACTCAAGGTACCAGAAAATATTCCTGAGATAGTATGAATCTCATCGCCAGAGTCGCGCAAACTTTGAATACTTTTTTGCACTGGCAAGCCCGCCCCTACTGTGGCGTTACTTAACCATTGAGCACCATGGTCACTAAAGGCCTGCTGCAAGGCTGAATAATTAGCTTGCTCACTCGCCCCTGCATGTTTGTTAGCGGTAATAAGATGGAAGCCATGCCGAGCAAATTCACCATAATAAGCGCTTAACGCTTCACTGGCGGTAATGTCTAACACAGCAAGCTCGTCATAGGGATGACGCTTTAGCTTATCAAATATCTCTGGCCAAATAAGTGCAGTATCGGCCTCACTGCTGTTTAGCTGCTCAAGCGCTAAGCCAGCAAAATCTAAATGGCCAGCTTTACTAGAAAACACACCCGCCAAACACAACTCAATTTGATGTTGCTGCTCCAACTTAGCCTGTTGCTGGCTAAACAACTCAAGCCACTGGCTACCGATGTTACCTTTACCAAATACCACCAAACCCAACTTGGTTTTTTGCTTGAATAAGTGGCTGTGTAAATCTTTTAATAGCGGCTCTAAGGTGATTTTTCTCACCACCGCACACAAACTTAGTTTGTCGGCACTAGAGTGAATAAACTCTAATGGCTGTTCGGCAAGGTGCTGAAAAAACTGGTAACACTGCTGCGGGTTATCACACACGCCCGCACCCACTAGAGCTACCAAACTGTAACCTTCGCTACGTTCAATTTTTTGGATATGAAATTGGCTCGCCAGTTGGTCTATTTTTGCTAAGGCTTCATCCACAAGCTCACAGGTGTAAGCCATACGTAAAGAACCGGTTTCGCTATGTTTATGGCGAGTAGCTGGCGCTAAATGGCTACAGGCTAAAACCTCTAACAACGCGGTGGCGTTGTGAGAAAAATCTTCAGTAAAAGTAAGCTCTAGCAATACCACATTGTCTACCGAGGTAACAATTTTAGCGCTGTGGCTGTTTGCGCCTTTTCGGTGAATTAAGGTTTGCCCGTCGTTGGGAGCGTAGCTGCAACGCAAGTTCACTTTTTGGCGAGAGCGCGCCAGTGGCTCTAAAGTGCGCGCATGCAATACCGAGGTACCAATGCGCGATAATTCTGCCGCTTCATTCAACGCAAGATTTTCGAGCAATACCGCATCTTTCACTAAACGTGGGTCTGCACTGTAAATACCGGCCACATCACTCCAAATCGTAGTAGACACAGCATCAGCCAAGGCGGCTAACTCGGTAGCCGAGTAATCACTGCCGTTGCGACCTAAAGTCACGGTACGTTGTTCACTATCACTACAAATAAACCCGGTTACCACAATGCGACAAGCGGCTTTTTCAGCTAAACATTTAGCTAATAAGGGGGCACTTTGCGTAACATCCACTTGCGGTTGGGTAGATAACTCCGCTTTAAAAAACTGGCGAGAATCTAACCATTCGGCTTGGCAATCTTGAGCACTTAACAAAGCAGCTAATAAACGTGCAGACCAACGCTCGCCAAAAGACAATACTTCGTTGCAGGTAAAGGCTGTAAGCCCACCTTCAAGAATACTAGCAATTTGGTGATGCTCGCCGTCAAGCGCTGTTAAGATCGGTTTGGCAGCTGCTTCATCAAGAAGCTCATTCACCAACTTGCTTTGAAATTCAATTAAACCGGTGAGCGCATCGGCTGCGGCATTATCGGCCTGTTTAGCCAACTCAATAATATTGATTAAACGGTTAGTGGTTTTACCCGCTGCCGATACCACAATTAAATCCTGTGCTTGGGTATGCTCGGCCACAATGGCCGCCACCCGCTTAAAGCACCCTGCATCAGCTAAGCTGCTGCCACCAAACTTATGCACATGTCTATTTACCGACATGACTTACCTCTCTACAACGCTGGTAAAACTACAGTTGGGCAAAGGCCTGCTGTAAATCATTAACTAAATCTTGCGAATCTTCCAAGCCTACCGATACCCGCAATAACTGATTAGAAATGCCAGCCTCTGCTAGCGCTTCCGCCGACATCGCAGCGTGCGTCATGGTAGCCGGATGAGCAATTAGACTCTCTACGCCACCTAAAGATTCCGCCAAAGAAAACAACTGTAAGCTTTTTAAAAACTTAACCATTTGGCTTTCTTCTAAATTCAATTCAAAACTGAACATAGCACCAAAGCCTTTTTGCTGGCTTTGCGCTAAAACATGCCCAGGATGCTCTGGCAAACCAGGATAGTAAATCTCGCCCACCGCTTCTTGCTGCTTTAAGCATTCCACCAAGGCTTGGGCGTTTTGTTGGTGCACATTCATACGCGCTTTAAGGGTACGTAAACCACGCAAAGTAAGGTAAGAATCAAAAGCCGACCCCGTTAACCCTAAACAGTTTGCCCACCACGCCAATTGCTCGGCCAGTTCTTCGTTGGCCGCAACCACCATACCGGCCACCACATCCGAGTGGCCGTTAATGTATTTAGTGGCCGAGTGCACCACAATGTCGGCACCTAACAAAATTGGCGTTTGCAAAGCAGGCGACAAGAAGGTGTTGTCTACCACCACCAATGCGCCTGCAGCATGTGCCTGCTCGGCAATGGCTTTAATGTCTACAATTCGAAGCAAAGGGTTACTTGGGGTCTCTAACCATACCAATTTAGGCTTCTTAGCCAATAGCTGAGCTAGAGCTGCGTCATCGTTTTGATCAACAAAAGCCACTTCAAAAGCATTCTTTTTAGCTAGGCTGTCGAATAAACGGTAGCTACCACCGTAACAATCATGCGGCGCAACCAATAAATCGCCTGGCTCAAGCAAGGCAGTAACAAGGTTAACCGCCGACATACCGGTGTTAGTAATTACCGCACCAGCACCATGTTCTAAATCGGCAATCGCCTCGGCTAAAATGTGGCGAGTAGGATTACCCGAACGGCTATAATCAAACTGGCGTTTTTGGTTAAAATCAGCAAAGCTGTAGTTACTCGACAAATAAATAGGTGGCACTACCGCACCGTGTTGGGTATCACTTTCAATACCGCTGCGCACTGCTATAGTAGCCGCTTGTAGATCTTTTAAAGACATTGCTGATTTACTCCCTCAATTTATCCTGCCACTTTACCACCAGCAAAAAAGACGTCAACACTTCTAGACGTCTAAATGTCTTTGCTGTTGGATTGCTAAGTCGCATTTCCCCCGTTACAATAGGGTCTCTTTAGTTTGGTGTGTATTGCAGAATGTCTACAGATTGGAATGGTGAGTGGATCAGCCCTTACGCTGAGCACGGTAAAAAAAGCGAACAAGTAAAAAAAATCACAGTATCTATCCCACTAAAAGTGCTAAAGATATTGACCGATGAGCGAACCCGTAGACAAATAAATAACCTACGCCACGCCACCAACAGTGAGCTACTTTGCGAAGCATTTTTGCACGCCTACACAGGCCAACCGCTCCCCGACGACGCCGACTTGCAAAAAGACAAGCCCGACCCGGCCTTAGAGAAAGCCGCCCAAGCGGAACTCAATAAAGAAGATTAACATTTTACAAGGCCGCTCACCGAGCGGCTTTTTTATTGCCTAAACCCAGCGTACAACAAACTATTTTCACCAACTATTACTCATAAACTGTAATCAAATTGGGGGCTTACCGGTCTGTAAACAGGCTCTTAATTTAAAATAGGTAAAAGGATGAAAACGTCGTACCCACCTCAGTTAGCTTCAAAGCTATCACTTGGCCTTTTATGTTTAAGGCTAAGCATTGCCCTCGTGTTTATAATATGGGCATTAGATAAAGTACTTGTACCAGAGCATGCTATAAAAGTGTTCTCTGGCTTTTACGGATTAAATTTAACCACCAATGCACTTATTGCCATGGGGCTTGCACAACTCGCCTTTATCGCAGCCTTTACCTTAGGTTTATGGAAAAACATCACCTACCTTGCGGTGTTGGTGCTGCATGCTGGTTCAACATTCTCTTCATTTGCTAAGTATCTAGACCCATTTAATAACTTATTGTTCTTTGCTGCTTGGCCAATGCTCGCTGCATGCTTAGCTCTCTATTTGCTGCGAGATTATGACACTTGGACTTTGGGTAAAGCTCACTCTTTAGAGCAGAGAGAAGAAGCCAACAACTAAGTACTAATTGATAAAACGAAGCCGCTGATTAAGCGGCTTTTGTTGCTTTACCTTACCTAAGGCTACGCTTGCCTCCATTTGCTTTATTTCTCATCTGTTAGCTAAACGCACCCGTTTCGCCTAACTGCGACGTCATTTTCTTTGAACAACCAAAGAAAATGAAGCAAAAGAAAGGTTGCCCCGCATTATCTGAACACTCAGGAGACACTAAATATGAAGTGAAAGTTTGTACTGCGTTTGCTAATGAGTTCAGCTGCGTATGTCTAACTTCGAAAGAAAATAAGCTCAGCAAAACATTAAGCAATCGACTTTCTAGTTTAGTTAGTTATCATCCTCAAAAAAATTTCTATTTTAAGTCAGTTAATAACGTCAAGGATGATCATGAAAAAGCTATACACAGCTGCGCTAATTCTATTAGCAGGATGTGCCAGTACTGAATCAAATACCGAAGTAACTTCAACAATTCTCGACTACGGGATTTACGGGCAATCAAGTCTCACAGGAGAATACTCAGCAAGCAATACGCCAAACGATTCGGTACTAACGGGTAAGAGTGGAAAAGTCACTAAGCAAACAACTGAGATAGCAGCTCAAGTGGGTACAACTTTTGGTTATTGTTTTGAAGTAAAAGCTGGACAAAAAAAGGTTGAAGTAACTAAATCGATTACCAGCCCTGAAATGATAGATGATGACGGGAAAATCTATACTTCGATGTCATACAGTAAAACGCTAAAACTAAAAAACGGGACAACGAGTAATTGTCATTTCTACTTCATCGAAGAAAAATGGGAAGCTGTTACTGGTAACTGGTTATTTGAAGTATTCCATGAAGGTAAACTTCTAACTAAAAAGCAATTTAGCTTAATCTAAAAACTATTAAGCCCCAGACACAAAAAAAGCGCCCTTAGGCGCTTTTTGTTTGCTGTGTAGCGTAAATAAGGCTGGCTTATTTTTTGCCCAATACAGCGAATTTCTTGTTGAAACGATCAACACGACCACCGGTATCAACGTTACGTTGCTTACCAGTGTAGAACGGGTGACATTTGTCACATACGTCTAGGAACATTGCGCCAGTGCGAGTAGATTTAGTTTCGATTACGTTACCGCAAGAACAAGTAGCAGTAAGTACTTCGTAAGTTGGGTGGATATCAGTTTTCATGGATTACCTCAATACTTGGGCCGTATCGCCATCTGGTCGCCACAATTGACACCAAACACCATACGAAAGCAACTCTATCAGAGCCTATAAATTTTAGGTGGCGGATCATATAAGAAGCCACCTAGCATAGCAAGCACCCAACAACAAAAAGCGGGCAAAAATTCGCCAAACGCTTAATTTGCTCCGCAAGGTGCTCTGCCAGTAGAATGAGACAGGTTTTTTGCTTGAGTTTATTCATTAGTGTCGATTGTTCGTGTTGCCTTAGCTATTCCCCTGCGTCGCCTTTTTGATTACAGCGTGCCAGCAAACACTCCAATGCCAGCCATTGGTACTCGCGTAAAGGTGCCTTTTGGTAAAGGCGAAAAAGTGGGTTTGGTAATAGAACACCCCAGCGACAGCGACATTGCCGAAGGTAAACTTAAACCTTTTAATGAATCACTCGATCAACAAGCATTGTTACCAGAAAGCCTATTTAAGCTACTTAATTGGGCTAGCTCTTATTATCACCACAGCTTGGGAGATGTGATCAGCCAAGCCTTGCCAGCACTTTTACGCAAAGGTGAGCCAGCCAAAGCTAAAAGCATTGTGGTGTGGCGTTTAAGCGAGCAGGGCAAAGTGGCCGATTTAACTAACTTTACCCGCGCCCCCAAGCAAGGGGTTGTATTAGGCAGCTTGCAACAGCAAGAAGATGGCCAGCTGAGTGACGAACAATGCAAGCAACAAGAATTATCCCGTACTGCCATTAAAGCGCTAGTAGATAAAGGTTTTATCGAAAAACATGAGATTACGCCCGCACCAGCGCTGTGGTCGAAAAGCGATACCAACAACCAAGCCTCGCTTAAGCTTAATGCAGAACAAGCCATTGCAGTGGCGGCAGTTAATCAAAGCATTGGCAGTTTTCAGGCCTTTCTTATCGAGGGTATTACCGGATCGGGCAAAACCGAGGTGTATTTAAATATTATTGCCGAAGTGCTCGCCCAAGGTAAACAAGCCTTAGTATTGGTGCCCGAAATTGGCTTAACGCCACAAACCTTAGCGCGCTTTGCCGAGCGCTTTAAAGTGCCGGTTTATGCGATTAACTCTGGTTTAAACGACACCGAGCGTTTTACCGCATGGCTTAAAGCCAAACAAGGCGAAGCAGGCATTATTATTGGCACCCGTTCGGCAGTATTCACCCCCATGAAAAACCCTGGGGTAATTATTATCGATGAGGAGCACGACAGCTCTTTTAAGCAGCAAGACAGCTTTCGCTACCACGCGCGCGATTTAGCCATAGTGCGTGCCCGCTTAGAAAAAATGCCGGTGGTGTTAGGCTCTGCCACCCCATCGCTAGAAAGTTTGCACAATGCGCTAAGTGGCCGTTACTCACACTTAGAGCTAAAACAACGCGCTGGTAATGCGGTATTAGCCGAGCAACAATTACTGGATATTCGCCAGCAGCCACTATCGTCAGGTTTATCACCAGCACTAATTAAAGCCATGCGCATTGAGTTAAAAGCTGGCCGCCAAGTAATGCTGTTTTTAAATCGCCGAGGTTACGCCCCTGCGTTGCTGTGCCATGAGTGTGGCCACGTATGTGAATGTGAGCGCTGTGAGGCCTACTTTACCTATCATCAACAACCTCGCCATTTAGCTTGTCACCACTGTGGCAGCCAGAAAGCAGTACCACACCAATGTGAAAAATGTGGCTCAACCAACTTGGTGACTACAGGTTTAGGCACCGAGCAATTGCAAGAAGCCTTGCTGGAAATATTCCCCGAATACAAAGTCGCGCGCATCGACCGCGACAGTACCCGCCGCAAAGGCAGCTTAGAACAGTTACTGGACGATATTCACAATAACCAATACCAAATATTAATTGGCACCCAAATGTTGGCCAAGGGCCACCACTTTCCAAATGTAACCTTGGTTGCCTTATTAGACATAGACCACGCGTTGTTTTGCTCTGATTTTCGTGCGCCAGAACGCTTAGCCCAACTTTACGTTCAAGTAGCTGGCCGAGCTGGTCGAGCGAATCTGCTGGGCAAGGTGTTGCTGCAATCTCACCACCCTGAACACGAACTATTGCAAGATCTTATCAACAACGGTTACCAACATTTTGCTCGCTTTGCCTTAAGCGAGCGTAAAGATACCGAGCTACCACCCTTTAGCTTTCAAGCGCTGTTTCGCTTTGAAGCTGCCGATGGCAACGCAGTTAACGAGCTTAGCCAACAGCTATACCAACTCGCTCAACCGCTACAGCAAGGCGAAACGTGGGTATTTCCGCCCTGCCCTGCGCCACAAGCGCGCCGTGCGGGTAAGTTTCGAATGCAACTGTTGATTCAAGCCGAACAACGCCCGCAATTGCACCAACTGGTTTATCGCTTGTTACCTCAACTAGAAAGCTTAAAACTAAGCCGAAAAGTACGTTGGTCACTGGATATCGACCCTTACGACATGCAATAAATCTAAGACTTTCTGTAAGGCTTAAAAGATCAATCTCTCGCCAAGTGGCACCTAGGATCTTAGATGATTTCCCCTAGCTTCCAAAACTAAGGCTAATTAGCCCAGATAAGAGATAGTTTTCGTCACAAATTGTCGGTAAAATGCCCGCTTTGTACAATTTATTTACGCGAGATTGGTGCCAACCTACATGAAAGAGCTTATTCAACAACTTCTGGAACAAACGGTCACAGCCCTAAAACAACAGCAGGTGCTGCCTGAAGGATTCGAACCACGTATCCAAGTAGACCGAACCAAAGATAAAGCTCACGGTGATTTAGCCACCAACCTTGCGCTAATGGCTGCTAAGCCTGCGGGCAAAAACCCACGCGAGTTGGCTCAACTCATCGTAGATAACCTACCGGCTTCAGCCTTGGTAGAAAAAACTGCGATTGCGGGACCAGGCTTCATTAACTTCTACCTAAACAACGATTGGTTAGCATCGCAAGTTGAAGCTATGGCTAGCTCGCCAACCGCTAACGTTAAGCCTGCTGACAAAGCCCAAACTATTGTGGTGGATTACTCGGCGCCAAACGTAGCCAAAGAAATGCACGTTGGCCACTTGCGCTCAACCATTATTGGCGACGCTGTTGTTCGCACCTTAGAGTTTTTAGGTCACAAAGTGGTTCGCGCTAATCACATTGGCGACTGGGGTACTCAGTTTGGCATGCTAATCGCCAACCTAGAAGAAGTAGAGGCGCGTGGCACCGATGCTGGCGATATTGAATTAGCCGACTTAGAAGTATTTTACCGCGAATCTAAAGCACGCTACGACAGCGACGAAGTATTTGCCGAACGTGCCCGTAACTATGTAGTAAAACTGCAAAGTGGTGACGAGTACTGCAACACTATGTGGCGCAAACTGGTAGACATTACCCTTAGCCATAACCAAGCCGTTTACGACCGCTTAAATGTATCGTTAACCAAAGACGATGTGATGGGCGAGAGCATGTACAACCCCATGCTTAACGACGTGGTAGCCGATTTAAAACAACAAGGTTTAGCAGTAGAAGATAATGGCGCTACCGTGGTATTCCTTGATGAGTACAAAAACAAAGACGGCGACCCAATGGGTGTAATCATCCAGAAAAAAGATGGCGGCTTCTTGTATACCACCACCGACATCGCCTGTGCTAAATACCGCTACCAAAACCTTAATGCAGACCGCGTGCTGTACTTCATTGACTCACGCCAACACCAGCACCTGATGCAAGCTTGGAACATTGTTCGCAAAGCCGGCTACGTGCCAGAGGAAGTTCCATTAGAGCACCACGCCTTTGGAATGATGTTGGGCAAAGATGGTCGCCCATTTAAAACCCGTAGCGGCGGCACTGTTAAGTTAGTGGATTTATTAGAAGAAGCCGAGCAACGCGCGCAAACCATTGTGGCTGAAAAATCTCGCGATTTAGATGCAGAGCAACAAGTGGTAGCCGCTAAAGCGATTGCTATGGGTGCAGTAAAATACGCCGATTTATCTAAAAACCGTACTACCGACTACATTTTTGATTGGGAAAACATGCTGGCCTTTAACGGCAATACAGCTCCTTACTTGCAGTACGCTTATACCCGTATCCAATCCATTATTCGCCGCTCGGAAGTGGATGTAGCCAATTTGCAGCAAGCAATTAGCTTAGAGCAAGACGCCGAAATTGCATTAGCACAAAAGCTTATTCAATTTAGCGATGCGGTACATAACGTGGCTAACAAAGGCATGCCACACATGATGTGTAACTACCTCTACGAGTTAGCGGGTGCCTTCATGACCTTTTACGAGGCCTGCCCAATTCTTAAAGAAGACGTAGCAGCCGATACTAAATCTAGCCGTTTACGCCTAGCCTCGCTTACCGCCAAAGTTCTTGACCAAGGCCTATCACTACTAGGAATTGAAACCCTGGAACGTATGTAAGCATGGCCAAGGATTACGTAGGGCGTAGTAAGCCCAAGAAGCGCGCGGCTAAACCTAGCCGCCCGGTATCTAACAATAAACGTTTCCCTTTACCGCTAGCATTAGCGGTAATTGCGGCTATTGTGGGATTTGCAGCGTTGCTCTTTAATATTAAAGGCACAGCCCCAACCCCCGCACCAGAGCTAAGCGAGATAGTAAAACCTAAAGCAGCCACGCCCACTAAACCCAAAACAACGCTGCCCGAGCCACCTAAAGAACGTACTTACGTTAAAGAGCTAGAAGAGAAAAAGGTTGAAGTAGAGATTGCCGAGCAGTCCTCTAAACCAAGCAAGCCTTATCAAATGCAGTGTGCCTCTTTTCGCAGCCGAGATAAAGCCGAAGAAAGCAAAGCGCTTATCGCCTTTGCCGGCCTAGAAAGCCAAATTAGACGCACCGAAGGGAAAAACGGCGCATGGTATCGAGTGGTTTTAGGCCCTTACCCCACTAAACGCGACGCAGAACGTGCTCGACACATACTGCAGCGAGCCAAAATTAATGGCTGCCAAATTTGGCATTGGAACTTCTAAAACACCTACCAAACTAAATAAGCTGAATAATCCTAATTCAGCTTATTTTTTAATTAGTTAGAATCAAAGTAGTATTAAAGTTTTGTATTAACAATCGACCGTTAAAACAACTACTTTAGGGCACTATTTCAGCAAAAAATCCTCACCCTTTAGTGAAAAAGACAGAAAAAAACAACGCTAAGCAATTAAAAATATTAGTTATTTGAACTAGTTCTCAACTATGTTATAAAAATGTAGCTAGGCTAGTATGTTAGGAATAACTAAAATGCGGAATATCTATAAGCTTCAATCCGCGACTCGTAATAGGAACGCGATGAAATGGAAAACACGGAACTAGAGCAGCTCGACCGTCGTCGCTCAATGCGACTGGATTTAGAGAATGAGCCAGTGCAACTAACGTGGAAAGACGGCGAAGGCGAAGATCAAAGCATTGAAGCAACCTGCATAGATATCTCTCGACGTGGCATGTTGGTAAAACATAGCAACGATCTGCAAATAGGAACCAAGCTAAAAATACAATTTTCTGCGGGGCATAGTGATACCTCAGAAATGAAAGCCAAGGTTGCACGCTGTCACCGTAAAAATTTCTCCAGCTATCATATGTTTTTGTTATTACTATAGAAAAACCACCTGCACGAGCAAAACTGGCGAACTGTCTTATACTTATTATTACTTGTAGCAATCTTAACGAGATAAAAAACAACAAGTAGCGATAACAAGGAGCAGCCATGCTAATACTAGTAGGTGGAGAAAAAGGCGGCAGTGGCAAAAGCTGCCTCGCACAAAACATTGCTGTACACCTTAAAACCAGCCTAAATGCCAACATCTTGATGGTGGACTGCGACCCACAGCGCACTACCTCTGATTGGATTCAAGCCCGTAATGAAGATGAATCGCTACCAGGCATCAATTGCATTCAGCTTTACGGCAAGATCCGCAAAGACCTATTAAGCCTAGAAGGTGGCTACGACTTTGTAATTGTTGATTGTGGCGGCCAAGATAACCTCGCCATGCGCGCCGCTATGTCGGTTGCAAAATACGTACTTATTCCATTGCGTCCAAAACGCCGCGATTTAAAAACCTTACCGCACATGGAAGACATGCTTAGCACCTGTAAAATGGTTAACCCAAAAATGGTTGCCAGCTTTGTCATCACCCAGTGCCCCGCTTTACCTAGCCAAGTACAACGCATACTTGATGCAAAAGACGTTTGCCGCTCCTTTGGTCTACACGTACTAGACTCTGTCACCTTCTCTCGCAACATTTATGACGATAGCGAAGAAAGTGGCCGCTCGGTGATTGAAATAGAGCAGGATGGTAAAGCCGCGGCGGAAATAGCCGCCATTGTTGATGAGTTATTTGCGATCCAACAAGAAGACTCTCATGAGTTTAACTGATCTTAAAAAGCGCTCTAAACAAACCGTTAAGCGCAACAAAGTAAGTGTTGACCAGTTTATTGAAGACGCCGATAACTATGCACAGGGTAAACCTAGCACTGCAAATAAACTGACAAGCGAGGCTAAACCTACAACAAATTTCCGCCACTGTACTTTTACCTTCGATGCACCAGCAATTAGCCACTTACAACAAGCTTCCCAGCAACATAAAGTGGCTAAATCTAAACTACTTAGGCTGCTACTAAAGCAATTCGACTCGCTCAGCCCTCAGCAGCAACAAGCCCTGTTAGAGCAGAACCAAGAGCGCTAAAACCGCGCTGTTTTTTAGATTACACCTTGAAAACGCTGCTACTCCCCCCCATTTCACAGTTATAGCCAAGCTAACGCTGCAAGTTAGCTCAACAAACTGAGGAAATAACGTGACTACTATCGTCTCCGTACGCCGCAACGGCAAAGTGATCATTGCTGGCGATGGCCAAGTCTCCCTTGGCAACACCGTAATGAAAGGCAACGCCAAAAAAGTGCGCCGCCTATATCACGGAAAAGTACTCGCTGGATTTGCAGGTGGTACTGCAGATGCTTTCACCCTATTTGAGCGTTTTGAAGCTAAGCTAGAAATGCACCAAGGCCACTTAACAAAAGCAGCAGTAGAGCTTGCCAAAGACTGGCGAACCGACCGAATGCTGCGCAAGCTAGAAGCGTTGCTTGCAGTAGCCGACAGCGAAGCGTCACTAATTATCACCGGCAACGGTGACGTAGTGCAGCCAGAACACGACCTGATTGCTATTGGCTCTGGCGGGCCATTTGCCCAGTCTGCTGCATTAGCATTACTTGAAAATACCGAGCTAGGCGCACGCGAAATTGCTGAGAAAAGCCTTACCATCGCTGGAAACATCTGTGTGTTTACCAACCTAAACCACACTATTGAAGAATTAGACGCCAAAGCCTAAGGCTTTGCAGGAAGAAATTATGTCGGAAATGACCCCAAGAGAAATTGTCTCAGAATTAGACAACCATATTATTGGCCAAAGTGACGCTAAGCGTGCGGTAGCGATTGCTCTGCGTAACCGCTGGCGTCGTATGCAACTTGATAACGAGTTGCGCCAAGAAGTGACCCCAAAAAACATCTTAATGATTGGCCCAACGGGTGTAGGTAAAACCGAGATTGCTCGTCGTTTAGCCAAACTAGCCAACGCGCCGTTTATTAAGGTAGAAGCGACCAAGTTCACCGAAGTGGGCTACGTAGGTAAAGAAGTTGAAACCATTATTCGTGATTTAGCTGATGTTGCGTTTAAAATCACCCGCGAACAAGAAACCGAAAAATTCCGCTTTCGCGCCGAAGACCAAGCCGAAGACCGCATACTAGATGCCTTACTTCCGCCTGCTAAAGACACTTTTGGTCACGAAGAAGACACCAAAGAAAACTCGACTCGCCAAACATTTCGTAAAAAGCTACGTGAAGGTCAGCTCGATGACAAAGAGATCGAAATCGATGTAGCTCAACCACAAGTTGGTGTAGAGATCATGGCGCCTCCTGGTATGGAAGAAATGACCAACCAGCTGCAAGGCATGTTCCAAAACCTTTCGGGCAACAAAGACAGCAAGAAGCGCAAACTCAAGATCAAAGAAGCCTTTAAGCTTTTGGTTGAAGAAGAAGCAGCCAAAATGGTTAACCCAGAAGAGCTTAAAGAAAAAGCCCTGCATGCGGTAGAAAACAACGGCATCGTGTTTCTAGATGAAATTGATAAGATTTGTAAACGCGCCGATACCTCAGGCCCAGATGTAAGCCGCGAAGGTGTGCAGCGAGACCTATTACCTTTGGTAGAAGGTTCAACGGTAAGTACCAAACACGGCATGGTGAAAACCGACCACATTTTGTTTATTGCCTCTGGTGCTTTCCAAGTGGCTAAACCTTCAGACCTAATCCCTGAACTACAAGGCCGTTTGCCGATTCGTGTAAACCTTAGCGCTTTAAGTGCCGAAGATTTTGTCCGTATTCTTACCGAGCCAAATGCCTCTTTAACCGAGCAGTACAAAGCCTTAATGGCCACTGAAGGTTTAGACATCGAGTTTACCGAAGACGGTATTCGCCGAATCGCTAATGCGGCATGGCAAGTAAACGAGCGTACCGAAAACATTGGTGCTCGCCGCTTGCACACGGTAATGGAAAAGCTGATGGAAGAGCTAAGCTTTATTGCCTCAGACAATGCAGGCCAAACCATCGTGATTGATGCCGATTACGTGACTAAGTACCTAGATGATTTAGTAGCAGATGAAGATTTAAGTCGCTTTATTTTGTAAGCATCGCGTTAAGTCTTTTATCAAGCCGCCAGATTGGCGGCTTTTTTGCACCTGCCATTTACATCAACGCTCATTAAGTCCTAAGTAAAAGACTTGATATTTCTTAATTGAAAACGGCAACTTAGGGTTTATACTGGTAGCGATTATTCGGGCCAATTTAGGATCCAGACCATGGAATATAATACCTCTGAACTTTGTGACCTTTATGCAGATACGGTTGACGTTGTTGAACCGATGTTTGCCAGCTATGGTGGCAGAAACGCTTTTGGGGGCGAAATTACCACCATTAAGTGCTTTGAAAATGCCGGCTTAATTGCTCAGGTAGTTCAAGAGTCTGGAACTGGCCGAGTATTGTTGATTGATGGCGGTGGTTCGCTACGTCGAGCCTTGGTAGATGAAAGCATCGCCGAAACGGCCGCCGACAATGAATGGGACGGTATTATTGTTTACGGTTGCGTGCGTGATGTAGATGCGCTGGAAGACTTAGACATAGGCATTCAAGCCCTAGCCTCTATTCCTGTAGGCGCTGATGCAGAAGATGAAACCGGCGATGTGAACATTCCGGTTAACTTTGGTGGCGTGACCTTCCTTCCAGAAGATCACATTTATGCAGATACCACCGGGGTAATTTTATCGCCAGAGCCGCTAGATATAGAATAAGCGCTCAAGCAACTCATTATTCGGCGTGAACGTCTTCAATACGGCCTAGTAAGGCTTTAAGACGTTCTTGCCAAGCTTGTTGCTCCTGCACTAAACGGCCGTTCTCGTCGTTTAACTTGCTGTTTTGCTCTTTAAGCTCGTCAATTTCCATACGTAATAGTTCGATGCTATCAACTGCAACCTGAACTTTTGCTTCTAATTTTTCTAATACATCAAAAGACATTAATATTTCTCCCGTTAATTCCGTCTCAAAGCCAACTCAGCTTATTTTTGTTGAGTCAGTCATCATGGATATATGAACGCTAGTTAGTGTTCACCTACTGATGGTGACTGCTTTTAAAGCAGCATACTCTTGTCATCTATAGCCAACAAGGGTAGAAATGTATTTCCCTAACTAGTTGTTGAATAAATAATCATGAATTTACAAAAAGGCCGTTATCGTCACTACAAAGGCCCAGAATACCAAGTTATTGATACTGCAATACACTCAGAAACAGAAGAAGTATTGGTGCTTTACAAGCCTTTATATGGTGAAGGGAAACTATGGGTAAGACCCTACGATATGTTTTTTGAAAACGTGGAGTTTGAAGGTAAGCAAGTGCCTCGATTTGCATTAATCGAAGCACAAGAGTAACTAGGTTAAATATTTTGCCCCATATCAATGGCTGGCATGTCGCAGCTAGGCGTGCCAACCACTTTTGCCGGTACGCCAGCAACTGTAGTATGAGCTGGAACAGACTCTAATACTACGCTACCCGCACCTACTTTAGCGCCGCGGCCAACTTCAATGTTACCAAGGATTTTAGCTCCGGCCCCAATCAATACACCGCGACGAATTTTTGGGTGGCGGTCACCACGATCTTTACCGGTACCACCTAAAGTTACCGACTGCAAAATTGAAACTTCGTCTTCAATAACCGCAGTTTCACCCACGACAATACCGGTGGCATGATCGAGCATGATGCCTTTACCAATGGTTGCAGCTGGGTGAATATCAACCGCAAATACCGCTGAGATTTGATTTTGCATATAACGGGCTAAAGCTAGTCTGCCCTTATGCCAAAGCCAATTTGCTACTCGATGGCCCTGCAAGGCATGAAAGCCTTTTAAGTAAAGTAACGGGATGGCGTAGTATTTTACTGCCGGATCTCGGTCTTTTACCGCAACAATGTCTGCGGCTACGGCTTCTAAAATACCAGGATCGGCCAACAAAGCTTCTTCAATAAACTCTCGCAATAAAATCGCTTGAACCGTTGAGCTGTCAAGCTTACTCGCAAGCTGAAAACTTAATGCAGAAGACAAACTGTGATGATTTAGAATGGTGGAGTAAAAGAAACTCGATAGCATTGGCTCGTCTGCCGCCATGCGGGTTGCTTCATCACGGATTTGTAACCATACCGTCTCAGCTAGAGTTTGTTTGATTTGATAATCCTTTACCTTTGCCACTACTTCACCTTACTCAAGATCTAATTTCTTTTCTTGCGGAACCACCGATTGAGGGTCTTGGTGGATCAATACATCAGCTTCCGGCCACTCGGCCATAAAAGCAGCTTCAACCTCATCGGCAATTCTATGCGCCTCATACAGGCTAAGCTTATCATCAAGCTCTAAATGAAGTTGTATAAATTTTGTATGCCCAGATTGGCGAGTACGAATATCATGAGCACCTAGTACCCCTTCAACCGCTAAAGCAGAGCTAAGCACTTGTTTTTGAAAGGCCTCTGGAAGCTGCCTGTCCAATAGATTTTGTACCGACTCTTTACCAATGCCAAAGGCGCCGTAACAGATATAAAAAGCAATAAGCACAGCAAACAAGCCATCAGCCCAATACCAACCATAAAAGCTAAGCAGTAAAGCCACCAGCACCGCAATGTTCATGTATATGTCCATGGCATAGTGCATCGAATCGGCTTTAATTACCGCGTTATTGGTTTTAGCGATAACGTAGCGCTGGAACATAACTAAGGCAAAGGTGATAACAGTAGAAATTACCATAACCGTAATACCAACAGTACTGTGCTCAATGGCTTTGGGGTGTAGCAATTCACTCACGCCGCCAAACATCAGCATTAAGGCCGAACCAGTAATAAAGGCCGCTTGCGCAAGACCAGCTAAATGCTCTGCCTTACCATGGCCAAAACTGTGTTCTTTGTCGGGGGGCTGCAGGGCATAGCGCACTGCTAGAAGGTTCACTAAAGACATAGCAATGTCCATTAGTGAATCAATTAAGGAAGCAAGAATACTTACCGCGCCAGTATATAAAAATGCGGCGCTTTTAATAACAAGCAAGGTCACCGCTACACAAGTTGCAACCCATGTAGCTAAGGTGACCAAGCGCTGATAACGTTGCTTATCCACTTTACAAATTCTTTGGAAGATTTTGTAAAGTATAACGTTTAGTGCATGTTAAAGTTGAGCTTTTTTATCGCCCTTCCGCATACGCTTTTGCTGTTTTTCCATCTTTTTAGCGCTTAACTCTTGGTATTTCTGCTGTTGCTCAGGGGTTAATACTTGATAAATTTCCTGTTGAGCTTGCAGCATATTCATCATGCGAGTTTGATGATTAGCTTGCTGCACATCAATAAAGGCTTGAGCGGCACCTTCGTCAAAACTGGCTGCGGTGATAATTTCCATACGCTGTTGATACATCGCTTGACGCTGTTCAGCATTGGCTTGAGGTTTATGCTGCTGCATAATCTCTTTAACTTGAGCCTTTTGCTCATCAGTTAAATCTAACTGCTTCATCATCTTCATGGCTGGATGGCCGCCACGTTGCTTACCTTCACCATTAGATTTAGCAGCAAAGGCTACAGGGGCAACAACAAGTGCGCCAACAAGGGTAGTAACTAGTAACTTTTTCATTTTCTTTCCTCGGGTCTGTTCGGTCATTTGTAGTCTACAAAAGCCAATGCAAACTAACCGCAGCAAAGTGTAAAGCTATGTAAAAGGCGAACATTAAGCACGGCAAAGCGCTGTGAGTTTTGTACAATTTGCTTATTAATGTTGAATAGAGAATCGCCCAGTGGATTTACTACTTATAGATGACGACAAAGAACTGACCGAGTTACTCGGCGAACTCTTAGAACTAGAGGGATTTAGTTGTGAGGTATGCAACGACGGCTTAAGCGGCCTAACCAAGCTAGCAGAAAAGCGTTACGACTTAGTACTGCTCGATGTAATGATGCCGGGTAAAAACGGCTTCGAAGTATTAAAAGAATTGCGTAAAGACAACCAGCAACCGGTATTAATGCTTACTGCCAAAGGTGATGAGATAGACCGAGTACTGGGTTTAGAGTTAGGCGCCGACGACTACTTAGCCAAACCCTTCAGCGAGCGAGAATTGCTAGCGCGTATAAGAGCGATTTTACGTCGCACTCAAAACAGTCCACCAGCCGATGCCAAACAAGACCTTATTTGCCACCAAGATCTGACCCTCTCGGTTGCTAAACAGCAAGTACACTGTGATGAGCAAGAGTTAGAGCTCACCAGTACCGAGCTGTTATTGCTACAACACTTGCTAGAGCAGCCAGGCAAGCTATTAGAAAAGGATAGTCTGAATCAAAAAGTATTGGGTAAACGCCTACAAGCGTTTGATCGCAGCTTGGATATGCACATTAGTAATTTACGTAAAAAGATCCCTGCTCGCAAAGACCAACTGCCGCGTATTAAAACGGTGAGAGGCAAAGGTTACATGTGGTTAGAGTGGTAATAATGAAGCGCTTAATCAACAATCTGTTTGTAAAAATCTTCATCTCATTTTGGATGATTTTGCTGGTTACGGCCTTTGTGTCGATTAACCTGTCCAGAATGCTTAGCGAAGACAACTTCAAAGCGCCTAAATGGGCGATAAAAAACTTACATGAATTTGCCCTACGTATAGAGCGTAACCCTGAACGCATGTTAAGCCCGCGTTTAGAGCCCCACCTTAAATCACGTTTTGGTAAACCCTTTATCGTTAATAGCGAAGGCGAAGTGGTAAACCATGAAAACATCAGCCGGGGCATGAGGCGCTTTTTAGTTAACCACGATAACATTGAAGACCCTCGAATAATGCTCGATAAAAAGCACATTTTAATTGGTCCGCAAGCGCTTACAATCGATAACCAGCGTTATCTGCTCTACATAGAGCGCCGAAGTAACCCAGAACAGCTGCACGCTATCCGTAACTTTGGTGTATCGCCGTGGTTTTTGTCGCTAGTAGCCGTGGGCTTGAGTTTAGCGCTTTGTTTCTTACTAACCCGCCACATCGTAAGGCCACTTAAAAAACTGCAATCTGCCGCGAATAAGGTGTCACTGGGATATTTAGATACACCGTTGCCGGAGATCAATCGTGGTGATGAAATTGGTCAACTGTCTGATAGCTTGCAGAGAATGGTAGACACCCTTAATCAAGCCATTAGCAACCAACAACGCCTGCTTAGCGATATTTCTCACGAGCTTCGCTCGCCGCTTACTCGCTTAAACATGGCACTCGCGCTACATAAAAAACGCCAGCAAGTGACTCCCGAAGTGGAACGAATTGAGCGAGAATCGCAACGCCTAGCCGAAATGATTGACGCCTTGCTATCTTTATCGCGTATGCAAGTTAACGCCAAACAACAAAAAATGACTTTGCAGGAACTCATTGAAGACTTAGTTAGCGATTGTGAGTTTGAAGCAGAACAGTTAAACAAACAGTTTAGTGCCAACTACCCGCAACAACTGAGTGTAATTTGTTACCCAGAGCTACTCGCATCGGCACTTGAGAACGTTTGTCGCAACGCCCTTAAATACGCAGACCGTAAGGTTAAACTAAGCGCTAGTGTGCAAGACAACTTGCTCACCTTGATTGTGCGAGATGACGGCCCAGGCCTTCCAGATGACGAATTAAATAGCATTTTTCGACCATTTTATCGTAGCGGTGAAGCACGAGACCGTGACAGTGGCGGGGTGGGTTTAGGCTTGGCGATTGCCGAATCTGCGATTCGCCAACACGGTGGTAGCATTAGTGCCAGCAATCATTCGCGTAAAGGGCTAGAAGTTAGCCTACGCTTGCCACTACAATAGCGCTTTTCGCAGCCACTTGGATTAATCATGATTAACATTGTGCTATATCAACCAGAAATACCGCAAAACACCGGCGCAATTATCCGTTTAGCGGCGAACAGCGGTTGTAACTTACATCTTATCGAGCCTTTAGGTTTCGCCTGGGATGATAAAAAAGTTAAACGTGCCGGCTTGGACTACCACGAGTTTGCCGAAGTAAAACGCCACCCAGACTACCAAGCCTTCTTAAACAGCGAGCAGCCTAAGCGCTTGCTTGCTTGTACCA
This sequence comes from Agarivorans sp. D1326, assembly GCF_056958115.1. NCBI lineage: Bacteria > Pseudomonadati > Pseudomonadota > Gammaproteobacteria > Alteromonadales > Alteromonadaceae > Agarivorans > Agarivorans sp. D1326. The sequence continues at coordinate 94,369 of NZ_JBTWEN010000012.1, read as the reverse complement.
CCAAAGGCAGCGGTTTTCATAGTGACTTTGCTTTTGAAGCTGGTGATTATCTAATGTTTGGCCCAGAAACACGCGGCCTACCCGATGAAGTGCTAAATGAGATAGATGGTCAATTTAGGCTGCGTATTCCAATGTTGGCCGATAGCCGCAGCATGAACTTATCTAATGCTGTATCGGTATTTGTTTACGAAGCTTGGCGCCAACTAGGCTATGTAGACGGCGTATAACTAAGCCAATACTAAAGGTGTTCAGGCCGTGCAAATACGTGATTACCAACACAGCGATCTGAACACCATTATTAACATTTACAACCTTTCTAAACTCGACGAGTTACGCTTTGAGCAAAATACATTTAGTCTTCTGCCATTAACTCAAGATCAGCAACGTTTCGCCTCTCTCAAACAATCAACTATTTTTGTCTATCAAACCGATAAGGTAGTGGCTTATGGCGCGCACCAAGGCTCGGTGATAAGCGCTTTGTTTGTCCATCCCGACGCTCGAGGTAAAGGGTTCGGCAAACAACTGCTAGAGCACCTGTTAAACAATATCAACTACACTACCCGCTTATATGTTGCCAAAAGCAATTGGCCTGCCAAAGCGCTCTACCAAGATCATGGTTTTGTTGTCAGCGATACCTTTCAAACCAGCTACAATGGCGTTGCGGTAATCGCCAACGAAATGCTTCGCTCAGTTAAGCCTCATGCTTAAACCAGCGCTGGCTCTTTAAAGCCTGGTAATAAACCCACCCCAAGCTCAATCCTCTAATTGCCATAAAACCACACATCGCCAACCATAGAGCATGGTTCCCCCAACTTTGAGTAAACCACCAAAGCGGAAAGAACCCGGCGAAACTAGCCAATAACATCGAGTTACGCATAATGCGCCCCTCAGAGGTGGCAATGAAAACCCCATCTAAGATAAAGCACCACACCGAGACTAACGGCAGCAAAATCATCCAATTAAGATAGCTAGCCGCAGTGCTGCGGATTTCGGGTATATCGGTAAGCAACGCAACCAGTTGCTCACCCAGTACTCCAAAAACCAAACTAAAGCCAATGCCCGCCACTAAGGCTAACTGCAAACACTGTTTAATCGTTACCACAAACAAGGCGCGGTCATTTTTGCCCTTTGCTTTACCCGCTAAGGCTTCTACGGCGTAAGCTAAACCATCTAAAGCAAAAGAAACAAACATCAAGAAGTTAAGTAATACTGCGTTGGCCGCAACAATGTGGTCGCCCAAACGCGAGCCTTGAAAAGTGATGAAGGCAAAACAAGCTTGCAAGGCAAGTGAGCGCAAAAATATGTCTCGGTTTAGCGAGAATAATCCCGCCAAATGCTGGCGGTTAAAATCGGCCCAACAATCCTTTAACGACGGTAAGGCATTAAATCGTGTTAAAAACTGTTTGCGGCACAACGCCAAACCAACAGCCAATGAGAAATAATCGGCAATCACGCTGGCTAAAGCAGCCCCCTGCACTTTCCAATCTAGCCCCACAACAAACAGCACATCCAAGGCAATGTTAGTGGTATTGGCTACAATCAGCAGTAACATGGGGGCTCGAGCGTTTTGCATGCCCAATAACCACCCCAACAACACTAAGTTAAGCAGTGCCGCTGGCGCGCCCCAAATACGGGTAGAAAAATACTGCGCCGCATAATATTGAACTTGTTCACTACCACCGGCTAAAGCCAAACCAAGTTGCAATATTGGTTGGCTAAGTAGCAGTAAGGCCAATCCAATAAGCACAGCAATGCAGGCAGAGTTAAAGCCTATTCGCTGTAAAGCTAGCTGGTCATCTGCACCAAAAGCTTGCGCACTTAAGCCTGTGGTCGACATGCGCAAAAAGCCACATAACCAATACACCAGGCTAATCATCATTGAGCCTAAGGCAACCCCACCAAGATAATAAGCATGATCTAAATGGCCAATAACAGCGGTGTCCACCAGCCCCAATAAAGGAATAGTGATGTTAGATAAAATCATTGGCACGGCAATGGCCGCAATGGCGGAAAAACGCGAAACAGACATGAAAGGGAAACTAAGCAGGCGATAGCGAGAGTGTAAGAGTTAGTTACACTCTCGGCAAGCCTTTAAAAGCTAGGGGCTGTTTATAGCAAAGCAAACAACCAATGGTCTGCCAACAAGGCAACAAACAACAACATCAAATACACTATCGAGAAGGCAAATAGGCGCATTGCGTCACGCTGGTTATCCCCCTTATACAGTCGCCAAGCTAAGTGCATAAAACGCAGGTTAAGTGCACAACTTAACACGAGGTAAAGCACCCCACTCATGCCCACTAAAAAGGGTAGCCAAGCAACAGCGAACAGCAGCAGAGAATAAAGAACTATCAACTTTTTGGTAAAGCCCACACCGTGGGTAACCGGCAGCATTGGAATATTAACCTTGGCGTAATCTTCACGGCGAGCAATGGCCAAGGCCCAAAAGTGTGGCGGAGTCCAAGTGAATATCAGCATTACTAGCAATAAGGGCTCAGCCGATATGGCGTTGTTTACTGCCGTCCATCCCAACAATGGAGGCATAGCGCCAGCCAAGCCGCCAATTACAATGTTTTGCGGCGTTGCTCGTTTAAGCCAGAGGGTATAAATCACCGCATACCCCACTAAGCTAGCTGCAGTTAGCCAAGCAGTCAGTGGATTAACCCACCAATACAACATGGCAAAACCTACCACTGATAACAGTGAGGCCCATAGCAAGGCCTGCCAATTGGCTATCGCACCAGTGGGTAAAGGGCGTTTGTGAGTGCGCGCCATTGCCGCATCTGCTTCACTATCAATGTAGTGATTAAAGGCGGCAGCGCCCGCAGCCATTAAACCAATGCCTAAGTTACCTATTAGTAAAGCTTGCCAAGGCGGCAAACCAGAAGTCGCCAAACATGCTCCTACCACCGCAGTGAGCACAATAAGGGCGACCACTTTGGGTTTGGTAAGTTTGTATAAGGCGCGCCAATTAATGCCTTTGTTGAGTGAACTTGGCGGGTTAAGCGTGTTCAACTTCGCCATAATGCGTCTCCTTTTGCTCAACGAATGTTGCTACGGCCGCACCCTGATAGTGAGCCAAGATTAAACTTATTAGACTTAACAACAGCATGGCAGCCACTAAGTTATGTGCCACAGCTATCGCCAAGGGTACTTGCCAAAGCACATTGGCAACGCCTAAACCGACTTGAGTAAACAATATAAAAATCAGCCTAGAGGCGCGCCCTCGTTCCATATCACTATGTCGTCGCTGAATGTAACTTAGCGCCAGAATGAACAAGTAAATGGCAGTTACGCCTGCCCAAATACGATGGGTAACATGAATGGTTTTGCGCTGTTCATGACTAAGCACACCAAATTCGTAATCATTGCCAGTAGCAAGCGGCAGCGGATCAAATGCATCCAGCTGATAAGAGCTTAGCCACTCTTCATGGCAAAGCGGCAAGCCCTGACAAGAAATGGCCGAGTAGTTAGCCGATGTCCAGCCACCTAATGCTATTTGCACAACTAGTACCAATAAACCTAGCCACAACCAACGGCCACTTCGCTGGGGCTTAGCTAATGGACGTTTTGCAATCATCAACCAAGTAAACAATAAAGCCAGCATTGAGAAACCACCTAGTAGGTGGCCCATAACTACAATGGGCATTAAACCAAGTGTTACCGTGAGCATGCCTAATATGGCTTGAAAGCCAATAAGCAGCACCGAGGCTAGCGCCCAAAAGCGGTGTTGCTTTTGCCAAAATGCCAGCGCAGCTAGTCCCACCACTAGCAAACCTAAACCGCCAGCAAAGTAGCGATGAATCATCTCATTCCAGGCTTTGTGCGCTTCTAGCGGCCGCTCTGGATAAGCACTAGCAGCGTGTTGAATATGCTCTTCACTTTGTGGAACCACTAACTGCCCATAACAGCCAGGCCAATCGGGGCAACCTAAACCAGCATCAGTTAAGCGAGTGAATGCGCCTAAACCAATGACAACAACGGCAAGTAAAATAGCGGCAATTAATCCCTTTTGCATATGCTGTCCTTAAACTCTATTGAAACCGCGAGTTTTTAATCAGTCGCTTCAAATCGGTGATTAGCCCTTTGATCTGCTCATCACCTTGAGCGGGTTGGTAGCTCAATATCACCCAACCTGTTGGGTCTATCACTAACCACTGTTGATCGTAATCGGCCAGTTGTTGATTAGCTTGTCCCAACCTCATTTGCTCAAGGCCATCGTTTATTTGATTGAGCTGTTCGCCGGAAGTAAGGGCAACTTTTTGAGTTTGCTGTTTGGCGATGCCCAAAGCTAACCAAGCATTATTGAGTTTGCCAAGCTGTTGCAAACAAGCTTGCGAGCAGTCGCCATCAATAACCTGAGCAATCGACCACTTACCTATGGGATAGTTTTCCAACTGTCTTGGCGGCTCCATCCACTCCCCATGACTGAGTGCACCCGGTTCATACCAACCCATTTTAAGTACTACCCAAGCCAAAATAAGCGGTACTAAAAATACCGAAGCAAGTAACAACATGGTTTTTTGGTGACTTCTCATAAACCTTCCTTGTTTCTATTTTGCACACAAAAATAAACGGTTAAGCCTGCGGCAACTAAGGCCATTAACAACCATTGCAGCGCATAACCTTGGTGCTTTTGCGGCGATATTGACACTAACTGTTCAGAACTATGCTCAAGTTGGCTATCTAGCACAAAAGGCAATAGTTCAAGATTCCAATAATCGGACAAAGCCGCAATATTGATTTGCTGAACCCGCAATCCCTGCGGCAGCTCTTCTAACCAGTGCTGCTGATTAAGTACCACTGGCAAGCTTATTTCTCTTAATCGATAGCGCGAAGGTAGCTCTTGAGCACTCATGACATCTGGTAGCAAACGCCGATCTGTTCCAGCGGGCTGCCAAGCAAGACGCACTAGTACATTGCCTTGAGGGGTATCTGCTAAGGTATAGGCGTCGTACCCCACTACTCCTTCATTTACTTTATTATCTAACCACAAAAACTTATCCGTGCTTGCGATGTCACTTAACGTAACTAATTGAAACGGCTGTACGCCCGAAGCAAGGGCCTGTTCTAAACTGGTTTCGAGCTGCGATTGCTGCTGGTATTGATCTAATAACTGCTGTTTTTGTTCACTGCGTTGCCATTGCCACAAGGAAAGCTTGACCATTAGCCCTATCAGCGCAACCATAAGCACTACAAACAGTATCAAGCGGTAAGAAACTGTTTTTTTATCAGCCTGTTGAGAGAGCTTAGTTATGGTCATAAAACTGCTAATTACCGCGTTAATCCTGTTTGTGGTGGTGAACATGCTGTTTGCTTTACGGGTAATGCTAAAGGGCGGAGAAAAACCAATGACCCATTACTTGGGTAAACGCTTAATTTTTAGCGTGTTGGTTATCCTATTGGTTTTACTCGCCATGGCGTTGGGCATTATTCAGCCCAACCCTCGCCCTTACTAAAGCACATAGACAAAAATAAACAGACACAACCACACCACATCTACAAAGTGCCAATACCAACTCGATGCCATAAATGCAAAGTGACTCTTACCGGTAAAGTGGCCTTTTAGTACCCTCAAAAACATCACCGTAAGCATGATAGCGCCTAAAGTAACGTGTAAGCCGTGAAAACCCGTGAGTAAGAAAAAGGTATTGCCATAAATGCCTGAATCAAGGCGCAAGCCTAATTCCTGATATGCATGAATGTATTCTTCAATTTGAAAAAATAAGAAAGCAAAACCTAGCACCAAGGTAATGGCTAACCACATTTTAAGTGGCCCACGTTTATCTTTTTCTAAACTCACATGAGCAAAGTGCAAAGTCACTGACGAAATCACCAGTATTACAGTATTCAACAGTGGCAAGCCGAACCAGCCCATCGCTTGGGTTGTTGTACCGCCGGGCGTTTCAACTAGCGGCCACATGGCAGTAAACTCAGGCCATAACACAGCGCCAGTCATTTCATTATTACCAGCACCGCCCAACCAAGGCACAGCAATCATTCTGGCGTAGAATAACGCTCCGAAAAATGCACCAAAGAACATTACCTCGGAGAAAATGAACCAACTCATGCCTTGGCGAAAAGAGCGGTCCATTTGGGCACTATATAAGCCATCCATACTCTCTTGGATAACATTGCCAAACCAACCAAACATCATGGTAACAATTACCACAAAGCCACATGACAATATCCAAAGGCCGTAGCTTTGCTCACTGCCCATTTGTTGAACAGAAAAACCAGCGCCCATGGCGATTAGGAATAAACCAACCGCGCCAACAATTGGCCATATACTTTGCGCAGGAACGTAATACTTCTCATAAGGCTGCGTCATTGCTCACCTCTCCATCGGCACTTACTTGTGCAGTTTCAGATTCAATCGGCTCGCCCTCTACGGCAAATAAGGTGTAAGCCAAAGTTAAGGTATTTATATCTTTAGGTAACTCTGGATCTACATAGAAGAACAATGGCATGTCTTGCTGTTGACCCGGAGCTAAGGTTTGCTGCTCAAAACAAAAACAGCTGACTTTTTTAAGATGATTGGCCGCCAAACCAGGGCTAACCGAAGGAACCGCCTGCACCGTGCCACGTTTGGGAGTAAGGTTACTAGCACTAAAATCAATCTGTAGTGTCTCACCTGGATGGACTTTTACTTGGTTAACCTTAGGACCAAACTTCCAATTTAGCCCTTGCGGTACATAGCTAATAAACTCCACGGTTACGCTGCGCTGTTGGTCAGTAACAAGGCTTAGTTCGCTGGCTTCTGTAGCTGTTTTGCCGTTAATGCCGGTAACCTGACAAAATACGTCATACAGCGGCACCAAGGCGTAACCAAAGCCGAACATAGCCACTACTACAAGCAGCAGCTTTGTGACTAAACGGCCATGGCCAAGCATATTATTTAATCTCCGGCGGTGTAGAGAAACTGTGGTAAGGCGCTGGCGATGGCAATGCATCCCATTCTAAGCCCTCTGCGCCTTCCCAAGGTTTAGCCGGAGCAGGTTCACCGCTACGAATACACTTAATCACCATGTACAAGAAGATGAACTGCGACAAACCAAAGGCAAAGCCACCAATACTCACAATGGCGTTAACATCGGCAAACTGCAACGCATAGTCTGGAATACGCCGTGGCATGCCACCTAAGCCTAAAAAGTGCATAGGGAAGAACAACACATTTACCGAGATAAGCGAACACCAGAAATGTAACCGGCCCAGGCCTTCGTCGTACATATTACCGGTCCACTTAGGTAGCCAATAATAAGCAGCGGCCATAATCGAGAATACCGCGCCAGTTACCAGTACATAATGGAAGTGCGCCACCACAAAATAAGTGTCGTGATATTGGAAATCCACCGGCGTAATCGCCAACATCAATCCCGAGAAACCACCGATGGTGAAAAGCACAATAAAGGCCAGTGCGAATAACATCGGCGTTTCAAAGGTCATTGAGCCGCGCCACATGGTGGCCACCCAGTTAAATACCTTCACCCCTGTAGGTACCGAGATCAGCATGGTACAAAACATGAAGAACAACTCAGCTGCCACAGGCATACCAGTAGTAAACATATGGTGCGCCCACACAATGAAGCTTAAACCAGCAATAGATGCAGTGGCGTAAACCATCGAGGCATAACCAAACAATCTTTTACGAGAGAAGGCAGGAACAATCGCCGAGATAATGCCGAAAGACGGCAAAATCATAATGTAAACTTCGGGGTGGCCAAAGAACCAGAATATGTGCTGGAACAGTACTGGGTCTCCTCCACCAGCGGCATCAAAAAACGACGTGCCAAAATACTTATCTGTAAGCACCATGGTCACTGCACCTGCTAATACCGGCATCACAGCAATCAACAAAAATGCGGTAATAAACCAAGTCCACACAAATAGCGGCAACTTCATGTAAGTCATGCCGGGTGCACGTAAGTTCATAATGGTTACAATCACATTGATCGCCCCCATAATCGAACTAATCCCCATAATATGCACCGAAAATACAAACAAAGCGGTACTGTCTGGGCTGTAGTTAGTAGAAAGCGGCGCGTAGAAAGTCCAACCAAAGTTAGGGCCACCACCTTCCATAAACAACGAGGCTAACAGCATGGTGAAAGCAAAAGGTAAAATCCAAAAGCTCCAGTTATTCATGCGTGGCAAGGCCATATCTGGCGCGCCAATCATCATCGGAATCAGCCAGTTAGCCAAACCGGTAAAGGCCGGCATTACTGCACCAAACACCATAATTAAGCCGTGCATAGTGGTCATTTGGTTGAAAAAGTTAGGTTCAACTAACTGTAAACCTGGTTGGAACAGCTCGGCGCGGATCACCATCGCCATCGCGCCACCGGTAATAAACATGGCAAAACTAAACCACAAATACATTGAGCCAATGTCTTTGTGGTTAGTGGTTAATACCCAACGCATTAAACCGCGCGGGGCACCGTGATGGTGCTCATCATGGTCAGCATGAACGTCACTAATCGTGCTCATTATCTCTCTCCCTACTGCGCTGCGTTTTGCACGGCCACAACATCCTTGGCCTGCACTAAATCACCGGTATCATTACCCCAAGCGTTACGCTCGTAAGTAATTACGGCAGCCAGCTCTTTCAAACCTAGCTGTTTACCAAAGGCTTGCATCGCAGTGCCCGGTACACCATTCACAACTACTTCAATATGTTTGCCCACATCACCAATAGCGATTGGGCTGTCTTTCAAGCCAGGGAACACACCTGGTAAGCCTTCACCGTTAACTTGGTGGCAAGCTGCACAGCTTTTGTCGTAGACTTTTTTGCCCAGCGACATCAGTTCGTCTTGCTCCATAGTCATAGCAACCAGCTCTAACTCTTGGGCTTGCTTGGCTTGATAAGCAGCTTCTTCCTCGGCTAACCAAACATCGTAATCAGCCTGCGTTTTAGCGATAACCACAATCGGCATAAAGCCGTGGTCCTTACCACATAACTCAGCACACTGGCCGCGGTAAATGCCGGGTTTATCAATGATGGTCCAAGCCTCATTAATAAAGCCAGGGTTGGCGTCTTTTTTAACTGCAAAATCCGGTACCCACCAGGAGTGGATAACATCTTCCGAAGTCATCAAAAAGCGTACTTTTTTATCGATAGGCAATACCAGCGGACGGTCTACCTCAAGCAAGTAGTTTTTGCGTTTTTCCAGCTTGCCGTTAACTTCATCCATATCAGAAGCCAGCACACTGTAGAATTCCAGTTCGCGGTCGAAGTATTTGTAATGCCACTTCCATTGGGACCCGGTTACTTGAATGGTGATATCGGCATCGGAAGGATCTTCCATGGCCAACAGGGTTTTAGTGGCAGGAATCGCCATCCCAATCAAAATAATGAAAGGAACGATGGTCCAAATAATTTCTACTTTGGTACTTTCATGAAATTGAGCCGGCTTGGCCCCTTTAGACTTGCGATGATGAAAAATAGCCCAGAACATGGCGCCAAACACCAGCACCCCAATAGCACAACAAATATAAAAAATTGTCATGTGCAGGCCATAAACCTGCTCACTAATGGCGGTAACACCCGGACGTAAGTTGAATGACATTTCTTGCGCAAATACTTGCGACGAAAAGAATGTCAGCATTATTAGCTGAATCCATCGGCCCACAGCGCTCTCCTTTGCTAGTAGCCAACGACAACAACTCTCCAAACTAGGAAAGTAGCTGCAGAAAAAGGGAAATCCCCCACCCCAAAAGTAGTAGACAGCAACAGCTAAATACAAGCTACTGCTTATAAATTAACCCCTAAGTTAAAGAAATGTAAATATATTGTTGAGATTTTTATGGATAAACACAAAAGATGTGATGCTAACGACAAAAGCCCAAATCGGGCTGATTTGGGCTTAAAAAGGGCGGAACTTATTGCTATGTAAGGCTTACATCCAATCGGCAGTGCGAATAATACCTACCGCTAAGCCTTCAATTTCGATGCTTTGATACTCTAAATCAACTTCAATAGTTGAGAGCTCTTCATTCTCTGGGTGCAAGTAAACCATTTTACCGTCGCGCTCAAAACGCTTAACCGTAACATCGTCTTCTAAACGTGCCACCACCACTTGCCCATTAAGAACGTCATTGGTTTTGTGCACCGCTAACAAGTCACCATCCATAATGCCGATGTCTTTCATACTCATTCCCTGCACCCGCAGTAAATAATCGGCATGAGGGTTAAACAAGTTAGCATCTACCGCATAGTGCGACTCTACATGCTCCTGCGCCAAAATAGGCTCGCCTGCAGCTACTTGGCCAATTAAAGGTAAACCGGGTTCTAAGTCTTCGGCTACTGGCTCATTAGCGCTGGCTGGCAAATACTCTTCACTAATGCGAATACCACGCGAAGCACCAGGGATCATCTCAATAGCACCTTTCTTAGCAAGAGCTCGTAGGTGCTCTTCTGCCGCATTAGCAGAACGAAAACCTAATTCTTTAGCGATCTCTGCACGGGTTGGCGGCATACCCGTTTCGGAAATATGACGACGAATTAATTCAAATACTTCTGTTTGACGGGGTGTTAAAGGCTTCATAATCTACCTGTAAGTTTATACAGCACACTGTTAGTATATACAGCATGAGCAATGAAGCAAGGATTTATCTAAATCAGTGACTTATTGTAGGTTTCAGTTTCATTGGAATTCTTTCCGCTACTTTGAAACTACACCCGATATTTTGTGACACCAATCACAAATAGATAGAATTAAGGATAAAAGAAAGATACGAAGAGTAGAGCTAACTCGCTATTGGACAAAAGTGAGTTAGAGTGTTTATGTAAATAAGCGTTGTCAGGGTTAGGTGGGATAAGAAAATATGCCTTTGCAGGGCTGAAAACAACAAAGAGACAATTCAAGGTTGTCTCTTTGTCAGTTTGGGTATCAAAGGTTCATACTTTTAAGGTCTTATTTTGCATATTATAAAAGTCACCTACACAGTATTCACTTTGGTTGAGGTCGCTATCAATCATGGAAGTGGTAAAGATGATTTGACCGTTACAATATGCTGTGGTAGAACACCACTGGAAACTTTACTCGATGGAAAATCGGTTTGGGCTGAGAAGAACTTAGCTCAAATCTAAACTGACAGACACCGATTCAAAATTGGGTAACTGTCAGATCAGGTCTGAGCTAGTACACATTATTGTATATTGAACCCGTGACTTTTCACTCCTTAGTTACTGACGGAAACGGTCTCACTCGAACTCCATGCGCAAAACATCCAGAGCACTGCTACTCACCTCAAGCCAAACAATGCTGTTTTATATCCCCTATTTCGAATCTAAGGGAATCGCCTGGAAGTCAAAGGCCAGAGAACAAGGTCTGCCCACTGCTTACTCAAGTACTGAGAAATGGTTACCGATGAAGAACGTCTCCTTGTTTCTTCATGAAATGGCAGCGAGATGCGCCGACGATATGCCCCTAGCTGCGGGTAAATACGCCGCTCAAATTTACATTGACGGCAAAGAGGGTTTCATTGGGAAAGATTTTGAACTCAAACAAGTCCTAGAATCATTTATGAGCAACGAGCACCTGTTTAGCCGACAAAACACCTATTGGCTAGAGAAGGCGGGTGAAGAGTGGTGCCTTTGCAACCGAAGTGAGATGAAACCCAGTTTTCCAGGTAGTGTCGTTAACGAATGGTTCAGAGTTGCGCTGGTAATGCAGTTTTGCCGACATTGGCTTGGCCCTGATTGGTCGCCCAGCTTTGTAAATGTTATGACCCATGAAAGCTCAGGCGCCAAGTTTGCGCAGCTGCTAATTCCGCGCACTCAGCTAAGCTACGATTCTCCCGCCTTGAAAATTGGTCTTGCTGGAGTGGACAATCTTCAACCTATGTCCAATCGTACTCTCAAATCCCGTGACATCTCTGAGATCTACTTGCTTTCAGAAAGCTACTGCCACCTACCCAACTTCACCTTAGAGTGGTTAGCCAGCCTGTTTGGCGTCACCAGCAAAACACTGTACCGCTACTTTAATGACCACAGCACATCGTTCAACCAGATGAAGAAACAATCGATTCTTAAGCAAACCCGGAAGCTACTAGAACAGAGTGACGACCCCATTGCTGACATTGCTTATCGTATGGGTTATCAGGATGTATCGAACTTTAACCGGGCAATCAAAGCCATCTGCGGCGCCACACCAGCCCAACTTCGTAAGCAGAATCTACCAGACTAACCTGTCGCAAATAACTGTACACAACTTGGTCGTTTCTCACTGCCCCTTCCCTGCAATCAGCTGCCATTAAAACTTTCCCCTGCCATTAGCTTTACCTAACTTATTGTGGCTAACGCTTATGTCAAGTGTCCGAATATGACCATGACAATGTCCATATATGACCTGTTTTCGGGTGCAGAGAAAACCTACTATTCACTCGTTCGAATGACTCGACGGCCTTCATAACGTCAATGACTAGGCAGATGGCCCTTATTAAAGGACTTCACACTAACTATCACTGAATTATGAGAGCTAACAATGAACACGACACCACTGGCACCTATCGCCGCTCTGAGCATGCTTTTTGCGCTACCCGCTTTTGCCGATAGCGACACGCCAGATCCAGCAGACCTAACTAAGACAAATACCTCTGCCTACGTGGGAATGAGTAACAACGGTGGGTTTAAAGGTTCAATCTCTGGCGATATGGCGTTTCAAAACGGTCAACAAGGCATGCTTACCGTGGAAGCCGCAATGGATAGTCACGGAAATTACACCGACAGTCGCCTGCAATACTTCCATGTTTTCTCTATAGCCAACTCTGTTGTGCCTAAAATCGCGGCTTCTGTAGATGTGCTAGACAACGCCTTGTTTAGCTCTGTTTCGCCCGGCGTGACGCTGGCTATTAACTCTGGTGTAAAAGGACTTAACATTTTTCCACGAGCAGGCGTGTTAGCAGGTAAGTTTTCCCAAGATCTTACCACCATGGCCAACATCTCTGACGACGAAGCTCTAGGTGCCTCAGCTGCGCTATATGTTTTCTACACTGCCGGCAAAGACGGCACGTATTTCGGTCTGTACCCAGAGTACAACTACCTATCAGGCGATGCGGAACTGTCAGTTCTGAACACCAATTTCTTAATGGCCACTCCTTTCAATAGCGAAAAAACACGCTGGGGCCAAATCAAGATCACTAACACCCATACCACCATCAAGAATGCCTTCATCAACCAAAGCATTAACGACACCGTGGTATGGGCCAATTACAAGTTCTACTTCTAAGCAATCTACATCTATTACGTTCTATAAGGTAAAAAACCATGAAAAATCTAACCAAAATGACCAGTATCGCTGTGTTCGTAGCGGCAGCTCTAACCACCAATGCGGTGAGCGCCGAGTCTGCTCTAGACCAAGCATTAGCCCAGCCTGGTGCTAAACCAACTATTCCGGTAAGCCAAGTAAAGCAAGGCTTTGATAAAACATTTATCGATGAAGCAAGCGCGAGCTTTGGTAACTTCCATATGCAAATGGGCGGTGACCACGCGCTGTACTACACCCTTAACATGACCAAGTACCTACCGGCTGAACTGGCTATGCCGCACGGTGAGATAAGTGAACTGAAACGCAATATTGATCCCTCCCTTAATGAGTTGACCTTTACCATGGGCGACGGCAATGAGTCTGTGACTATGGGCGAGTACATCCATGATGAGAAAACCCGGGTACAAGGCATCATGATCCTCAAAGGCGGTAAAGTGGTCTATGAAGCGTTCCCAGGCATGAACCCAGAGGACTCTCATATATGGGCATCGGTAGCGAAATCATCGGTGGGAACCATCCTCACGATGCTGGAAAACGAGGGCAAGGTCGATATGAACAAGCCAATCACCGAATACGTTCCAGAGCTAAAAGGCACCCAGTGGGATAGCGTGATTATGCTTGATGCAATGAATATGGCATCTGGCCTAGACATCAGTGAAAACGCCGCCAATACCTTAAATCCACGCTCGGTATTCCAGCGCATGTTATCCGCTGACTTCAACGTAAAAAATGCTGATGGTGTAATTGAAGATGAGATGAAGGTACTGCGTGATGTGGTTCCACTAGAAGGCGAAGCTTCAGGCGAAGTAGCTCGCTACAGCTCAACTATCACCAAAGTGCTAGGTGTAGCAATCGAGAACATCACTCAAGAGCCCTTTACTCAAGTGTTTGAGGAGCGCATTTGGTCGAAGATTGGTGCTCGCGCCTCAGCACAAATCAACGTTACGCCTGCTGGTCACGCCATCGCGTACGGTGCAGTCAACACTCGCTTGGATGATTTGGCGCGTTATGCTCTGCTATTTACGCCGAGCTGGAACAGCGTGGCTAATGAGCAAGTAGTCTCACAAGAAGTCCTTAGCAAGATGCAAAAAGGCGGAAACCACGCTGCCTATCTTGCGGGTGACTTTACCGACCACTCATGGGTTAAAGCCGCTTTCGGCTTAGACATGCCAATTTATAACTCGCACCAGTGGGACGCTGTTTGGGAAGACGGTGCACTGTTCAAACACGGTAACCTTTACCAAAACCTCTATGTAGATCCAGCGCGAGATGTTGTCGGAGTAGCCTTCTCCACCTCGCCTGTATACCTCACTCCGGACTTACTACCTGGTTATTTGCGCGAGGCAGCTAAACAGCTAGCTGACAAGTAAACACTCTGGCCTCTTCCTAGTTGGGAGGGGCCAATTCCAGTGAAGAAGATATTGCCTTACCCCTCTTACTTCAGGGGGGCGGGCTCACGCACCCAGTACTTACATATTGAGATAAAAGTAGTAACCAGATGAAGCAAGTAAACGTGACTCAACGACAGCCTATTCTCACAGCACTAATCATGCCCATGCTCGGTTTATCTGCTCCCTCTCTAGCCAACACTATTGAGGTATCTGAGCGTACAAACATCACGCTCTCGGGGAAAGTTGTTGGCGCTGTGATCGCTGATAGCGACGTCTCTGGAATGGGAGTGAACAACCTACCTAATGGGCTATTCGGTAAGAATAACGACCCGAGCGTAGCGATAGATACAACCCTAACCAGGCTGAACCTTGGCTCACATACCCAATTTGCGCCAGACGAGACGCTGAAATCCTTAATCTCCTTTGACTTCAATAGTTCAAACAACGGGAAGATGGATTTGCGGATGCGTGAAGCCTATGTGGATTGGCAAATTGGCAATCGCTCGCTACTTGTTGGACAGACTTGGTCAACACTGATGGACCTAAATCGCTTTCCCGATACAGTGTTGGAGCCAACTTTAAGCGGCGTCGTGTTTACTCGCCAGCCCATGGTTCGCTGGTCTCAACAATTTGGCAGTTTCCGTTATGATATTGCGCTGGAAAGTGGCTCAAATAGAGTCGTCACCGAAGACCATCAAGTAGACCTAGATACCAGCTCCCACACGCCAGACTTCATCTTCGGTTTGCAAACTGACAATGAACACTATTGGCTTCGCGCCGCCGGTGTCGTCAACCGCATCACCGTTAAAGACCAACAACAAAGCACTACCTACAGCGACACAGGCTGGGCACTGCACCTGTCTGGCGGCATTAAATTCAACCCCAAAGATCATCTGCAATTGGCTTATTTCAACAGCCGCGGCAATGACCGCTACGTGCTTGGGGTTAGTCAAACTGGTCCCTTGTTTACCCCTGGAACCGGAGATTTCCACTTGCGCGAATCCGAATCTTTATGGGCGGCCGTGGGTCATTCATGGACCGATACGCTCAAGTCCACCTTTAGCTACGGCATTTGGCAGGCCGATGCGCTGGAGTGGCAAGCAGACACCTTCACCCAAACTCAGTTTGCTTTGGCAAACATCAAGTGGCTAGCCAGGAAAAACCTGACTTTTGGTTTGGAATACAACTACACCCATTACCAACGCAGCCGATCAGACCAGCGAGATAATCATCGCCTGATCCTCGCGGTGGATTACGCCTTCTAGGCCTGAGTCACAGCAGGGCCAAAGGCCAACATAAACAATTTACTTACTAATACTTATCAATTGGAGACAACCATGAAACACCTAACTAAAACGACGCTGTCAAAGGCAATTATTCTGAGCGGCTTGTTATCGCTTTCTAGCGCAGCCTTAGCCGATACTGTGATCGCACCTAACGGACCAACGCTAGCTGAAGCTGAGGCGCTCAGTACGTCGCGCACGGTTGAGCAAATCAACGACATCAGTCGCTTCTTTAATCAACCAGAAAACAAAGTAAAAATTCAATTTCCTTCACCGGAAACCGAGTTTGCTTGGGTAAACATGTCTAAGTTCTACCCCACCGTTCAAGTCCCTCGAGATGGCGCGGTGGCTGAGCTTCCCTATGCGATTGACGCAGATATCAACAATGTGAAGTACCTGAACTACCGCTCGGAAAAAGAGATCACTGTAGATGAGCATTTCGCCACCAAGCCCATTGACTCCATGGTGGTGATTAAGGACGGACAGATCGTGTTTGAGCGCTATAAAACCATGCGCCCACAAGACAAACACTTATGGATGTCGGTTTCAAAGGTAACCGGCTCTACCTTGCTAGCGATGTTGGAGCAAGAGGGCAAAATTGATGTGAAGAAGCCAGTCAGCCACTACCTACCGGAGTTGCAGGGCTCGGTATGGGACACGGTAAAAGTAGAAGAGTCGCTAGATATGGCATCGGGTCTTAACGGTACCGAGCATGATGAGCCAACACCTGACTCACGTACCAACCCTGATCAAATCTGGTTCCGTTGGGCGGCAACCAGTGAAATCGGTATGGCCCCTGATGTGCGTGGGCGTAACGAAGACTGGATCACCGTATTAAAGTCTATGGAGCGCAGAAAACCTGGCCATCAAAGGTTTGAATACAACTCCATCAATACGTTTGTAATCAATCGCATCGTTGAGCATGTATCAGGTAAGCCCTTGTCAGAGCTATTCGCAGAACGCGTTTGGAGTAAACTGGGTATGGAGCACGATGCGTTTTACGTGGTGAGCCCATCAGGTAACACCCTTGGTTTTATGGGTGTGAACTCAACCCTACGCGACCTAGCTCGCTTTGGTATGGCATTCACCCCAAGCGTTACCACTATCGCCAATGAGAAAATCGTCTCTGACGAGATCATGGGCAAAATTCATGATCGCCAATATATCGCCCAGTACCCTGATGGGTATCTTGGTAAGAAGTTAACCAAAAATTTTGCTGATGATGCGGGACAGATCAGTAATCGCTACCAATGGGATGCGGTCACCTCTGAAGGCGATATGTACAAAGCGGGTGTAGGTGGTCAAGGCCTTTATGTATCACCATCAACCAATACCGTGGTTGCTTGGTTCTCTACTGGTGATGGCGAAAACCAGGAAGAGTCAATGGCTCGTGCCATAGTCCAATCCCTGAAGTAACGCCTAAATCAGCACAGTACGAGCGCTAAGCGTAAACACTTCACATTGCGGAGAAACTCACTCAAGGAAGAGTGAGGCCCGTATTTCCAACCAACAATCCCCTTTCTTACCCATTAGCCAATCTGAGCCCCAGAATGTGGTGACAGATTAGGTCTGGCTACCTAAGTAGAATATATTTGCAAAGTCGGCGAATGTCCGAAAATGGCACGAAGTTGACCATGATTAGGCGGCAACAAAGAGCGATTTGTAGACATTCATTGCAACTCGCTTTTGGACAAAAACGTTTCACACACTCGATAGCCAAGACTATGCTTTTCAATCCCATCATCTTCGCCGAGTAGCGCAAATGAACAAGGGAGCAGAGTTGAAGTCTGTTTGAGCGTAGCGAGTTACTTCAACTCCCTTGTGAATGCGCAACGGAGGATCTAAGAAGATGCAGGGCGAGTTTTCTTTTTGCTTCGTTTTTCTTTGCTCGTCAAAGCTTAATGACGTCGCCACAGGCGAAAGCCTTTACTCTATAGTTAACACATAAAGGGGCAAAAACGTGTTTCAAGTAAACCTCATGAATGTCTGGAAATGTTACAGAGTTACCACCTTTAGCAACTAAATCTCTACTACGCTCTTCCCCTGATAGTGATAAAATCGCAGCATCAGAATTACCGAGAAACTCTATGTTTATCCATCATGTTAACGGCATCGACTGGCTGGTGATTACAGCTTTTGAAGAACTGAAAACAATGTTTATCGAAGAAGCGGGGGCGATCCCCTCATGCTTCTCTACTGCCAGCGAGCTGAGCCTGATTGATCAAGTCAAGCGCACGCATGGATATTTGCCTACATTCTGCGGCGTAATCACCGATACGGGCACTTTTCAAAGCCAATTTAACGAAGAAGATTTAAACCCACAGCTTGCCTGCTTAGTGGAGGGACGCGGGCGGGTGTTTATCTATCACGGCGGCTTTGTCGCTTTTGTGGATGACGAGCAAACCTTTATTACTCGATTGGACTGACAATTATTTAGGAAGTTGAAATCGACGAATTGGAACCGCTAGCTAGGAATAGGAAAAACTGGGTTAGAAAGGATTGTGAAAATGCTATTTTTCACAATGATGCATCACATTCGAACATAAGAAAAACTGTAATATCTCGGCCCAACACAAGCTCCTGAGAGACCTAAAAAGCAATTAACATTACGGCGTTTTTTCGAGAAAGCATGACTCGCACACCGTAAACAATATGAAGCACTTGGCTTAACTAGTTAGATCCTTTTTAGCGATCCGATATCCTGGATGAGCCTTGTCGATAATGCCATTAGAAATCAGCGTTTTTAGTGCACTGCCCACAGTGTTTCTAGACATATTAAGTAACGATGCCAAGGACAGTATATTGATAGGTAATACATCATCTTGGTTTAGATCACTAAGTACTTCTAGGGCTTTGTATACCTTTTTCTGAGGAGGACGCTCAGAGCTAAGATGAAACAATCGGCTTAGTGCTCGCTGCTTTTTAGCCATAGATTGATTCAGCATCTGGTTAAATTCTATAGAGCTAGCAATAAGGTTTTGCGCTTTTTTGAAAGACAAGGTTAACACTCGGCATTCGCAAGATGTGTTGATGTCTAAGGGCGAATTTCCTCCCATAAAAAACTGAGTCTCGTTTAGAATAATTCCAGGATAAATAATATTAACGTACACCCCAGAATTACCATTACCCGATTGGTGAAAACCCAGTATCCCCGTAATTAGAAAGGTAATAAATTCTGACCTTCCATCTTGAAAATAGATGAAGTCGCCTTTATTAAGCTGCTGCACTTTTCCTAATTTAATCATTTCTTTAGCAAGTTCTTGGCTGGTTCCATATCTCCTTATAAGTGTATTTTCAACCAAGCTATATGTGGCTGTATGCATAGCTGTTAGTTACCACTCTTTTAGTACAAATTAGGTAAACCCATTAATTGATGTGATGAACAAACCGACATGACTCGTCACCTTCGGTAAGTAGCGCAATGATCTCGACCTTGTAATTGGGGTTAATGGCACAACCGGTAGCATTCTCCATTGCCGACACAATGTGCCGACAAAACTCGCCACTGCATTTAGGATCTTGTGACTCTCGCATTAAATCTTCGCAAGCAACACATGCTGTTTCGACTCTAACCGGATCTCCATTCGCATCTATTTCCCAATGCCCTTCCACCCCAAATATTGGATCTTCATAGTCATGGTAAGAGCCAATAGCGCGAGCAGAGTGTTGGTCAATATTCATTTTCTTAACCAAATAAGGGGCTCGATACTTCCCATATTCGCTAAACGCGGGGATCCAAAAAGCTTGCCAGGCACTCAGCCCATTTTTCTGATATTGCTTTACTAAGTGCTTTACCAGAGCAGTGTTTCCTTTACGCAATAGCCATCTCATACTGCGACTATGCTCAGCTAGACGCATCATGCTGTGCAGGTAAATAGCAAATAGCTTTTTCATCAATACACTCCACTATCTTTGCACAAAAGCCCACGCACAATGCGCAGGCTTTTGATTGAGATTAGTATTCGCCAGTTAGCACTATTGGCAGCTCAATTTTACCTTCTAAGGCTAGAGCGTGGGTAAGCATCCAGTTACGGGTATTAGATGCCGATGCTTTCTGGGCCATAGCGCGTAAAGAGTCAGCTTTCACTTGTTTTGCCTTTTCTTCACCAGCGCGAATTGCATAAGTGGCAAGTTGAGCAGCCCATTGGTGGTCGTTGTCTGCTTGAGCTTGTTTAGCCAAGTTAATCACTTTGTCTAATCCGCCCATCGCTTCAACCATCTTGGTTGCTTCTAAATCTCTTGGCAGTGGGTGAAGGTCAATTGAATCATTGCCAAACCAATGCATAACATGGTTGTAGTAACGACGAACGTGATAAGTCCACTCACCGTAGTTTTCTTCCATCCAAGGAGAGTTAGCAACAATCTCTGGTATTTTCACGCTGTACTGAAGTTCGTCGGGAGACATACCCAAACCAATTGCTTTCTCGGTTTCAGAAATCAGTGCACGAGTTGCAATTAGTTGATGCTCAAGTTGCTCTTTAAATATTTCACCTGATACCGGCTTACCATGAACTTTCAGGCTATGCTCTACATCTTTAGACAATAGCCACTCAATTGAAGATTCCATCAACCCAATATCGCGCCAGCGATCACCACGCAAAGTTGAGTAATTGAATAAGCCATGAGCCCAATAAGTATTGTCTACAGTGACCTTTTTCTCTGGAACATAAATGCTGAGGCCATCCATAGTATCGGTGTGCCCCATGTGGGTAACAAACTCCATACCATCAATTATGATAGAGGTCTCTTCATCACCCACTAGCATGGTAGGCGGCGTGTAAGCTTCCATATCGTAGGCCGTAAAGCTAACTTTTGCCATTCCTGTTTTTGATGGCGAATCAGGTCCTTCTTCAGGAAGAAATGCACCTAACTGAATGCCCGCTCGCACTTGGCGCACCGTTGCCATTGGTGAATCGGTCGACAAAGCAGCTCCAAACTCTTCCTTATGATTTTTATGGGCCACCACCACGGTGTCTTCACTTAGGTTCCACTCACCCGCACCCACAATGTAGTGCCAATGGGTATAAATAAGCCCAACTACGGGTTTCTTAGCTATGTTCTCTGGTAGCAGTGAGATGGCTTTTTTGGCATACGCTCGGTTCAATCCACCGTCAAATACAACAATGCCGTTTGCCGTCTCAATAACGTTTACATTGTCCATCCCCATACCAGTTAATGACCATACTCCAGGTGCAACCTGATAAGCACCGTCGGTATATTGAGCATCTTTATTGTTCAGGCTCTCAGCAATTACAGCACCCGAGGCGCTAATAACACTCTTTTCTTCAACAACTAACGAGCTGTTGGCAAACACCGAACTAGTAGCAAACACTGCAACAAAAGCAGCAACTTTGGAAAACTTAGGCATACAGAATCTCACATGTTTATCGTTGATAATTGATGCCAGCTATCCTAATTGGCGAGAGCGTTTTAAAAATCGCAAGCTGCAACTTTGAGTGAATTTTTCACTGCTATCATTCGCGTGGTATTAAAAACTAAAAGATTAACAACAATGTTTCGTGAGAAAAAATTGGCAGTAATAGCGATTAGCATGATGCTATCGGGCGCAGCTGCTGCATGCCCCTTACATTTTGGTGCAGAGCAAGGTGAACTAGATTTGCCCGGTGCATCACAACTGCTTATCAACTCGATATTTTTAGAGAAAAGTGATGATCTGCAAGCGCTTAAACCACTGCCACCAGCAGCTACCTTTCAACGTGCATCGTGGTGGTTAAGAATATTTGCAAAATCCTTACATGAGCATCACATTGAAGGCCTACATATTGTATTAGCCGACATTCCATTGTGGTCACACCTTTTACCCAGTCCTTCACCGATAAGGATCGATGTAGAACAGCCAGAATCAACAGCTAAGGTGGTGATGTTGACTCAGGTGGGCCTGCAAGCTCTGATTACTCGTTCAATAAGCATGCAACAAGCTCTTTCTCTTGGTTTAGTGCGTTTACATCAAGTAGATGACGAAACAAGATCTAAGCTAGAGCAGTTAGCCATCTAAGAGTTTTACTGCGCCGTAGGTGTTAATTATTTTGCTGTCTTTTTCGAGCTCTTTAAGCACCCGATGAACCCGGTGTTTGCTTACGGCTAAGTAAGCCGCTAGCTTTTCGGCAGTAATTAATACTTCGTCATCAAGTTGTTTAAGACTTTGTAAGCGCAATAGTACACGCTGTTTAAGTGGCATAAGCAAAGAGGTAGAAAGCAGCTGCTCGCTCATTCGATACAGCGCTGCAGCGCATAAACCGGAAAGCAATTTCGCTTCATGTTCCAACTTAGCTTCACTTCTTAACTTGCTGTAAGCCAGAAATAGTACGGTACATTCCGACACCGCAACAACCGTTGCCGGCGAGGTTTTCCCATCAAGAAAAGAAACGGCATTTAGCAGGGAGCCAGAAACAAATTTTTCTGCAATTAGCATTTCACCATCTACAGAGAGGATCTCAATCTCTGCTTCTCCTTCGGTTAAATAACCTAGCCTATCAATCGCTTCATTCTGAAAAACGATAGTGTCGCCAGCCCGAAAAGTTTTACGAAGGGCGCTGGTTTGCAAGGCAAGAGCTAAGAGCGGAAATTGTGCTTCGTCAAACAGCTTGTTAAACCCGTTTGCTTGATAATGTGCCGTTTCTTTCAAAGCTATGCTCCAACAGCAGTGGCGTAGTTCTCTCTATTATACTCCAGCATTTAATAGAGAAAACGTTGGCTTATCTAATTGTAGACCCGCAGCTATAACTGGTAGTTGAACTCGAGGCGGTGGGCACTTTCGTTAAAGCGCTGATGCTGAGTCCAATTCGCAAAGTAGCGAAGGTTAAATCTTGGGTTAATTTGATAAGACGCCGCAAATTCGTGAGCAAACACCTGAGATTCTCCGCCAAAAGCACCGCTTTTATAATGGTTAGAACCCGACAATGTGGTCATCCACATTGGATTATAATTTAGCCAAATGTTCTCGGTAAGAGTGAGTTTGCTATAGGTGCCAACAACCCCAAATGTTCCAGGTACCGAATAGCCACTAATCACTTCGCCGTTGTCTCCCATAACATTGTTGCCGAAGGCAAAACCTGCTCCAGCAAGAGGAAACAACTGTAACGGCCCTAAAGCAGGCAGCGATTGAATAATGCTATAGGAAATAGAACCAGACTCATTCTCAAAATCATAATTGCTATCTATTTGCGAACCACGCCCATTAGTAAGATCGGCCTCAAACTTCCTATAACGTAAACTTTGCACGCTATCTCTGGCGCTTTCATCACTACTCAAAGTGTCACCTAAAATGCCTTTTACCTCGAATACATGCATGCCCATGGTGGTGTCTTCACCAGTATCAAAGGTTTGCCCTAGCTTTAAGTTAAGCCCTGTATTGGTATAGCCAGCACCTACTTGGGTATACACCGCAAGAGGATCCGACATATCCTGCACCGAGTCAGTTTCCCCAGCTTGTGAATAGCCAGACAATAAACAGCTTACCAAGGCCACATTTGTTAACTTACCCATCGTTAGTTCTCTTAAAGGTTCGAAAAATCAACGACGGAAATTAGCAGCCAGCCAGAAAAGATTCTGCACAGAGAGTGCAGAGTAATAAATCAACCCCTCTGAACTTCAGGCTATAGATGAACTGAAGAAGTAGCTCAACAATAGCTATCACCTAATACGAAATCTCTGAAGGAAGAGCAATAAAGGGCGGCTTTTGTACGATCAAAATCAAATAATTCGTACTTTAAGATAAATTAAAGCCGCTGGCCAATTGCTTAAAAAGTGACTGAGGTATATGCTTACACCCTATTAATAATACAATATGATTTACTGGAGTTGAAAATGACAAAACCTGTCATCGGTTTCATCGGCCTTGGTCTTATGGGCGGCAACATGGTTGAAAACCTGCAAAAGCGCGGTTACCAACTAAATGTAATGGACTTAAATAAAGAGGCTGTTGCAACGTGTGTTGCTCGTGGTGCTAAAGAAGCAAGCTCAGCAAAAGAACTAGCAGCAGCTAGTGACATTGTAATGCTTTGTTTAACCACTTCTGCAGTAGTTGAAAAACTTATCTACGCTGACGACGGCATTTTAGCTGGTATTAAAGAAGGCGCGGTATTAGTAGATTTTGGTACTTCTATCCCAGCCTCTACCCGTAAGATTGGTGAAGACCTAGCCGCGAAAGGCGCAGGCATGATTGACGCACCATTAGGTCGTACTCCTGCTCACGCTAAAGATGGTTTGCTAAACATTATGGCAGCTGGCGATATCGATACCTTTAACAAAGTTAAACCGGTATTAGACGAGCAAGGTGAAAATGTATTCCACCTAGGTGCTCTTGGCGCTGGTCACACTACTAAGTTAGTAAATAACTTTATGGGTATGACTACTGTTGTTGCTATGTCGCAAGCATTTGCTGTAGCCGACCGCGCTGGTGTAAACCGCCAACAGTTATTCGACATTATGTCAGCTGGCCCTTCTAACTCACCGTTCATGCAGTTTTGTAAAAATTACGCTGTAGATGGTGTTAGTGACTTAGGTTTCTCTATTGCTAATGCAAACAAAGACCTTGGCTACTTCTTAGAAATGGTTAAAGACTTAGGTACTGAGTCTAAAATCGCTGAAGGTTCTTCTGCTAACTTGGCCGCTGCACTAGATGCAGGCCTAGGCAACGGCAATGTACCAGAGATTTTCGATTACTTTCTTAAACTAGAAAAGTAATTCGAACTCTTAATGACAAGGGTGTAACAGTTAAGCTGTTACACCCTTGTTTGTTTTAAAGCCAGCATTTCTCCAAGCTAGCATCAACAGAATACTGGCAAACAACCCTGCCGACAGCGGCTCACTAACTCTGGTAGCTTCTGCCACAATCAGCACTGGATTAATGTCTATCCAATAGTAATCTTCATCGCCTTGCACTAAGGGGCTGTTAAAAATACGCTCAACCTCATCAGGCGTAATCAGGGTTTGATTGTTCAAAGATGGGTTCATCAAAAACGCACCATCCTTATGCGGCAAACCTAAGTTATGACCGAGCTCGTGTGCTAATAGCTCTCCACCAAAAGACCCTGCAGCATAGGAAGACTCAACCACAAAATCGTTACCAAAGTACTCACCACAACCAACAATCCCCGTAAGCACAAAGCTGCCACAGGCGCTAATAGTGTCGATGAAATAGAAGTTAACTACATTGGCTGGGCCAACGTGCTGATTAAATAACTGGGTAACTTCTGCGCTAGTGGTTATATCAAGCAGCTCCGGAAACACCAACTCGCTGGCCGTACCAATACGAATATCGATGATATTTTGGCCAAAGCTAGCTTGCGAATATATTTCATCCATTGCCGCTTCATTGGTGGTAATAAAGGCCGCCTGAACCATTGATGAAACAAATAGCAATAAGGCGAATACTGAGCTTTTTGTGGGCAGGGTCATAACACATTCCTTAGCGTGGTAAGCCTAATGAAAATCCTTAGTAACATATCATTAACAATAGCATCCGCAACCAAATAAACGAATTTTTGCAGCAAGAATAACCTACCCAGAGTAACTCTTGAGCCTTATTTCAGTTATTTATCTAGATCCTGAATTATTTAAGATATTGCATCAAATCAAAGCCAAATTTAGATAAGTCTGCTACCCTATGCCCTGTATCAATTCACCACTATAAGCTCTTGAGATGTTACATTTACCCTCTCCAGTTTTAGCCGTTTTGCGAGCAATAATTGGCTTTTTTACTCGCGGAAAATTTGTCCCAGACAATCCCATCACTGAGTTCAATTTAGATTTAACTCAACCGATTATTTATGTGATCCCTAGTCATTCATTGGCCGATGTATTAACTCTACAGCTAGCCTGTAAAGAACTTGGCTTACCCGATCCCTTTGAACCGGTAATGTTTGCTGGCGAAGCGCATAAACGGGTAGCTTTTTTAGTTGATGGCAATGGAGAAACCCTAGAGCAAACCATTGAGCAATTCACCTCCGCCTTGGCCATTCACCGTAGTGACGAAAGCCACAACGCGCAGCTAGTGCCAGTTAAGTTGTTCTGGGACCGTTACCCGGGGCGTGAGAGTGTAGACGACTTAATGGGCGGCAAGCCAGAACGCCCAGCTGGGGTGTTAAAGAAAACCTGGCAGGTTATCTTTAAAGGCCGTGAAAACTTAGTCCGTTTTAGTCCACCGGTTTCACTTAAAGACATGGCGCAACGCCAAGGCTCCGACAAACGTATCGGACACAAACTGGCGCGTGTTGCCCGAATTCACTTTAGCCGCATGCAAATGATCGCAACCGGCCCTAAATTACCTAACCGTCGCCACATGTTTGAGCAGCTACTGGCTTCGGCAACCATTCGCGAAGCGATTAATGAAGAAGCAAAAGCCAAGAATATCGATAAGGCTGCTGCTCGCCAAGCCGCTTTAAAATACTTAGAAGAAATTGCTGCCGACTTCTCGTACCGTAACTTACGCATGGCCGACGCGGTACTCAGTTGGGTTTGGAACAAAATCTATTCAGGCATTGAGGTAAACCACGCAGAAAAAGTGCGTAAACTGGCCCAAGAAGGCCATGAGATAGTTTACGCACCTTGTCACCGTAGCCACATGGACTACCTACTGCTGTCTTATGTTTTATACCACCAAGGCATGGTGCCGCCGCACATTGCAGCTGGGGTAAACTTAAACTTCTGGCCTGCCGGTCCGTTCTTTCGCCGCTCTGGCGCGTTTTTTATTCGCCGCAGCTTTAAAGGTAACAAACTCTACTCCACCGTATTTAGAGAGTACTTAGGACAACTGTTCAGCCGCGGTTATTCGGTAGAGTACTTTACCGAGGGCGGTCGCAGCCGCACTGGGCGTTTATTACCACCTAAAACCGGCATGTTAGCCATGACCGTGCAAGCCATGCTAAAAGGCTTAGAGCGCCCGGTAACCATTGTTCCCGTGTACTTTGGTTACGAACACGTAATGGAAGTAGGCACTTACTACAAAGAGCTAAAAGGAAAATCTAAAGATAAAGAGTCGTTATTTTCACTATTTGGCATGCTGCGTAAATTGCGCAACTTTGGCCACGGCTATGTAAACTTTGGCGAGCCGATTAACGTAAACCAAAGCTTAAACAAACTAGCGCCGGAGTGGCGAGAACATCCAGAAGAAGGTTTAAAACCCAACTGGTTGGTGCCTGCGGTTAACGATATCTCCAACCAGTTAATGGTGAATATTAACAGCGCCGCTGCGGTAAATGGTTTGTGTTTAAGCGCCACTATTTTATTAGCTGCCGAGAACCGAGCCCTGCCGCGCAAGCAACTGGTTAAGCAGATAAGTTTATACACATCTTTAATCGAAAATGTGCCTTATAGTGACCACGTAACACTACCGGAAGTGGATGCAGAAACACTGTTAGATCAGGCTATTAGCCTCGACAAGTTTGAAATTCGCAGCGACTACCTAGGCGAAATTATTGCTCTAGATGAAAAACAGCAGGTACTGCTTAATTTCTATCGCAATAACATTATCCACTTACTGATTATTCCAGCCTTTATCGCCACCGCGTTATTGCAACATCGCAGCCTGTGCCGTAGCCAATTAGTCGCCTTACTTGAGCAGCTTTATCCTTTGCTAAAAGGTGAATTATTCCTGCGTTATCAAGTAAGTGACATGAGCAACTTGGCTGACCGCTACTTAGAAGAATTTGCCGCACTAAAACTAATTAGTGATCAAGGCGATTGCTTTAACATTGACAGCCAACGTCGTGGGCGTTTGTTGCTGCTAGCTCAAGTGGCTCAAGAAAGTTTGCACCGCTACGCCATTGTTGCGGCATTGCTAGCCAAGCGCCCTCACCTAGAGCGTGCAGAGTTAGAACAGCAAGCATTGGCCGGCGCACAACGTTTAGCGCAGTTACACAATATCGACGCGCCGGAATATTACGACAAGCGCATTACCACCAACTTGCTCTCACTAATTCGCGAGCAGGGCTTAAGTGACAGTCAATCTGCAGAGGGTTTGTTCAAGCAACTCTCGCCATTGCTGGCCGATGGAGTGTACCAATCGATCAGTGAATTGTTAGATTTAGAAGCTTAAGCCGCACTAATAGCCAGCCATGCATAATGGCTGGCTATGCCTATAAACACCGCCAAACCTACATAGTTGTTGTTTAAAAAAGCTTGGAAACACGCTTCTCGCTCACGATACCTAATCAATTTTTGCTGATAGACAAACAATACCGCTGCAGCGAGCAAACCAAGATCAAAGATAAAACCTAATTGCTTCACATGACCTAAAAGCGCCAAGCACAGCAAACTGGCAGCCTGTAACAGCGCCACTATCAGTTTATCGAAACGGCCAAATAAGATGGCGGTAGACTTAATACCCACTTTTAAGTCGTCATCACGATCAACCATTGCGTACTTAGTATCGTAGGCCACCGTCCAACACACATTAGCCACTAATAGCAACCACGCCTCGGCAGGCACTGTGTTGGTTTGCGCCGCGTAAGCCATGGGAATACACCAACTAAAGGCCAAGCCAAGAAACAGCTGCGGTAAATGGGTATAGCGTTTCATAAACGGGTAAATTGCCGCCAATACAAGGGCTGCAAAAGATAGTAAAATGGTAAGGGTGTTTTGGCTTAGTACCAACAGAAACGACAACACCACCAAGCCAAAAAATAAGGTGAGCGCTTCACGCTCGCTTACCACTCCGGTGGCCAGCGGACGCTGAGCAGTGCGTTTCACATGGGCATCCACTTTACGATCGGCAAAATCATTGATCACACAGCCAGCCGAGCGCATAAAAAACACCCCTAATACAAACACCAGCAAAATAGAAAAATCGGGTAATCCTTCGGCGGCTAACCAAAGTGCCCACAAAGCCGGCCACAGTAACAATAAAGTGCCAATAGGCTTGTCCGCCCGCATTAACTGCCAATAGGGTTTTGCGTTAGCTAGCTGCAACACCACTTTCTCCTTGATAGGCAATACAAGATGGCAAAAAAATCTCAGAAACCAATAATGGTGCCGAGGCTAATAAGAAACGTGAACGTCGCCCCCACAAAGGCTGCTGGTCTTTAACATGCTGGTAAATTGCCGAGCTTTGGTCAATTTGGGCTAACTCTAAAGTTTGTCGTTGGCCTTTATCAGTAAACAGTAACTCACCTAGTGGTTTACTAGCGAGACGGCTTACCTCTGCGGCATCGCCTTCTAAGGAGCTTTTAGGTATCACGCTGCGCGCAAATACCCACGGCTCGCCATCACAGCATAGCAGTACTTCACGCACCCAATAGGGTCCTGTACAGGCCAAGGTCTCTAACTCA
Organism: Agarivorans sp. D1326; assembly: GCF_056958115.1. NCBI lineage: Bacteria > Pseudomonadati > Pseudomonadota > Gammaproteobacteria > Alteromonadales > Alteromonadaceae > Agarivorans > Agarivorans sp. D1326. Next base: position 65,138 of record NZ_JBTWEN010000012.1, on the reverse strand, counting down.
TGATTGGCTATCTCGGCGTACCCCTCAAACAACACTTGAATAGAGAACTGCTGGCAATGTTGGCGTAAGCGCGCGGTCAACGAACCTGGGTACTCTAGCCAGTCACGCAACTGTAGTGCTGTCATTCTTACTTGTTGTGGCAATTGCCACTTGCCATCGGCCCCGCAAGGCTGCTGTTGATTTGGTTTCACGCGATCACATTGCAAAGAATTAGACTGGCATTATCCAGTAAACAGCGGTTTAAAGTAAACTCTACTTTGTACGAATGCTTCGCTGATTTGCCTTACATTTATCAGTAAAATTTGTGGGGTTAAGCTAAGTTAATAAGAGGCTTTACTAGGGGTTTCTGTCTTTCGCGGTTAGATTTTTTTTCGAGAGAAAATCGCTTTAAGCGCGGCAAGGCCTGTACAGCCTAGCAGGCTAGATAAACATTAGAGCCTCTGCTTTGTATAAATAAGCCATAAATTGCTGCAAAATCAGCTCGAAAGGCCAACAGCCCTTAACAAGTCTTGTATTATTTTCCATCACCAGCTTGACCTAGTGCCCGCTAACAGAAACAATAAAGCTAGGACTACCAAGGAAATACACCGTCGCATGAAATTTGTTCACAGCTTGCTGTTATGTTGCAGCTTATTCTTCTCCTCGCTGGCCTACAGCCAAGAAGCAGGAAATTCTAGTTATGCATATTTTGGCTTCGAACCCGATATCATTACTAACTACATTAGCACCGGCAAGAAGCTTGGTTATGTGCGCATTACTGCCGAAGTAATGGTCGAGAACCAAAGTGCTTTAAGCAGCATTGAGCACCACGCACCACTCATTCGCGACGCAATTATCGAGATACTGGGTCATCAACGTGAAGAAGACATTAAGTCTTTAAAAGGCCGCGAAGAAATTCGCATTTTATGCCAAGAAGCGGTTAACGATTTATTGGTACAAGAAACCGGTAAAAAGCTAGTGAGCAAATTGCTGTTCACTAAGTACTTATACCAATAAAGCTAGTTGTTAATTGGGCTGCTGCTTGTCGAAAAATTTATCTAACAGCGCCTGAGCACAACCAACAAACAAACCAAATAAGTGGGCCAAGTTAGCAGTAGAAGGCCCCACCACGTCCATAAAACCAATGACCAGCCATACTAACATAAAGCCAACAATAGCCGGGCTAAGCTGTAAGCCAGCCTGCGGGCGCAACCAACCAGTAAACCAACAGTATCCCAGTAAGGCGTACACTACCCCCGACAAACCGCCAAAGTAGGGGCCAGTTGCCAGCAGCTGTGCCACATTGGGAATTACCGCTGCTACAAGGGTAATCAGCAATAATTTAGAGCTACCTAGCTGGCGTTCAATTTCGCCCCCCAACTGCCACCACCACAAGCCGTTAAAGACAATATGGATCACCGAGAAGTGCAGAAAGATAGGTGTTATCACTCGCCAAAACTGATCTGAGGCTAACATACTCAACTGTGGCGTAATGGTAAGGTTGAGCATCAAATAACGCTCAAAACCAATGTTCATAAACAAATAAACCACGGCGGAAATCAGCAAAACCGCCAAAGTAACTGGGCCGGCATGTGCAAAAAAAGCACTTTTAACCAGCCCCTTTCCACCATAAGAGAATTTAGCTTTACGGCTATCCGCCACAGTCCAAGAAGCTGCTAGGTATTTTTCGTCGTTAGGGTTTTCAATAAACTGCTTGAGTTCATATTCAGCTTTATCTAGATGTTGCTCATCAATTAAGAAAACCGCCACACCTTGATCAGCTGGTGCCAATTGGCACTCAATCTTAAGCACTGCCATGTAATCGACAAAAGCTTGGGCGACCCGAGGGTTACCCATTACGATTAATTGCTTCACTCAACATCACCTGATTCAAAAGGAGCAACTTGGCGCCAGGCTTCAAAGCCACCTTGCAGGCTATATACTTCTTCAAAGCCTTGGTGAATCAAATACTGTGCAGCACCTTGGCTAGAAATACCGTGGTAACACATTACGATAAGTGGCGTATCAAACTCGGTTTCCGAAATAAGCTGATTTAGGCTGCCATCGCTTAAGTGAAAGGCATTAACTGGATGAGCTTGAGAAAAAGACTGCGGATCACGCATATCTAGCAATACCGCGCCTTCTGCAGCGAGCTTTTGCTGAGCGCCATTTACATCAATTTGTTCAAACTGTTCCATCATCTTTTTCACCGCCGTAATTTTTGTTTCACTTTAACTGGTTTAAGGACAAAGAAAAAGCCACAAACCATAAGGAGATTACTAGGGTCTGTTGATCTTTGGTGTTGAAATTTTGTTCAAGATAAGCGGGCTTTAATCGCGGCGAGCACTTAGAAGCCTAGTGGGCTAAGCAAGAAGTGCTTAACAAAGAGTAAAGTTCGCTTATCCGAACCCTTCAGGCAGCATTTCTTAGCCATTTATTCAGCGTTAGCGAGTGATTATTAAGACCACTTAACTGCACACTCACTGCCTTGCCTAAATGGCTAATAAATTGCTGCAAAATCCATCAGCAAAGTTCAACAGACCCTAGCTGTAAGCATAAAAAAAGCAAGCCGAAGCTTGCTTAAATTAGTTCTGGAAAAGCATTTAGGCGCCAAGATAGGCTTTACGCACATCCTCGTTCACCAGCAAGTTATCACCTGTGTCTTCAAGAACAATCCTGCCATTTTCCAGTACATAACCGCGGTCGGCTAAGCGTAACGCTTGGTTCGCATTCTGTTCAACTAAAAACACCGTCATTCCACGTTGGCGCAACTGCTCCACAATATCAAAAATCTGCTGAATGATAATTGGCGCCAAACCAAGTGAAGGCTCATCTAATAACAGCAAACGAGGATTGCTCATTAAGGCGCGGCCAATGGCTAACATTTGTTGCTCACCACCAGACATCGTACCCGCGCGCTGACTCACCCGTTCTAACAAACGCGGGAACAAGCTATACACCTCTTCAATGCGCTCGGCGGTTTCTTGCTTAGTCGCAAAAAACGCGCCCATGTGCAGGTTTTCTTCAACGGTTAAACGCGAGAAAATCCGGCGGCCCTCTGGCACCACAGCAATGTCGCCACGCATAATGTCGTGGGTTTGACTATTGGTAATGTCTTTACCGTCAAACAATACTTGGCCACTGCTGGCTCGCGGGTCGCCACACAAAGTCATTAGCAAAGTGGTTTTACCGGCGCCATTGGCACCAATTAAACTCACAATCTCGCCTTGGTTCACTTTTACACTTACATCGTGCAGAGCTTGAATTGGGCCGTAGTGGGTTGAAACATTTTTTAACTCTAACATTGTTATTTTCTACCTCAGCCTAAAACTCGCCCAAGTAGGCTTTAATCACCTCGGGGTTATTGCGAATTTCTTCTGGCGTACCATTGGCTAAAGGACAGCCTTGGTTAACCACGTATATACGATCTGATATGCCCATCACCAACTTCATATCGTGCTCAATCAGCAATACCGATACATTTTCGTTGTCACGCAAGTCCATAATCAAGCGGTCTAGATCGTCGGTTTCCTTAGGGTTTAAACCAGCGGCAGGCTCATCAAGCATCAAAATTTCTGGACGCGTTACCATGCAACGGGCAATCTCTAAGCGGCGCTGCTGACCATACGCCAAATTACCCGCTTTGCGATTGGCAAACTCTTTTAGATCAACCTTATCAAGCCAATATTCAGCAAAGGCTAAGGCATCTGCCTCACTCTTTTTAAAACTTGGCGTTTTTAGTAAACCCGCTAAGAAGTTGGTATTTAAATGGCGGTGCTGCGCCACTAATAGGTTTTCGACCACGCTCATATCTTTAAACAAACGAACATGTTGGAAGGTACGAACAACGCCTTTGCGAGCAATTTGATGACCCGCCAAACCTTGAAGTGCTTCGCCCCGGTAAAGAATTTGCCCAGCGGTAGGTTTATAAAAGCCTGTTAAGCAGTTAAATACCGTGGTTTTACCCGCCCCATTTGGGCCAATTACCGACACCACTTCTTTCTCGTTTAGCTTAAGGGCAACATTGTTTACCGCCAATAAGCCACCAAAACGCATGGTAAGGCCATTTACATCTAATAAAGCACTCATGCCTTGGCCTCCTCTTTTAACTCAATATGAGGACGAGACATTGGCAATAAGCCCTGTGGTCGCCAAACCATCATAAATACCATCATCAAACCAAACATTAACATGCGATATTCATTAAATTCGCGCGCCATCTCTGGCAATACCGTCATAATAATCGCCGCCAAAACGACACCAATTTGCGAGCCCATTCCGCCCAGTACCACAATCGCCAAAATAATTGCCGATTCAATAAAGGTGAAAGATTCGGGGCTAATAAAGCCCTGACGTGCAGCAAAAAAGCTACCGGCAAAACCGGCAAAGGCAGCGCCAATAGTGAAGGCACTCAACTTAACTACAGTAGGGTTTAAGCCTAATGAGCGACAGGCAATTTCGTCCTCACGTAGTGCTTCCCATGCACGGCCAATTGGCATTCTTAATAAACGGTTAATCACAATTACCGTTAGCACCACCAATAACAAGGCCATTAAATACAAGAAAATCACTTTGTATTGCGAGTTGTAGCTAATACCAAAAAAGTTGTGGAAGGTATCAAAACCCTCGCCTTTCAAGCGGCGGTTAAACTCCAAACCAAACAAGGTAGGTTTAGGAATACCACTGATCCCGTTTGGGCCACCGGTAAGGTGAGTTAAGTTATTCAGCAATAGGCGAATAATTTCACCAAAACCTAGCGTTACAATAGCTAAGTAATCACCCCGTAGGCGCAATACTGGGAACCCCAATAAAAAGCCAAACAAGGCCGCCATAGCGCCAGCAATAGGCAAACAAAGCCAAAAACCAAAGCCGTCGGCACTTAGCAGCGCATAAGTGTATGCACCTACTGCATAAAAGCCTACATAACCTAAATCCAGCAAGCCGGCTAAACCAACCACCACATTAAGGCCCAAGCCTAGCATCACGTAAATAAGCGTGAGCGTTGCCAAATCTACCGAGCCACGGCTTACCATAAAGGGCCAAATAATTGCGCCAGCTAAGGCAAAAGACACCAGCAAGCGATAAGCCTTTGGGTTTTGCTCAGGACTAGGCAGTTTAAAGTTAAAACCCTTGCTTGGGGCTTTTCCGACTTTTTTCTTAAATAAAAGCGGATTAAGTAACTGGCTAACAAATACTGCCGCCATGCCAATGAATAACCATTTTAGATGACCTTCATCGGCCAAAGCCAAGTTTAAGCCACTGCTGCTTGGCTCCATACGAATGCCCAATAGCCAGCCGGCCAACAGCATAAAAGTGATGGTAGAAATTAACGCACCAGAGAGATTGAGCTTACTCATACTTTCTCAACCTCCGGCTTACCAAGTAAACCTGTAGGCATAAATAACAATACAAAACACAATAGACCAAACGACACTACGTCTTTGTATTCAGTACTAAAGTAACCTGCGGTAATTGCCTCGGTAATGCCTAACAACAAACCACCTACCACTGCCCCAGGAATAGAACCAATACCGCCCAATACCGCTGCAGTAAAGGCTTTTAAGCCTGCCATAAAGCCAATGTAAGGATTAATTACACCGTAATAAATACCCAATAGCACACCCGCTACTGCAGCTAATGCAGCACCAATCACAAAGGTGAGAGAGATAACTTTATTGGTATCGATACCCAATAGGTTGGCCATGCCGATGTCTTCAGAACAAGCGCGACAGGCACGTCCCATGCGCGAGTGAGTAATAAAGGTGGTTAGTGCAATCATGGTGACAAAGGTCACTACAAAAATAACTAACTGCATGTAGGAAATAGTTAGGTTAAAGCCATCTTCTGGGCCAAATGTCCAACCACCAGTAATTAAACTGGGCATGGCAATGTCTCGACTGCCCTGCGACAGTCGCACCAAGTTCTGCAAGAAGATAGACATACCAATGGCCGAAATGAGCGCAATTAGGCGATTACCGCCGCGCACTGGCCGATAGGCGATCTTTTCAATGGTCCAGCCATAGGCGCTGGTAATAATGATGCTTATTGCAAACGCACCAAATAACAAAATAGGTAAGGAGTCTAGGCCCATTAAGGCCAATGCAGCTAACACGATAAACGCGACGTAACTACCGATCATATACACTTCACCATGTGCGAAGTTAATCATGCCGATAATGCCGTACACCATGGTGTACCCAATGGCGATAAGTGCGTAGGTGCTACCAATGGTTAAACCATTAACTAGCTGCTGAAAGAAATAGAAAAATTGCTCAGACATAACTGCCCCAATCTAGTGGCTAACGCCACCTATACCGGCAAGTAAGTGTATTCAGTGTTGCGGCCCAAACCGCTGATAACCTTGTTACCCAGCTGACTTATCTTGTTTGGTATATTTAGTGTCTTAAAAACAGAAACACCGACTAACTTATCGTTAGCCGGTGTGGTATTACGTGCTTACTTAGCTGCTGAAGAAGAACCGTCAGCGTGCCAAGTGAATACACCAAAGTCGAAGCCTTTAAGGTCGCCTTTAGCGTCCCACTGAAGTGGGCCCATAACCGTTTCAACGGTGTTACCACGTAGGAATTCGGCTACGGCTTCTGGATCATCACCCGCAGCATTTACGCCAGCAACAATACTTTGCATTGCAGCAAAGGCTGTCCATACGAACGGACCTGTAGGATCGTCGCCATTTTTAACTAGAGCATCTACCACTGGTTTGTTGGCAGGATCTAAGTCGTATTTCTTAGGAAGCGTAACCAATAAACCTTCTGAAGCTGCACCAGCAATCGCAGAAATGTCTTTGTTACCCACACCTTCAGGCCCCATAAAGGTGGCTTTTAGGCCTTTTTCTGAAGACTGACGAAGAATCAAACCTAGCTCTGGGTGGTAACCACCGTAGTAAACAAAATCTACGTTTTCTTTCTTTAACTTAGCAATTAGTGCTGAGAAATCTTTATCACCGGCTGTTACACCTTCAAAAGCCACCACTTTAGTGCCAGCAGCTTCTAGCTCATTTTTCACAGAAGTAGCAATACCTTCACCGTATTGTTGCTTATCGTGAATCACGGCTACACGCTCAGGTTTAACCGCATTGATGATATAACGTGCAGCAGTTGGGCCTTGGTCGCTGTCTAGACCAATGGTGCGGAAAATAAGTTGGTAATCACGGGTAGTGATGTCTGGGTTAGTTGAAGCAGGCGTAATCATCAATACACCTTCATCTTCATAGACGTCTGACGCTGGCTGAGTTGCACCAGAACAAAGGTGACCAATTACGTACTTAACGCCGTCGTTAATGATTTTGTTGGCTACGGCCACGGCTTGTTTTGGCTCACAAGCATCATCGTAAACAACTGCTTCAATTTGTTTGCCAGATAGTGCGCCAGCTTGGTTAAGCAATTCTACTGCTATGCCGCCACCAGCAAATTGCATGTCACCGTATTGCGCAACCGGACCAGTTACTGGGCCAGCAATTGCTACTTTAATTGTGTCTGCTGCTTGTGCAAAAGTAGCAGCGCCAAATAGAGCTAGCGATACCGCTACCCCTGAAGCTGATTTTGTCCATTTAGTCATTGATAACTCCATGTTAGCTTTTTGTTATATTGAGTGTGTTTGCAGAAGTGCCGCATTAAACCATAATGCAGATTTCACCCCATTGGCTGTTGTTTTACCCTAAGTTTGCAGTGTTTCACAAGTCGCCCTCCTGAAGCTGGCACTATCACATAGGGTTTTAACAACTTATTTATCTAGACTAAAAACAATACACCGATCACATACAGCAACATATTTCGCACAACCGAACTTTTAAACTACAAATAGATCTAAATCCAAAATTTAAACCTTATTTATCTCAAATATGCTACTGCTCTGCTGAATTACTAAATTTTGATAAGGTTAAATTAAATTTTACAGGATAAAAATAAAGCCATTTGGCCTAAAGCCATAAGAATAGGCTAAAATCACCAGTAAGTTTTTGAGGTTTTACGCTTAAACAAAGAATAAATATGCAGGGGTTAATAGACGACTAGAAGCTTTAGCAGAAACAGCACCGCTGCTGTTTCTGCTCTTTTGATTATGCTTCTAGATCTGCTGGGCTAGGGTTTAAATGAAGAGTACGAGTAGGGAAGGCAAACTCGGCACCGTTAGCTTCCACAATCTCTACGATCTTATTCAACACATCTTGCTTCACTTCGTGATATTTCACCCAGTTGGTGGTTTTAGTAAAGGTGTAGATAAAGAAGTCCAGTGACGAAGCATTAAAGCTGTCAAAATTTACCATCAAGGTTTGGCTGGTATCTATCTCGGGATGATTGCGTAACATTTGCTCTACTTCAGCCACTACCTTACTCATCTTGCTCGCGTCATCATAACGAATACCAATGGTTTCTTTGATTCGCCGATGGCTCATTCGACTGGGGTTTTCTACGGCAATGCTAGAAAAAATGGAGTTAGGCACGTACAAAGGGCGTTTGTCGAAGGTGCGAATTTTAGTCACTCGCCAGCCTATGTTTTCAACCGTGCCTTCAATGCTGCGATCGGGCGAGCGGATCCAATCACCCACCTTAAAGGGTTTATCAAAGTAGACCAACAGAGCACCAAAAAAGTTAGCCAACAGATCTTTGGCGGCCATACCAACAATTAATCCGCCCATACCGCCAAAGGCTAATACGCCAGAAATACTAAAGCCTAAAGTTTGAAACACCGCCAACAAAAACAAAATGATTACAGCAGCTCGGCATAACTTAGCCACAGCCTGCACGGTGGTTTTATCTTTACCCACCACTATCAGCTGCTCTTCGGCTCTGCGCACAAAGCGCATGGCTGCCCAAGCAAACATGAACACAACCATCACTTGGCGAATAATTGGAATGTAAGGCTTAAAGTCTGAATCCAAGGCATTAGCAAAGGCAACTGCCACTAATGACAAACCCACTACCGCAATCATCCAGTTAATCGGTTTCCAAAGTGAAAACCAAATAGCGTCATCCCATACGGTTTTGGTTTTCTCGGTTAGGCGGCTCATGCGTGAGGCTAAAATACGCCAAACCAAAAAGGCCACCAGAGTGATGCTTAACACGACAAATACATCGAATAACCAATTAGACGTGGCTAGTTGAGCTTGCTCCTGCTCTAACCACTGGGCAAATTCTTCAAACATTAATCCATCTCTTTGTTCAATAACTAGGGGCTGTTTATCTTTCGCGGTTAATTTTTGTTCGCGAAAAAATCTTTTTAGGCGCGGCAAAGCGAGTGTAGCCTAGCATTCTAGGTAAATTCGCCTTAAAAAAGCATAAAACGATTTTAGCCGAACCCTTCGGGCAGCATTTGTGGCTTATTTCTACTTCGTTATCAGCTTCTCATGTAGGCTCACTACACGTTAAAGCTTCTGCCTTGTATTAATAAGCCACAAATTGCAGCAAAAATCAGCTCGAAAGATAAACAGCCCCTAGACAAGCTTAACTCAACATCCACCGATTGTGGCTAACAGTTTGGCCAAGTTTACATGAACAAAACGCGGCTTTAGCCGCGTTTTAATCGATCTTTTACCCGCAAGGTTAGGCGGCAATACCAGAGTGACGCAACAGAGCATCAACTTTAGGCTCACGCCCCCTAAAGGCTTTAAACAGCTCCATAGGTTCTTGCGAGCCACCTTTCTCAAGAATATTGCTCAAGAAGTGCGAGCCAGTTTCTGGATTGAAAATACCTTCGTCCTCAAATTTAGAGAAGGCATCTGCCGACAATACTTCAGCCCATTTGTAACTGTAGTAGCCTGCACTGTAGCCACCAGCAAAAATATGGCTAAAGCTATTCTGAAAGCGGTTAAAGCTAGGTGGCTTAATTACCGATACTTGTGCACGCACTTCGTTTAATAGATCTAATACACTGCGGCCATCGGCTGGCTCGTGGTGTAAGCGGAAGTCAAATAACGAAAACTCTAATTGGCGCACCATAGTCATCGCCGATTGGAAGTTACGAGCCGCTAACATTTTGTCTAACAAAGCTTGTGGCAGTGGCTCACCCGTTTCGTAGTGGCCAGAAATAAAGGCCAGTGCGTCGCTTTGCCAACACCAGTTTTCTAAAAACTGGCTAGGTAGCTCTACAGCGTCCCAGGCGACACCGTTTATGCCAGACACCGCCGCTTCGTCCACTTTGGTAAGCATGTGGTGAATACCGTGGCCAAACTCATGGAACAAGGTAATCACTTCATCATGAGTAAATAAGGCTGGTTTATCACCTACCGGTTTATTGAAGTTACAGGTTAAGTAAGCAACGGGTTTAATCAGCTCACCCTTGGCGTCGACACGGCGGTCAATACAACCATCCATCCAAGCGCCGCCACGTTTATGTTCGCGGGCATACAAATCTAGATAAAACGAGCCGCGCAACTCTCCACTTTGGTCGCTAATTTCAAAAAAGCGTACGTCAGAATGCCAGGTATCTACGTTTTGCTTTTCGCTTACCTCAACCTTAAATAGGCGTTTAACCACTTCGAACAAACCGCCAAGTACCTTGTCTTCTGGGAAGTAAGGGCGTAACTGTTCATCAGAAATAGCGTAAGTATGTTGTTTTAGTTTCTCAGAGTAATAGGCCATATCCCAAGCCGCTAAGTCAGATACCTGATGCTGCTCTTTGGCAAAGGCTTCTAACTCGGCTAATTCGCGCTCGGCTTGCGGCTTAGAGCGCGCAGCAAGGTCATTCAAAAAGCCCAATACTTGAGAGGGTGACTCAGCCATTTTAGTGGCTAGCGATTTATCGGCGTAACTATCAAAACCCAGCAGTTTTGCTAGCTCGCTACGCAGCTCTAGTTCTTCATCAATAATTGCGGTGTTATCGAACTTTTCTTCGGTACTAGCTTGCTCCGAGGCACGGGTGCTAAAAGCGCGATACATTTCTTCACGCAGCTCACGCTTGTCGGCATAGGTCATCACCGGCAAGTAACTTGGAAACTCTAAGGTTAGTAAGTAGCCATCAAGTTCTTTGGCTTCTGCGGCTTGTTTAGCGGCAGCTAAAGCAGACTCTGGCAGACCGGCGAGATCATTTACATCGGTAATCTGTTTTTGCCAAGCTAAAGTGGCATCCAATACATTATTAGAAAACTGCGAAGATAGCTCAGACAAGCGCTTCACAATCTCACCATAACGGCTTTGCTGCTCGGCTTCTAAACCAATGCCCGACAATTCAAAGTCACGTAATGCGTCACTAATCGATTTTTGCTGGGCTAGATTATAACTGGCGAAGGCGTCGCTATCGGCGAGTTGTTTGTAGGCTTGATACAAACCTTTATGTTGGCCAACAAAGGTGCTGTATTCAGACAATAGCGGTAAACAAGCTTCATAAGCTTCGCGCAACTCTTGGCTATTTACCACCGAGTTACAGTGGCTCACTGGTGACCACAAACGGCTTAAGCGGTCATTCACTTCATCCAAGGGCAAGATAAAGTTTTGCCAGGTTGGCGTAGCGTGCTTAAGCACCTCGTCAATGGTGGTGCGGCATTCCTCAATCACTTGCTCTACGGCAGGCTGCACATGTTCAGGTTTAATTTTGCTAAACGGCGGTAATCCAAGTAAATCAAGTAAAGGGTTACTCATAGGGGATCCTTAAAGATTGAGAAATGTTAGCTATGAATAGCTTAATTTGGGGCTAAAAATTTGTAAATCAACCCACGTTTAGTGATTTGGACAGTTTACATAGCTTTGAATTAGACTATGATTTCCTTAGGGATTATTTTGGTTTCTTGGTTTATCAATAACCTAGACCAACAGGACTCATCGATTAATGGACAATAATAACAATACTCCAAGAGTTGAAAACTCAGGGCTGTGGCAAAAACTAGCCTTAAATAAAGGCACTAACAGCCTATCATTACGGATGCTGTCCTACATCCTTATCTGCTCTACCCTGCTTGCTCTTATCATCACTCTTATCCAACTTCGCTACGACTACAAACAAGACGTTCAAGTTATCGAAGAAAGCATTGATCAAATCGAAGTAAGTTTTTTGCAACCCATCGCCGCCAGTTTGTGGAACTTAGACGAAGAGCAAGTTGAGGTACAAATTGAGGGCATTATGAATTTGCCCAATATGCAGTATGTGTTGGTGAAAGAAATCCTAGGATCTTCTGAGGTACCTTTGCTAGCGCGCGGCCGCTCTGCTGATCGTTACGACTTATCCCAAGAATTTGAACTTATCTATCAAGGTGAAATGGTAGGTAAACTGTTTGTGGCCGCCTCACTAGAGCAGGTTTATGAGCGCTTGTGGCAAAAAGCCATGCTGATCTTAATCAGCCAAACCGTGAAAACCTTAGTGGTTTCTATTGGTATTTTGTTCATCATTTATTACGTCATTGTGCGCCACCTAAATACCATTGTGGAGTACACCCGCAACCTTGACCTAGATAACTTAGGCGCACCGTTAAAAATTGATACTGGCAATAAAACGCGTAACGATGAACTAGGAGAACTGGTTAATACTCTTAACCAAATGACCCAAAAGATCGACCACGAGTTTGATCAAAAACTCAAAGCGACTGAACAGCTGGCACATGAGCGCGATTTCTCTGCAACGGTAATTAACGCGAGTAACGCGGTTATTGTCACCCTTGATAATCAGCTTAATGTACTCACCGCTAACCCTGCAGGTGTGATGCTCACCGGATTCCACCAAGAAGAATTAGAGGGGCAAAATTGGCTAAGCGTATTTATTGATAATGACATGCGCGAGAAAATTGAAACCGATTTACGCCAACTGCGGGTTATTCAAGACCAAGAATTAACTCTTACGGATCAAGCCAACAATCAATACACCCTGCTGTGGACCTTTGTGCCTTTTTACGAGGGCAACCATGTATCACGAATGATTGCCTTTGGTTACGACGTAACCCCTCTCAAACGCGTTGAGAAAGAGATTAAAGAGCTCAACGATGAGCTTGAGCAAAAAGTGCAATCTCGTACCGAGCGACTAGAAGAAAGTAACCTGCAATTAGCCAGTGCCTTCGACAAGCTTAAAAACGCTCAGCAATCTCTGGTTGAAGCCGAAAAAATGGCATCACTGGGTGGCTTAGTGGCCGGCGTTGCCCACGAGATTAATACGCCAATTGGCATTAGTGTAACAGCCGCCTCTTACTTGCAAGAGCAAGGTAACCAGCTAGAGAAGAATATTGAGAGCGGAAAGCTAAGCCGCAAGTTTATGGAAGAGTTAATTCAAAACCTCAACCAATCTACCGAATTACTGCTTAACAACTTAAGACGTGCATCCGACCTTATCAGCAGCTTCAAACAAGTAGCGGTAGACCAAAGCTCCGAGGCTTGTTACACCTTTAACCTTAACGAAAATGTTAACCAAGTAATCACTTCCTTAGGCCACAAAATTAGACGCTCGGGCTGTGAGATAGTCGTTGATTGTGATGACGACTTAGAGCTTTATAGCTTCCCTGGGAGCTTTACTCAAATCTACTCCAACTTGATTTTAAACTCGGTTAAACACGGCTTTGAAGGCTGGGAAGGTGATAAACGTATCGACATTTCCATTCACCGAGAAGACGATCAACTGCATATCGACTACCGCGACTCGGGACGCGGCGTAGATAGCAACATTGCTCAAAGAATTTTTGACCCCTTTGTCACCTCAAAACGAGGCCAAGGCGGCAGTGGTTTAGGCACACACATTGTCTACAACCTAGTGGTTCAGCTACTTAAAGGGCACATTGCTTTTGATAGCAAACCTGATGAAGGGGTGCACTTTTCTATCCGCTTGCCTTATCAAGCGCAAAAAGCTGATTAACATCTGTCTTTAGTACAGGCTATACTGCTGCAAGTTTTCGGCCCCTATTCGGAGTACCTTAATGAGAGAATTCGACTACCTATGCATTGGTGCAGGCAGTGGCGGTATCGCCTCGGCAAATCGTGCCTCTATGTACGGACAAAAAGTTGCCTTAGTTGAAGCCCGCCACGTTGGTGGCACCTGTGTAAATGTGGGTTGTGTACCCAAAAAAGCCATGTGGTTCGGCGCTCAAGTTGCAGAAGCCATTCACCGCTACGCTCCAGACTATGGCTTTGATGTTCAGGTAAATAAGTTCGATTGGTCTACGCTAGTGGCGAGCCGCGAAGCCTACATTAAGCGTATCCATGGCTCTTATGACCGCGTGTTAGGCAATAATGGCGTGACCGTTATCAACGGCTTTGCCAAGTTTGTCGACGCCAATACTGTTGAAGTAAACGGCGAACAAATCCGTGCAAAACACATCCTGATTGCTACCGGTGGCCGCCCGACGATTCCTAATATTCCTGGCGCCGATCTAGGCATTGATTCCGATGGTTTCTTTGCTCTTACCGAGCAACCCAAGCGAGTATTGGTGCTAGGTGCTGGTTATATTGCGGTTGAGCTCGCTGGCGTATTGCACTCGCTAGGCAGCGAAACGCATTTAGCCGTTCGCAAGCATGCTCCGCTGCGTAACTTTGATCCTATGCTAAGCGAGACCTTAGTAGAGATAATGGCCGAAGACGGGCCAACATTACATACCAATAGCACCCCTAAAGCCATTGAAAAACAGGCTGATGGCAGCCTAGTTGTTAGCTTTGAAAATGGTAATAGCTTGCAAGTAGATAGCGTAATTTGGGCAATTGGCCGTGAACCCGCCAATGACAAAATTAACCTAGAAGGCATTGGTGTTGAAACCGATGACTACGGTTACATTAAGGTTGATGAGTACTCAAATACCAACGTTGCCGGCGTTTATGCTGTGGGTGACAACATCGGTAAAGTTGAGTTAACTCCTGTTGCAGTTAAAGCCGGCCGTTTATTGTCTGAGCGATTATTCAATGGCCAAACTAACGCAAAAATGGATTATGACTTAATTCCTACCGTAGTATTCAGTCACCCTGCCATTGGTACCATTGGTTTAACCGAGCCGGAAGCTATTGCTCAATACGGTGAAGATAACGTGAAAGTGTATAACTCTAGCTTTGGCGCAATGTACACCGCGGTTACGCAACACCGCCAAGTAACCAAGATGAAACTAATCTGTGCCGGCGAAGAGCAAAAAGTAGTAGGCCTTCACGGCATTGGCTTAGGCATGGATGAAATTCTTCAAGGCTTCGGTGTAGCCATGAAAATGGGCGCAACTAAGGCTGATTTTGACGCTTGTGTCGCGATTCACCCTACTAGCGCAGAAGAGTTTGTAACTCTTCGCTAGTACATAAAAGGCTAAGCATAATAGTGCTTAGCCTTATTTTTGCCGCTGATTTGTTCTAAACCCTCGCTTTAGCCTTCCTATTTACCTTAAACCTTCAGCAATTGTTAACAATAAAACCCTCACACATAGCAAACCGCCAACTACACTAAATAAATAGGTCGATTTCTTTGTAAGGCTTTGAATATATGGACACTGTTTATTCAGTTGGAGAACTGGAATCTTTTCTTGTGGCCCTTACCGTATTGTTTATCGGGCGCATTATTTGCCACTATGTGGCCATCCTCAAAAAGTACAACATTCCCGAGCCAATTGTTGGCGGTTTAGTGATAGCCATTGTAATAACTATACTTAAAATGCGCGGTATTGAGCTTAGTTTTGCGCTGCCCTTGCAAGACACCCTAATGCTAATGTTCTTCGCAACCATTGGCCTTGCCGCCAACTACAAATTACTGATTAAAGGCGGCAGGAAAGTCTTTGTTTTCCTCGCTATTGCTTCACTGTATATCGTGCTACAAAACGGCTTGGGTGTAGTACTAGCTACTTTGCTTGGTTTAGAGCCTATGATGGGTTTGTTCGCCGGTTCCATTACGCTCTCTGGCGGGCACGGAACAGGCGCAGCTTGGTCCCAGATCTTTGCCGATGAATACAATATTCAAACCTTAGAGTTTGCCATGGCCGCCGCCACATTTGGATTAGTGATGGGCGGAATTATCGGTGGCCCTGTTGGCCAACGGCTAATTAACAAAAAGAACCTAGAGTCACCCTTCTCCAAGGGAAAAAGCCACCACAAAACCCACCCGGATTTAGTCACGTATAGCCGCAAAGAAGAAGATTTAGTTACCCCAACATCAGTGATCGAAGTGCTATTTTTGTTACTGGTTTGCGTGGTAATGGCCAAGATAGCCAAAGGTTTGGAAACCGAACTTGCCCTCTCTTGGCTGAAAATGCCTGATTTTGTATACGCTTTGTTTTTTGGGGTACTGATAGCCAACGCCAGCGAGTTTAGTGGCCGCTATGAAATTAACCACGAATGCGTCGACTTACTTGGCACACTCTCTTTATCGCTGTTTTTGTCGATGGCTTTAATGAGCTTAAGACTCTGGGAGATTTTTGATTTAGCCTTACCACTACTCATTATCTTGCTCTGCCAAACCATTATGATCGCCCTGTTTGCTAGCTATGTTAGCTACCGCTTTATGGGAGGAGGTTATGACTCTGCAGTAATCGCTGGCGGGCATTGTGGCTTTGGCTTAGGAGCTACCCCCACGGCGGTGATGAACATGAGTGCGCTAGTGTCTCGCAATGGGCCTTCACCACCAGCATTTATGGTGGTACCCATTGTTGGAGCCTTCTTCATCGACATTGTGAACTTGATAGTGCTTCAAACTTATATTAGCTTTCTTAGCTAAGAAATTAGCCAAACAGGCAATAAAAAGGAGCTCTATTGAGCTCCTTTTTATTTTGATGTTTACTAGCTAGTTTTACGTCTAATCCACGCTAAACCCGCTAATGACAACAACATAATAAGCAAGGTTTGCGGCTCTGCAACTGTGGCGTTAATCACCTGCATGGAAGTACGCGCTAGCACCTCATCCTGCGGTCCAAAAGCGGTTAATACAAAATCAAATATACCTACTTCTGTAGAAACAAAATCGATAGGGGCAAACTCCATGTTCCATGAGTTTTGCGCCAAGTTATACACACTGAGCAAACTAGCGTAATTAGTTGTGTCTACCAAACCTCCACCATTGCCAGTGCTGTTATCGCCTAAAGCGTTGTCAGAGTTCGATACATTGACCGGATCGAAACCAATAAAGTTAGTGGCCGCGCTAGGGTCAAAATCAATTTCTAACAAATATGAAAGACTATCTAAGGTACCACCGCTACCATCGAAGTTGCTGTTTATCGACCATTCAAAATTCCAAATGGCGGTAGCCAGAGAACCCGGTGCAAAGCCAAAGCCTGTAGGAGGTGCAATGTTGTCGAATTGGTAAGTACCATCACCGTTGCTATTAAAGATATTCTGCGGGTTATTAAACTCGTCAAAACGTAGCTTTGCTCTTAAGCCCAACTCGATGCCATTTTGTCGATCAACGGTAAAAGCACCGTTAGCATTACCACTTCCAAATATCACATAGTTAGTTACATTTTGGTCATACATCACTGTAGCTGTAGCCGTTTGCGTTAAAAGCAAAAGACCGAAGCCAATACTAACCATGCTTGCTTTTATTATTCTCATTTAGCACTCCATGCGGTTTGTTAGATGTTCTATTACATGAGCTTTGCATGCATAAATTGCTCCCACGAAAGGAACTGCATACTTTTCATGAGGTTAGATTTAACGTCATTATTTATTTACAAATCAAACAGTTATATTTGTATAGATATTTGACAAACATTAGATAGATGCTTAGTGAGCTTGCTCACAATTTGATGGCCTATCAATGAACAAAGCCGAGAAAAGATGATTGGTGTGATGATTTATCGCAAGTGAACAGTGTAAAAAAAGCCGACAAGCACCCAGCTACTAGCCAGGTGCTAATAGTCTATTTAAAGCTTGGCTAGGGTTTGCTTTATTGGGAACAATACATCGCAACCTAGTTGCATTGCGCGCTCCGGCGACCAGCCAAAGGCTTCGTCGGGCATGTCGGCATTGTCTTTAAAAGGCATTTCGATGGTGTAAGACAGGGTTTTAAACTGTTCGCCTAACCAAGCCGCTGCAATGGTTAAGTTAGCCTGCCCAGGCTCGTCTTTGGCATAACCATGGGTATCTTGAAAATCAGGAGATATTGCCATAAACGCCTCTTTAAAGGTGTCTTCGAGCAGTTTGTGGCGCTCATCGTAAGAAGGAATACCTTCACATCCCGCTACAAAGTTATAGGGTAAATCTTCATCGCCATGAATATCTAAAAACAAGTCTCCACCTAGCTCTAGCATCTTCTCTCTTACTAGAAACACTTCGGGGCTGCGCTCCATAGTAGGATTCTGCCATTCTCGGTTTAGGTTAGCCCCCACAGCGTTGGTTCTTAAATGCCCACGAACCGAACCATCGGGGTTCATATTAGGCACAACATAAAACACGGTGTCTTCTAACAGCTTCATTGCTAGGGGATTGTCTTGGTCCAGCAAATTGCCTAACAAGCCTTCAACAAACCATTCGGCCATGGTTTCACCCGGGTGCTGACGGGCGATCACCCAAACTTTATGCTTAGCGTTCTCAACATCACCTACACTAAGCAAACTCATATCTCGGCCATCTAAGGTTTGCCCTAAGGTTGTGAGATTTACCCGATAATCCTGCTGCATGGTATGCAGTAGATCCTGATGGCGCTCATAGCTGTAGGGCGCGAAGTAGGCAAAATAGACGCTAGGCTGCTCCAATAGCAAAGAGAAGTGCAATTGCTCGCCATCAAAGTCGGTATCAATTCTAAACCACTCTTCACGATCGTAAGAGGCGACAACTTGATAACCTTGCCAGCCTTTAGCGTAGGCAGATTGGCCCGCGTTGAGCAGAGAAAAACGATATTGTTGCTCCAACGGCCCTTCAAAACGAAAATGAAACCACTGGAAGAACTCAGATTGATTATCGTGCTTTATCTCTAGTTGAATATTTTGAGGATCATTGAGCTCTACAACACGAATATTGCCACTATCAAATTTATCGCTGATATACATACTTGCCCTCACAGCAAAGTTAATCGATTTGCTGGCAGTATAGCGCTTAATAGGCAACAAAAAAGGAGCATTAAGCTCCTCTTATTAACTCGGCCAGCTAACGGCCTATTCTTCAGTCAGTTCAACAATTCTAAAGTAACGAACATCTAAATTTTTATCTAGATTGATAGTGCTTTCCACAGTTAAAGACTCACCTTGCTTCGGAGGCACTTCCCCAAAATCAATAGTATGTTGGAAAACTTGCTGACCAGTTTGATCAATAAGCACTAGTGCTAAAGCCTGCTCAAGGGGGCCTTCGGCCAATAACTGATAACTAATTGCCACTTTTTTACCCATATCGTCAGAGGCTTCAAAAAAAGCCGAGCGTATATTGCTTTGGTCAGTGGCAATCAGCGTATTAAAGGCGAAAATGCGTAGCTCTGGGTGATTCTCTTTATTCAGATCAAAGTTGTTGCGGCGCTCTATCAACAAGGCTTCCTTGAGCTGACGGTTTTGATCTTCAATGATTTTGAGCTCGGCCAAGCTATCGTCATAATCATTTTTTACTTCATTGTAAGTGGGTAAGACCGCCATCAAAGAGAATACTGCACTAAAACTCACAATGCCTAAACCAAGGCTAATCCAACGATAGCGGCGAAGGTGTTTGTAGCCTTTTTTATAATGCTTATGACGAGCTTTATGATGCTCATAGCGGGCTTGTAAGCTGATGCCGGAACGATGATTGGCAGATGTGTGCTGCTCCACCGGCTGCTGAAGTTCCAAATCAATATCACTAGGTAGTTCACTACTAGACATTATCTCTTCCCTAAGATTGTCCTTTTACACTGCTAGCGATAACAAACCAGCAGTTGAATTAATCGATGCTAAAACCATAGCAGCTAGTTGCAAAGAATACTGAAAGATTTTTCTATCTGCTTAATAAATGTACTGAAATAGAGCCATATGAACTAATAGTTCGATCACAAAGCGCTACACTTTAACAATTTAGCAAGTACAATGAGCGCCAATTACGCAGTTGAGGTGGGATAAAATGGCTATTCAATGGTATCCAGGGCATATGCACAAGGCCCAAAAACAAATTAAAGAAGTGATGCCTAAAATCGATTTAATCATCGAAGTATTGGATGCGCGTATTCCCTACAGCAGCGAAAACCCAATGGTAGCTAGTCTGCGTGGCGACAAGCCTTGTATAAAGGTTCTGAATAAAAGCGACTTAGCCGACCCCAAAACTACTGCCCTTTGGCAAGAATACTTTGAACAAGAACAAGGTGTAAAAGCGATCCCTCTTTGCACTATTCAAGGTAATCAAACCCAAGACTTACTTAAGCTGTGCCGAAGCATGTTGCCTAACAAAGGCGGCGTAGATAAACCTATTCACACCATGATATGTGGTATTCCTAACGTTGGTAAGTCTACCTTAATTAATGCCTTAGCCGGTCGCCAAATAGCCAAAACTGGCAACGAGCCAGCTGTAACTAAGGCGCAACAGCGGATCCGCTTAGATGGCAATATTATCCTCTCGGATACACCGGGTATTTTGTGGCCAAAGTTCGATAACGTAGCCAGCGGTTACCGCTTAGCAGCCACCGGTGCAGTTAAAGACACCGCTATGGAATACGATGACGTTGCCGCCTTCGCCTGTGAGTACTTGCTACAAGCCTACCCAGAGCAGCTTAAGGCACGTTATAAACTCGAAGAACTACCTGAATCTGAAGTTGTATTAATGGAAGAGATTGGTCGTAAACGAGGCTGTTTAGTGCGCGGCGGACAAGTTGATTATGTTAAAGCAGCCACCATTATTCTTAATGAATTACGCGATGCCACCATTGGTCGTATCACCCTAGAAACGCCTGAAATGGTTGCGGTAGAGAAAGTAGAAACCGCTAAAATTGTGGCAGAAAAAGAAGAGCGTAAAAAGATGGTGGAAGAGTTGCAAAAAGCTAAGAAGCGCCAACGCCGTAGAAAAAACAGTTAAGCACTTAAGCGGCTATCATTTTGCAGTACAAACAAAAACACCACGC
Organism: Agarivorans sp. D1326; assembly: GCF_056958115.1. NCBI lineage: Bacteria > Pseudomonadati > Pseudomonadota > Gammaproteobacteria > Alteromonadales > Alteromonadaceae > Agarivorans > Agarivorans sp. D1326. The sequence goes on along the minus strand of NZ_JBTWEN010000012.1, from coordinate 44,270 downwards.
AATGCGTGGTGTTTTTTGATTTAAGCGTTCGCTTACTCAATCATGTAAGCAATAGCTGCTTTAATTTCATCTTCACTACAGTCGCCACAAGTACCTTTTGCAGGCATTGCATTAAAGCCCTTCCAAGCATGGTCGAACATAGTTTGATCGCCTTGGGCAATACGTGGCGCCCAAGCAGCGCTATCGCCTTTCTTCGGTGCGCCCGCTGCGCCAGTACTGTGACAGGCAGTACAGAAAGTGTTGTATACCGCGTCGCCAGCACGAGGGCCGCTTGAAGCAGCAGGTGCTTTGGCAACTTCTAACTCGCCATCAAGATAAACTTCACCCACTGGCTTAATACGCTCGGCAATCGCCTCATCAGACATATCAGCCGCAAAAGCATTCGGCACAATTGTTAAGCAAATAGATAGTACCAGTGTTTTCCAGTTCAAAAGCTTCACCCTTATCTCTCCTCATCGTGCCTACTGACCGCAGTATTAGGCATCCTTGTCATTATTGGCAAAATTATACCCGCTATTACCTTGAGGTTAAACCATTGTAAAAACGAATATTAGCCAGATGTGTCCGAGTTGTTAGCTAAACGAGTTTAAAGCGGCCAAGGCTTGCTAGTTTAGCTTTGTGCCCACTAACTGGGATTTTTTAATATGTCGCGCCACGGTAATTGTGGATCACCCAAAGAGATAAAGTTAGGGTTTTCTAAAGATTCTCTTTGGTTGTAGCTTAGCTCGCGTAGATGCAAATCTAACAAGGTACCGCCTGCTTCTTGCAAAATAACCTGCGGAGCACCAGTATCCCACTCGCCGGTTGGCCCTACCCGTATATAACAATCCGCTGCACCTTCTGCCACCATGCAACTTTTTAAACTGGCACTGCCTAGTGGGTACAACTTGTAATGATAGTTACAGTTTAATATTGCCTGCAGCAAAGCTGGACGCTGAACGCGGCTCGTCGCTACACGAATATGCTCCGGCTTATCGGGATAATGGCGACTTTTTATTGAAGTACGTGTACCGTTTTGCTCTTTAAAGGCGCCGTGGCCTTTTACCGCAGCATACAAGATTTGCACAATGGGTCCGTACACCACGCCAAGCACTGGTTGGTTATTTTGGACTAAGGCAATCTCGGTGGCAAAATCGCCACTACCAGAAACAAACTCTTGAGTACCATCAAGCGGGTCAACTAACCAATAACATTGCCAAGCTTCTCTGTCCGCTAAGCTAATATCGGCTTGTTCTTCAGATAAAATCGGGATCTCTGGGGTAAGCTTGCTAAGTGCGTCCATAATGTAATGATGCGCAGCATAATCCGCCGAGGTTACCGGCGTAGCATCATCTTTTACTTCGCTAACAAAATCACCTTCTTCATAGATTTTACGAATAATTTCGCCAGCACCACGAGCAATTTCAATCACCTCTGACAACACACTAGCAGGGTCTATCATCCTATATACTTCTCACCTTGTTCTGCTTTAACCATTTCTCAAGGAGTAACAATGACGCAACACTACGCGCTTCAGAAAAGGCCGGATTTGCGTACAAATTATCTATCTCATCAAGTGGTAGCTTTATCACTTCTAAGGGTTCTGGCTCATCGCCTTCCAACACACTGGGCTGCAAACCCTGCGCTACATACACCGACATATGACTAGAGAAATATCCCGGTGCTACTGATAACTCGGTGAGTAGTTGCAAATCTTGTGCTTTAAATCCCACTTCTTCTTGTAATTCACGATTAGCGGCATCAATAGCTGCTTCACCACGATCGACCAAGCCTTTAACAAAGCCTAGTTCATAACGCTCTGTTCCGGCGGCATATTCACTAATTAGCAGCAGTTCATTTTGTTCGGTAATTGGCAATACCATTACCGCACCCTGCCCTGATCCCACTAAGCGTTCATAAATCCGTCGTTCGCCGTTGCTAAACTCGAGGTGTAATTCTTCAATCTTGAAGAAACGACTTTCGGCAGCAATGGCGCTGTCTAATAATCGAGGCGGATGATGCTTGCTCATCTATCTTCCTGCTATCATTAACTTAATGTCATTGTTACATTGCTGTTAGAAGCACTCAAGGATTAGCGACTAAGAATGTTTGACTGGACTAAAATCGATACCGTTTTATTAGATATGGATGGCACTTTATTAGATCTGCATTACGATAATTACTTCTGGATGCACTATCTGCCTATCTCCTTCGCTCACCAAAATAACCTGAGTTTAGACGAGGCGCGCGAGCGTTTGTTCGCCGACTACGAAACCGTATCCGGCACTCTGGATTGGTATTGTTTCGATTATTGGAGCAATAAAACCAATATCGATATTCGCAACTTGAAAACAGAAGTTGAACATAAGATTCAGTGGCGAGACGACGTAAAACCCTTTTTAGAAGCACTAGCTACAACTGGGAAAAAACGGGTATTGCTAACTAACTGTCACCCCGACGGGCTAACTACCAAAATTAAAGTCACCGGCCTAGATCAATACCTTGATACCTTGTTTAGTGCCCACCAGTTTGGTTATCCCAAAGAAGACCCCAAGCTTTGGCAGGCCTTAATAGAGCACCATCCCTTTGACCCAGAACGAACTTTGTTTATTGACGACAACGAGACCGTGCTCGATCAAGCCAACAAGTTTGGCATTAAATACCTGTTGGGGATCAATAATCCAGACTCAAAACAAGCCAGTAAAGAATTTACCCACTTCCCGTCTATTGATGACTACCATCACTTTACTAAAGAGCTATTAGGCTAGCAGGATTAAGCAAACAAAAAAGCTAGCTCTAAGAGCTAGCTCTAAGAGCTAGCTTTTACTTTAGCGAGGCAGGCGGCCTTGTTGCTTAAAGCGATAAAAGCCTTGGGGGTCTGGGCGGCCTATGTACTTAAGGTTACCACTCATGGTTTGGGGCATTTCTGCACCCGCTTTTATTTTGCCTTCGGCCAACCAATTAGGCTGTCCAACAGAGGCTAGCAACTCCAGCTCAAGCTGAGGGTCGCTATGGTTGAGCTGAATAGTAGGTTGCCCTTCATTACAGCTTAGTTCTGCATTTGCGTTATCTAAGCGTAGTTCGCCCAATGGGGTACCAATTAACGGTCCTAGCCAACGCAGCTGACCGGCTAATTGCTCACACCAAGGGCTGCCTTGGCTGGCTTCGGCAAGGTTCAATTGAATATCACCCTCAATAGATAAGGGCAGCGGCATTGGCACCTGTTCAACCACCCAACTGGCAGGGGCTTCTAATTGCCAATCTTTGGCATACCAACCGGAAAAGCTCAAACCTACTTGCCCTTCTCCATGTAGCTCTTGGCCAGTACCAAGCTGCACGTCAGCAGCAATTCGCCCCAACAACAAGGCGCTTGGTTTCAACTGCCAATTTACTTGGTTTAGGCTTAAGTTTGGCGTATCAACACTGATTAACTTGCCATTCCATATGCTGCCGCTGGGGTGATTAAGCGCAATGCCCTTTGGTAAAGGTGCATAATTTAGTACCACAGCCAGAGGAGTGGTAGCTATCAAACTAACCAAATACACCAATATAAGTAATAGCGCTAAAGCGAGGTACTTCTTCATTCAGCTTTTCCTAAACGTAAACGTCGAACACCAACAATGCCTTCTTGTTTACCTTCATCTAAATCTACGTTTTCAACAATAATGCCATAGCGTTGGCTCAGCATTTTTAACCAAGTCATTAACTGATTAAACGGCACACTTTCAATCCACACCTCTACCTCATCACCTTTAGGTTGAATGCGGCTGATAGTAATGCGCTGCTGGCGAGCCGAACTACTCACGGCCTGGCTTACTTTTACTTCACTGCTAGTTTGTTGAGGACGACCATTAGCAATAATCACGGAGCCTTGCTGCTGGGCCCACTCTAAAGTTTGCTGCTGACTAGCCAAGCGCTGTTTAGCTTGAGCATTAGCACCGGCTATTGGTGACCAAATGCCCCAATACAAAACAGCTATCGCCACTAATACCGCGGCAGCCGTAACTAGGTTTTGCTCACGCTTATTTAAACTTTGCCACCACTGCTTCATGACGCATTCCTTATGACTAGAGTGCCAACCACTGCACCTGCTTTGTTGCTCAAGGTACCTTGCTCACTCTCAAAAGGTTTAACCGACTGACGAAACTGCTCAAAAGTTTGGAAGTTTTTAGCTTGCGCCTGCAAGCGTATTTCACCCTTTTTATGGTCATAGCGCAGGCTAATCGGATTCAGATCTTTGTTTTGATCAAAAGCAGTAGACAGATGAATCATCATCTTCAAAAAGTCTTGCTCTGGGGCCTCGCCAATGCCTGCAAGTGCTTTACGAAAATCACTACGGATACGGCTATCACGAACGCGTGAAACTTCAGGAAATACTCTTTTGTAAACAGTTCGAATGTTTTCATCAACACTGGCTATTTGTTGTTCTGTTTTGTGGGTATCAATAAGCTGATAAGCCAAGGCCAATACAAAACACACTCCGGCGGCAATGGCCACTTTTCGCCATTGCAACCAAAGTTGAGCAAGAGGGTTTGCCGCAGCATACGGCCCTTGTAACAAATTAAGCTTGGCTTTTTTAGCACCATCACTTAATAGCTTCATCGGCAGTTCCGGTGCTCGAGCCTGCCATTCAACGGAATCACTTTCGAGCTTGGCAGCCGGGCTGTAATGCTGAATGACTAGTTCAGGATACTGCTTCGCGATAAGTGGAAAAGCAGTGGAAAACCACGCTTCATCTATGCTCATTACCCGGCCATCAAAGAAGCGCAACAACCATTGTTGGTTAAGCTGAATGGCTGTCGCTTGGCCTTCTTCGGCTTCAGGTAAACATAGAGCATCAACACACCAGGTTTGGCTTTCTATGCCAGCAGTTTCAAGCATGTCTAGCCAGCTTTCCATTTGCTGATGGCTTACGCAGGCAACATCAATGCTATCTTTGCCTTTTTCGAGCAAGCAAATATGTAGACTGTCGGGGTCTTGTGCCAACTGCTCTTCGAGCATAAAAGGCGCAACCTGCTGCCATGAGCGCTGTGCCGACTTAGGTAAATCTAAGCGGTGCTGGCTAATATCACTGGCCGGAATTAATACGATAACTCGGCGCTGCTCGGCCTTTTCCTGAAGTAAACCTAACTCGGCGCTACTGGCCAATTCACCGGCAGCAATAAGCTCCTGCTCGCTGTCAGACCAAACCATCCAGTTGATAACTTCTTTGCCGGTGCTCGGCAGGCGAATGATGAGTTGTTCGTTCACAGTTGGTCTCCGTAAGAGCGTCTAATCACTTTAAGATCAGAAGTACCACTGCGCTGAATAACACTGGTCATTTGTGCTTGTCCTTGTTCATTTTCCACTAACAATTGCGCCTTAAAGTAGTTCGATTGCAAGGCCAATGTTTGCTGTAAACCCGGCTGGGTAAGCGGGATCCCCGCTAACGCTGGATGAGTCATCATCTCATCCAAGGTACGATACCCCTCATCGGGACGGTCATTCAAGACCTGCAGTGCGCCGGTGTTATCCAGATCAGGATAAAATAGCGCTTCTAAAAGTTGCGGCTGGTCGGCAGCTACAGTATTCACATTTACCGCTAACCCAGTTTCAGGTATCGCACAGATAAAAGGTGCAACCCGGCGATATATTCCTGCAGTAACACCATAAACCGCTCTAAACTCACTTTTATCTACCATCGGCATATTCGCTGGCAGATAAGACGGATTTAAACCTTCATATACACCGTCTTCTGCACCTTGTGGCAACGGTATAGTATCTGCGTCAATCCAATCCCTAGTTGCATCAGTTATTTGCTCTGCGCTATAGGCATCAACACCAACCGCCACCAACAAGCCAATAAACTGATCAGCCACTTTAGGCGGTTGCCCGTCAGTTTTATTCGGCTGCCCTAGAGCATTTAGATTAAAACAGGCCTGCATATCAACAATGTGACCTTTAATCACCGAATCTTCAACCGGGAACACCATGCCTTCGGTGGCCCAATATTGGCCAAGGTGCACCCGATCATCATCTTCTAAATCTTGCTTTATCACCTTTAAGGCAAAAGCTTCGGCGCCTGATAGCATCCAGTTTGAGCGCAACGAATGCTGTAAGTTAGTCGCTCTAGCTAAATCGAGTTGTAGGCGCTGACTAAACTGTGCAGCCACCACAACCATTACTGCCAAAATTAGCATTACGGTAAGCAGTGCTACGCCACGTTGGCGCTGAGGGCAAGCATGAATACTCTGCATTATGAGCCGTCCGGATCAGGTTGGCTGCCAGAGTTATTGTTGCCATTATTGGTGCCCGAATCACTACCACCTTGGTTGGTGTTACGATTGGCGTCTTCTTGGGCCTGGCTGGCAACCGCCGCACGGCTGCCTTCGGGGCTTAAAAACACCCTGCGTAATTCACCATAATCTTTATGTCGCAAGGTCACTTCTACCGCACGCGGTAGTTGGTTGCTATCTGACACCTGCTGGCTCCAACCACTGGAACCATGAAAACGGAAATTGAGTTCTTCAACATCGCTAAGCAACACCATCTCGCGTGGTTCGTAACCCACAACGGCATCTGGGTGGTTATAAAAGCGTTTAATCAATTTTTCGTCTTTTAACAAATATGCCACGCGTTGCAGTTGCGAACGACGGATCACCGACTGCGGATTACGCCAGCCTAACACCAGCATTTCTATGCCCATGTCATCGCTTTCTAACAAATACTTCTCAGCTATGATTAAGGGGCGCTGTTCTTCGGTTTCATCTCTCACCGAACGCGGTGCCAGCTGAGTAAAATCGCGCTGCATAAAAAACATCGCGCGTTGCAAGGCTTGTAGGCTTTCGCCATGGCGCTGCGAAATCTCATCGCTACGCATAACCCCTTGCAATACTTGGTAAGCAGCCATAGTAAGCAAAGCAAAAATAACAATTGCCACCAGCATTTCTAATAAAGTAAAACCGCGCTGCTTCATCAACGGCTCACATAGCTGGTTATTTCGGCCAAGGCAGCTTTTTCCTCGGCATTGCGATACACCGAAATAGTCACTGCCACAAAATTAGGATCGCCAGTGGCTACCCCTTGTGAGCGCCAATGCCAATCGCTATCGCCAAATTTGGTGGTTCCTTTGCGACTCGCCGTACCGGGCCAAGTTTTACTGAGCTTAAGCTCGGCCATTTGATTGTCGGCAATCCATAGGGCAAAGGTTTTATCTTGAATGTAAGTTAGGCTGCGCAAGTTTTCTGAGGCACTTTTCATTACCGCTGTGCCAGCAATGGCCAGCACCGCCAAGGCCACCATTACTTCGAGTAGGGTCATTCCTCGTTGCTTGTTCATTGCTCTTGGTCTCGAGCAATTGTCAGCTGGCCTAAATCATCACTGCTTACTTGCCAGCGATTAAGGCTATCTTCGTAAGCAAACACCAGTTTAAAGGGCGTTACTTCACCACTACTTAGCAACAATACTTGCGGCACAATGGTTTGTTCAACTTCCTCGGTGATGAAGTCTTTTTCAAACAAACCATCACCTTCAAAACCTAAGGTTCCACTGCCATAACCTTGTTCTTCGAGCTCCACATTCTCTAGGCTTAACTCTAGAAAATACGGTTCTTCAAATACTTTTTCTTTAAATATTCGATCGTTAAGTTTTACCCAGCGCTGTTTCTCCATCCGCACAAACTGGTACTTTTCGGCATCACTGTAAACGCCATAATCATAGCCAGTAAGCAGCGCCTGCTCTTGGGCATATTGAACAAGAGCGGCTAAACGCTTGGCTTGCTGCTCAACGATCTTTTGCTCGCTCGAACCCGATACTGACATAACAACCGAATAGATACCCATCGACATTAATAGCAATACCAAAATAACCTCCAGCAAGGTAAAACCTTGCTGGCGATTGCAATGAGCTAAGCGAGACCTCATCAATTTACTGATCTAAGTTCCAGTTACCAATATCGTCATTGGTACCTTCTTCACCATCTAAACCGGCGCTGAAAATATCAATACGGCCCTTTTCACCTGGGCTAATTAGAATGTAGTCATTACCCCATGGGTCTTTTTGTAGACGACGTAAGTAGCCATCTTCTGGGTAGTTACGTGGCTCTGGACTTGAGCTTGGTTTGGTGACCAAGGCTTCTAGGCCTTGCTCTGTAGTGGGGTAACGCGAGTTATCCAAGCGGTACATGTCTAAGGCATTTTCTAGAGCGATAATATCGGTTTTTGCCTTTTGAATATCGGCTTTTTCTTTGTTACCTAATAAGTTAGGAACAACTAAACCGGCCAAAATACCTAGAATTACAATCACCACCATCACTTCTAGCAAGGTAAAACCTCGGCTAGTTGCTTGAGTGTGCATCGACTTTTGCATGTTACTTACTCCGAAATACCGGTAGGTGCTATAGCCCCACCATGTTATTAAGTTCCAAAATCGGCAATAGAATTGCCATTACGATAAATAGCACGATACCCGCCATGGTTACGATCAAGGCAGGCTCGAATATCCCTAATGCTATGTTCACTTGCGTTTCGAACTGCCGGTCTTGGTTGTCGGCCGCGCGTTCTAACATTCCTTCCAATTCCCCAGAACGCTCACCACTGGCGATCATATGTAGCATCATCGGTGGGAACAATTTGGTGGCTTCGAGTGAAGAGTGCAAACTGCCGCCTTCGCGTACTTTAGAGGCGGCATCCAATACCTGGGCACGTGCGTAATCATTGGTGAGTACTTCACCGGCAATGCCCATACCTTCTAACAAAGGCACGGCACTGGCATTCAAAATACTTAAGGTTCTAGCAAAGCGCGCGGTATTAAGCCCCTTGCTCACCTTACCAACCACTGGCATGCCTAAAATTCGCTGGTGCCATTTCATTCTTATGCTGTCTTTCTGCAACAAACGCTGCCAAAGCACCATCGCCAGCATGCCGCCAATTAAGAAGAACAGGCCATAATCACTTACTAGTTCACTTACATAAATCAAAAACTTGGTGGCGTTAGGCAACTCTTGCCCCATATGTTCAAACTGAGCCACTACCTTAGGCACTACCGACACCAACAAAATCGCAATAACACCTAAACACACAAAGGTAAGCACTGCTGGGTAGATTAAGGCTTGCATGGTTTTCATGCGCATCGCTTGGCGCTGCTCGGTGTAGTCGGCTAAGCGATCAAGCACTTTGTCTAAGTGACCTGATTTTTCGCCTGCAGCCACCATGGCGCAATACAGTTTTTCGAATACGTCGGGGAATTCGGCCATGCTATCGGCCAAGCTGTAACCTTCTACAACTTTGGAGCGCACGCCAAGAATAATGCTTTTGAGTTTAGGTTTATCACACTGCTGAGCTACCGCCTTAAGCGACTCTTCAATGGGCATAGCTGCTGCAACTAAGGTTGCTAGCTGTCGAGTCAATAGGGCTAAATCTGAGGTGCTAACTTTGCTTCGTAAGCGAAAGCCAGCGCTGGCTTTTTGAGCACGCTCCGCCACTTGCTCAATTTTAAGTGGCGTCAAGCCTTGCTCACGCAGATGAGCGCGAACCTGACGCGCCGATTCCGCTTCATGAACTCCGTTAGATTTTTTGCCCTTTTTATTAAAGGCTTGATACTCAAATGCCGGCATTACACTAACTATCCTTCGCGGGTTACTCGCAATACTTCTTCTAGGCTAGTAATGCCCTTCAGCACTTTATTTACCCCATCTTGTCGGATGCTTGGGCAACTAGAGCGCACTGCATTCTCAATTTCTTGTTCGCTGCTACCTGAATGGATCATATCGCGTACTTCATCGGTAACCGGCAATAACTCATGAATACCGGTTCGGCCACGATAGCCAGTATTGTTACAGCTTTCACAGCCTACAGGACGATACACCGTAGCATCTTTATCAATACCTAACAGTTGGTGTTCGTGCTCACTTACCAGATGAGCTTCGCAGCAATCTTGGCATAAAGTACGTACTAGACGCTGCGCTAACACCGCCAATAAACTCGATGATAATAAAAACGGCTCAACCCCCATATCGCGCAAACGGGTGACCGAACCAATCGCAGTATTGGTGTGCAGAGTAGATAATACTAAGTGACCGGTTAAACTGGCTTGCACCGCAATTTGCGCGGTTTCTAAGTCACGGATCTCACCAATCATTACTACGTCGGGGTCTTGGCGAAGAATCGCCCGTAAACCACGCGCAAAGGTCATATCCACTTTGGTATTAACTTGGGTTTGGCCGATGCCTTCAATATTAAATTCCACCGGATCTTCTACGGTGAGAATGTTTCGATCTTTAGTATTAATGTCGTTAAGGCCAGCATACAAGGTAGTACTTTTACCCGAACCGGTCGGTCCGGTAACTAAGATAATACCGTGTGGTTTTTTCAGCAGTTCGCTAATCACTTCGCGATAGTTTTCTGCCAAACCTAGACTTTCGAGCTTCAAGCGAGAATTATTTTTATCTAATAAACGCAGTACAACTCGCTCGCCATGACTTGATGGCATGGTTGAAACCCGTACATCTACAGCACGGCCAGCAATACGCAAGGAAATACGACCATCTTGCGGTACCCGCTTCTCAGCAATATCCAAACGCGCCATTACTTTAATACGTGAAACTAACAAAGCGGCAAGCTTGCGGTGCGGGCGTAAAATTTCACGCAATACGCCGTCAATACGAAAACGAATCACTAGGGCTGCTTCAAAGGTTTCAATGTGAATATCACTGGCCCCTTCTTTAATTGCTTCACCTAACATGGCGTTAATCAATTTAATGATTGGCGCATCGTCTTCGGTTTCTAATAAGTCTTCGTTTTCCGGAAGCTCTTCAGCCAAGGTATAGAAGTCCATATCGTTGCCGATATCTTCCATTAACTGACGAGCTTGCGATGAATCTCGCTGATAACCTTCTGTAAGGCGCTGTTCAAACTCTTCATCAGACAATTCTTCGCAAGAGAATGTTTGCTGTAGTACTCGACGAATTTCTAATAAGGCTTCTAACTCCACCTTAGAGTTATGATAGACCTGCCAAGCGTCTTGCTTTTTCTCTAGCATTACGCCGTAAGTTTTGGCAAACATGTAAGGTAACTGCCAACCTTCTACCCCTTCCATATGAGGGGTGTCAGACACTAAGGCCTTTTCATCTTCTAATACATTTAGCTCAGCATCTAAGTCCATTACTCGGCACTCACTTGCTCTTTATTGGCTGCTGCCGCTTCAGCTTCTTTTGCCGCTTTCTCAGCTTCTTCTTTCTTTAAGCGCTCATTCTTTTCTTTCAAGTAGTCGATGTACTCTTGAACTTCAGGCGATACATCGTCTACAGAGTTAAACTCAGGCAATACTGGCACTTTAGTATCTGGCATTAATACTACGCCTAACTCTTCACGCAACAATTGCTGAGCACGGATTTGACTGTACTTACGCGAGCTCACGCTTTGCATGGTTACCGAGTCACGAATAATGGTTGGGCGAATGAAGATCATCAAATTACGCTTAACTTTCTTCGAATTGGTTGAGCGGAACAAATGCCCTAATACCGGAATGTCGCCCAGTAGCGGTACTTTAGACTCACTTTCTTCAATTTGGTCGTCTAACAAACCGCCTAAAATAATAGTGTCGCCGCTGTCTACTAACACCGTGGTTTGCAATTGGCGCTTAGCAAATACAACGTCTACCGACGTTTGACCTTGTACCTTGGACACTTCTTGCTCAATGGTTAGCTGAACTGCATCACCTTCGTTAATTTGTGGTGTTACCTTTAGCTTGATACCCACTTCTTTACGATCAACCGTAGTAAATGGATTATCGTTGCTGCTACTCGATGCCGAGCCAGTTAGTACCGGTACTTCTTCACCTACGGTAAAGAAGGCTTCTTTGTTATCAAGGGTGGTGATAGACGGTGTTGCTAATAAGTTTGAGCGAGAGTCATTAGCCGCAGCCTGAACTAACACGCCCCAATCAGCACCATAAAAACCAAAAGCGGCACCAGAAATTTTAGCCAAAGCGCTGGCTAAACCAGAGATATCGCCCGGGGTGTCTGGGTTTTGTACTGATGACCCGTCGGTGTTGGTAACCAACGAACCTTCGGTGGGTTGAGCATCGTAGATACCTGCACCAATCTCACTAATTGATACACCGGCATCGTTAAACTGCGTACCACCAGCCTTAGTGGCCCATTGTACACCTAGGCTAATACCGTCACCTTCGGCCACTTCAACAATAATCGCTTCCACGTTTACTTGGGCACGGCGAATATCTAGCTGATTAATTACGCCTTCAAGAGTACGCATGTTGTCTGGCTGAGCGGTAATTACCAAAGTATTGGTATCTTCGTGGGCTTCAATAGAAAAGTTACCACGTGAGTTGCTAGTATTGGTTTTCTTACTGCCGCCAGCGGCTTCTGCAGCAACGGTCTCACTTACGCCTTTAAGTACATCAACCAAGTCGCCTGCTTTGGCATACTTTAAGTAGAAAACACGGGTATTGCCGTAGGTTTCTAATTCACTATCGAGTTTTGCCACCAAGCGAACAATTCGCGCTCGAGCGCTAGGTTCACCCGACACCACGATACTATTGGTACGCTCATCGGCAACCACTTTAGGGATTAACAAACTGGCTGCCGCACCTTTACCACCCGTACTGGCGGTAAGCGATTCAATAATTCGCACCAACTCACCGGCTGAAGCAAATTTAAGGCGAATAATATCTACCTCTTGGTCCCCGGCTTTATCCACTCGGCGGATAATTTCGACCAAACGATTCACCACTGCAGCGCGACCAGTAAGCATAATTACGTTTGATGGATCGTAGTGCACTACGTTACCGCCACCAGCATTATCATTTAGCTGACGCAATAAAGGCGCTAACTCACGTACCGATACGTTTAGCACCGGCACTACTCGGGTAACCATTTCATCGCCAACGGCTTGCTCATCGCGGTCTACTACCGGAATGGCTCCTGCTTTTGCATCTTTAGCGCGCACAACTTTGGTTACACCGTTTGGCATATCAATAACCGCAAAGCCGTAAACATCTAACACACTTAAGAAGAACTGATAGTACTGCTCTTCGGTAAGCAAATCGTAACTACGCACATTCACTTTACCGCGCACTGCGGGGTCTACGATGATAGTTTTATTGAGATTACGACCAACCGTGGTGATGAACTCACTAATGTCAGCACCTTTAAAATTGGCTGAAAACTCGGTGGCACTCACGACTCCACAAAGACCTAATCCAATTAGGCCAACAAGGCTGTGGCGAACCAAGCGTAAGGCTTGCAACTTCATGTTAAATAAATCTCCGGTACTATTCATCTGGCAGGCTGAACAACACATCCTGCAACTGGCCATTGCGCTCAACGGTAACTGTAATATCCGTTAGCTCTGCCATCTCTTGCATCACTTGCATTGCTTGCGCGTTGTCGCGCAGGTCATATCCATTAAGAGCTACAGCTAAGTCATTAGCTTTCAAGCCCACTTGTTTAAATAAGGCGGCGTTTTTACCGGGGTTAATCCGATAACCACTTAAGGCTCCATCTTTACGAACCGGCGAAATACGAATGTAATCGGTTAGTTTTGAAGGGTCTTTTAATACTTCTTTTACGTCGACTTGCGCCGAACGGCTATTACTAGACGCTTGGGTATTGCGCTTAGCAGTATTTGAACTCGCCCGAGACTGTGAGTTTTTGTCTTCTGGGTCTAGCAATAAACTTTCGTAAACACCGCGATGCAATAAAATCACCCGGTCAGTTTGAATCTCTTTTATGACAGCTTGAGTACCATTAATCGATTCATCTACACCGTAGGTTTGTTGCTTGCCTCGGTGTTCGATAATGGCCAATGCTTTCGTTTGGTCACTACTCGCTACCAAACCAGACAGAGTTAGCTTTAATGAGGTTTTCGGTGCATCAGTTGACGAAGGTGCTTGAACAACTGGTTTAGCCTTTTTGGCTTGATACTCACCAAACAAATGCAGTTTAGTAAGGCTAGATAAATCAACTTGAGCCGCTTTATTACTAGATTGCACCTGCTGAGGAACCCAGCGAAAAGCTTGTGAAGGCGTTGGCACTAATAACCAAGTAATAGACGCCAACTGATAAGCGGCAAAACACATCAATAGTAATGTGATTAATACGCTGCTCTTTTGCGAAGGAACGTAACGAGCAAGTTGAGTAGAAAAAGATTTAATATCCATTTATTCGTTATAATACATCTGTCATCGTTAACCGATTCTCGATCATCCTTATGAAAAAACTATGGCAAAGCGCCTCATATAGAGGGTTCTTCATTCTAAAGGGACTTAGGCGTAGAACAAGAGCTGCAAGTGTAAATTTTGCATTTAATTGGACTTTTATCAGTTTTCTGCTGGATAACGCACTAATCCAGGCCATAGCTAGCACGCATAAAACTGATATAATTTAATAGATAATATATAAGCCAGCCAAGACTTAGCATGAATTCACAAAACTCTAACAACTCTGCACCACGCATTGACAAGTGGTTGTGGGCAGCACGATTTTATAAAACCCGCGGCTTAGCTCGAGATATGGTTATGGGCGGAAAAGTGCACTATAACCAGCAGCGTTGTAAGCCAAGTAGAAATGTAGAAGTGGGTGCTACTATTAGTTTGTGGCAAGGCCAACAACAAATAGAAGTGGTTGTGCAGCAGCTAAGTGATAAACGAGGCCCTGCACCTCAAGCACAACTACTTTACCAAGAGACAGAACAAAGCCTTAAAAAGCGCGAGCAATATGCAATGCAACGCAAGCTCATGGCACAAAACGCCAGCCCAGAACGCCGACCCGATAAAAAGCAACGTCGGCAAATTATTCAGTTTAAACAACAATAGTCAGGCCTAAACATGAAGCAAGACATTCTAAATCGTTACTTATTCGAAGATTACAATCTACGGGGCGAGTTGGTGCAATTGCAGCAAAGCTACCAAGAAATCATCGATCAACAAAACTACCCTGCGCCTGTACAAACCTTACTGGGCGAAATGCTAGCAGCAACCTGTTTGCTCACTGCAACCTTAAAGTTTGAAGGTGACATTACTGTGCAGCTGCAAGGTAATGGCCCACTAAGTGTGGTGGCGGTAAGTGGTACCGACCAACAACAGATGCGCGGCATTGCGCGTTACGAAGGCGCAATTGATCCTAATATCAACTTTGCTGAACTGGTGGGTCAAGGCCACATAGTCATAACTATTACGCCTACTCAAGGCGAGCGTTACCAAGGCATAGTAGAGATCAATCCACAAGGCGTTGCTGCCAGCATCGAAGCCTACTTCCAGCAATCTGAGCAACTAAATACCAAACTATGGTTATTCGCAGGCATGTTTGAAGGTCGCCCCCACGCCAGCGGCTTATTCTTACAAGCATTACCCGCCAGTAAAGATGAGGACGCGGAACATTTTGAGTTGATCTCCACCTTAAGTGAAACAACCACCGCTCAAGAGAGTTTTGAGTTAGACGCTGAACAACTGCTATTCCGTTTGTATCACGAACATAAAGTGCGTGTTTACGAGCCGCAAGAAGTTTGCTTTAAATGCACTTGCTCAAAAGAACGTTGTGAAACCGCCTTAGCCAATATTGACCACAAAGAATTGCTCGAAATTTGCCACGAGAGAGGCCATATTTCGATGCATTGTGACTACTGTGGACACGACTATAAATTTAACGAAGCCGACGTTGAAAACATTTTCACGCGTAATATATCGACAAACCCTGCCAAAATTCATTAAACTGACCTCAGGAAATGCGGTGCGAATCGCATTTCCTAGATAGACCCCTAATAACCATAAAAAAAGTGCTGGTAATTTGACACCCCTCTCTTTTTGGTACCACTAAAGGGATAGAATCAGAGCCAACACCAAATAAAAAAACAATATAAATCTTACCTCTCTACCTACAGGAGACTGCTATGCTTGACGTTGCAGAAAAAGATCAGGTTATCGACCTGGCTCAATACGGCATCAAAGATGTGTCGGACGTGGTGTACAACCCCTCATACGAAGAACTATTCAAGGAAGAAACTCGACCAGAGCTCACGGGCTACGAACGCGGCATTGTTACCAAAACCGGTGCTGTTGCAGTAGATACTGGGATCTTCACCGGGCGTTCGCCAAAAGATAAATACATCGTTCTTGACGATACCACCCGCGACAGCATGTGGTGGACCTCTGAACAAGCTAAAAACGATAACAAGCCAATAGACCCCGCGGTTTGGACCGACCTTAAGAAAACCGTTACCGACCAACTATCTGGCAAACGTTTATTTGTGGTAGACACCTACTGTGGTGCCAACCCTGATACCCGTTTAAAAGTACGCTTCATTGTTGAAGTGGCATGGCAGGCTCACTTTGTGACCAATATGTTCATTCGCCCAAGTGCTGCCGAGCTGGAAGACTACGAGCCAGACTTTGTAGTAATGAACGGCTCTAAAACCACCAACAAAAAGTGGAAAGAGCACGGCCTAAATTCTGAAAACTTCACTGTATTTAACATGACAGAAAAAATGCAAGTGATTGGCGGAACATGGTACGGCGGCGAAATGAAGAAAGGCATGTTCGCCATGATGAACTACTACCTACCACTTAATGGTATGGCGTCGATGCACTGTTCTGCCAATGTTGGCGAAGAGGGCGACACCGCTATTTTCTTCGGTTTATCTGGTACCGGCAAAACCACCCTATCTACTGATCCTAAACGCCAGTTGATTGGTGATGACGAACACGGTTGGGATGATGAAGGTGTATTTAACTTTGAAGGTGGCTGCTACGCTAAAACCATTAAGTTAAGTAAAGAAGCCGAGCCCGATATCTACAACGCCATCAAACGAGATGCTTTGTTAGAGAACGTGACAGTGCGTAACGATGGTAGCGTAAATTACGATGACGGTTCTAAAACCGAAAATACGCGGGTTTCTTACCCTATTCATCATATCGAAAATATCGTTAAGCCAGTGTCTAAAGCAGGCCATGCTAAGAAAGTTATTTTCTTAACCGCCGATGCTTTTGGTGTATTACCACCAGTAGCAAAGCTTACCCCAGAGCAAACTAAGTACCACTTCTTATCTGGCTTTACTGCCAAATTAGCGGGTACAGAGCGCGGCATTACTGAGCCAACACCCACCTTCTCGGCATGTTTTGGCGCAGCCTTCCTTACATTACACCCAACTAAGTACGCCGAAGTATTAGTTAAACGTATGGAAGCCGCTGGTGCAGAAGCTTACTTAGTGAATACTGGATGGAATGGCACAGGTAAGCGTATTTCGATTCAAGATACTCGTGCAATTATCGACGCTATTTTAGATGGCTCGATTGAAAAGCAAGAAACCAAGCAATTGCCAATCTTTAATTTAGAAGTACCTACAGCCCTTCCTGGTGCAGATAGCGAGATCCTCGATCCTCGCGATACTTACCAAGATCCATTGCAGTGGGAAAGCAAAGCCGAAGATTTAGCTCAGCGCTTTATCAAAAACTTTGCCAAGTACACCGACAATGCCGAAGGCCAAGCACTAGTAGCAGCTGGACCACAACTGGACTAGTTAAACACTAAGCACTAAAAAACCAGCCCGCGGGCTGGTTTTTTTATATCCGAATCTTGGTTTAACGACCCGATTTAAATTTGGTCCACAAACGGGTACGAGTACGCTCAACTTTTGGCGGAATACTCACAAAACCAAACAAGTGCTCAGAGGCTTCTTCGGTCGGGTAAATACCTTCATGGCCAGCAATCTCTGGGTCAATTAAAGCAGTCGCTTTAATATTAGGGTTGGCATACCAAACGTAATCGGTCACCTTGGCAATCACTTCTGGGCGTAATACATAGTTAATAAAGGCATGCGCATTTTCTGGGTGCTTGGCATCTTTAGGAATGGCAAACATATCAAACCACACACCAGCGCCTTCTTTAGGAATGATGTATTCAAGCTCTACACCATTATTTGCTTCTGCAGCGCGGTCGCCAGCCATTAGCACATCGCCAGACCAACCAATTGCTACACAAATGTCACCACTGGCTAAATCGTTAATGTACTGCGAAGAGTGGAAGTATCGAATGCTCGGGCGTAGTTGCTCCATTAAGCTTTCAATCTCACCTTTGTAATCGGCCGATTTACTGCTGTTTGGCTCTTTGCCCATGTAGTTGAGCATAGACGCCACTACTTCACTTGGCGCATCTAAATAAGCAATACCACACTGGCTTAACTTAGCGGCAATTTCAGGGTCAAACACTAAAGACCAAGAATCTAGCTCTGCATCTTCGCCTAAAATCTCTTTCACCTTATTCACGTTGTAACCAATGCCGGTGGTACCCCACATATAAGGAATACCATATAGGTTACCTGGATCGTAAGCTTCTAAGGTAGCGAGCAATTTAGGATCAAGGTTGTCCCAATTGCTTAGCAGGCTGCGATCTAGCTTTTGATAAACCCCTGCCGTAATTTGACGAGCATAAAAATCGTGCGACGGTGAAACAATATCAAAGCCAGTACTACCAGATAGTAACTTAGCTTCTAATACTTCATTGGAATCAAATACGTCATACACAACTTTAATACCGGTTTCTTTTTCAAACTCGGCAATGGTGTCTTCAGCAATATAATCAGTCCAATTATAAACATTTAGTACTTTCTCTTCTTGAGCAATTACTCCGCCAGCATTAATAGCCAACAGGCTTACCAGCAACATGTTTAGTTTATTCACTCATGCAATCCTCGTGGTGGTGTGATAGCAAATCACGCAATAGTTAATTTAGTGTAGTAAAGCTTTCACCTCAGGCAAAACCAGTTAGATTTAGCCCGTAATAAAATCTCGCGAGATAGTAACGGTAAATTTATCTAAACCCAAGTGCTGGCTGGCTAACAATTATCCAAAAAAGCGCTTTGAAAAGGCTTTACACACCGCTAAAATTAACGATTAACTAAATTTTTGAGTTAACTGCGTGCATACAGGACTAAGTCGCGCTTAACACATATAGGAAGGAAGACTTTCAAAACAATGATTAGCGACCAACAAATAGAGACTATTCGTCTGCAACTCGTCGAGCAATTGAGCGAAACTGAACAGCGTCTTGAGCAAGACAGTCAGTTATTTAAAGACAAAGAAGATTCTGGTGATGACGTAGATCGCGCCAACCAGGAAGAGTCTCAACAACTTCAGTTGAACCGTCGCCAACACGACCTTGCCCACGTTAAAAGCATTAAAGACGCATTGCGTAGGATTGAAGAACAAGACTACGGATTCTGTGAAGGCTGCGGCGAAGACATTAGTGTTGCCCGTTTAAATGCCCGTCCAGAGTCTCGCTACTGCATCGATTGCCAAGATTATCGCGAACGAAAGAACAGCCAATACGCTTAATTGAGCCATTTAGCTAAATAATCTTAGTATTCCTCATTAAGATCATATTCACTGACTCTGCTCGCTGTTATAATTCTGTTCCGATTTCACATCGGATTAGGATCTGCGAGCATGAACAACCCGCTTTATCAGAAGCATATTATCTCCATCCCTGATTTATCCCGTCAGGAACTCGAATTAATCGTCGACACCGCCCAAAGTATTAAGCAACAACCCCGTCCCGAATTACTAAAAAACAAAGTTGTTGCTAGCTGTTTTTTTGAAGCCTCAACCCGTACTCGCTTGTCATTTGAGACCGCAGTTCAGCGCTTAGGTGGCAGTGTGATTGGCTTTGCCGATGGCGGAAATACCTCACTGGGTAAAAAAGGCGAAACCTTAGTGGATTCGGTAAAAGTGATTTCTTCGTACAGTGACGCGTTTTTTATGCGCCATCCACAAGAAGGCGCAGCGCGTTTAGCTAGCGAATTCTCTAGCGTACCGGTTGTGAATGGCGGAGACGGCTCAAACCAGCATCCTACTCAAACCTTGCTCGACTTATTTACCATTTACGAAACCCAAGGCTCACTTGAGGGCTTAAAAGTCGCATTTGTTGGTGACTTAAAATATGGGCGCACGGTGCACTCTCTCACTCAAGCCCTGTCACTATTTGGTTGCGAGTTCTACTTTATTGCGCCTAAAGCACTGGCAATGCCTGATTACATTATCGAAGAGCTGAATGAACGTGAAATCACCTACAGCCTGCACGACAGTATTGAAGAAGTAGTCAACGAGCTAGATATTCTTTACATGACACGGGTGCAAAAAGAACGCTTCGACGAAACCGAATACCAGCACATGAAATCGAGCTTCATTTTACGCGCTAACATGCTTGAGCAAGTAAAAGATAATTTGAAAATTTTGCACCCATTACCACGGGTAGACGAAATTACTACCGATGTAGATATCACACCTTATGCCTATTACTTCGAACAAGCAGAAAATGGCGTCTACGCTCGCCAAGCCTTACTCGCATTAATCATGACCAATGAATTTGGAGCGCAATAATGAAGAAGAAGCTGCAAGTAGAAGCCATTGCGCATGGCACCGTAATTGACCACGTTCCTGCTGGCCAAGGCATCAAAATTCTTAAGTTCTTTCAACTCTCGGCTGCGCAAGAGCGAATCACAGTAGGCCTTAACTTACCTAGTGGCGAGCAACAGCAAAAAGACTTAATTAAAGTTGAGAACACGGTGTTTGACGAGAACCAAGCTAACCAATTAGCTTTGTTTGCGCCCAATGCCACCATTAATGTGATTGAAGATTTTGAGGTAGTACGTAAGTTTCATGTGTCTACCCCAGAACAAGTAAAAGCGGTGTTTGCCTGTCCAAATAGTAACTGCATTAGCCATAACGAACCTATCGACAGCAACTTTTATGTGCGCCACCAGCAGCAAGACATCAAGCTAAAGTGCCACTACTGCGAAAAAACCTTTGATCGCGGCTTATTCTCAGAACTTGACTAAACCCTGCTATTCAACAAAACAGAGCGCTAGCCGCTCTGTTTTTTTCTCCGCTTTTAAATCGACTATAAAAACTTCCAGCGAAGCAGGATTATTCTATAGTTAAAGCAGCTAAACTTTTTAATAACAATCCAGTCATTTACAGCTGATAAAACCAAGCAATCACTCCCAAGTGATACCGAGCTTGGTTGCTAGCTAAGCACGCAAACTTGCTGAGTAGAGAGTATTAGGCGAAGTAATAAGTTCAACAAAATTGTGCTTACAAAATGGCTAGCTTAAGTTAAGGTAAAGCTATAAATGTATTGATCTATTTAAGTTTTCTTAACGTAAACAGTGTAATCCAAGCTAATGATTTAACTCAGATTACCTGATACAAGGATGTGACTAATGTTTAAACGAGTAAGTTCGCTACTCTGTTGCAGTATGCTATTTAGTTTCACTGCCGACGCCCGCCCTTTAGCAGAAGCGCCGGGCTGGTCTGCCACTATTAACTTGAACGTAGGTTATGTAAGCGGCCAGAATCAGTTTTCTACTGATGACGATAACCAAATTACCGATGATCTAAATAACAATGGCAAAAGCTCTAGCTCTGCAATTGTTTACCCACTCTTGCGGGTAGACTACACAACTCGAGACTTAAAGAATCAGTTCTTCTTAGGTAACAGCCGCGAAAACTTAGGTCGAGCACAGTTTCAATACGAACTAGGTTACACCCGCGCAATTAGTGACCGCAGCAAAATTACCGCAGCATACTTCCCTGAGCTCCCTTTACTTAACGACACATGGGCAGATCCGTACTTGGTTGGCAGCGCTCGGCAAAAGACCGATGAGAATTATCAAGGTGGCCGTTTACGGTTTGAATCCATTGCCGACAGCCCGCTAACTCTGGAATATGTTTACGCCAATCGCACTGTAGACAACGAACAGAGCGGTGTAAGCATTGCGGGTCTAAGCCAAAGTGACATCGAGTCACTACGAAGAGACGCCAACTTGCATCGTTTAATTGCCGAAACCTTTGTGCCTTTATCCCGAAAATGGTTCTTAGCGCCCGCAGTGGCTTATACCACCGCTAAAGCCGATGGCAGCGCCAACGACTTCGACCAATATACTTTACGTTTAACCAGCATTTACCGCTCGGGTCCACACGTGTTCACACTGAATACGGAATATGGTCAAACCAAATACTCAGGTAGCAACCCCGTGTTTGATATGCAAACTCAAAAAGATGACAAAATATCGCTATTTGGCATTTATGTATTTAACGAACCCTTTGGTTGGAAAAACACCATGTTTAACGTTTTGGGTGGCTACAACAATACTGATTCCAACATTACCTTTTACGACAGTAAGGGTGGCATTGCAGCCCTAGGCTTTGGTTACACATTTAAATAACCTGAGCTCGGGATAGTAATGCGCAAAAAAGGCAGCCTTGGCTGCCTTAATTTTTTCAATCAACTCATGGCCACTCGGTCAATCTTGGCTCAAGTCTAACTCTGCAAAGTAAACGGCGGTTTTCTCTTCGTGGCTAGAGTAGTAACTGCAATACACCTTATTGCCCTGCTGCACCAAACCTGGGTAACTGGTATCACCATCTGAAGGCAGCACTTGAAACTCTTTTAGCTGAGCCTTATCAGCATCTAACCAACACAAGCTAGTGCGCACCGGTTGATATAAACGCACAGCACAAAGCAAACGGCCATCATCAAGTTTGATCATTGCTGGGCCACCAATTTGCTGCTGTAAATCTTGCCATTGCCAATCTAGATAAGGTGGCTTGGCATAACCCAGCTGCCCGGTACCGGTATCTTTATCACGACGTAATAAACACAATGCAGAGCCATCATCCATTAAACACAAGTCATGCTCATTGGGATAAGCCAAACCATTTTGTTGCAAGCTAAATAAAGGATCCAAGTGCAGCTGATAATTACCCTGCGGGTCCATTCGATAAAGATTTACTTTATCTAAACTGTAGTTGTAAGCCACTGCGTAGGCGCTATCGGCTAAATAACGGCTGCGCCATAACCACATGCCAGCATCGCCTTGAGCACTTAAATCGCTCCAGTTTTCACCATCGTCCGACCATGCTATATAGCTTTGTAAATCAAACTGTTCGCAGCTGCGATTTACCCCTGCGCAGGTTAGTAGCAGCCGTCCGTCTGGGCTTTCAACTAACTTGGGGTCACGTAAATCAATACCTGGTAGGTGAATTAACGTTGCCTACTCAAAGCGAGTGTCATCTACAGCACGACGTAAAATGCGAATATCGCCCTCATCACTAACATGGCCTTCTGCTTCGCGAAAACACAACCACAGTGCGCTTTTATACTCGCACAAGTCTGTGAACGCGTTATGCTCTCCGTCATCCCATACCCGCTCAACTGAGCATAACTTCATAAACCCTTTCTCCTTTACAACCTTCGGCGCCAGCATAAACGAATGATTTAGCTAGCAAACTAGCCTACACAGCCCACTGAGTAAAAGCTTAGCAACTTAGTACCCTTATCGACTATTATCAATTAAGCTGAATAAGAGATTCTCTTAATCGCAAAAATATCCCAAGGAGGGACCATGTTTTTGGATTTTTTCGCTTTAGGACTACTGTTCTTTGTAGGCTTAACCTTGTTCTACGGCATCATTGCCATTCACGATATTCCTTACGAAATATCAAAACATCGCAATCACCCTCACCAAGATGCCATCCATGTGGCCGGATGGATAAGTTTATTCACCCTCCATGCTATTTGGCCCTTTTTATGGATATGGGCCACCTTATACCGGGAAGATCGAGGCTGGGGTTTTAAGCAGTTACAGCAGCAAGAACAAGAGCTCGAACAAAAAGAGCAACAACTGGAAGATCAGAACGAAGAGTTAAGTGCAGAAATTACTAAGCTAAAACGCCAAGTAGCGATCATTAGCAAACATGTGCAGCAGCTCGAGCAACAACAGGGGAATCAATAATGGATTTATTGCTTATTCTCACTTACGCCGGGATCTGCATCGCGGTATTCAAAATTTTTAATATTCCACTAACTAAATGGACCGTGCCCACTGCTGTACTAGGTGGCATTGTAATCATTGGGGTTTTAATGATCCTCATGAACTACAACCACCCCTTTACTGCTAATGCTCGGCAGGTGTATACCTCTGTGCCCATCATGCCCTTGGTGCGCGGAAAAGTCATAGAGGTTCCAGTTAGACCTAATCAGTTGATTAAAGCTGGTGATGTATTGTTTAAACTCGACCCCGAGCCGTTTGAAGCGGTGGTAGAGCAGCGCGAAGCAGAAGTCGCAGCAGCCCAGCAACAAGTACCACAGTTGCTAGCCCAATTGGCCAGCGCCCAGGCCACCACCAATGCAGCGAAAGCCGAGCGAGACCGCACTCAAAAAGCTTATCAACGTTATGCCGAAGGGCGTAAAAAAGGCGGTAAAAATAGCCCCTTTACAGAACTAGAAGTAGAAAACCGCCAACAAGCTTATTTAGCAGCAGAAGCCCAGCTGCAAGTTGCTCAGGCTAACCAAACCAACGCTCAACTGGCTTACGACTCTCAAATAAACGGAGTGAATACCAACGTTGCTCGTTTACAAAGCCAGTTAGATAAAGCCTTGTTCGACCTTGAGCAAACTGTGGTGCATGCACCTACCGATGGCTATGTCACTCAATTAGGCCTACGTAAAGGAATGGTGGCGGTGCCTATGCCCTTGCGCCCAGTTATGACCTTTATACCTAAAGAAGAAAGCATTTTTGTTGGCGCCTTTTGGGAAAATTCCATCAAGCGTTTAAAAGAAGGCGACGAAGCGGAATTTATTGTAACGGCCCAACCAGGCATTGTTTTTAAAGGCACGGTAGTTCAGGTAATGCCAACCATTGCCGAAGGTGAATTCCAAGCGAACGGCAGCCTACGTGGTGCAGAAGCCTTCTTTGTACATAGCCGCAGTTTAGTGATTATTGACCCCGAACCGCGCTTTGATGAATTTGATTTTCCCATGGGCATCAGTGGTCAAGTCGCCATTTATACTGAGCACTTCCATCATGTATCGATGATTAGAAAAGTATTGTTACGCATGCAAGGTTGGGTGAACTACATCTTCCCCTTCCACTAATATTGATAATCTTTACCACTAAAAAGGCCAGCAAATTGCTGGCCTTTTTTACTATTGCTCTAATTGCTTAACCCGCTGCTTTAAATCGGCCAGTTCTTGACGCAATGCATCAATTTGTTGCTGTAATTCAGTATTTTTCTGAGTGGCCACCGGAGCGCTGGACTCTACATGACTTGCTGCTGGCAAAGCCGGCTCACCCGAAAACAAATGAGCATAACGAGACTCTCGCTTACCTGGTTCTCGTTCAAGCTTAAGCACCAGCTTACCTGCATCATGCTCGGCTAACTCAAGCAAACTTTGCTCTACTTCTTGCACACTGGCAAAGTTGGCTAGACGCTGGCTACGGGTACGCAGCTCACCAGGAGTTTGCGGCCCACGCAAAAACAGCAAACAGATAATGGCTCGTTGTCCCTCAGTTAACTGCAAACCACCAAATTGGCTATTACAGAAACGGTGTTGGTAACGTACCACTCGGCCTGCCATTGGTGCCTCGGTAACAATGCGTAAATCTTGCAGTTGCACCAATACATCTTGAACTTCTGCTTCACTCAATGCCATAACCGGTTCACGATTACTCTTTTGATTACACGCTAAAGTGAGAGCGTTAAGTGATAGAGGGTATTGATCTGGGGTAGTTGTTTCTTTTTCTAGCAGCGCGCCAATAACACGGGTTTGCTCTAAGCTTAAATTCTGTTCCACTCTTCACCTCTTTAAAACAACAACGAAACGTAAGTTTTCTCATTTATCGTTTAAGAATACGTTAATCTCACAACAGAAGCAGCTGCTTGTCACACGTTTCTGAAAGCTGCCCAATTCAATATTCTAAGCCCTCACTTTGTCGACTAAATTTTATGCAATAAACACTCTTATTTGAGCTTTTTTTGATGTAGATTAGTTCTACTGGTCTGATAACTCGTTAAGGTGGGCGTCCACTCAAACGGGTCATAACAGCGCAATACCCATGAGTAGCAATTAACTAGGCACAGCTGGACGCAACATAGTATGGAATCATTTCGTTGGACATCAGATTTTGAAACAGGGATCTCTGTTGTTGACGAGCAGCATCGCCACTTAATTGATCTCATTAATCAAATTGGTGAACAGCTCACCGACAGCCATCCCCTGCAACACGCCGCGATCGAGTCGCTTAGCCAAGAGCTAAATAATTACGTTAAGGAACACTTTCGTGAAGAAGAATTGCTTATGGCCAAACACAAAGTGGATCCGCGCCATTGCCAAGCTCACGTAAAAGCTCACAAAGAATTTTTAGGCGAAGTGGCGAAGCTAAGCCAATTCAACAACGACAATAAACAAAGCAAAATTAAGCATTTGCTCGATTACCTCATTCAATGGTTGGCTTATCATATTCTGGGCATCGACCAAGTGCTCACCAAACAGCTGCATTTCATAGAAGCGGGTGACAGCCCAGCATCTGCCTATAGTAAAATTGAGCAACCCAACGATCTTGCCACCGAGCCTCTAATTACCGCCTTGCGTGGTTTATTTCACCAAGTTAGCGTGCGCAATAACGAGCTGCTCGAACTCAATCAAAATCTTGAGCAAAAAGTACAAGAACGCACCCTAGCGCTGCAAAAAACCAATCAGCATTTACAATCTTTAGCGCATACCGATGTGCTCACCGGCTTGCCTAACCGCCGCCATGCAATGATTCAACTTATGGAGCTTTGGAAGCAATCGCTTGAAAGCGACAGTCCATTAGCTTGCATGATGATAGATGCCGATCACTTTAAACAAATTAATGATCGAAATGGTCACGATGCTGGCGATGCGGTGTTAATGCTACTGGCACGCGCATTACGCGAATCGGTGCGTAACGACGACGTAGTAGCCCGTTTAGGCGGCGATGAGTTTTTATTAATTTGCCCCAATACCAGTTCAGAAGGTGCATTAAACCTAGGGCACAGCATTCGCGAACGTATTGCTAATATGCAACTCAACCACCAGCGCTATAGCGTTACGGTAAGTGTAGGTATTGCAAGTCGTAGCAAAGACATGCAGCACCACGAAGCGATTATGAAAGCAGCCGATAAAGCGGTTTATAAAGCCAAGGCAGAGGGTAAAAACTGCGTACGCAGCTATGAAGATGTAACCAAGCAACAAGCCTGCTAAGCACTAAGAGCTGTTTATCTTTCGCGGTTAAATGTTGTTTGCGAAGAAATCAGCTCGAAGGATACATAGCCCCTAACCTTTCTAACAAGACAGAAAAATCCACTCAGGTTACACTCATTATTCTAAGCCCCTTGGATTAGCGCTTGTTATAGGAAATCTGCCCATGACCATAGATATTAGCTGGCCAGCACTTGCCGCCTTTTCGCTAATTCTGTTGATTCCGATTGGGCTTAATTGGCGCTTTAAACTTAGCCTAGGTAAAGACATAGCCAGCAGTTTAGTGCGAATGGTGCTGCAGCTTGTGTTGCTCGGCTTGTATCTGCAGTTTTTGTTTGATTTAAACAGCTTGTGGGTCAACCTGCTTTGGTTGGTCGTTATGCTTGTGGTGGGCGCTAGCGCCATTCTTGGCAAAGCCAAATTACCTAAAAGAAACTTGTTTATACCAGTCTTGTTGGGGCTGGTGCTGGGTTTAAGTCCTTTACTGATACTGCTGCTATTCGCCTTACTAAAGCCGAGCCCTAGCTATAGCGCTCAGTACCTCATTCCGCTAGCAGGTATGCTTTTAGGCAACAGCCTTAGTGGAAACATTGTGGCTTTACAGCGCCTATTTAGCGCACTGGATGAAAAAACCGCCGAATACCACGCTTATTTAGCACTTGGCGCAAATCGACTACAAGCAACTCAAGGCTTTGTGCAAAGTGCTATGCAGCAAGCTTTTGCACCTGTTTTAGCGTCTATGAGCACGGTGGGTTTAGTCACACTCCCCGGCATGATGACCGGTCAAATACTCGCAGGCAGTGACCCAATGGTAGCGGTGAAGTATCAACTGGTTATTCTGATTGCTATTTTTGTCATGCTAAGTGTCTCAATTTCGACCACGCTTAGTATTAGCATTCGAGTCGCCATTAGCCCAACCGGGCTGGTTAAAATCACTAAAAATTAGTTTTTAAAACTGCTTATCACGGTCTACTCAAACGGACTAAAAAACAAAAATACTTGTTCAGTTTTCGGTTGTTGAGTATTTCTACTCAATGTACCTTTTAGCTTTAGATTCTGAGACAACAGCAATGACATTCAATGACTTACACCATCAACAGTCACCACTATTACTCTGCAATGTTTGGGATGTTGCCAGTGCGAAAATAGCCCAAAAGCTTGGTTTTACCGCAATAGGAACATCAAGCGCGGCAATTGCTGCTGCTCGAGGTTTAGATGACGGTGAACAGCTTTCGTTTAACGAGCTAATCCAAGTTGTAGCGCAAATAAAGCAACACTGCAGCTTGCCCTTAAATGTCGATCTAGAAGCAGGTTACAGCCAACACCCTCAAACTATTGTCGACCACATACTGTCACTCAACAAACTCGGTGCAGTTGGAATAAACATTGAAGACAGCGTGGTAAAACAGCAGCGAGAATTGCTAGCTGCGAAAGACTTTGCCGCCACTCTGTCTTATATAAAAAACCAGCTCACGCAAAGAGAGATAGAAATCTTCATCAATGCCAGAAGTGATGTTTTCCTTGTTGGCTGCAAGGATGCCGTAAGGCTAGCCAAGCAACGGATGCAACTTTACATCGACGCCGGTGCGGATGGGATCTTTTTACCCGGTATCGAGCAGCTGGAGCATATTGAAGAACTAAGTAAACACTGCAGCGTGCCGCTAAATGTAATGTGCATGCCGCATTTAGCTAACTTTGCTCAACTACAGGCTGCTGGGGTTAAACGCATCAGTATGGGTAACTTTGTATTTAACAACATGCAGCAACATCTAGAAAGTCAGCTGGCCAGCATTAAGCAAAGCCAATCTTTTGCAACGCTGTTTTAAGGCTTGGTATTAACAGCTCCAGCCACTGCCGGAGCTTTTAGGCCTTCTATTTAGCCAAACGTTTTGCGGTTTCGGCAACCCCAGCACCTAAGGCTTTAACGCGCTGCTCCATATCTGCATCCGCCAATTGCCCTTCACTATTAAATGCCTGATAAGAAGAACCAACAGCCACTTGGTTTGGGCTAACCATTACCCCTAAGTTGAACAAAATATCACGGGTATGTGCCAAGCCACGGATCCCCCCTAAACCGCCCGGAGAAGTCGCCATGATACCGGCCACTTTACCTTGGAAGGCCGAGCCAATATCAGCATCCTTAGAAGGGCGAGATAACCAATCTAAAGCATTTTTTAGTACGCCAGAAATAGAGCCATTGTACTCAGGGCTGGCGATCAACATGCCGTCGGCCTGCGCAAAAAGGTGTTTTAAATCGTTAACAGAAGCAGGCG
The DNA here is from genome assembly GCF_056958115.1 of Agarivorans sp. D1326. Lineage (NCBI taxonomy): Bacteria > Pseudomonadati > Pseudomonadota > Gammaproteobacteria > Alteromonadales > Alteromonadaceae > Agarivorans > Agarivorans sp. D1326. The sequence continues at coordinate 14,966 of NZ_JBTWEN010000012.1, read as the reverse complement.
TACCCTCGGCCTCTAAATCTTCTGAGTAAAGTGGTATGGCAAAATCAGCTAAGTCTACATAGCGAACTTCAGCGCCAGCTTCCTCGGCTCCTTTGGCCGCAATTTTTACCAAGTTTTTATTGAACGATTGAGCGCGTAAGCTGCCTGCAATAGCAATTAATTTAGTCATGTTGTGCTCCTAGGCCTAGCCTGAAAATGGTATTTGTTTTCGATTTGAGAGCATTCTTACACAAGCAAATTTGAAGAAAAACAACACCTGTGCAACACTTCTGTGCATGAATGCACATAAGAATGATTGGAACGACATCCATATAGCTTATAAGGTTGCAACCTTAGGCACGCTTACCGCAGCCGCAGAAGCACTGGATGTACACCACAGTACGGTATTACGGCGAATAAATGCCTTGGAAGAGCGCCTAGGCACCCGCTTGTTTCATCGCCATGCACGCGGCTACCAAGTCACCGAAGCAGGTTTGTTACTTACCCAAACCGCCGAAAGCACCCAAAACGACTTTAACCGTTTATTGGGCAAACTGGCCGGCACCGACAATCAGCTTTCCGGAACCTTGGTATTAACCACAGTGAACAATATGGCCGAGCTGCTGTTACCAATGCTGGCCGAGTTCCAAGCGCTTTACCCCAATATCAAATTGGAATATGCCGCCGACAGTAGAATTTTGAAACTAGAACACGGCGAAGCTCACGTAAGCATTCGCCCTGGTAAAAAACCTAAAGATCTAGACTATGTGGTGCAGCACTTAGCCGATAGTCCAGTAACTCTTTATGGCTCAAGTGCTTATCTTAAAAAGTACGGAAAGATTAAAAGCTTAAATGAGGTGGCAGGGCATAAGTTTATTTCAACCATTGAGCCCTACTCGCAGATTAGCTTTATTAATTGGATGAATAGCGAGTTAGATCCGCAACAAATTGCTTTGCGGGTAAACGACTTTAATGCTTTTATTCCGGCCATAAAAGCTGGGTTTGGCGCAGCACCACTCAATTGTGAAACCGCCAAGGCCTACCCAGACCTGCTGCCGCTAATGGCACCGCCAGAACATTGGGCCATTCCACAATGGCTTACCACACATGTAGATATGCACCGCACCAGTAAAGTACAAGCCTTCACCCAGTTTTTGAAGCAACGCTTTAATGCGCTAGCCAACTAATTGAAGTGCTTAGTCTACCTCAGGTAAATAACGGTAATGGCCGGTTATTTGATAACTAAACAGCATGTCGTTTAATTGCGGCCCTAGGCCAATGTTATGAACAATTTTTGGAACGCCAGCTGCTGTGTATTGGTCACTCACAATGCCGATATGGGGCAGATTACCGGGGAGCATCCAAGTCACAATATCACCCGGCAAATAGCTGCTAGCGCTATCACTAACAGCTAACGATTCACCATGGCGGGTAAAAAACACCTGAAGATTAGGCACTCGACGGTGGTCAATATTACGATCGGTGCGGCTTAAGCCCCAGATACGTTTAGACGGATACTGCGCAAAATGCTGCTTCATGTCTTCATGTACTTGAACCTGTAGATCAATGCCAAGTGCACGGTAGGAACGAATAAGCACATCGGTGCACACCCCAAAGTGTTCGGGCACATCACCATTAGGATAATCCAACGCAAAGTAGGCACCATTGTATATCACCGTGTGCTCAGTTCGCGCCAAGGCAGCATCAACCAACTGTTGTGATAAAGTGCTGCCAAGCACCGGAAATGCAACCACGCCTACGAGCAACAACACCAACCTAAACATAATACTCCCTATCGATGACTTACCATTCACTCACTCAACGCTATCTTACTTATTTTCAGCATCATTACTAACAATTGAGTCAATGTAGAGACGCCATTCACCCTTATTTAGCGATGCGAGCTTATAGTGCATAGCTAGATCCAGCTCACTAAATAAGCAAAATTCTCTAATACTATGGAGGTAGCTCTAAACCTCAATTGATGTAGATCATTTTTTGTAGGCTATTCGCTGGTTATGTTGAAAGTGTAACAACAATAAATAGAGGTAATAAAAATGGAATTAATACAAGATCCGCGTTGTTATACCGACGTTTGTATAGACGGCCAATGGTACCACTACGACCATTGCGGCACTTCTGCTTATATGCTTAAAGGTGGAGCGTCTTCGGGCATAGAATTGCAAAGCATTCCCACCACCGAAAACGAATTAATCGAATTACTGTCTAGATAAGAGCTGGTAACTTGCGCCTGTTCGAGTTGAACGGGTGGCTAGTTTTGCCAAAGCATGCGCCACACATTGATTGACTAAACAGCTAAGTGCAAGGCCTCCATTTCTGCTTGTGCCTTTCCCCTACACCAAAGACTAGCAAAGAAAAACGGCTACCCGAAGATAGCCGTTGTTGTTGCAGTATCGGCTGCAGTGTTTACCAGATTTATCCCTTCACTGGCAAGCCATCACCACGTGCAGCCAAACGAGGCTGAACGAACACTGCAGTGGTCATAGCAGGTACTTCAAAAGTGCCGTCAGCAAACTCAGCGTCTTTAACCACTAAGTCAGTTGAACGTTGCTGTACGGGGTGCAACTCAAAACCCTGTGCATTGTTAATGCTAACTTGCTGGGTTTCTGCTGTTGCGTTTACCATCACCACAATCGCATCATAGTTACTGTCTAGGTCAGCCCCTGAATGAATACCATTGTCGATTGATTGCACAATCACACCCGGTATTTGGTCTACCCCGGTATTGTGGAAGTCGATACGCGCCATAATGTCTTGCTTAGCATTCATGCGGAATAGCGTTGAGCTGGTGCGCATTTCCATCAAATCAAAGAAGCGTAATTTGGCATCTTCAATATGTTGCGGCTCGGCTTGAGTTTCAGGGTTAGCAATGATTTTCTTAATCACATCATAGTTTGCACCATCGATGTGTTTCATCGGCAAGCCCTTGTTCCAGTTGTTATCTTGGGCGGTGAAATCAACACGGTTGTACCAATCACCCGAGTCGTAGCTATCACGCTCCATTGACTTAGAACGTAGCAACTCTGAGCCCATGTGGATAAACGGTATACCTTGACCTGTCATCACTGTAGATAAAGCAACGGTTTGCATACGTGCACGTTGCTCTGGCGTTAACTCTTCAGCCAATTTGTACTGGTTAATGTCCCACAGGGTTTGGTTATCGTGCTTAGATACGTAAGAAATATTCTCTTGGGCACTTTCGGTGTAGCCTGCTGGTTGCTCATCACCACCATAAAGCAATTCACTGCCTTTAATGCGATCGCCATTACGGTCAACAAACTGGAAATCGGCCAAGTTACCCGCCATGCCTACACGGATAAGGTCGGCGTTGTACATCCAAGTTTCGTTGTAAGTGCTGTCAGGCGTATCGGCATTGAGTTCATTGGCTAAAACCGCATTGGCAAAACCTTGCTGCTTACGTAGCTGATCACCATCATCAAATGGGCTACCACCACGAATACCATCACGTAAACGGTCAGAGAAGGTACCTATCCCAGTGCCCGCCATGTTTAGCTGGTTTGCTTGAACAAAACGAGCGTCATCTTGCACTTCACCAAAGGTCCAGCCTTCGCCGTAAAAGTAATTATCTGGCGATACTTTTTGCACTTCTTCTAGTGCTTCGATCATTAAGTCTTTTGGTTGGTGACCCATTAAGTCAAAACGGAAACCATCAATTTGGTAATCACGCGCCCACACAATTAACGAGTCAACCATCAGTTTACCCATCATTTTGTGTTCGGTAGCGGTGTTGTCACAACAGGTTGAGTTTTCCACTACACCGGTATCAATAGTTAAGCGTTGGTAGTATCCCGGTACAATTTTATCCAACACCGACTTATCGTTGCTAGGGCCAGAACCATGGGTATGGTTATACACCACATCCATAATCACTCGCATATCTTGCTGATGTAAATGCTTCACCATTTGGCGGAATTCTAAAATACGCTGTTTGCCATGTGCATCAGTAGCATAGCTGCCTTCTGGCACATTAAAGTGGAACGGGTCGTAACCCCAGTTAAAGCTATCGTACTGGCGTAAATCGTTAACTAAAGCCTGTACTTTTTCAGTAGCAGGATTTTCATCAACATAGGCTTGCAGCACATCTTCAATCACTGCTGACTTATCGGTACCGTCTTCACACACACCTGCATTGGCATTTAGCTCACACAGCTCACCAATGGTGCCATCAATGTCTACACGATTTACTTCATCAACCGTAGCAATATCAAACACTGGTAACAGGTGTACATTGTTTAAGCCGCGATCGCGTAACTGCATTAAATGCTTATAGCTGGCGCGTTCTTCATCAGTAAAGGCTAAGTACTTACCGGTATATTCTGGGTTACCATCTTCATCGGCAAAACTAAAATCTCGTACCTGTGTTTCGTACAATACGTAATCGGTAGGAGAGTCAATGGTTGGCGGAACAATGCTGTCCCAACCATTTGGAAACAATTCACTGTCATTTTGTAAATCGACAACCTGCGAATGGGTGCTATTAGCCGATAAACTTAGTGAGTAAGGGTCGGTCACCATTAGCGTTTCAATACGCTGGCTATTTGGGTGGTATACCTCAACTTGGTAGCGGTAAAAAACATCCACCATATTAGGCATCGCATCGCTAGACCAAATACCCGTTGCAGGATCAAACTCCATAGCCACAAAGCCCTGATCGGCGTGTGCGCTTAAGTCTTCATCGTACAAGGCCAGATTTACATCTTTAGCCGTTGGCGCCCAAAGACGGAAAGTTGTTAAGCCGTCTTGAATCACCGCACCCAGCGGCTCATCTTTAGCATTTTCCCAATACAGGTCATCTAGCGCCCCAGGAATTTGCAGCAAGGTAGCGGCAACCACTTCTTCATCTTGATTATACGCCGCAGCCACTAGCTGACCTTTTATCACCTCGGCAGCTTGTTCTGCATTTAATTCGTAAGCTTGTAAATGCGCCAAATGAGGGAATTGAGCTTTCACATCTGCTGGCATCTCGGTAATGTTTAATTCTAGGGCTTCGCCACCCTCTATTGTTTTATCTTCGACATTTACCGAAATGCCGGCATTAGCAGAATGGTACAGTTTAAACTGACTACCATTTGCATCCCATAGAATGAGGTTATCACGCACCCAGTGTGCACTTGCGCCAACAATGCCAACTGGAGGTTGGTTTACCTCGGTGTAATCGGTATCTACATACACGTTGTCATCGCCCGCCTTTATCAAGCCATGTTTGTAGTCAGTGTAGTAGAAGCGTAGGTCACCCGTTTGGCCACCCTGTTCTAAATTACGCGGGATCATATTGATACACTCACCGGCATGATAAGCGTCAATCACCCAGTAAGCGCCGTAAGTCTCGTTAATGCCGGTGTATGCCATACCAGCATCCCAACCACCTGTAGCGTCACCGTCACTGCCATCACCCCAACCATTACAACTGGCATCGTTCCAGCCGTGAATAGTCCAACCTTGGTAGTATTCCTCTAAAGACTGATTGCTTGCTTTAGCATCGTCTAAACGGTAATAAACGGCAATTTGACCGTCTTTTAGGTCTACAAGACCGTTTTGATCACCATTGTCATTGTTACTGCTGCTATTACAGGCAGCCAACGAAACCGCCGCCAGCACTGGCAAAGTTAACTTTGCAACTTTGGATAATTCCATTCCGAGATAACCTCATTAGTTTTATTTTTATAGTGTTTAATGCTTTGAAACTTTCATTTTTCAGCCTATACACCTAAATAAACCAAAACTGTGAGATATGCCTAGCTCAGGTTTAAGCGCTCAAATATCAACCAATTAGTTTCTAATTTGCCAGCCTTTGTCACTATATTATTCTAAAAAATAAAAATAACTTAGATAATAAAACCATAAATAAGTGAAATTTCAGACCTTTAAGAATTTTGAGAGGTAGTTTGCAAGCACTGACTTAAAAAAGAAAAGCACCAGTAATCAGAATTAGTGCTTAAAAAGGGGCTAACTTTCCATTGAGTAAGTGCTAGCAGAAACAGCGCTAAACTAGGGTCTGTTGATCTTTGGTGTTGAAATTTTGTTCGCGATAAGCGGGCTTTAATCGCGGCGAGCACTTAGAAGCCTAGCGGGCTAAGCAAGAAGTGCTTAACAAAGAGTAAAGTTCGCTTATCCGAACCCTTCGGGCAGCATTTCTTAGCCATTTATTCAGCGTTAGCGAGTGATTATTAAGCTCACTTAACTGCACACTCACTGCCTTGCCTAAATGGCTAATAAATTGCTGCAAAATCCATCAGCAAAGATCAACAGACCCTAGACATAGTTACGCCCCAAAAACCATCAGATACGCGCCATAGCAGTGCGTTTAATTGCAGCCTTTTTTGAAACAAATTTCTCCAGCCCTACCTACAGCAACTTTATGTGCAAACGGTACATTTCGTGCAGAACAAAAATCACCCATTTGCACAACAAAACTCAAGCCAAAAGAAGTGCATATTTGGCACAGCTTTTGGAACGCTTAACACGATGGAATAACTAGCGTGACCACCAATATAGCGATTGTTGTCACCAATAGATGGAGTTAACACAATGAGCCAAACTAACGATTTTCCACTCTCGGCGGTTCCACAAGATGCCCGTAAAGGTTTTTGGTCTACCGCTTTTGTACTTTTAGGGTTTACTTTCTTCACTTCCACCATGTGGGCAGGTGGCACACTCGGTACCTCATTTAGTTTCACCGAGCTGCTGTGGATCATACTAATAGGTAATTTGCTATTAGGTAGCTATGCCGCAGGGCTGGCTTATGTGGCGTATAAAACCGGCTTAAACTCGGTGTTGCTAGGGCGATACTGTTTTGGAGAGCATGGTAGCAAGCTGTCTGACATTATCTTAGGTTTTACCCAGATAGGCTGGTACGCCTGGGGTACCGCCACTATAGCAATTATTCTGCTTAAGCTGCTCAACTTACCCGAAAGCTACGCAACACCTTTAATGGTGCTATTTGGTTTTGGCTTTTGTATTACCGCGTTTATTGGCTACAAAGCCTTAGAAATTCTTTCTAAAATATCTGTTCCCGCCATGTTGGCATTTATCGGCCTGTCGATTTACCAAGGCAGTATTGATATTGGCGGCTTCACCCAGCTGAGCAGCATTGCACCAAGCGATACCATGGCATTCTCTGCGGCAATTACTTTGGTATTTGGTACCTTTGTGAGCGGCGGAACCCAAGCAACCAATTGGAGCCGTTTTGCTAAGTCTGGCCGCATAGCGGTTATCACTACTTTGTTAGCTTTCTTTATTGGCAATGGCTTAATGGTATTTGTCGGCGCGTTCGGCGCGATGGTTTACCAACAAGCCGACATCGTAGACGTACTGGTAAGCCAAGGCTTTATTCTGGTTGCTATTCTGATGTTATTTGCCAATATCTGGACAACCCAAGACAACACTATTTATAACTTTGCCGCCGCCGGCTGCAACTTGATGAGAACCGACAAGCGCCGTTTAATTACTCTCGTAGGTGCGGCCATCGGCACCCTGCTAGCAGTATTTGGCATGTACAACCTGCTTATCCCATTTTTAATCCTTTTGGGTACCTTTATTCCCCCGATTGGCGCCATCATCATGGCTGATTTTTGGTTTAAACATCGTGGGAACCCACCAGCATTAGAGCAAATTAAACTGCCTAGTTTCGATAAATGCGGTTTAGCTGCGTACGCGGTTGGTTCGGCTGCAGCCTACTATTCCCCTTGGATAGCGCCGTTAGTCGGGATTGTTGTATCGGCCAGTTTCTATGGTGTATTGCTGCACATTAGCTCGGCTCAGCCCTTAGCCAAACAAACGGCCAGTTAAGGAGGTAGTGCTTGGCTATTCGCGCTAAAGATATTCCCCTCATCCCCGGTTTAGAGAGCATTAACTTGCTTACCGGGGAAGCTTCTCAACAAGCTATTCGCTGGCCATACTTAGCCGAGAACAAAGAGCTAGCACCTTGGTTAACTGGCGGTGAACTCGTCTTTGTTACCGGTATAAATTTGCAACGAAGTGAACAAGAGTATTATCAACTTATAGATGAAGCTTTAGAAAAATCGGCAGCAGGCATGGTGATTCTGACCCACTCAGAATTTATCGACACCATTCCCGAGAGCGTGATTAGTTATGCCAACCAACATCAATTTGCAGTACTAGAGCAGCCTTACAGCTTGCCTATGGTTAAAGTTACCGAGCTAATTTGTAAGGCCTTAATTCAAGACAACCTATCTAGCCACTCGCTACAGCATTTTATTAGCCATGTGATTAATAGCCCCAACCAACTGTCGATGTTGTCTCGACACCGCGCCAAAGAATTAGGCTTAAACTTTGATGCGGCCATTAGTATTGCCCAGCTACAACCACAAGTTAGCGATGCAAGTGACTTAAATGTTTGGGTATTTCAACTTCGCCAGTGGCTAAATCGCATGCGAAGCCCCTACCCGCTAATTGAAGATCATCACGGCTGGTATTTATTGCTGCCCATTCAAGCCCAAGACTCTTTAGAGCAACAGCGTAGCCTTTGGCAGCAACTTAATCAGTATTTAATGCCACAAAAGCTTAAATACAATTTGGGTGTGAGTGTTAGCCCACAAGGGCTAAACCAGTTGGCCAATGCTGCTTTGCAGGCTAGACAAGCAGCAGAGTTTAGCCAATTACAAAGCCATCATTCCGCCATTGTGCACTACTTAGATTTAGGGGTGAGTCGAGTATTTGCAGCTATTGAGGATCCACAAGTTTTACTGAATTTTTGCTGCGACAAACTCGGGCCCTTATTCCATTGCCAAGAACCTAGCTTAATCACCCTTAAGCATACGCTGCGCTGCTACTTTGACAATTTAGCCAGCTTAAGACAGACCGCCAAAGAGCTAAATATTCACCGAAATACGCTCAGCAACCGTCTCACCAAGGTACAAACACTCACTGGTTGTGACCTAGAACAAGCGCAGCAACGTCTAGAATTACAAAATGCCCTGCTGATGGAGCCAATTACAATCCAGCGGCAACAACATTCTGTTCAAGGATTATCATGAAAATTATTAACGCACGTTTAAGAGGGCAAACAGAGCTATTTAGTCTAACTGTTGCCCAAGGGCTAATTACTCATATCACTCCGCAAGCCGCGGCTTTATCAGCTAACTTATCAGAATATGAAGAAGCGATAGATGCGGCAGGTAATTTATTGTCTGCTCCTTTTGTTGAGCCGCATATTCACTTAGACGCAGTGCTCACTGCCGGGCAGCCCTCTTGGAACATGAGCGGAACCTTGTTTGAAGGAATTGAGCGCTGGAGCGAACGTAAACCGCTGCTCACCCCCGAAGACATCGAGCAACGCGTGTTAAAAACCGTGCAACTGTTAGCTGAAAATGGGGTGCAGTACATTCGCACCCATGTGGATGTGACCGATCCACAACTCACCGCGCTTAAAACCATTGCCAAGCTAAAATCTAAGCTGTCTTCTGCAATCAATTTACAAATTGTTGCCTTTCCCCAAGAAGGGATCTGGTCTTTTCCCAATGGCAAAACCTTAATGGAGCAAGCCATTAAAGAGGGAGCAGATGTAATAGGCGGAATTCCCCATTTTGAATTTACCCGCGAATATGGAGTAGAGTCGATGCGCTGGGTGGTGGAGCTCGCCAAACAACATGATCTATTGGTAGATGTGCACTGCGACGAAATTGACGACGAAGCATCGCGCTTTTTGGAGGTGCTAGCCACCGCAGCCCTAGAGCTTGATATGGGCGAGCGCGTTACCGCCAGTCACACCACCGCGATGCATTCTTACAACAACGCCTATTGTTCTAAATTATTTAGGCTACTCAAAAAGTCTAAAATAAACTTTGTTTCTTGTCCTACCGAGAGCATTCACTTGCAAGGTCGCTTTGATACCTACCCTAAACGACGCGGCGTAACTCGAGTTAAAGAGCTATGCGAAGCCGGCATGAATGTCTGCTTCGCCCAAGATTCTATTCAAGACCCTTGGTATACCTTAGGCAACGGTAAACTGCTACGAGTATTAGACGCGGGTTTACACATCTGCCACATGATGGGCTATAAAGAGCTATCTAAAGCCTTAGATCTTATTACCAACAATGGCGCTAAAACCTTACAAGTAGAAGCTGAATACGGCATTGAGGTAGGCAAACCTGCAAACTTTATTTTGCTGGAAGGAGAAGACGATTTATCGGTGATTCAACGTCAAGGCGAAGTATTGTTATCGGTACGAAATGGCGAAATACTAGTTCAGCGTCAGCCAGCCAAGCTAGTCAAACACTGTTCATTTTAGGCTGAGTAAACGACAAGTAATCGGCTAGAAGGTGCTTAATAGCTTACAAAAAACGGACCTAGTAGGTCCGTTTTTGGATAACTATAGCTATATGTTTATTCAGCAGTAAAGTTAAACTTCTGTCCGCCAATACTGGCTTCATACATTAAACCACCTTTAGCTAAGGTGAATACTGCATAACCACTTACATAATGCGCTTTAGATTGGGTTTCTCCCGCAGCAGCTCCAGTACCAGAAGTACCCGCTTGAGCGGAAGCGCCAACGGTTAGCGCTACTGCGCTCGCTTGAGCACCAAACTCGAAGCTACCGCTAGTAAACTCGTCGTAAGCGCGTTTATCTTGAAGGAAAATGATTTGGCTAAACGCTTGCCCACCGAGCTGGAAACCAAGTGTAACTTGGCCCATATTCACGCTGCCTGTAGATGCTCCGCCTCGGTAAACTTTACCTTCACCGTAAGCGCCACCAATGCCAATGCCACCCTTACCAATGGTAGGAAACACCGCATAGCCATAAGCATTGTTAAAAAATGGGGTCGTTCGATCAGATTTTTTAAACTGCTGAATCGTAGCTTGATAATCGTCTGCGACGGCTTGAAAGCTTAATACAAGCACACCAACGCACAGTGCCAACCATTTCTTCATAAATAAACATCCCTAGATTTGGAGTATGGTGCAAGCAGCATACACGATGTATATGAAAATCGGTACGCTGCCTACAAAAACTTCAATATTTAGGAAAATTTATGCCGTGGGTTGATACAAGCGATAACAGGTTTGATATTGATAACGTTCGCCAGGCTTTAGCCAACAGCTTTGATGTGGCCAATCTGGGCGGTTGGGAGAATCTGGCAAAAATTGGGTTTCTAAAGCAACGCCACTATGCGCTTGATACACTTCGCCATTGTGCCCTGGATTACCAGTTAAGAAGTTACCAGTATAAAGCTGAATCGCAGGTTTATTGGTATACACTTCCATTGCTAACGACGCGTCATCGGCAATAATACGAGCTACTGGCTTGCCTTCACTCACTACCTGCTCCTGCAGCAAGTAACTATGATCGTATCCGCCCACTAACTGCTGATCGGGATCTTTCTTAAGATCTTTAGCAATCAGCTTAGCTTGCCTAAAATCAAAGCCAGTTCCTTCTACAGGTTTTAAGCCATCAACCGGAATACCATCTGCTGCTACTGGCAGGTAATGATCTGCTGCGATGTATAAGTGGTGCTGTAATACCGTTGAGCTAGCGGCATTCAAATTAAAATAACTATGGTCGGTGAGATTTACCGGACAGGCTTTATCTACAGTAGCTGAGTAATCCAGTACTAACTGATTATCTTCATCTAAGGTGTAATCAAGCTGCGCTTGCATATTACCAGGAAATCCACACTCTCCATCGGCTGAACTAATAGTAAAACGAACTTTGTTGTCTGCCAGCTGCTCGCCTTGCCAATCGCGGTGGCTAAAATCATTGGCGCCATGTAATTGGTGCTCATCTTGATTGGCACTTAAGGCATAAACCTGCCCTTGGTACTCAAAGCGCGCTTGCTTTATGCGGTTAGCATAGCGCCCCACCGTAGCACCTAAGTAAGCGTCTTGTTTTAGGTAATCCTCAAAGCTGTCACAACCTAGAACCACTTCACGTAACTCACCGCTACTAAGTTTTATTTTTAAACTGGCTAGGGTGGCTCCCCATGCTAGTACGGTGGCCTCACTCCCCTTAGCATTCCCAAGGGTAAACGTTTGCACTTTTTTATCTTGCTGTGCGAAAGGCATGAAAAACTCCTAAAACTAATTCAATACAATGAGAGTAACAAAAAGGTGGAAAACCTCTGCAACCCGCTAAATAAGGCGATACTAGCCTAGCTTAACGGAAGATTTTTGATGCAGTCCACAGTTCAACATAAGACGCAAAAAACGTAATAGCCTTAACAACAAAAAAGTGAAGTTCATCACCTTTCATACTAGGCGAAATGACAATGTTTTCACAACCAATATTGCTGTTTGAATTAGCTAAACAGCCAAATACATGCGCTTACCGCAAGTTTTTAACAAGGTTGGGGAGTACCCAAAGTTTATCTTCATCGATCGGCGTCTTGGGATGTAAAGACGGGTTGCGTAGTTTAAACACCAAGCGATTTTCCATTAAATCTGCCAATTTGTGGTAATTAAACTTTTTAAACAGTGCGTCGAAACTGCCATCATCAATAGCTAGCCTTAAACCTTGCTCTAAACGCTCTGCTAAGGCTGTGTTTTCTGGGTTTACAAAGTAATAAATGGGTGCGGGATAACTGAGTAATATTCTGGGCTCTGCAACAAAACCTTCCCGTTGATGCTGTTTTAATTCGGCGCCTATTTCACTAATACCTCGAGGGAAATAATCAAAGCGCCCACGCTCTAACATGCCAAACAAACCTTCATAGGTTTTGCCTTCAATTACTGGCAAACGATTGTATTCTAGTATCTCAATATCAGGCCAGCCCATACCTTGCCCTGCGCGCATCTGGCCCAATTCACTAAGCTGTTGAATGTCCTTAAATCGACGTAGGTCTTCTCGGCGGATCATCAATACCCGCTGGCCTAATAAGCCCTTTAATAAAGGAATGCGTACAGCCAGCAGTTTCGACTCACGCTCAAGGCTGGTCATTGTCCAAACAATATCGATACAACGCTTGCGCTGAACTTGCTGTAAGGCTCGGTCTTGCATCATCCGAACAGCGCAAGTTTGAGTGGTATAAGAACCGTGGCTAGCTTTTGTTTTGCTTAAGGCTAACTCTAACAACTCAATAAAGTATTGATGTCGCTGATCTTTGTCGCTTTCTGGCTGAACGTGCCTCACCACTAGGTTTGCCGCATTGGCCCCAGTAACGAGGGTAAAAATCACTAATAGCATTAAACAGCGACGCAGCATTGGCATTATTCACAACTAACTTATCAAGTTAATTGTATGTAATGGATTTACTTAATAACAAATGACTAGATCAATAAAACATCAAAGCATGTAAAACTTCCAACATCCAGCTGATGCTCAGCGTGATTGAACAATAAACGGGACAACAAGTTGGCTAGTTAAACTTAAGCCAGAGCGGACTTTGCTCACTAGGGGTGCTAGCGTGTAAATAAGGGTTATTTAGTTTAATCACCGTGCGAGATCTTAGCTCGTTAACTAAGTTGTCGTATTTATAGCGAGAAAACAGTGCATCAAAGCTACCATCGCTAAAGGCGATCCATAAACCTTGTTCGATACGCGCTGCTAACTCTCGGTTTTGCTTGCTTACAAAATAATAGATAGGTGCTCGATAACTAATTACTAAGTGCGGCTCAGCCACAAAGTTTTCACTTTTATGCTGCTCTAATTCATCAAAGATTTCGTTAATTCCACGCGGGAAATAATCAAAGCGCTGACGTTGTAACATGCCAAACAAACCTTCGTAATTCATGCCTTCAATTACGCCAATATTGTTAGCACGCAGTATTTTGTTGTCTGGCCAGCCGCTGCCTTGACCAGCACTAAAAGCTTGTAAGTCTTGAAGAGATTCCACCTTGGCAAAACGACCAATATCTTGTTGGCGAATCATCAATAAGCGCTGTCCAAGCAGCCCTTTTAACAGTGGGATCCGTATGGGCAATAAGGCCTCTTCTCGCTCTGCGGTGCTCATTGTCCACACCACATCAATACCGTCGTTATTTTGCAGCTGCAGCAAGGAGCGATTCTGGCTCATTTTGGCTTTATTGCTCTCGAGACGAAACGGCCCCAGTTCCTGCTCAGTTTTAGACAAGACCAAGTCGAGTAAATCGATAAAGTAGCGATTTCGTAAATCTTTTTCGCCTTGCGGCGCAATATGGCGTACCACCTGAGGGCTTAACTCAGCGGCAATAGATATCGAACAGAGCGATAGACTGGTAAAAACAACGAGAAATAGATGTTTCATTGTTGCTCAAGCTGTACTCATTTACTGCTTAGTGTACAAAATATCAGCAAGTGACAATAGCCTTTCAAGCAAATCTTGCGTAAGAGCTCAAGTAAACAGGGCAAGACTTAAAGAAAGTCGGCCGATGATAGCCCAAGTTAAAAGGCGAACTTCCCATTCATAGCTTAATTCCAAGCTACAGAAAGCAAAAAAGCCTGCTCAATGAGCAGGCTTTTAAAAAGTGGTCGGCGGTGAGCCAAGGTGAGGAGCCGAACTCCGAGTTATTAACTATCAAGTACAAAAAAGCCCCGCCATTACTGACGGGGCTTTCTAAATGTGGTCGGTGATGAGAGATTCGAACTCCCGACCCTCTGGTCCCAAACCAGATGCGCTACCAAGCTGCGCTAATCACCGATTTTCTTGATATTTCAGAAGACTAAACCCTCTGGTCCCACTCTTTATGAGCTTCGCGATGATGCGCTACCAAGCTGCGCTAATCACCGATTTTCTTGATATTTCAGAAGACTAAACCCTCTGGTCCCACTCTTTATGAGCTTCGCGATGATGCGCTACCAAGCTGCGCTAATCACCGATTTTCTTGATACTTCAGAAGACTAAACCCCCTGGTCCCACTCTATATGAGCTTCGCGACGATGCGCTACCAAGCTGCGTTTATCGTCTTAGTTATTTTAGAGCAAGCTCTTAGCAATAACCAAACTATTGCGATAACAACGAAACTCGTTGCATCTAAATAATGGGGTGAGTAATGGGATTTGAACCCACGACAAC